>DATKDR010000084.1:0-13353 GCA_035512635.1 Longimicrobiales bacterium | reverse complement strand
CGCATCGACCTGTCCGCCATGGTCCGGCGCTCGGTCGCGACGCTCTACTCGCACCTGGTGACCCGCCCCACCGGCCAGGCGCTGCGCCTCGGCATCGAGTCGCAGATCGGCGAGCTGGGCGAGCTGTGCGTGTCGATCCTCGACTTCAGCCACGTCGCCATCATCGACTACTCCTGCGCCGACGAGATCGTCGCCAAGCTCATCCGCCGCTACCAGTCCGACGACCGCCCGGCCGAGGCGTTCTTCATCGCGCGCGGCATGGGCGAGGCGCACCGCGAGCCGGTGGAGGACGTGCTGCTGCGCCATGGCCTGGCGCTGGTCGTCGAGGACGATGACGACGACTGCATCCTGCTCGGCGACGTGACCGGCCTCGAGCGCGCCGCCTGGCAGCAGATCCAGAAGCGCGGCCGCCTCGCCCCCGGCGCCGTCGCGAAGGCCGTCGGCCTGGAGGACGACGTCGTCGACCTCGCTCTCGTGTCCCTCGCCAGGAAGCGCGTGCTGGTCCGCGGCGCGGCCGCCGGCGACTACTTGTCGCTCAGGGCGCTGCTGGCGGAGGGGTAGAACCCCCCCACTCGAACACTCGCCGGGTGCGGAACAGACGGGAGCCCGACGAGATCCTCGGTTACTGACCTGTAGGTACTCTAGCCAAACAGAGCATCGCTCTTCGGCCGATCCGGCCATGGGTCCGCCCCACCGTTGGCGCGAGCATGTAGCTGACACCGCGCCTCCTGGACGGACGAATGCTTCTTCCACATCGATGGCTTGCTCGCCTGGCGATCGTCGGCCTGCTGCCGGTCGTCGCCGGCGGTGCCCTCTGGCTGCGGCTCGAAGCAGCAGAGGAGGCCCTGGCTCCATGGCCAGAAGGCGTCGCGCCCGCGGCCACCTCACACGTTCCCACCGAAATCCTGATCCCCGTTCGTGGTACGCGAGTGGTGCGCGGGCCACTCAGGCTGACGGTCGAGGCGGCAGCGGAAGCCGCGGCGTGGCGTGACGCGACTCTCTGGGCGAACGCCGCTGGGCGAGTCATTCGAATGCCTGTGCGCGAGGCCGATGCAGTGCGGGAGGGCCAGGAGCTGCTGGCGATCGACGCCACGGAGGCGCGGCTGGGCGTGCACGAGGCGCTGGCGAATCTGGAGCGGGCGCGTCTGTCGTATCGAGAGCTGACGCTGCTGGACGATCGGATCACGAATGCAGAGCTGCGCGCGGAGCGGCGGCGCCTTGCGCGCGTTCGTGCCGATCTGGACGCAGCCGAAGTGCGGGTCGAGCGGGCGGAACTGACTCTCTCTCGCACCGTACTGCGCGCGCCGTTCGACGGTCGCGTCGCGTCGATCGAGGCACGTGTGGGTGACTGGGTGCGCACCGGCGATTCCTTGATGCGCGTACTCGAGATCGATCCGATCCGGGTGGAGGTTCAGGCGCTCGATAGCGAGGTGCGGTGGCTCCGGCGTGGCGGCGCGGCCGAGGTGGATTTCGCGGCGCTGCCGGGGGAGACGTTCGCCGGGTGGATCGAGAGCGTGAATCCCGACGTCGACCGGGAGTTGCGCACGGTCCGGGTATCGATCGTCGTGCGGAATCCCGAGGGGCGTGTGCTGCCGGGGATGTACGCACGCGCGCGTCTCCATACGCGGGAGCTTCCCGACCGCCTCCTCGTACCGCGGGCTGCGGTGCTCGAGCGGGATCACCGCGCGATGATCTTCGTCTACGACGGCGATGAGCGCGGCGGCCACGCTCGCTGGCGCTGGGTGATGACCGGGGACGGCAACGAGCACGTGGTCGAGCTGATCGAGGCCGAAGACAGCGCGCTGGTCGAGCCGGGCGACATTGTGCTGACGGGCGGGCACGTCTCGCTGATCCACGACGCCCGCGTTCGGTTGGTGGATGATACGACATCCCTCGACGAAACGCGGCCGGAATGACGGCCTGAGTGATCCGGGATGTCTCTCGCCTGCCGCTGCGTCTACCGGCCGGTCGCCGTTGCGATGCTGTTCGTCGCGGTCGCGGTGGTGGGGCTCGTCTCGGCGTTGCGGCTGCCGATCGATCTGCTGCCGGATGTGGCCTACCCGCGGCTGATCGTCTACACGCCCTGGCCCGGCGTCGGCCCGCTCGAGGTGCAGCGCATGGTGAGCGAGCCGATCGAGCGCGCAGTCGCGCGCGTGCCGGGCGTCGAGCGGCTCCAGAGCGTGTCGCGAGAGGGCGTGTCGCTGGTCACACTGGGTTTCGCGTGGGGCACCGACATGGATTTCGCGGCGCTCGGGATCCGCGAGCAGCTCGACAACCGGAGCGACGCCCTGCCGGAGCTCGCCGGCCGGCCGGTGGTGCTGCGCACCGATCCGACCGCGGAGCCGATCATGTCGATCAGCGTCGCGGGACGGGAGCTGTGGGCGTTGCGCGACCTCGCTGAAGCGCTGCTCAAGCGACGACTCGAGCAGATCGATGGCGTGGCGCAGGCGGCGGTGACCGGCGGGCCGGAGCGCGAGATCCAGGTCGACGTCGACGCACAGGCGCTGGAGGCGTACGGCCTCGCAATCACGGACGTGGCGGACGCGCTGGCGGGGGCCAACGTGAGCGCGCCCGGCGGAACGATCCGGCGCGGGCGGTATCGTTACGCGCTCAGGACGCTGGGCGAGCTGGAGGGAGTGGAGCAGATCGGGGAGGTGGTGGTCGCTAGCGCGCCGCGACTTCCCGGCGTGATTCGCATTCGCGATGTCGCAATCGTCACCGACGGATGGAAGGATAGGGACGCGATCGCGCGGTACGACGGCGCGGAAGCGGTGGGGCTCCTGCTGTACAAGGAGGCGGGCGCGAATACCGTTCGCGTGGCGGAGCAGGTGGAGGAAGTGCTGGCGCAGCTGCGCGAGGAGTACCCGGAAGTGCGGCTCGACGTGGCGGCCAGCCAGGCGGGGTTCATCTCCGACTCCATCGCGAACGTGGTTCAGGCGTTGCTGATCGGTGGTGCGCTCGCCTTCCTGGTACTGTTCCTGTTTCTGAAGGATCCGCGCTATCCCGTTGTCGTCGTGCTCGCGATCCCCATCTCGGTCGTGGCGACATTCGCGCTGATGGACGCGTTCAACGTGTCGCTCAACATTATGTCGCTTGGTGGGCTCGCGCTGGGCACGGGTATGCTGGTCGACAACTCGATCATCGTGCTGGAGAACGTGTCGCGGCACAGGGAAAAAGCGACACCGGGAGAAGGGGTGGTCGGGAGGGGAGCCGCTGTTTCGGCCGTGGTCGCCACCGAGGAAGTCCAGAGCGCGGTCATCGCTTCGACGCTGACCACGATCGCGGTCTTCGGGCCAATCGTGTACGTGGAGGGCGTGGCGGGCGAGCTGTTCGGCGACCTGTCGCTCGCGGTGGCGATGTCGCTGCTCGTCTCGCTGCTGGTCGCATTGACGCTGCTGCCGACGATCGCCGCGCGCTGGTCGGACCGTGCGGTGTCGCTTCCGCTGCTGGAATGGGTGGACCGCGGTTTCAGACGACTGGCCGAGCGTTACGATCGAGCGCTCCTATGGTCGCTGGAGCATCCGCGACGCGTGCTCGGGGGAAACTTGGCGGCGCTCGCGCTCGCGCTGTTGATCGCATCGACTCTGCCGCGCTCGGTGCTGCCGGATGTGGATCAGGGCTCGTTCAGGGTGCGATTCGAGCTGCCGCTTGGCACGCCGATCGAGCGGACGTCGCGCGTCGCGGCCGCGTTCGAGCAGAGATTGCTCGCGGACGACGACGTCGACGCGATCTTTACCCATGTAGGCCGGCGGCAGACGCTCGGCTTGGTCGACGAACTCCGCTCCGGCTCGAGCACGGCATCGCTCGATGTGCGCCTGCACGGCGGCGCTTCGACCGACGACGTGATCGATCGCGTGGCTGCGGGGATGCGGCGCGCTGTCGGCGATGGCAGCCTCATCTTCGAGAGCGGCGGCGCGGGCGCTCTCGGTGGCTTCCTGGGCGGTAGGGAGGCGGCGGTGACGTTGCGGGTGCGCGGCGATGGCTTCGACCGATCCCTGGCTTACGCGCAGACCCTGCGTGCCGCGCTGGAGGCCGCGCCCGAGTTGTCCGACGTCCGTCTCGGCGTGGAGTTGGGACAGCCGGAAGTGCGCGTGCGTGTGGATCGCGACGCGATCGCGCGCTACGGCCTGGACGTGAGCGCCGTCGCCGCCGCGGTCGAGACGTCGATGCACGGTCGCGTCGCGACGCATTTCGTCGACTTCGGTCGGCGCGTCCCGGTGACCGTGAGGCTGCCGGACGAGGAGCGCCGCTCGCTCGCCACGCTCGACCGGGTGCGCGTTGCGGGCGTCCCGCTGCGCGAGCTGGTGCGCACGGAAGCGACAGTCGGCCCGAGCGAGCTCCGGCGGAGCGGACAGGCGGGCGTCGTACCGGTGCTCGCCGATGTCAGGGAAGGTGGTCTCTCCGGCGCGCTCGAGGCCGTCGCCGAAGTGGTCGAGCGGATTCCGCCGCCCGCGGGCCTGCGCGTCGACGTCGGTGGCGAGAACGAGGAGATGCGCCGCAGCTTCCGCAATCTCGCCTTCGCCTTCGGTCTCGCCCTGCTGCTGGTCTACATGATCATAGCCGCGCAGCTCGAATCGCTGGTGCAGCCGGTGGTCATCATGGTCGCGGTGCCGCTTGCGCTGATCGGTGCGGTGCTTGCCCTGTGGCTCACGCGCGCGGGCCTCAACACGATCAGCCTGATCGGCATCGTCATCCTGATCGGCATCGTCGTGAACGATGCGATCGTGAAAGTCGACTTCATCAATCGGGCGCGCGCGCGCGGGGCGGTCCTGCGCACGGCGATCCTCGACGCTGGACGCGCGCGTCTACGTCCGATCCTGATGACGTCCGTAACCACCATTGTCGGCCTGCTGCCGCTCGCCCTCGGCGTCGGCAGCGGCGCCGCGCTGCGCGCGCCCATGGCGATCGCGGTGATCGGCGGGCTCATGACATCGACCGCGTTCACGCTGCTCGTGGTGCCGGTGATCTACGAGCGCGTCGAGCGGCTGCGGGTTCGCCCAACCGAAGCCGCGTCCGGCCCGTGATCCGAAAGGCCGTGCGTCGCCCCGTCGCGGTGAGCATGGTGTACGCCGTATTCGCGCTGCTCGGGGTCGCAGCCTGGCGCAACCTGCCGGTCGAGCTGCTGCCGAACACCGAGCTGCCGCGGCTGACCGTCACGGCCGCTTGGCCGGGCGCGTCGCCCGAGACGGTCGAGGCGTTCCTGACCGCGCCGCTCGAGGCGGTGCTCCAGCAGGTGCGGGGCGTCGGGCGCATCGAGTCGGTGTCGGAGGAATCGTCGGCCCGCGTCAGCCTCGAATTCGGTGCCGACGTCGACATGCAGTTCGTGCGGCTCGAGATGAGCGAGCGGCTGGCGACGCTCGAGCGCGACCTGCCGCAAGGGGTGCGCGGCCCGTGGGTGCAGGCTTACGTGCCCGAGGAGTTCCGCGAGCAGTCGCGCAGCTTCATGCGCTACACGGTCACGGGACCGTACACGCTCGAGACCCTGCGCGCGCTGGTCGACACGGCGATCGCGCCCGCGCTCCGCGAGATCGACGGCGTCGCGGAGGTGGTCGCAGCCGGCGGCCGACGCCGACTGCTCGAGATCGGGCTGGACGACGCGCGCATGCTCGCGCTCGGCATCGCACCGGAGCGCGTGCGGGCGGCGGTCGCACTGCTCGAGCTGACGCAGGAGGGCGGCGCGGTGGACGTGGCCGGCGTGCGGCGGCCGGTCGCGATCCGCGAGGACATCGAGTCGATCGACGAAGTGCTGTCGGCCGTGGTGCTCGCGGATGGTCGCCGCGTCGTACGCCTGCGCGACTTCGCGACCGTGCACGACACGTACGAGGAGGCGACGTCGCATTATCGCGTCGACGGTCGGTTTGCCGTCTCCTTCGAGGTGTTCCGCGCGGTGGGCAGCAATGCGGTGCGCGTCGCGGATGCGGTGCGCGCGTCGCTCGCGGCGCCCGATCCGCCCCTGCCCGCCGGCGTGAGGCTGATTCTCGACGAGGACCAGAGCGACGCGATCCGCGCGCAGCTCTCCGACCTGCGCTTCCGCGCGATCATCGCCGCCGGCGTGATCTTTCTCGTGCTGCTGCTCTTCCTGAAGTCCGTACGATCGACGGCAATCGTCTTCGGCACGATCGGGTTCTCCGTGCTGATCACGCTCAACCTGGTCCACTTCGGCGGCATGTCGCTCAACATGCTGACGCTGATGGGGCTCGCGCTCGGCTTCGGCCTGATCGTGGACAACGCGATCGTCGTGCTCGAGAACGTGCATGCGCGCTGGCGACGCGGGGATGCGCCGGCGGTGGCGGCGGAGCGCGGCGCGCGCGAGGTCGTCCTTCCCGTCCTCGCCGCGACCGCCACGACCATCATCGTGGTGGTCCCTTTTATCTGGCACCAGGGCGAGCTGCGGGCGTACTACGTGCCGCTCGGCGTAGTCGTCGCGTTCAGTCTGATCGCGAGCCTGTTCGTGGCGTTCACGTTCATTCCTGCGGTCGCGGCGCGCCTGCTGGACTCATCCGATCCGGCAGTAGGCGCACGGGATGGCGCGTCGGTAGGCGACCGCGCTACGGCAGCGGGCGACAGCATCGATGCCGAACGCCCGATGCCGGGCGCCTGGTACCTGCGCGCCTATGGCGTCCTCGTGCGCACGAGCGTGCGACGACCCTGGCTGCCGATCGTGCTTGGGCTGCTCGCGCTGGCCGGGTCGTACTACCTGTTCGACAAGCACGTCCCGCGCGGGGTGCTGTGGACGAGCTGGTGGAATGAGCGGACGTACATCAGGATCCAGATCGGACTGCCGCGCGGCGCGGAGATCGAGCGTACCGACCAGTACGCGCGCTTCTTCGAGGAGCGCCTGCGCGCCATGCCCGAGGTCGGGCGATTCACCACGCACGTCGGTCCAACGAACGCGTCGATCCAGGTCTCGTTCCCCGACTCGCTCGCGCAGACCTCCGTCCCCGTCGTGATCAAGGAGCAGCTCCTCGCTTACAGCCATCTGTTCGGCGGGGCGGAGGTGCGCGTGTACGGCTTCGGACCGTCGTTCTACGGCGGCGGCTCGAGCCCGCCCAACTACTCGATCGAAGTCCTTGGCTACAACTACGAGATGGTGCGCGACATTGCGGAGGACCTGGGCGCCCGGCTGCGCCGCTTCTCGCGCGTGCGCGACGTCGACACCAACTCGTGGGGACGCTGGTACGAGCGCGATCGAGCGACCGAGGTCGTGCTACGCCTCGACCGCGGGCGGCTCGTGCTGCACGGTCTGTCGGCGCGCGACGTCGTCGCGTACGTCGGCACCGCGGTCGGCGGCAGCACGCGCGGCGACGTGATCCAGGTCGCAGGCGAGGAGCGGGTCTTCCGCGTGAAGCTCGGCGGTAGCCGTGAGATGGACGTGCTCGCGCTCGTGCAGCTGCTCGTACCGACGCCCGGCGGCGGCGTGGTGCGGCTCGGGGAGGTGGCATCGCTCGCGGAGCGCGACGTCATGAGCCGCATCGTGCGCGAGGACCAGCAGTATCAGCGCCTGGTCAGCTACGAGTTCCGCGGGCCGCAGAAGCTCGGCGACCGCTATCACGAGGCGGTCATGGCGGCGACGGCGTTGCCCGCCGGGTTCGTGATCGAAACGGGTGAGGGCTGGAGCTGGGACGAGGAGGAGCGGCGTCAGATCTGGATCGTGATCGCGGCCGCGCTGATCCTCGTCTTCATGACCACGGCCGCGCTCTTCGAGTCGCTGCGTCAGCCGTTCATCGTGCTGCTCAGCGTGCCGATGGCGCTGATCGGCGTGTTCCTGATCTTCTGGCTCACCGGCGCGAGCTTCACGCGCGAGGCCTACGTCGGCGTGATCATGATGGGCGGCATCGTCGTCAATAACGCGATCCTGCTGGTCGATCATGTGAACCGGCTGGCGCGCGAGCAGGACGTGCCGATGGGAGAGGCGGTGGTGCAGGGCGCGCTCGACCGCGTGCGGCCGATCCTGATGACGAGCGCGACGACGGTGCTCGGCCTGCTGCCCCTCGTGCTCTTCAGCGAGTCGGCGGACGCCAACATCTGGAACGCGCTCGGCTACGCCCTCATCGGCGGGCTCACCAGCGCCACGCTGCTGGTGCTGACGGTCACGCCGGCGCTGCTGGTGCTGACGTCACGCCCGCGATGATGCCAGCGCCAGCGCCACGACGCGGTTCGTCGCCTTGAGGACGGCGAGGGCGGCGGCTTCCACGGGATCGCCCTCGACCGGCTGAGCGGCGACGAGCGTGCGCACGCCGCGCCCCAGGAGCGGGGAAGCGGCGGCGGTCGAGACGAGCGCGTGCTCGCGGTCGAACGCGCTCACCAGCGAGACCGTCTCGACATCGACGCGCAGGCCGGGCTCGCACGCGGCGGACAGCGCGGCCGCGGTGGCCCGGGCGCCGGCGCGCGCGGCGCCGCCCGCCGACTCCACTTCGCGCGCGGTGCCCTCGAACTCGACCACGCCGCGCCGCAGCAGCGCGCGCGTCTCGATCCAGCCGAGCGAGCGGGACGACTCGATGCTCACCAGCGCCAGGCGCGTGGGCGGCGGTTCCTCGACGGCCGCGCCCGCCCCGTCGACGCCCGCCCCCTCCGCGTCCAGCAGCGCATCCCGCAGCGTCGTGCCGCCGTTGGCCGCGACCTGGGCGATGCTGATCACGCGCTGATCGACCGGAACCCCGAGCCGTTCCTCCAGCAGGTCGCGCACGTCGCGCGCGAGCTCCCGCGGAACCGTGTCGTGCCGGACCAGCAGATGCACCTCGCGCGGATGACCATGCACGTCCTCGCGCACGAACGCGCCGAGCACCGAGGGAAGCTCACGCAGAACCGCCTCCGCCTCGGCTTTCGTGTGGCGTTGGGGCATTCGGTGCCCGGTGGTGGGGATCGGCCGCTGGGGTCGGTGCAGAATGCCCTGCGATCGGCGAGTGCGTCAAGGGTGGCGCGGCAGGGATTGGCGCGATGGAACGTCCGGCCAATAGTTTCGCCGGATCCTTCCACCACACGACCGGGCGGGACCTTGGCCAGAGAGAAGCAGGCCGCGACGAGGGGCATTTCGACGAAGGCCGTCCATGGCGCGTCGGCGCGACCGAAAGCCGGCGAGCCGCTTAGCACGCCGATCCTCCAGTCGTCGACGTTCATCAACGACATCGTGCCCGACGGCGACGTCCTCTACACGCGCTACGGCAACAATCCGACGCAGGAGGCGCTGGCGCGACGGCTGGCCGCGCTGGAGGGCGCCGAAGCCGCGGTCGCGGTCGGCAGCGGCATGGCGGCGATGTCGCTCGCGCTGCTCGCGTTCCTGAACGCGGGCGACCACGTGGTCGCGGCGCAGGGGCTGTACGGCGGCACGCTCAAGCTGCTCACGTCCGACCTGCCGCGGCTCGGCATCGACACGACGTTCGTGCCGCACGGCGGGCGCTGGGCCAGGGCGATGCAGCGCAAGACGACGCGCGTCGTCGTGCTGGAGACGCTGTCGAATCCGACGCTGCGGCTGACCGACATCCGGCCGATCGCGAACGCGGCCAAGGAGCGCGGCGTCGCGGTCATCGTCGACAACACGTTCGCGACGCCGGCGCTGTTCCGTCCGCTCGAGCACGGCGCGGACGTCGTCATCCACAGCGCGACGAAGTATCTCGGCGGCCACTCGGACGTGACCGCGGGGGTGGTCGCCGGCCAGATCGCCGTCATCGAGGAAGTCATCCAGAAGCTGCGCTCGTTCGGCCCCGCGATCGATCCGCACCTTGCCTGGCTGCTCGAGCGCGGCGTAAAGACGCTGGCGCTGCGCGTCGAGCGCCAGTGCCGGAACGCGCTCGCGCTCGCGCGGGCGCTCGACGGCCGCAAGGGCGTGCGCACGGTGATCTACCCGGGGCTCGAGAGCCATCCGGACCACGCGCTCGCGCGCGAGCTGTTGCCCGCGTTCGGCGGCATGCTCTCGCTCGTCGTCGAGGGCGGCGACAAGCGGGCGGAAGCGGTGATGCGCCGATTCAGGCTGATCTACGTCGCGCCGAGCCTGGGCAGCGTGGAGTCGCTCGCATCGATGCCGCGCCACACGTCGCACAAGCACCTGAGCGATGCGGAGCGCGCGGCGATCGGCATCGAGCCCGGCTTCATCCGCATCTCGGTCGGCATCGAGGACGAGGCGGACCTGCTCGCCGATCTCGAGCACGCGCTGGACGCCTGACATGGACCAGCGGCCCAAGCGATCGAAGCCGCGACCCACGGATCGCCGACGCAACGACCGCCGCAGCGACTGGATCGGCCTCGGCGAGTACCCCATCCCCGAGCTGCGCAAGGCGTTCGTCACGCTGATCCTGCTCGCGTTCATCGTCGTGCTCTTCTTCTACATGGTGCACGAGGTGATGGTGGGCGCGATCGCGGGGCTCGTGCTCGGCATTTACATGCTGCCGTTCCAGGGCTGGCTCCGGTCGCAGCTCCGGAACGAGACGCTGACCGCGATCCTCGGCATCACGCTGGTCACGGTGCCGCTGCTGGGTATCCTCGTCTACAGCTGGAACGAGCTCTCGGGCGCGGCGGAGTACCTGGGCGAGAACCGCGAGTCGGTCGTGCACGACGTCAACGTCGCGCTGCACCGATTGCCGTACTTCGAGGGTTACGACATCGACGACGAGCTGACGCGCGGCGTCGCGTACGCCGCGGCGCGCACCGGCGAGATCGTCGACGAGCTCCAGGAGACCGCGGACATCCTGGTCATCTCGGTGGCCGTCTTCCTGTTCACGGTGTTCTACATCCTGACGGACCACGAGCGCATCATCCGCTATCTGCGCGCGCGCATCCCCGGCCGCTACCGCGACCTGTCGGGCGGCATCTCGCGCAACATGCGGGCGGTCGTCTACGGCTCGCTGTATGCGACGTTCCTGACGCAGCTCATCAAGTCCTCGCTGATCCTGATCATGAACGTGGTCTGGGACGTGCCGCTCGCGCTCGTGCTCGCGATCGTCTCGTTCTTCATCGGCTTCTTCCCGGTCGTCGGCTCGTGGTCGGTCTACGTGCCGGTCGCCATCTATCTGATGGTGTTCCGCGACAATGTGCTCGGCGGCGTGCTGATGATCGTGATCGGCTTCTTCGTCAACACCATCTTCATGTCGCTCTACCTGCGGCCGAAGATCGCCGCCGAGCGCTCGCAGGTCCTCAACTTCTACTGGATGTTCATCGCGCTGGTCACGGGCGTGTACACGTTCGGCATCATCGGCATCGTCATCGGACCGGTGCTGATCGCGGTGCTGAAGGCGATCCTGGACGCGATCGCGACGAGCGACGAGCAGTCGGTAGGGGCGGCCGCGCTCGCGGGCATGCCGTCGCCCACCGGCGGGCGCGACCCGGCCGCTCCGGCCACCGGGGGGCGCCGCGGGACGGAGGCATGACGCCGGTGCTCCGGCGCGTCGGCATCACGCTGCTCGTGCTCGTGGTGCTACTGCTCGTCGGCGTCGGCTGCCTGGTCGCCTGGCTGCGCACGGCGGAGCCGGATTACGACCGGACGGTTGCGCTGCCGGGCCTCGACGCCGAGGTGCGCATCATCCGCGACTCCCTCGCCATTCCCCACGTTTTCGCCGCGACCGAGCGGGACCTGCTGTTCGCGCAGGGCTGGGTGCACGCGCAGGATCGGCTGTGGCAGATGGAGGTGTTCCGCCGTGTGGCCGAGGGCCGGCTGGCCGAGGCGCTGGGCGAGGATCTCGTCGCGAGCGACCGTTTCCTGCGGACGCTCGGCATCTGGAGCGCGGCCGGCGCCGTCGAGGCGCGACTCGCGGCGGACGCGCGCGCGCGGCTCCAGGCCTATGCCGACGGCGTGAACGCGTTCATCGATGCGCGCACCGGCGCGCCTCCCCCCGAGTTCCTGCTGCTGCGCATCGATCCCGAGCCGTGGACGGTGCGGCACGTGCTCGCGATCGAGAAGCTGATGGCGTGGGACCTGTCGTCGTATCTCTTCGAGATCGACCTCGCCCGCGCAGTGGCGCGGATCGGCGCCGAGCGTGCCCGCTGGCTCGCGCCCGATTATCCGGCGTGGGGTGCGACGATCCTGCAGGCGTCGGAACACCCGAGTCCGGACGCCCCGTTCGAGGCCGCGATTCCGGAGGGCGCGCGGATCCTGCTGGAAAGCATGAGCGTGCGCATGGCGTCGAACGCATGGGTGATCGGCGGCGCGCGCACCGCGTCGGGCAAGCCGATCCTCGCCAACGACATGCACCTGCCGCTGCGCGCGCCCGGCATCTGGTACCTCATCGCGCTGCATGGGGCCGGCTACGACATCGCGGGCATGTCGATTCCCGGCGTGCCGTTCGTGGTCGCGGGGCACAACCGCGCGGTCGCGTGGGGCTTCACCAACGCGATGACGGACGATGTCGACTTCTTCGTCGAGCGCCTCGATCCCGCGGACACGACACGCTACCTGACGCCCGACGGCTCCGAGCCGTTCCGCGTGATCGAGGAGAGGATTCGCGTGAAGGGGCGCGACGAGCCGGTCGTGCAGCGCGTGCGCTGGACGCGTCACGGTCCGGTCATCAGCGACGTCACCGCCGGGCTCGGTGATGCGCCGGTCGCGCTGCGCTGGGCCGCGCACGACCCGTCCCGCTCGGTGGCCGCCCTGCCCGCGATGAACCGCGCGACGAGCGCGGCCGAGTTCCGCGCTGCCCTGCGCGAGTTCGAGAACCCGCACCAGAACGTCGTCTTCGCGGACACCGCCGGCGACTTCGGCTATCAGCTGAGCGGCCACGTGCCGGTACGCGGCGCCCGACGGTTGCCGCCCCGCCTGCCGGTGCCCGGCTGGACCGGCGCCTGGGACTGGACGGGTCGGCTGCCGTTTGAGGAGCATCCGGCCGCCGGCGCGGACGTCGCCGCCGGCTACATCATCACGGCGAACAACCGCCAGGCCGCGGCGCCGCTCGCCGATCTGGTATCCGGCGTGTGGGAGACGCCGTTCCGCGCGATGCGCATCGAGCGGATGATCGAATCCGCGCGCGCGCCGCTGACGGCCGCGCACGTGCATCGCATGCAGCTCGACGTGCTGGACATGCACGCGCTGCGCTACCGCGATCGCGCGATCGACGCCGCACGCGCAGCGGGCCTCGACTCGATCGCCGACGTGCTCGCTGCCTGGGACGCTCGCGCCACCACCGACAGCCGCATCGCGCCCGTCTACTACGCGTGGTACCAGAAGCTGCGCCAGCACGCCGCAACCGACCTGTACGGCGGCGAGCCGGGCGCCATGCTGCGCGGCGCGATCGATCACGTGCTCGAGCTGCGCGCGCTGCCGTGGCGCGCCCAGGCCGACGGCGCGCGCGCGTTCGCGCGGCTGAACGAGCGGGCGATGCGCGAGGCCGTCGACGCCGTCGCCGGGCGGACCTGGGGCGACCTGCACCA
>DATKDR010000083.1:0-2371 GCA_035512635.1 Longimicrobiales bacterium | reverse complement strand
TCGCCCGCGTGAACCCGCGCTAAACTCCTCCGCTGATGTTTCGCCTGAGATTGTTCGGCGGCGTTTCCCTGAGTCGCGAGGACGGCAGCCCCCTCGCCGGCCGCGCCGCGCAGCGGCACCGTCTCGCGCTGCTCGCCCGCCTCGCTTGCGCCCCAAGTTCCGGTGTCAGCCGCGACAAGCTGTTTGGCTTGCTCTGGCCGGAGAGCGACACGGAGCGGGCGCGGAACCTCCTGAACGTCTCCGTCTACGAGCTCAGGAAGGCGCTCGGTGAAGAGGCGATCCTTTCCCAGGGCGACGACCTTCGGCTCAATGGCGAGATCGTCGGCGTGGACGTCGCGGAGTTCGACGCCGCGATCGGGCGCGGCGATCACGACGCCGCGGTGGCCTTGTTCCGCGGGCCGTTTCTCGACGGCTTCTTCGTTGCCGGCGCACCGGAGTTCGAGCGCTGGAGCGACGCGGAGCGCGAGCGGCTCGCTGGAGCCTATGCGCGAGCCCTCGAAGCGTTAGCCGAGGCGGCGGAGCGGCGACGGGACTTCCAGAGCGCCGCCGAATGGTGGCGGAAGCGCGCGGCGCACGACCCGTACGATTCGCGGGTCGCGATCTGCCTCGTGCAGGCGCTTGACGCCGGCGGCAACCGGGCGGGCGCGCTTCAGCACGCGAGCCTCCATGAGCGGTTGCTCCGCGAGGAGGTCGGGCTGCTGGCGCCCTCTCCGGTGGCGGCACTAGCGGAGCAGCTGCGGGCGGAGCCGCTACGAGCGGAGTCGATTCGAGCGGAGCCGGTTCGGCCAACGATGACGCCGCCTGGGGTCGAGTCAAGCCATGGCAACGGGGCGGTGGAAATCCCGACGCCGACTGGATCCCCAGGCGAGGTCAGCGTCGAGCCCTCCGGCGGCGGGCCGGCGCAGTATGCGCCTGCGCCATCGCCGCAGGTCGTCTCGGTGCCCGCCACCCCGCGCCGAGTGTTGCGCCTGGCTGCCGTTATGCTCGGCGCGATCGCAACCGTCGCCGCGGTCGGATGGGCTCTGTGGCCGGACGCCTCCCCGCCCGCACGCTCCGTCGCCGTCCTGCCGTTCGCGAACATGAGCGGCGACGCGGAGAACGGGTACTTCAGCGACGGACTCAGCGAGCAGATCATCACCGCCCTCAGTCACGTCGACGGTCTGCGGGTGGCCGCGCGGACGTCATCCTTCGCGCTGCGCGACGGCCGGCTGGACGTGCGCGTGATCGGCGACACGCTCGATGTGGAGGCCGTGCTCGAGGGGAGCGTGCGACGGCAGGGAAGCCGGATCAAGGTGACGGCGCAGCTGATCGACGCGGCGTCAGGCTACCACATCTGGTCGGGCGAATTCGACCGGCAGGTGTCGGACGTCATCGCGGTGCAGGACGAGATCGCGGGGGCGATCGCGAGCGCGCTCGAGCTGCGCCTGCCGCCGCGCGGCGCCGCGGCGGCTGCGCAGCGCACGCCGAATCTGGCGGCCTACGATCTGTACCTTCGAGCCCGGCACCTCCGCGACGATCTGAGCAGGGACGCGATGCGCTCGGCGATGGAGCTCCTCGGCCGTGCGATCGAGCTCGAGCCCGGCTTCGCGCTGGCGTGGGCCGAGAAGGCCAACGTCCTGGGGCCGGCCATCAACTTCGGGTATGTGTCGCAGGAGCAGGGTGTGGCAGAGATGCGCGCCGCGGTGCAGCGGGCGCTCGAGCTGGACCCGGAGCTCGGTGAGGCACACGTCGCACTCGGGATCCTGCGGCTCTTCTACGAGTGGGACTGGGAGGGCGGCGAGCGAGCGCTGCGGCGGGCGGTGGACCTGAATCCTAACGACCAGCACGCCTGGCACCACCTCGGCAACCAGCTGACCGTTGCCGGACGGATCGACGAGGCCGTGGACGCACGCCTGCGCGGCATCGCGCTCGACCCGCTGAACGCGCGGGCGCGCGCCATTCTCGCCCTGGAGCTGATGAAGGCGGGCCGGCACGACGAAGCGCTGGCGGAGTACGAGCGGGCGCGGCAGCTCGACCCGATGAACCCGAATGTGCTCGGCATCGGTCCGGCGCTGCCCATCGGCGCTGAGATACACCTGGCACGGGGCCGCGCGGATGACGCCGTCCAGGAGCTTTTGCGCGTCGCGGCGCTCCGCGACGCCACGCCGGGAGAGATGGACGCTCTCCGCGCCGCCTTCGCGAAGGACGGCATGCGCGGTTTCTGGCGGAGCTGGCTCGACATGGACCTGCGTCAGGCCGGGAGCCATCCCGATCCTTTACGCCTCGCCGGGTTATGGGCGTACATTGGTGACGCGGCCCAGTCACTCGACTGGCTCGAGCGCGCCTACGCGGGGCGGAGCTCGGCGCTCATCTTCCTGCGGACGTATCCTGC
>DATKDR010000082.1:0-2918 GCA_035512635.1 Longimicrobiales bacterium | reverse complement strand
GCTGAGGCACAGCCCCGTCAGATGACGAATGTCCGGATAACGCGGATTGCGCTCGATCACTTCGTGGAAATTGGCGAGCGCGGTCACGTAATCGCGGCGCTCGTAGGCCTGCTTTCCGCGGTCGATCAGCTGGTCGAGGTTGGAATCCATTGCCGGTCTGGTCGGTCTGCTGACGTGGGATCGTGGAGGATAGGCGAGTGGCGCTGAACGCGCCACAGGCGAGCGACGCGTTGCGCCGCAGGCGAGTGCGGCGCTTCGCGCGCACAGGCGGGTGGCGCTGACGCGCCACAGGAGGGCGCATGGCAACCCCCTGCCCTCGGTTCCTACTGCCGGGCCTCCGTTTTGGAGCGGCGCAGCTGGCTGCGGCTCAGGCGGTAGAGTTGTGAGAGGAGGGAGGTCGCGTCGTTGCTCAGGTGGCACGCGCTGTCCGCCATCTGGGGAACCACGTGTGCGGCGAAGTCCAGAGCTGTGGCGCATTCGGCGGCGGAACGTTTGGCGATGCGGTAGAAGCGCGCCTTCTCACGCGGCAGGAGTTCCGTTCCTCCTTCTCTCAGGTTCAGAAGGATCGACAGCGACGCACGCCTGAGCTGGTCTTTCAGGTAGCCGCGGAAACGCGGCAGCGCCTCTGCGAACTCGTCGACCGCGATTGCAAAGGCCATAGCCTCCCGGTAGACGGGGGTGTCCTGGATAAGAACCGCCATGGATCCTCGGGTTGGTTCGAGATTTCCCAAGGATGAGGGACCGATCGGGGCCCTGCCATGGCAGGAAAGGTCAAGTGAAATGGGAAGATAGGGAGGTGGCGGCTCGCGCGGACGACCCCCTGTGCGCGAAGCGCACCCGCCTGTGCGAGCGCAGCGAGCACTCGCCTGTGGCGCTAAGCGCCACTCGCCTGCGGCACCAACGGTGCCGCTCGCCTGGCATGCACCAGCACTTCCAGCGCCAGCTCCACCTTCCCGAACGGCGCTGACACCTGTATCCCGCGCACCACGTCGCGGACCTCGTCGAAGGTTTCCCGCGCGATCGCGATGCCTTCGGCGAGGGCGAACTCACTGCCGCGCGCGGATGCCTTCCGCATGCGGTCGAGCACGTGATCGGGGATGACTACGCCGGGCACTTCATTGGCCAGAAATTCGGCGTTGCGGATCGAGACGAGCGGCCAGATGCCGGCGACGATGGGGATGCGCAGGCCGCGGCGATCGAGCTCGCCCACGAACGACAGCAGTCGGTCGGCGTCGAAGATCGGCTGCGTGATCGCGTATTCGGCGCCCGCGTCGACCTTCCAGTAGAAGCGCTTCAGCTCTTCGTCCGGCTGTAGTGCGGCGGGGTTGACGCCCACACCGATCGTGAACGCGGTCGGCTGACCGATCGGGTTGCCGCCCGGGTCGAGTCCCTTGTTCAGGTGGTTGACCAGATTCGTCAGGCCGATCGAGTCGATGTCGAAGACCGCGGTGGCTTCCGGGTACGGGCCCATCTTCGGCGGGTCGCCCGTGATGAGCAGCAGGTTGCGCAGCCCGAGCGCGTGCGCGCCGAGCAGGTCGGACAGCATGCCGAGCAGGTTGCGGTCGCGGCAGCAGTAATGGATCACGGTCTCGATGCCGACGCGCTGCTCGATCAGGAGCGACGTCGCGAGCACGCCCATGCGCATCTGCGCGCGCGGGCCATCGGGCACGTTGACCGCATCGACGCCCGCCTCCTTCAGCAGCCTGACGCCGGCGAGCATCTTCTCGGGATCGACGCCCTTGGGCGGCACGATCTCCACGCTCGTGACCAGCTCGCCCGCGGCCAGCCTGGCGCCGAAGCGCGAGCGTTGCGCGAGCGGCACCGCGTCGACGCCCGCGGCGGCCGCCGGACGTTCCGCGTCGGCGACGACCACGTGGCGCGCGCGCGGCTGACGCGGCGCGATCGCCTGCACCGCGTCGCTGATCTGGCGGATGTGCGCGGGCGTCGTGCCGCAGCAGCCGCCGATGAAGCGTACGCCCGTGCGGATGAGCCGCTGCGCGTACTTCGCCATGTACTCGGGCGAGGCCATGTACATCTTGCGGCCGTGGATCTCGCGCGGCAGGCCCGCGTTGGGCTGCGCCGACAGCCGCTTCGACGTCGCGGCCGTCATCGACTCGGCCGCCGCAAGCATCGCGTGGGGGCCGACCGAGCAGTTGAGCCCGATCACGTCGGCGCCCCATTCGTCGAGACGACGCGCGCACAGCTCCGCGCTCGTGCCGTAGACGGTTGTGCCCTGCTCGTTGATCGTCATCTGTGCGATGACGGGCAGGTCGCACGCCTCGCGCACGGCGGCGAGCGCTTCACGGATCTCGCTCGGGTCCGCGAACGTCTCGAGGATGACGAAATCGACGCCGCCCTCGAGCAATCCCTCGACCTGCTCGCGGAAGTAGCCGCGCGCCTCCTCGAGCGAGGTGGGGCCGTACGGCTCGATGCGGATGCCGAGCGGACCGACGGCGCCGCCGACCAGCGCGCGTCCGCGCACCGCATCGCGCGCGATGCGCGCCGCGGCCGCGTTGATCTCGCGCGTGCGGGCCTCGAGGCCGTACTCGGCGAGCTTCACCGGGTTCGCGCCGAACGTGTTCGTCTCGACCAGCTCCGCGCCTGCGGCCACGTACTGCTCGTGGATGCGCGCGACCAGCTCCGGCTGCGTGAGATTGACCTCGTCATAGCAGCGGTTGATGAACACGCCGTTCTGGTACAGCATCGTGCCCATGGCGCCATCGAAGACGTGGGGCCGGTCGTCGTGAATCAGGTCGTGCAGGGTCACGGGCGCACCTCCGCGGAGGCTCTAGGCTTTAGGCTCTGGGCTCTAGTCCCTTCCCCGCCTTCTCCCGGTTTCTTGCTCGCCGCCGGCTCCACGTCGCGCCTACCTGCCGTCGCATTTGCCAGCGCCTGAGGCCTAGAGCCTGGAGCCTCAG
>DATKDR010000081.1:0-3275 GCA_035512635.1 Longimicrobiales bacterium | reverse complement strand
GGCTCCACGTTCCGCACGCGCACCTCCTCGAGCTCCTGCCACGTCGCGAAGTCCGACAGTGCTCCCGCGATGTCGCGCGCGAGCGCCGCGCTCTCGCGCACGCCGTCCTCGAGGTACAGCGACACGACCTCCAGATCACCGCTGCGGCGGTGCGCCTTGGCGTCCAGCCGCCCCACCAGCCGCCCGCGCCGCAGGATCGGCAGCACGAAGTACCCGTACTTCCGCTTTGGCGCCGGCGTGTAGCACTCGATCCGGTAGTCGAATTCGAACACCGCGCGCGCACGCGCCCGGTCCCACACCAGCGGATCGAACGGTGAGAGCAGGGTCGTGAGCGACGGGCGCAACCCGCCCCTCGCGGCGCGCTCCGCCAGCTCCACGTTCTCCTCGTGCACCCACGCCTCGCCCAGCCCGTCCAGCTCGGTCGGCCGCAGCGTGCCCGCCTTCGCCAGTGCGTGCACCGCCTCGGCCGTCGGCTTCTTCGGCGTGCGGAAGTAGTCCGCGACCCAGGCGGTGCGCGCGACGCCCAGCGCACGAACGGCACGCGACGCGAGCTCGCGCAGCGCCGCGTCGCGATCGGGTGGCGTCGCATGGTTCCAGTCCGGGTGCACCCGCTCTCTCAGGTCATAGACTCGCTGAAACCCCTCCCGTCGCGCGATCATGAGACGGCCTTCGGAGAAGTGCATCTCGAGCGCTCGCTTCGCCGGCTTCCAGCCCCACCACGGACCGCGCCGTTGCGGCGTCTCGAAGTGTGCAGCGCGCAGCGGTCCGCGCGTCCCGATCTCGTCGAGCACGGCATCCATCAATGCCGCATTTGCCTCGACCCAGTCGGCGTGGTACTTCCAGCCGAGCTCCTCGGGTGCATCCATGCGGAACCGGTGCACCGGATAGTCCTCGATGGGCAGGAAGCAGGCCTCGTGCGCCCAGTACTCGAAGATCCGCCGCTCCTCCAGCAGCCGATCCAGCCATTCCGGGGGATAGCTCCCGAGCCGACTCCAGAGCACGAGGTACGGACTCCGCGCGACGACGTTGATGCTGTCGATCTGCAGTGCACCCATCCGCTGGATGCTCGCGAGCAGGTCGTCCGGTCGGGCGCGCCGCCGCGGTCGGCGGTCGAGCCGCTGCGCGGCGACCATCAGTGTGCGTGCAGCATCGAGGCTGAGGCGGATCGGCGCGGTCATCCCTTTCGTGCGACGAAGGATTCGGCGACATTGTATCGCTTCGGCGCCGTCCGGGCGACCAGGCGCTTCGCTGCCCGGTCGATCGCCCGGATGGCGGGCGCCTGGCCGCTCTTGCGTCCTACTTCAGCCGGCAGTCATCCCAAGGAGGACACCATGCGACGCCCATTCTTCGCCTGCGCCCTTGCTTTCGCCGCGCTCGCGGTGATTCCGGACGGCGTGGACGCCCAGATCCTCGACCGCATCCGGCGAACCGCCGAACGCGCTGCGGAGCGCGAAGTGCTGCGCGCGGTGGACCGCACCGTCGCCAATGCCGTGAAGTGCACGCTCGATGATCCCGGCTGCGTCGAGCGCGCCAAGAGGAACGGAGAGGACGTCGTGATCACGGATGCCGAGGGCAACGTGATCACCGACGCGGACGGCCGCCCGGTCACCAACCCCGAGGATGCAAAGGCCGCCGTGGCCCGACCGGGCGATGGCGCATGGAGCAACTACGACTTCGTACCGGGTGAGCGCGTCCTGTTCGCCGAGGACTACGCGAACGACCGGGTGGGCGATTTCCCGCGGCGCCTCAATTTCCTCAACGGCTCCATGGAGATCGTGGAAACGCTCGAGCAGCGCTGGCTGCGTGCCACCTCGGGCTCCGCGTTCGCGATCGAGCTGCCCGCGACGCTGCCCGACCGCTTCACGCTCGAATTCCCCGTCGCATGGACGCATGGCAACCAGTGGATGCGGGTCCTCTTCGCCGATCACGACGGCGCAGTCCGGCCGCGCGGCATGAGCAACTATCAGAAACCGCACCTCCAGATCGACGAGCGCGCCACGGGTATCTTCAGCTTCCGTCGCGAACAGCCGCAGGCGACGGCACAGATCCGCGGTCGCATCACGGGTGGCGAGGCGATGATCCGGCTGATGGCCGACGGCCAGCACGTGAAAGTGTTCGTCGGCGAGCGGCGCGTCGCCAACGTCCCGCAAGTCGACCTGGGCCGGGCGTCGCACGTCTGGTTCATCATCGCCGACGCGTCCGAGGAACACCCGATGCATCTCGGCTCGATTCGCCTGGCCGCTGGTGGCGCCGACCTCTACGACCGTCTCGAGGCCGACGGCCGCGCCGCCACACAGGGCATCCTCTTCGACGTCGACAGCGACCGGATCCGCCCCGAGTCCACGCCCACCCTCGAGGAGATCGGCACCATGCTCCGCGAGCATCCCGACCTGCGGATCGGAATCGAGGGCCATACGGACGGCACCGGAGACGACGCGCACAACCAGCAGCTCTCGGAGAAGCGCGCCGCGGCCGTGCGCGCGCACCTGATCGAGGCGTACGGCATCGACGGTGGCCGCCTCGAGGCGATGGGCTTCGGCGAGTCGCGGCCGGTCGACTCCAACGACACACCGGAGGGCAGGCAGAACAACCGTCGCGTCGAGCTGGTCAGGCAGTAACGCGCCGCTCCGACAGCAGGCCGGAGCGATTGCGGACGACACCGATTCCCCGGAGGTCGACGCGATGAAGAATGCGATGCGGACACGGTTGCTGCCGGTCCTGATCCTGGTCGCGACCGGCTGCGCGAGCGATGGCGGCGTCACCGGCACGAACGGCGGCAGCGGCTCGATCAGCGTGAGCCTCGGCGGCAGCACGATCAGCATCGCACAGGGTGCCAACGGTACGGTCGACATCACCGTGACGCGCGCCGGCGGCTTCACCGGCGCGGTCACCCTGACCGTGAACGGCGCTCCGTCCGGCGTGACCGCCACGGTGCAGCCTTCCGCGCTGTCCGCCGGCGTGACCGCGGCGCTGCTCGATTTCGTGATCGGCGCGGCCGTCGCACCGGGCACGCACACGCTCACCGTCCGTGCCAGCGGCCAGGGCGTCTCCGATGCGACGGCCACGCTGACCCTCACCATCACGCCCACCGCGCAGCCCGATTTCGCGCTCACGCTGTCGAGCGGTGCCCTCCAGTTCGCGCAGGGCGCGCAGGGCATGGTCACGGTCGACATCCAGCGCATCAACGGCTTTGCCGGCGCGGTCGCCCTCACCGCGACCGGTCTGCCGAACGGGCTCACCGTCGCGTTCAATCCGGCCAGCGTTTCCGGTGCCTC
>DATKDR010000080.1:0-45428 GCA_035512635.1 Longimicrobiales bacterium | reverse complement strand
GAGCACGCAGTTCGTCGTCATCACGCACAATCCGCGCACCATGGAAGCCGCCGACTGGATCTACGGCGTGACCATGGAGGAGCCGGGCGTGAGCAGCATCGTCGCGGTGGAGCTGGAGGAGGCCGCGCAGCCGACGGCGGTCAGCGTGCCGGCCTGAGGCGGCGCAGCGGCACTCCGCTCCTTTCGGGTCGAGCGCCGAGGCCAGCTCTCGCGCTGCTGGCGGCGCTCGTCGCCGTGCCATTCCCCGCGCCGGCCGAGCTACTCGCACAGGCGGCCGACAGCAGCGTGGTGTGGGTGTACCTCGAGAGAGGCGTGGCGGACGCGGTCGCGCGCCCCGCGCTCGGTGCCGAGAGTCTCGCCCGTCGCGCGCGGCAGGGAATTCCGATCTACGACAACGACGCGCCGCTGCCGGACGACCTCCTGCGCGACCTGGAAGACGCGGGTCTGCGCATCCGCCATCGCAGCCGCTGGCTGCGTGCGGTGAGCGGCGCCGCCGACGCGGTCGCGCTCGAACGCATCCGCGCGCTGCCGTTCGTCGCGCGCATCGCGCCGGTCGCGAGTCTCGGCATCCCGCCCGTTCCGCCGCTGCCCGACCGTGCGGTGCTCCCCGACGCGGCACCGGTGGCCCCGCCCGACAGCTTCTACGGCCTCTCGCTCGAGCAGGTGCGGCAGATCGGCGTGCCCGCCGCCCACGATCTCGGCTTCACCGGTACCGGTGTGCGCGTCGCGCTGCTGGATACCGGCTTCCGCACGGATCACGAGGCGCTGGACGGCCTGCCCGTCGAGGCTGCGCGCGATTTCATCCAGGGCGACGACGTCGTCTCGGACGAGCCGGGCGATCCGACGGGCCAGGACCGGCACGGCACGCAGGTGTGGTCGGCGCTTGCGGCAGACGCCCCGGGCGAGCTGATCGGACCGGCCTACGGCGCGGAATTCCTCCTCGCCAAGGTCGATCATCTCACGCTCGAGCCGCGCGCCGACGAGGACCGCTGGATCGCGGCCCTCGAATGGGCGGACTCCCTCGGCGCACAGGTCGTCAACAGCTCGCTGGGCTACTTCGAGTTCGACGATTTCACGTACACGTATTCCCAGCTGAACGGCGACAGCGCGGCCGCGACGCGGGCCGCGGACGAAGCCGCGCGACGGGGCATCCTGATCGTCAACTCGGCGGGCAACGAGGGCCCCGCACCTCGCACGCTGGTCGTGCCGGCCGACGCCGACAGCATTCTGGCCATCGGTGCGGTGAACGCCGCGGGCTCGCTCGCCTCGTTTTCGAGCCGCGGTCCGACGGCCGACGGTCGCATCAAGCCGGACCTGGTCGCGCGCGGCGTGAGCACGTGGCTGGCGGCACCGGGAACCCTCGACCAGTACACGACGGGTTCGGGAACCAGCTTTGCCGCGCCTCTGGTCGCCGGCGGCGCCGCGCTCGTCGTCGAAGCGTGGCCCGACATGGGCGCCATGGCCGCGCTGCGCGCGCTCCAGCTCTCGGGGTCGATCCAGCCGCCGAACGACTCGATGGGGCACGGCATCCCGAACATCGCGAGCGCGATCCTCTTCCCGCAGGGAATCGAGGCCCTCGAGACGCCGGGCACCGGCGCAGGTCAGGAGGTCGCGACGCTGGCTCCGAGCTTCGCATGGAGCGTCCCGGTGCTGCATCCGGCGGCGCGACCGGTCCTCTATCGGCTCCAGGTGGCGCGTGATCGGCAGTTCGCCGACGTCGTCTTCGAGGAAACGGTCGTCGACGCACAGGTGCTCACGCTGTCACGCCCTCTGCCGACGGAACCCTCGCTCTGGTGGCGCGTCGTTGCGGAAACCGCACCGGGCGTGGTGCGCACGAGCATACCGGTCGGCCCGTTCTCCATGCCGCCATGGGTGCGGCTGGTCACGCTGAACGATCCGGAAGGCGTGTTCGTTTCCGATGCGACGCCGCTCCTCGTGTGGGATCCGCTGCCGGCGCCGTCACCGATCGGCCCGCTCGAGTACGACGTCGAGATCATCGCCGCGGGTTCGAGCGAGGTCATCCAGTCGATCACCGGTATCACGGATACCACCGCGCTCGTCACCGAGCCGCTGCCCTTCAACGTGCCCTTCCGCTGGCGCCTCATCGTGCGCACCGCCGCCGGCCCCGTCGATACGGTCCAGAACGCGGCGCCCTTCGTCGTCGTGAGCAGCGCGGCGCCGCCGGTCACGCTGATCTACCAGAATTTTCCCAACCCCTTCCCGCGCCCGGGTACGTCGTCCACGACGATCTGGTTCGACGTATCCCGGCGCACGCGCGTGTCGCTGGCCGTCTACGATCTGCGCGGCCGACTCGTGCGCCGGCTCATCCCCGACGTGCGCCAGGGATGCACCGGAGATCGACGTCAGCTCGATGCAGGCGCCTATGGCAGAGACGGAGATCCTGAATGCGTCGCCACCGAGTGGGACGGGCGAACCGATGCCCGAGAGGTGATGCCGGCCGGTGTCTACATCATCCGTCTGACCACCGACCAGGGATCGCATTCCATCCGCACCCTGTTCCGTCCGTAGTGCGGATACGGGATACCGGATACGCGATACCGGACATCGCGCCCACTTTTCTGAATCATCACGCCCAGGCTGCTCCGGCCGCTGCCGGCATTCCAGCGCCCCGGCCGCGCAGCCATGCTCCGGCATGGGCGAATCCCATCTCCTCGGCGTGCGCGGCGAGGACCACGCCGCGCGCCACCTCGAGGCGGCCGGCTGGCGCATCGTCGCGCGTAATTTCCGCTTCGGTCACCGGGAAATCGATCTGATCGCGCGCCGCGGCCGGCTCGTCGCGTTCGTCGAGGTGAAGACGCGCGCACGACTCAGGTGGGGGCATCCGCTGGTGGCGATCGATCGGCGCAAGCGGGGCGAGATCGAGCGGGTCGCGCGCTTCTGGCTCGAGCGTCACGGCCGCCGTGGCGACGCATTCCGCTTCGACGCCATCGCCGTCTATCACACGGCTGACGGTGCGCTGCGCGTCGAGCACGTGGAGGATGCCTGGCGCATGTAAGGCGTGGGGCATTGGGCGTTGGGCGTCGGCCCCCAAAGCCCAGAGCCGAAAGCCCATCCTTCACTCCTGCAGCAGCTCACCCACGCGCCCCATCGCCGTGCCGCGCTCGATGAGGACCTCGGCCAGTCGCACGAGCACCTCGGGAGGCACGACCTCTGGCTGGCGCCGGTACCGGGCCACCTCGGCCGCGCTGATGCCCAGCGCCGCGCCCAGCTCGGCTTCCGAGCTGATGAAGAGATCGGCGGCTCTGCGGAAATCGAGTCCGGCCACGCGAATCACGTCAGCCGTCGGTGATCGGAAAGCATGCACCGGTCCTGGATCACACCGATGCCGGCTTCGGCCAGCTCGCGCGCGGCCGCGTCGTGCCGGATGCCGGACTGGAACCACACCCAGCGCGGCTTCTTCGCGACGATGTCGGCGACGTGCGGCGGAATGTCGCCCGACCGGCGGAAGACGTCGACCACGTCGATTTCCCCCGGTATGTCGGCCAGCCGGCGATACACCTTCTCGCCCAGGATCTCCGTCACGTCCGGGTAGTACACCGGCACCGGCACGATCTCGTAGCCGGCGTGCCTGAGGTATTCCGGGACGTAGTGTGCCGCGCGGTCCGCGTGGCTCTCCGGCTTGATGCCGAGCACTGCCACCCGCTTCGCGGTGCGCAGTACTTCGCGCACCGCGTCGAGGTCCGTGATGATGTTCTTCTGCCAGTCCATACGCCTGTCGGCTGGTGTGCGGACGGGTTGACCTCCGCCCTCGTTTCCGGTACAATCCGGGTCGCCCCAGGCCCGTAGGGCGCAAGCTCACGAATCCCGTCAGGACCTCGCCGGTAGCAGCGGTAAGTGGTGTGAGCGTCGCTACGGTAAACCTGGGGCGACTCATTTCCATGGCAATTCACTTGCCGTCGATCGATCGGGCGCCCTCGCGCGCCGCCCCGTAACATCCGAAGTTTCCCGATATGAACCGCACAGCACTCGCCCGCCGCTACCGACCCCGTCGCTTCGACGAGGTCGCGATGCAGGATCACGTCTCCGACACGCTGCGCGCCGCCGTCGCGAAAGGCCGCGTCGCCCACGCCTACCTGTTCTGCGGCCCCCGCGGCGTGGGCAAGACGACTGCCGCGCGCGTCCTCGCCATGGCGCTCAACTGCCCGAACCGCTCCGCCGAGGGCGAACCCTGCGGCGTCTGCGAATCGTGCGAGCGCATCTGGGCGGGTCGCACCTCGCTCGACGTCGTCGAGATCGACGCCGCCTCGAACCGGGGCGTCGACGACGCGCGCGACCTGCGCGAGCGCGCGATGTATGCGCCCAGCGACGAGCACCGCTACAAGGTGTACATCGTCGACGAGGCGCACATGCTGACCAAGGACGCGTGGAACGCGCTGCTCAAGATTCTCGAGGAGCCGCCGCCCCGCGTCATCTTCGTCTTCGCGACGACGGAGCCGCAGAAGATCCAGCAGGCGGCGCCGCCGATCCTGTCGCGCTGCCAGCGCTTCGATTTCCGGCGCATCAGCACGGAAGGCATCGTGCGCAGGCTGGAGTCGGTGCTGGAGAAGGAGAGCGTGAAGGTGGAGCCGGGCGCGCTGCTGCCGATCGGGCGCCGCGCGGAGGGCGGCCTGCGCGACGCCCTGTCGCTGCTCGACCAGGTGCTGTCGTTCACCGACGAATCCGTCACCGCCGACGACGTGCGCCGCATCCTGGGCCTGATCGAAGAGGAGGCGTACCTCGAGTTGTTCGAGATCGTCGCCGGCAAGCGCTATGGCGACGTCTTCCGCTTCGTCGCTCGCATCCGCGAGGAAGGCTACGACCTGAACGAGTTCCAGCGCGGCCTCGGCGATGCGCTGCGCACGCTGCTCGTGGTGAAGTTCGATGGTGCGGTCGGCGCCGAGGTGCGAGACGACCTGCGCGACCGTTACGCCGCGTGCGCCGAGCTGTTCGAAGCCGGGGACCTGCTGCGCATGCTCGGGCAGGTCGCGGAGCTCGACACCGAAGGCCGCTTCCGCAAGAGCGCGGACCCGCAGCTCCTGCTCGAGGCGCTGCTGCTCCGCTTCGCGCACCTCGACCGTACCGTCGATCTGGAGCGCCTGATTCGCGCGGCCGGCGGCGCGTCGGGGGATCCCGCTCCGACACCGGATTCGCCTCCGCCCGGCCGTGGCCCCGGCGCCGCGCCGACCGGCGCCGCCGCGGCAGCCGGGCCGGCCGCCGCGCCCGTCCTTTCCGCGGGCGACGCGCTGGCCGCGGCCCGGGCGGCTCTGCGCGAGATCGTCGAGACGCGGGACGGCATCCCGTCGGGCACGGCGATTCCGATGCGCGCGGCTGACGTCGCCCAGTCCGAGGCGGGGAAGGTGGTTCTGCGGGTGCCCGCGATCGTGCTCGAGCGCTTCGATGCGCCCGGCGCGCGGGTCTCCCTGGAGCGCGCGTTCAGCTCGCGGCTGGGACGGGAAACGGCCGTGGAGCTCACGGCGGAGGCCGCTCAGCCGTCGGACGCCGCGCCGGAGCGATTGACGCCGGAGAAGGCGCGCAGCGATACGCTGGACCGGATGACGCGGGAGGAACCGGGCCTGCGACGTGCGGTAGAAGAATGGGACTTGGAACTGCTCAATTGACGGGCCGCTCGAGGCAGGTCTAACTTGCAGGTTGAAAGGCACTTATCGTCGACACGATGACGAATTTCCAGAATATCCTACAGCTCGGCCAGCAGGTGCAGGCGCGCATGTCGCAGCTCCAGACGGAGCTGGGCAATCGCTCCGTCACGTGCTCCAGCGGCGGCGGCATGGTGAGCGTCACGGCGGATGGCCGGGGCCGCGTCAAGAAGATCGTGATCGATCCCACCGTGGTGGATCGCGACGACGTGGAGATGCTCGAGGATCTCGTGCTCGCGGCCATGGCCGAGACGCAGGCGCGCGCGCAGAAGATCTACGAGGACGAGATGCAGAAGCTGGCGGGCGGCATGCCGCTCCCGTTCAACCTGCCCCACCTTCCGTAAGCGCCGTCCGGGCGCGCGCGATCGCAAGCGCCGTCACCGGCCGGGATTCCGTTAACCGATGGCGGTCATCGACGAGCTGACGGCGGAGCTGGCGCGTCTTCCGGGAATCGGACGGAAGACGGCGCTGCGTCTCACGTTCCACCTGCTCAAGCGCCCGGCCGACGAGATTCGGCGTCTGGCCCGCGCGCTCGAGTCGGTCGCCGAGTCCGTACGCGCCTGCTCGCGTTGCGGCAATCTCACCGAAACCGATCCCTGTTCGCTCTGCACCGACGCACGTCGCGATCACGGCCTCGTGTGCGTCGTCGAGGAGGCGTCCGACATCGGCGCCATCGAGCGCACCGGCGAGTACCGCGGGCTCTACCATGTCCTCGGCGGCCGTCTCAGCCCGCTCGACGGGGTCGGACCGGACGACCTGAACATCAGCGCGCTCCTGGGCCGGCTCGGCGCTGCGGCGCCGACGGCCGCGCCCGGCACCGGTGCGCTCTCCGCGGATCGGGTGGCGGAGGCGGCGCCCGCCGACCACTATACCGCCTCCGTTCGCGAGATCATCGTCGCCACCAACCCGAGCGTGGAGGGGGAGGCGACGGCGGTGTACCTTCAGAAGCTGATCGGGCCGTTGGGCATTCGGGTGACCCGGCTGGCGCGCGGTCTGCCTGTTGGCGGTGATCTCGAATACGCCGACGGCGTGACGATCGCCGAAGCTTTGTCGGGTCGAAGGGAGCTGCGAGGAGACTGAGATGAGCCGGAAGCCCCTGCGGATCATGGGACTCGTGCTGCTGACGGTCGGCGCCGCCGTGGCGCTGGGCGCGCTCGTCGTGCACGACCAGATCGCACGGCACCGGCGGGAGCTGTTCAGCTCGCGACCGCTGCGCCGCATGGCCGCGCTGAGCTACCTCGCGGGCCGCGAAGCGACGGTCGAGGCCGTGCAGCTCCTGCGCGATTTCGTGGCCTGGGAGCCCAAGCCGACCATCCGGCGACGGGCGATCCGGATCCTCAATCGCATGGAACGCAGCCTCGCGCAGCCGGGGCGGTCCGTCGCCGCCTCCTCCGAGGCGACCGGATGAAGCAACAGGACGCGAGCTGGTCCTTCCTGCCTCGGGATCTCGAGCAGATCGACCGTTTGCTGCTTTCCTTCCTCGACGCGACGAGCGCACGCTGTGCCCTCCTGGTAGACCGCAGCGGGCAGTTGCTGACGTCCGCCGGCGATGGCCTTACTTTCGACGGCACCGCTTTCGCCTCCCTGGCGGCGGCCGATTTTGCCGCGAGCGACCAGCTCGCGCAGCTGCTGGGCGAGGACGAGTTCAAATCGCTGTACCATCAGGGCGCGACCGACTCGATGTACCTCGTCGACGTCGGCGGTCGCGCGATCCTGGCGGCATTGTTCACTGGCGCCACGACGCTGGGCCTGGTCAGGCTCACCACCCGAAACCTCTTGCCCGAGATCGAGACTCTGTTCCAGACCGTCAGCGCGCGCGGGGCACACCCGCCCGATCAGCCCCAGTACTTCGACAGCGGCTGGCTCTCCGAGGCGGAGGGCGAGATCGACAAGCTCTTTGCCGATTAAGGTGCCGCCATGTCGATGATCAACTACGCCAGCCGCGAGATCAACTGCAAGATCGTGTATTACGGTCCCGGTCTCTCCGGCAAGACGACGAACCTCGAGTACGTCTACGAGAAGGTCAGCCCGGAGACGCGCGGCAAGATGATCTCGCTCGCGACCGAGACGGAGCGGACCCTGTTCTTCGACTTCCTGCCGGTCGACCTGGGCAGCATCCGCGGCTTCAAGACTCGCTTCCACCTCTACACGGTGCCGGGACAGGTCTACTACAACGCGAGCCGGCGGCTGATCCTGAAGGGCGTCGACGGTGTGGTCTTCGTCGCCGATTCGCAGGTCGAGCGCATGGATGCCAACATCGCTTCGATGCAGAACCTCTTCGAGAACCTGCAGGAGTATGGCTACGACCCGCACACGATTCCGATCGTGCTGCAGTACAACAAGCGTGACCTGCCGAATGCGGTGCCGATGGAGGAGCTGCGAGCCAACCTGAATCCCGACAGCTGGCTCGAATTCGAGGCCGTGGCGCCGAAGGGGATCGGAGTGTTCGATACCCTCAAATCGATCGGCAAGCTCGTCATCAAGACGCTGAGCTGAAGCGACGATGCGCCTCCAGCGCAGCTCGCTGCCGAACATCATCACCGTGGCGCGCATCGCGGTGACGCCCGGCGTGTTCCTGCTGATCCTGCCGGAATCCGCCATCTACCGGCTCCTCGCTTTTCTGCTGTTCCTCGTCGCCGCGTTCTCCGACCTGTGGGACGGATACCTGGCGCGGAAGCACGGCTGGATCAGCGATTTCGGAAAATTGTGGGACCCGATCGCCGACAAGCTGCTGGTCGTGGCGACCTTCATTCCCTTCTGGATCGTGTCCCATAGCGACTCGAACCTCGCCTACCTGCCGTACTGGGAAGCGCTGCCGCTCTGGGTGGTGCTCGTCATCTTCGGGCGCGAGATCCTGATCACGGTAGTGCGCTCGGTGCTGGCGAGCCGCGGACGCGTCGTGCCGGCCGGCAGTGCGGGCAAGCACAAGGCGGTCTGGCAGAACATCTTCATCGGCTCCGCCATCTTCTGGTACGCCATGGTGGTCGCCGCCGAGCGCTACGGCTGGACCTCCGGTGTCTACGAGATTTTCCGCGCGTTCATCGAGCTGGTGGTGGGTCTTTCGCTGCTCGTCGCCGTCACGCTCACCGTCTACTCCATGGTCGTTTACCTCTACGAGTGGTGGAAGGTCGGCCGGGCCACGCCGTGAGTGGCGACAGAGCGCGGCTCGAGCTGATCACGATCGGCGATGAGCTGCTTCTCGGGCACACGATCGATACGAACGCTGCGTGGCTGTCGCGCGAGCTCGGCGAGCACGGCATCCGCGTCACGCGCCGCGCCGCCGTCGGTGACGATGCCGGCGCGATTCGCGACGCCGTAGCGGAGGCCCTCGACCGCACCGGCGCCGTCATCTGTACGGGTGGACTCGGTCCCACGCGCGACGATCTGACGCGGCCAGCGGTGGCCGAGCTCTTCGATCGCGCGCTGACAGTGAACGACGATCTGCTCGAAGGCGTGCGCGCGCGCTTCGCCGCGATCGGCCGCGTCATGTCGCCGAGCAATCGTACGCAGGCGGAAGTGCCGGACGGCGCCCTCGTCCTGCCGAACGCGCACGGGACCGCGCCCGGTCTCCTGCTGACCCGCGGCGACGGCGCGTTCGCGGCGCTGCTGCCGGGCGTGCCTCGCGAGATGCGCGGCATCTTCGCCGACGCCTTGCTGCCGTGGCTCCTTCAGCGCTGGCCTGATCGCCCGTCCGCGATCCGGCATCGAGTCATCCGGACGACGGGGATCGCCGAATCGGAGCTGGCCGACCGGCTGGAGCCGCACCTGGCCGGAAACGACGACCTGGAGGTCGCGTTTCTGCCAGCCGCGATGGGTGTCGACCTGCGCTTGACGAGCTGGGGGACACTCACGGACGATGAGTGCGCGGCGGCATTCGAGCGGCTGGAAGGCGCCATCCGCGGTGCGGTCGGCGGGTGTATCTACGGGGTCGACCACGAGGACCTGGTCGACGCGGTGGCGGCGCGACTGCGCGGCCGGGGCTGGACGCTGGCCGTCGCGGAAAGCTGCACCGGCGGACTGGTCGCGAAGCGGCTGACCGATCGGCCGGGCTCGTCGGAGTATATGCTGGGTGGCGTCGTCGCGTACGCGGACGCGGCGAAGACGACGCTGCTCGGCGTATCGACCGAGCTGATCGCCGGCCACGGCGCCGTCAGCGAGCCGGTCGCGTCCGCGATGGGGCGCGGCGCCTGCGAGCGGCTCGGCGCCGACTGCGGCATCGCGGTCACCGGCATCGCCGGACCCGGCGGCGGGACCGCGGAGAAGCCGGTGGGTACCGTATGCATTGCCGCGCAAACGCCGGAACGGGAGCGGGTGCTGAAGATCCGGTTCGCGGGAGACCGCGAGGGAGTGCGTGAGCGCAGTGCCCAGGCGGCACTGTCGCTGCTGTGGGAGCTGATCGGGGAGGACCCATGAACGCGACACTTCAGGAGTGCCACGGCTTCATCGAGGGCGTGGGGCGCCTGCGCCTGCATTACCGAGCCTGGGAGGCGCCCTCGCCGCGGGCGGTGCTCCTCGTCGTCCACGGACTGGCGGAGCACAGCGGCCGGTACGAGCGCTTCGGCCTCGACCTCGCCGCCGGCGGCTACTCGGTCTTCGCGCTCGATCTGCGAGGCCACGGCGACTCCGACGGCCGCCGCGGCCATGTACGCCGCTTCGACCACCTGCTCCAGGATGTGGACCGCTTCCGGCGCGAGGTGCAGGGGATGGTGCCCCCCGAGACGCCGTTCTTCCTGGTCGGCCATTCGCTGGGCGGGCTCGTCTGCCTCCGCTATCTGGAGGAATACAGCCCGGACTTCCGCGGCGCCGTGTTGAGCGCGCCCTGGCTCGCGACCGCGATGCCGATCCCGCACTGGAAGATCGGCCTGGCCCAGGTGCTCACGAAGCTCGCGCCGTCGCTGCCCATGCGTGCCCCGGTGCCGCCCGAATACCTGTCGCACGATCCGAGCGTCGTCGAGGGCTACCGCAGCGATCCCCTGGTTCACGATCGCATCACGCCGCGGATGTTCACCGAGATCTCCTCGGCGATGGGGCTGGTCTTCCAGCGCGCGGATCGCATCGGCGTTCCGCTGCTCTTCCTGCTGCCCGGAGGGGATCGCGTCACGGATACGCAGCGAACCCGTGCCCTCGCGCGCTCGATCCATCAGGCCGAGGTGACAGTGCGCATGTTTCCGGATGCGTACCACGAGCTGTTCAACGAGGTGGATCGGTCTCTCGTGCTGTCGGAGCTGCGAGCGTGGATCGCGGCGCGGCTCGAGCGCTGACCGGGCTGCCGTTCCGACAGGCCATGCATGGCACCTCGCTTGCACCCCCCGAGCGCACTTCGGACGAGACCCAAGGTGATGCATCACGCGGATGGCGACGATGAAGGGTGAGGCGCACGATGCGCTGGAAGGCAAGATCGACGGCGCGATAGAGGCCTCGGTCGAGGATGCCGAAATCGAGGAGGAGGCCGACGTCGCCGACGTGTCGGAGGCGCGGCGGCAGATCGACGCGCTGAACGATCGGCATCTGCGCCTGGCGGCCGAATTCGACAATTATCGGAAGCGGACGGAGCGGGAGCGCGTCGATACGTGGTCGCGCTCGCAGGCGGAGCTCGCGAGCCGACTGCTCGAGGTGCTCGACGATCTTCAGCGCGTCGCGCACGTGGATCCCGAGGGCACATCCGTCGATGCGCTGCTGGAGGGCGTGCAGCTCGTAGAGCGAAAGCTTCAGCGCGCGATGAGCAGCGCGGGTCTGGAGGAGATCGAGGCGGAAGGTCAGCCCTTCGACCCGTCGACGATGGAAGCGCTCATGACCGTCGACGTCGAAGACGTGGAGCAGGACGATGTGGTCGCGGGCGTGCTCCAGAAGGGGTATCGCTTCAGGGGTCACCTGCTGCGCCCCGCGCGCGTCCAGGTGCGGAAGTACAACGGCTGATCCGGCCGCATGGCCACCTCGACGAAGGATTACTACCAGGTCCTCGGCGTTTCCGAGACGGCCTCGGCGGACGACATCAAGAAGGCCTATCGCAGGCTCGCCAAGCAGTACCATCCCGACGCCAATCCCGACGATTCGTCCGCGGCCGAACGCTTCAAGGAAGTCGGGGAGGCGTACGGCGTCCTCTCGGATGCCGGCAAGCGGGCGCAGTACGACCAGATGCGGAAGATGGGTCCCTTCGGCGGCTTCCGCGCCGGTCGTCCCGGAGCCGGCCGTGGCGGAGCGGGGCCGCAGGGCTTCGAGATCAATCTCGAGGATCTGTCGTCGATGGGCGGCGGCGGCCTCGGCGATCTCTTCAGCTCGATGTTCGACTTCGGCAGACGCGGGCGCCCGAGGCCGGGCGCCGCAGCCCGCGGCCGCAATGTCGATCACACGGTCGAGATACCGCTCGCCCTCGCCGCGCGTGGCGGCAGGCTGAACATCACCGTGCCCATGACGCAGACCTGCTCCGTCTGTGGCGGCGTCGGTGCCGCGCCGGGCTCGGCGATGGTCACCTGTCCAGAGTGCGGCGGCAGCGGCAACGTCGCGTTCGGGCAGGGCGGCTTCGCCGTGACGCGGCCATGCCCGGCCTGTTACGGCCGCGGCCAGATCCCGCAGCAGCCGTGTCCCGCGTGCGGCGGCGCGGGCGAGGTGCGGGAGCAGCGCTCGATCGCGCTGCGCGTGCCCGCCGGCGTCGACTCGGGGTCACGGCTGCGGCTGTCGGGCCAGGGCGAGCGCGGCGCCGCGGGTGCGCAGCCGGGCGACCTGATCGTCACCTTCCGCGTGCGCCCGGATCCGTTCTTCGAGCGCGACGGGCTGGACCTGAATTGCACGGTGCCGATCAATGTCGCGCAGGCGACGCTCGGCTCGAAGATCCGCGTGCGCACCGTCGACAACAAGAAGGTGACGCTGACGATTCCGCCGGGCACCCAGTCGGGCCGACGCTTCCGCATCGCAGGGCAGGGCATCGAAAAGGCGGGACAGCGCGGGGATCAGTACGTTGCGGTCAAGATCGTCGTGCCGGAGAAGCTCGACGAGGAGCAGGAGAAGCTGATGCGCGAGTTCGCGCGTACGACCGGCCTTCGCTACTGACGCGTGGAGAGATGAGCCGAATCTTCCAGGACTCGAACCTGCTGAAATGGGAGGCGTACGCATCCGGAGGAGCGCACGGCTATGCGGATCACGCGCGCATCGTCTTCCACTGCCTGAGCGACCGCTCGCGACGCGCCCGCGTCGTGCAGCTCGACGGCGATCAGTCGGAAGCCGAGAGGGAAGTGGCGGAGGCCAGCGAGCAGCGGCTCGCGGAGCTGCTCGCGGGTGCCGGCGAGCTTTCCTAGGGTAGACCGTAGACCGTAGACGGTAGGCAGTAGGCAGTAGCCAGTAGAACGGATACCGGATACCGCATACCGGATACCGCATTCACGCGCGGATCAGGCCGCCGCCGAGCAGCAGCTCTCCGTCGTACACGGCCGCCGACTGCCCCGGGGTAACCGCGCGCAGCGGCGAGTCGAGCTTCAGCCGCATCGCAGGCTCGTCGATCTCTTCGACGACGGCCAGCGCGGGGGCGGCGCCATGGCGGATCTGCACGCGAATCCGGTCGCCCGTCCGCGGCGCGCGGTCGACCAGCCAGTTGAGCGTATCCACCTGGACCGTCTCCGCCGCCAGCTGATCGTCCGTGCCCACCACCACCTGCCTGCGGTCCGGACGCACCTGTAGCACGTAGAGCGGCTGGCTCTTGCCGCCGCCCAGGCCGCGTCGCTGTCCGACCGTGTAGCGGGCGTAGCCGCCGTGCGTGCCGACGACGGTGCCGTCGGCGGTGACCAGCTCGCCCGCCTGGAGCGCCGCGTGATCCGCGCCGAGCTTGCGGGCCAGGAAGTCGGCGTAGTCGCCCGTGGGGACGAAACAGATCTCCTGGGATTCCGGCTTGTCGGCCGTCGCGAGCCGCAGCGCCCGCGCGCGCTCGCGCACCTCCGGCTTCGTCAGCTCGCCGACCGGGAACTCGAGGAAAGGCAGCACCTCGCGCGGCAGGGCCCACAGGAAGTAGGTCTGATCCTTCTTCACGTCGTGACCGCGTGCGATGGCCGGCGCGCCGTCCCGCTGGATGCGTCGCGCGTAGTGCCCGGTGGCGATCGAGTCGGCCCCGAGCTGGCGCGCGCGTCGCAGCAGCTCCGGAATCTTCGTGTTGGAGTTGCAGCGCACGCAGGGATTCGGCGTACGTCCGGCGGCGTATTCGCTGACGAAGTCGTCGATGACAGCCGCGCCGAAGGAATCCTCCATGTCGAAGACGTAGTGTGGCACGTCGAGCACGTCGCACACGCGACGCGCGTCCATGATGCCCTCGAGCCCGCAGCACGTCTTGGTCGGCCCGGCGTTCTCGCCGTAGCAGAACGTCTTCATCGTCACGCCGATGACGCGATGACCCTGCTCGACGAGCAGCGCCGCGGCGAGCGAGGAGTCCACGCCGCCGGACATGGCGACGACGATCGTCCGGGGAGTCGGCTGCATGGACGGCGTGGACATCAGCCGGTCACCCCGACGAGCGGCGGAGTCGAGCGGAGGCGCCGGACCACGCGGCCGAAGCGCTCGGCCGCGGTGCGCACGTCCGCTTCGCTCGTGCTATGCCCCAGCGAGAGGCGCGCGGCGGCTTCGCCCTCGACGGTGCGGCCCATCGCCGTCAGCACGTGGCTGGGCTCGTGCGAGCCGCTGTGACACGCGGAGCCGGCCGACGCCGCGACGCCCTCGAGATCGAGACCGATGACCAGCGCGTCCGGCTCCAGGTTCGGAACCGATACGTTGACGACGTGCGGCGCGCGCTCGACACCGGCCGCGTTTACGATCAGGTTCGGACAGTGTCGGCGCAGCTCGACTTCGAGCAGGTCCCGAAGCGCGCGCAGGCGCGCGCACTCGCTCTCGAGCTCCCCGACGGCCAGCTCGGCCGCCCGCGCGAAGCCCACGGCGGCGGCGACGTTCTGCGTGCCCGGGCGTAGACCCGCCTCCTGGCCGCCTCCACGCGAGAGCGGCTCGAGCTCGACGCCGCTGCGCACGAAAAGGCAGCCGAGCCCTTTCGGGCCACCGATCTTGTGCGCGCTCAGCGCGAGCGTGTCGCACGCGACGCGGTCGACGCGGACCTGTGTGCGGCCGAACGCCTGTACGGCATCCGTATGGAAGAGGACGCCCCGCGCCGCGCACGTCGCCGCGATCCGCTCGACCGGCTGTACGCTGCCCACTTCGTTGTTCACCCACATGACGGCAACGAGCACGGTCGGCAGCCGGAGCATCTCGTCGACCGCACCCTGGTCGACGACGCCCTCGGCGTCGACTCCGATCGTCTGGGTGCCGGCGCCTTCGCCGGCGGCGCACTCGATGGCACCGCGCACGGCGCTGTGCTCGATCGCGGAGCACGCGATCCAGCGGCCGGGGCCGCCATGGCTGCGCCACGCGCCCAGCACGGCGAGGTTGTCGGCCTCCGTGCCACCGCCGGTGAAGACGATCTCCGTCCGGCGCGCGCCGATGGCCGCGGCCAGCCGCTCGCGCGACTCCTCGAGGGCACCGCGCGCCTGCCGGCCCCACCGGTGGGAGCTGGACGGGTTGCCGAAGCGCTCCGACTCGTACGGGCGCATCGCTTCCCGCACCTCCTCCCGCACGGCGGTGGTCGCCGCGTGGTCGAGGTAGATCGGCGTGTTATCCGGCATCTGCATTTCGTTTCCGGTACATGGGACGCCCTGTAACCCGCAAGACCGGGGATCGGTCCTTGAGCCCGCTCCGCGGCCGGGCCTACATTGAGGGCATGGCCGAAAGCTCCGCTGCCCCATCCCGCCCGCCATTCGAACCGCCCGACCGCTTCCGCGCAACCGTGCACGGAACCTGTTTCGCGGACCGCGAGCAGCATCTCGCTTCCGTCCGCGCCGGCGACGACCTCCTGTTGATCCCCGGCCCGCCGCTGGACGACGATCCCGGCGTCTGGGTCCATCTCCCGAGCGGGGATACGGTCGGCCACCTGCCGCCCGAGATCGAGCGCTGGATGGCGCCGTGGATGCTGCGCGGCGGGAAGGCGACCGCGCGCGCTCTGCGGGTCGGTGACTCGCAGACGCCGAGCTGGCGGCGCCTCATCATCGAAGTCGCCTGTGATCGGTAGACGGTAATCGGTAGTCGGTACTCGGTAGTCGGTAAAGCGATACTCGTCTACCGTCTACGGTCTACTGTATACTGATTACAGGCTGTTCACCGGCATCTCGACCACGTCGTCCACCCGCACCGTCTCCCGCGTCCAGAAGGGCTCGCCGTACGCGCAGCGAATGAGCGAGCCGTAGTGCGCGGCGTGCGCGGCTATCTGTTCCGGCAGAAGCCGCTCGCCGCCGCCGAAGATGTCGCCCGCCCACGTCCTGCCCTCGAACTGCGAGCGGAACGCCGCGACCGCGTCCAGCTTCCGCTGCATCTGGTTGCTGATGTCCACGACGAAGCGCGCCTCGACCGGCGGCTCCTGATACGCGACCGCGTACAGGATCTTCGCCGGGCGGTGCGGCTCGCCCTCGACTGCCGCGCGGGACAGGCCGGCGATGAAGCACGAATCGCGCGCCAGCTCGCTCGCCACGCGATGGTCCGGGTGCCGGCCGCCGGGCCAGTGCAGGATCACCGCCCGCGGCCGCAGCTCGCGCAGGTGGCGCGCGAGGATCAGGCGCGCTTCGGGCGTGTTCTGGAGGCCACCGTCCGGCAGGCCGGCGCCGCGCCGCTCCGACACGCCGAGAATCGCGGCCGCCGCGCTCGCCTCGTCGGCCCGCAGCGCCGCGCTGCCCCTGCTGCCGGACTCACCTCCGGTCAGGTCGAGGATGCCCACCCGGTGCCCCTGATCGGCCGCGCGCGCGAGCGTGCCGCCGCAGAGCAGCTCCGCATCGTCCGGATGCGCGCAGATTGCCAGCAGGTCCACGGTCATTCGTAGCGCAGCGCGTCGACGGGATCGAGGCGCGACGCGCGCCACGCGGGCCACAGGCCGAACAGCACGCCCGCGACCGAAGCCATGACCAGGGCGGCGACGATCGCGGGCAGCGGCACGGATGCGGGAATGGGCGTCACGGATGCCAGCAGCGCGGCCAGCGCGCCGCCGATCGCGAGGCCGAGGACCGAGCCGATCAGCGTGAGCGTCACCGCCTCGACCAGGAACTGGAGCAGGATCTCGCGACGTGTGGCACCAAGCGCCTTGCGCACGCCGATCTCCCGCGTCCGTTCGGTGACGGCGATCATCATGATCGCGATCACACCGACGCCGCCCACCATCAGCGCGACCGACGAGAGCCCGATCATCGCGGCGAAAAACATCGCGGTCATGCGGTTGAACGACTCGATCATCTGATCCTGACGGATGATGACGAAGTCGTTCGGCTCCGAGGGGCGCAGACTGCGCCGCACGCGCAGCGCCGTGATGACATCGTCGATCGCTTTCGCCTGCGTCGCATCGTCCTCGGTCACCACCAGAATCGCCAGGAAGGTGTCGTCTACGTTCAGGTACTTGAACGCGGCGGTGTGCGGGACCACCATGAAGTTCTTCACGAGATTCGCGAAGATGTTGCCCTTCATCTCGAACACGCCGACCACCGTGAAACGCTGGCCGTTCAGCCGTACCTGTCGGCCGACGGGGTAGAGCCGCCCGAAGAGCTGATCCGCCAGTGCCTTCGACAGCACGACGACCGGCCGCGACGCGTCGAGATCGGCCCGGCTATAGTTCTGCCCCGCGACGAAGCTGCCGACCGTGAAGTCGTCCCACCCCGCGCCGCTCACGCTTGTCTGCACGCCGGTCAGGCGCTCGGAGCCGAACTGCACGGTCGCCTGCAGGTCCAGGTCGACGATGGCCCGCTCCACGCTCGGCAGCCGCTCGAGCAGCCTGGCCTCCGCGGGCGTGATTTCCGGCGTGCCTTCCCACGGTGGACCGTCGGAATCGAAGCTCACCGACATCATGTTGAAGCGGGCGACGATGAAGTTCTTCGGGCCCGCGGCCTCGAAGCTCTCCATGATGCCGCCGCGCACGCCGCCGATGACGGCGCTCATCAGCAGCACGGTCGCGACGCCGACGACGATACCGATGATGGTGAGACCCGAGCGCATCCGGTTCGCGCGCAGCTGATCGAAGGCCAGGCGCACGCCTTCGTGGATGCTGGTCGCCGTCAGGAGTCTCATGCGCATGGCTGCTTCACTCCGCCCGCAGCGCGACGACGGGGTCGAGGCTGGCGGCGCGCGACGCGGGATAGAGTCCCGCGATGACGCCCACGCCGATGCCGACGCCGGCCGCGACGACGATCCACACGGGTGCGAGCGTGGCGGGCAGCGGCGAGACGGCTTCGACCACCTTCGCGAGCAGGATACCGACGACGATGCCGAGCATCGCGCCGAGCCCGGACAGCGTGGCCGATTCGACCAGCACCTGCATGAGGATGTCGCGCTTGCGCGCGCCGATAGCGAGGCGCACGCCGATCTCGCGCGTCCGCTCGGTCACCGACACGAGCATGATGTTCATGATGACCATGCCGCCGACCACGAGCGCAATGCCGACCAGGAACGGAAACGCGATCAGCAGGATCGTGCGGATGCGGGTCCAGAACGACATCGAGTCTTCGGCCGTCTGGATCACGAAATCGTTCGGCTCGCTCGGGCGCAGCCCGTGGCGCGTGCGCATGACCGCCTCGACCTGGAGCGCGGCCTCGTCCAGCAGCTTCGAGTCATCGGTGCGGATCAGGATCTCGTCGACGACGCCGGGTGGATTGACGAAGCGCGACATCGCCGATCTCGCCGGTGCGACCGCGCGATTGTCGAGCGAGAAGCCGAACAGGTTGCCCTGCTTCTCGAGCACGCCGATGACGCGAAACGGCTCGCGCCCGCCGACGCGCACCGTGCGACCGATCGGATCGCGCGATCCGAACAGCTTTTCCGCGGTTTCGTGGCCCAGCACGATGACCCGCGCGCCGACGCGGCTCTCGGCCGGACCGAACAACCGGCCGCGCGCGACGTCGTAGTTGCGGATGCGGAAGAAGTTCGGCGTTACCGCGGAGATCCACACATTGCCGACCTTGAGACCTTCGGCATTCTGGAGAGTCGATCCGTTCGAGCTCTCGACCGCGATCAGCGCGGGGATCGACAGCCGATCATCGATCGCCTCGGCGTCCTCGTGTCGGAGTCGCGGACGGCTCTGCCACGAGCGCCAGAGGTCGGGATCGTTCTCGAAGCTGACCGACGGCATGCGCCGCAGCGTGATCGTGTTCAGCCCATAGATCGTGCGCGCGAAATCCTCCTCCATGTACCTGTTCATGCCCTCGACCACGCTGACGACCGTGATGAGGAACATGGAGCCGATGAGCACGCCGATCAGGCCGAAGAAGCTCTTGAGCTTCTGCGCCCAGATCTGCCGGAGGGCGAGCCGGATGCCGTCGAGGATGCTCAAGCTGCGGTCCGGTTCAGCCGGTCGCGGCGCCGGCGGGGGCCGTGGCGGAGGCGCGCTCGCTGCGGACGTCGGCCGAGATGACACCATCACGCAGCGTGATCTCCCGCCGCGCGTGCCGGGCGATGTCGGGCTCGTGCGTGACGACGATGATGGTCTGGCCGTCGCGATGCAGCGCGTCGAACAGGCGCATGATGTCCTCGCTCGTCGTGCTGTCCAGGTTGCCGGTCGGCTCGTCCGCCAGCAGGATCGCGGGGTGGTTGATGAGAGCGCGCGCGATCGCGACGCGCTGCCGCTGACCGCCCGAGAGCTGGGCCGGTGAATGATCCATGCGATCGCCGAGTCCGACTTTCCCGAGCATGGCGACCGCCCGTCCACGCCGCTCCTTCGTCGGCAGGCCCGCATAGATCAGCGGCAGCTCCACGTTGTGCAGCGAGGTCGCGCGCGGCAGCAGATTGAACGTCTGGAAGACGAAGCCGATCTCGCGGTTGCGGATGCGGGCGAGCTCGTCGTCGGTGCGCTTCGCCACCGGCTGGCCGTTCAGCCAGTATTCGCCGCTAGTCGGAGTGTCGAGGCAGCCGATCAGATTCATCAGCGTCGACTTGCCGGAGCCGGATGGGCCCATGATCGCGACGTACTCGTTGCGCTCGATGACGAGATCGACACCGCGCAGGGCCCGCACCGTCTCGGCGCCCAGCTCGTACTCCTTGCGCAGGCCCTCCGTCCGGATGATCTCGCTCATCGACCGGCGCCGCCCGACTGGGCTTCGGCCCCGATGACGCGCACCTCCTGGCCGTCCTCGAGCTCGCGCACGACCTCGTAGGGACCGGACACGACCGTATCCCCCTCCTCGAGGCCCACGACGACCTCGAAGTATTCGCTCCCGGCGATGCCGATGTCGACCGGACGGAAATGCGCCTTGCCCTCGCGCACCATGAACACGCCTTCCTGGTCCTCGCTTCCGGAGTCGAGGGCTGCCGCCGCGGCACGCGCCTCGGGCGATTCGGTGGGCGGGTCCTGGCTGTCGTCGCGTTCCCGCACGGTGAGCGCGACGATCGGTATCGCGAGCGCGCCCTCGCGCGTCGCGGTGATCACCTCGGCGGTTGCGGACAGGTCCGGCCGCAGCGTGGGCGGCGGCGAGGACAGCCGAATCACGACCTGGAAGTCGATCTCGGTCGCGGTGCCGGTCGCCTGCGCCGAAGCCGGCGGCCGCACGGCGCTGTGCCCGATTTCGCTTACGGTGCCGTGGAAGCGCTGACGCGGGAATGCGTCGATCTCGACGATCGCGCTGTCTTCCAGCTGGATGCGCGTAACGTCGGTCTCGTCCACCTGCACGACTGCTTCCATGGTCGACAGATCGCTCACCGTGAGCAGCAGGCTGCCCGGGTTGTTCATCGTGCCGACGATGGCGGTTTCGCCTTCCTCGACGCTCAGGCGCGTGACCATGCCGTCGATCGGCGCACGAATGACGGTCTTCGAGCGCTGGTTCTCGGCTTCCCGCAGCGCTGCGCGCGCCTGGTCGACGCCGAAGCGCGCGGCTTCGAGCAGCGCCTCCTGGACCTGCTCTTCCGTTTCGGCCTGCTCGAGCGCCTCGTCGCTGATCAGAGAGCGGTCGCGCTCGTGCAATGCGCGCGCGCGATCGAGTGCCTGCCTGGCGCGCAGCATGCCGGCGCGGGCCTGCGCCTCGCGCGCGAGCGCTTCGCTGACCGCGCCGCGCGCGCGCGAGACCGCCGCCTCGTACTGGGTTGCATCGAGGCGCAGCAGCAGCTGACCGCGGGTGACCTGGTCGCCTTCGCGCACGGCGAGCTGCACGACGCGCCCCATCACGTCCGACTGCACGTCGACGGAGCGGTAGGGTCGCACCCAGCCGCTGGCAGTGACGGTCTCCACGAGGTCACGGCGTTCCACCGGCTGCACGCGCACGCTGGCGGTGTTCCCGCTGCCCATCAGCACGCCGACCACGGCCAGGGCGATCACGACCAGGAGCAGTCCGCCGCAGCCGATGGCCCATTTCTGTTTGCGCGTCATTCGTTCTCGGGTGTGGACGTCGTGAGGGGGCGGCCCACGGCCGCCTCGAGAGCCGCCAGCGCCTGGTGGAAGGCGTAGACGCTGGCCAGATAGGCCCGGTCCGCGCGCGCCTTCAGCGTCGTGGATTCGGACAGGTCGATGTAGCTGAGCGCGCCGAGCCGATAGCGCTCGCGCGCGAGCTCGAGTTGCTGGTCGGCGAGCTGCTGGTTCCGCGCCTCGATCTGCACGGCCCGGTACGCGGTTTCCAGCGTGCGGTTCGCCGCGATCACGTCGCCCGTGAGCTGGAGCTCCTGCGCGCGCAGCGCGTAGCGCGCGTCATCCGCGATCACCTGCGCTTCCTCGACCTGCCCCTGGCGCCGGAAGCCCTGGAAGATCGGCAGGCTGACCTGCGCGCGCGCGATGAACGGCTGGTCCTGGAAGCGGAAGGGGAAGACGTCGTTCTCGGCGAGCAGGCGCGACTCGTCCGTGGGGTCGGGCGCGAACACGCTGGCGCAGTCGACGGTCGACAGCGGTGGTGTCAGCCGCTCGAAAATCACGTTGATCGCTTCACACTGCGGAATCTGCGCCGCGAGCCCCTGCCGATAGGAATCGATGAGCGCGCCCTCGTCTGATACCTCGCGCGCGAACCCCGACCAGCCGGCGGACATCTGGAGCGAAGGCAGGTAGGTCAGCTTCGCGGCGCGCACGCCCGCCGCGCCGGCGTCGCGGTTCGCGCGCAGCGCGCGCAGCTGCGGATGTTGCGCCATGGCGAGGTCGATCAGCTCCTCGGTGCTCCACGCCGGCTCGAAGACCTCGAATTCCGACGTGAGCTCGACGTCCCGCTCCATGTCGACGCCCATCAGCCGGAGCAGTACGAGCTTCTCGTTGAGCGCGTCGTTCTCGGTCGTCAGCAATTCGACCTGTGCGCGGCCGAGTGCGACCTCCGCCTGGGTCACCTCGAGCGCCGGCGCGGCGCCGATCTCCACGCGCGCCCGGGCGAGCTCGAGGTTCTCCTCCGCCAGCTCGACCTCGCGTTGCGAGACCACGTGGGCGTCCTGGGCGCCCAGCGCCGTCACGTACTGGCTCTTCACCTGGGCCGCGAGGCCGATGGCGGCAGCTCGCGCGTCGGCGGCCGCGGCCGTGAGGCGAGAGCGCTGCAGACCGACGCGCGCGATCGTCGCGCCGTCGAGGTAGTAGTCGAAGCCGAAGAAGTAGTCGCTCAGGTACGACGACGGCGTGGTGCCGACTCCGAGCTCGGATCCCGTGAGCGAGCCCAGGCGGAACTCGCCCTCCGCCTGGTACTGGAAGCCCGCGTTCGCGGAGGCACCGGGCAGGAGCGCGCCCCAGGCCTCGCGGACGTCCCATTCGGCGAGGTGGATGTCGTTCACCTCGGAGCGGTACGCAGGGTTGTGGCGCAGCGCGAGCTCGATCGCCTCCTCCAGCGAGACTTCCTCGGGGGGAGGGACCGGCGTCGCCTGCTGCGCATCGGCGGCGGACGGCAGCACGAGAGCCGCAGCGGCGAGCAGGGTGAGCCCGCGCGCCGATGAAGGGAAAGTCGTCATCCGATGCATGTCCTTCGGGATCTCCACGTTGCGGCGGACCGGCGTGGTCGAGGACGCCGTGGGCGTCCAGGTCCTGTGCGCCCCCGGTCGACATTCTGTGTCAGGGGAAGCGGCCGAGCGGACAGAGCCGCAAGATAAGGAACGCAGAGGCCGGGTCCAACTCCACGTGCGAACGGGCCGCGCCATGCCGACGCGGCCCGTCACCCGTCCGGGGGCCCTGGAGGTGGTGTCGAAGGGTCAGTCCGCCGGCGGCGCTTCGCGCTCGGCGGTCATGCCGCGTCCCTGGACCTCGAGGCGGAGAACCCGCCCCTCGGAGTCGACCCATACCGCTCGATCCGGAAGGCCGGTCGGCCGAATGTCGAGCCTGCGCGCCATCACGGGCCGGCCGCCGATCGTGAGGCTTGCGGGATCGCCCACCGTCACCGACGCCGACACCTGGCGGCTCTGGCGGGGAATGATGAGCGGCACCGTGAAGGAGCTGTTCTCCAGGCGCTGCGCGATGAAGTAGTACTGATGCGCGACGCCCTCGTCGACGATCACCGCACCCTCGCCGGCCAGGTATTCCCGCATCATCTCGCCCGCGGGGGAGATGATGCGCGCGCTGAAACGACCGCCGGAGACACGGCCCGCGATGCGCTGCGGCTCCGTGCCCTCGACCTGCACCGCGTAGGTCGCGGGGCGGAAGCCGTCGCCGCTCACTTCGAGCGCCGTGACGACGTCGTCGGACTCGCCGAGGTCCACCCGCCCCTGGGCGATGACGACCGCGCCGGGCCCGGTGCCGCTGCGGCGGATCGAGAACACTTCACGGCCGACTTCGCGCCCGTTCTCGCGGAGGACGAAGGTGCCTTCGTCCACCACCGTCGTCTGGGCCGCGGCAGTCGAGCCGCCGACTGCGAGCAGGAGCGTGCTGGATGCTCCGAAGAGATAGGCCTTCATTGGCTAAACTCCCTTCTTCGTGAGTGTTACGATGTTACACCCGTTCCCGCGCCGTGGTCCCCGGCACCCCGCGTCGCCCGATCCGTCTACAAGGTATCGGTTTCGGCGGGTACCGGCCTCGTGAAGATACCCGTGCGGATCGCCTCGAGCATGCGCGCGTAGATCCGCTCCCCCTTGCTCGCATCGGCGGCCGTGGGGCGGCCGAGGCTGCCCGAGCTGCCCTCCGGCGGAACGGACATGGCACCGCGCAGGTAGCGACGGAAGACGGCGGGAGTCACGTCGAAGTCGCGTGCGCGCTCCATGCTGACGAGATCCGGGTACAGATGGAGCATGACCGACGTTTCCGCCTCGCCGCCGTGGAGCACGAGCCGCTGGGCGTCGAGGAGGTCGTGCAGGGGCACGTCCCACACCTGCACGACGCGGACGCGCGCGCGCTCGGTCGTGAGCGCGGCGAGCGCCGCCTGGTGTGGCTCGTGTCGGTGGGCCGTGATCAACACGAACTCCGTGACGCCGTGTCCCTCCCAGGACTCGAGCAGCTCGTTCAGGGCGCGGTGCAGGACCTTCGGGCTCAGGGAGGCCGTTCCCGCGAAGGCCCGCTCGGCAGGTACATTCACTCCGTAGCTGAAGGTCGGCGCGCGCAGAATGTCGAATTCGAGCGAAAGGTCGAGCGCGATGCGGCGCGCGATCAGTACATTCGTTCCGAGTGGCAGGTGAGGGCCGTGCTGTTCGAGGGCCCCCACCGGCATGATCATGCGGGGGTCGTTCGCGAGATGGCCCGCGACTTCGCTCCAGCTGAGCTCGTCGAGCGCGAGCTTTTGTTCCCGTTCCATTGACCCGTGGCGGCGAGACCCTCGAAGGAACCGACGGTGGCTGAACCCGTGTGGCGGCGCAAGGTGCGCGAGGGCTGGCAGCGCGTGCGCATGATGCCTGCCTCGCTCCGCTGGTCCATTCTGCTCCTCGCGATCATCGTCGCGCTCGCAAACTGGTCGCGCGAGCCGAGCGTGTGGCGCCTGGTGGCGCCCCTGCTGCTGCTCGCGCTCGCCGCCGCGGCCGCGGTGCTGCTCCTGCGGCGCGGGCGCGGCATGCCGGGCCGCGCGCTCGTCGCTTCGTGGTCCATCCTCGCGCTGGCCACGCTGATCGCCGTCCTGACGACCTGGCAGTTGCGGCGCGTCTCGACCGCGTGGCACGACATCGTCGTCGAGCGCGTGGAAACAATGGGTGCGCGCCTGTCGGAGACGATGGACGCGCGCGTGCGCGACGTCGCTGCCGCCGCGGACGAGGCCGCCGGCGCGGCAGTGGCCGAAACGCCGAACGCGCTCTTTGCGCGGCTCGAGGGCATCCGCGACCGCTACGCGGTCGAGGCCGTCGCCGCGCTGGATTCGGCGGGCGAGCTGATCGCGTGGGCGGGCGACCATCGCGGTCCGCTGCCGGAGCGGGTGCGCGCGCCCGCGCCGCCGCCCGGCGGCTTCTATTACGTCCAGCGCCCGCTCTACACGTACCTGTACGCGATCACACCCGCGAAGCGCGGTGACGCGCGCGATCGAGGCGACGAGCGGGGCGGGCCGCGGGCGATCGTGGCGCTGCTGCTCGAGGACGCGCTGCCCGGCGACGAGGGCTCGCGCAGCGTGGCGGCGGCCTTCCAGAGTCGGACCGGTCTGCGGCCACGGTTCGGCGCGGGCGGCTCGGAGGCGGCGGTCTGGCAGCTCGCGCCGGCGCGGGTCGAGGTGGCGCACGCGACGTTCTCGCCGATGACGCAGATGGGTTATCGGGATCGCGTCACGAGCGCCGGCCTGCGCCTGGTCGCGCCGCTGCTCCTGTTCGCGCTGCTGCTGCTGTGGCCGGTGTGGGAGCGCAGCGTGCAGGGCCGCTGGAGACGAGCGGCACCGCTGCTCGCCACGCTCGCGATGCTCGCGCTGCTGCCGCTCGGATCGATTCTGGGTCTGCAGCGGCCGTTCTCGCCGGGGCTGTTCCTGCTGCATGCCCCGGGCGACTGGACGCTGGGCCGCCTGGTTGTGCTGCTGGTGCCGATCACCGCGTGGGTGGCGGCGGCCGGCGTCGGTCTGCCGCGGTTGCGCTGGCGCGTAGCGGAGAATCCGTGGCTGTCCGCGCTGGTCGAAGCCGCGCCGGTCGCGCTGCTGATCCCGCTCGTGCTCCTCGCCTTCCGCGCGGGCGCCGGTGGCTCGCTCTACGAGGACGAGCGCATTCTCTGGTTCCTGTACCAGCCGGCGGTCGTGCTGGCGATCGGGCTGCCACTGCTCCTGCTGCTTCCCGCGGCGCGCCGGCGACCGGCCGGCGGCGGCTCGGGAACGCTGCGGGTGCGTCTGCTCGTCGGCGGCCTCGCGGCCGCCGCGCTCTTCGGGATCGTCCTGGATCTGACCGATCCGGCGACTCCGACGGAGCGGAGCGTCGTGGTCTGGCTCGGCGCGCTGTGGGCGATTCCGTTCGCCCTGACCGCGCGGGCGCTGCGCGACTATGCCGGCAACGCCAATCGTCTGCTGCGCGTGCTCGTGGCGGCGTGGATCGCGGCGACCGCGGCGTTGCCACTGATCCGGGCACAGGCATTGTCTTCCCGGCTGGCGGCGCTCGAGCGCGAGGTGACCGGGCTGGGCAGTCGCGTGGATCCCTACCTCGAGTTCCTGGTGCGTCAGTTCGCGCACGAGATCGTCGCGCGTGACGCCGCGGGTGAGCGCGGCGTGTCGCTCGTCTATCGCGCCTGGGTGGCGAGCGGTTTCGCGGAGGAGGCTTACTCGCCCCGCATCACCGTCTGGGGGCCGGACGGCATGCCCGAGGTCGAGCTGACCCCCGGCACTCCGACCGGCGAAACGCCGCGTCTGCTTTTCCCCCCCGAGTACCTGCGCCAACCGCTCCAGCGCGCGCAAAGGTCGGGGCAGCCGGTGTTCGACGCGCCGAACGTCGCGCCCGACATCCAGCAGATCGCCGCCGTGCCGCTCGCCGAGGAGCGCGTCGCCACCGTAGTCGTGCCGATGCGCCGGGCGCTCAGCCGACCCAGCGTGCTCGAGCCGCTGCTGCGCGAACATCGACCGAACGAGGCGCGGCTGACGCTCCTGCCGGGCATCCATGGCAGGGAAGCGACCGCCACCGCCTGGTTCCGGACGCAGGAAGGCTGGCGCGGCGAGACGGAGGTGCGCTACCCGGAGGCGACCTACCACGCGCACGTCGAGCTGCGCGTGGCACCGGCCGGGGTGCGCATCGCGCGCGGCGTACTGCTGCTCGCGCTCGACCTGCTGCTCGTGCTGCTGCTCTGGTCTGCGGGACGCATCGCGCGACTCGATCCGCCGAGGCCGGTCGAGGGATGGCGCGCCTGGCTCGGCAGCTACCGCGCGCGGGTTACCGCCGCGCTCTTCGCGTTCTTCCTCGTGCCGACGCTCGTGTTCGGCGCCGTCGCCTATAGCGGACTGGCGGGCGAGGTGGTGCGCGCCGCCCGGCTGGTCGCGGAGCGATCCGTACGTCGGGCGGTCGACGCGTTCGGAACCGACGAAGTGCGCGGCGACCTGCCCACGCTCAGCGAGGCGGTCGGCGCTGACGTGCTCTATTACCACCGCGGCGAGCTGCTCCAGGCTTCCACGCCCGAGGCGCTGGACCTCGGCCTCTACGGCGCCTGGATGCCGGAATGGGTCTATCGGGCGCTCGGCTCCGGCGAGGAGCTGGAGGTCGTGGACGAGGCTCAGCTCGGCGAGCGCGAGTACGTCGTCGCCTACCGTTCGCTGCCCGCTTCCGGAACGCTCGCCGTGCCCGCGTGGCCGGCCGCGGGACTCGCCGCGACGCGGCAGACGGAGCTCGCGCATCTCATGCTCTTCGCGGCGCTGACGGGCGGACTGCTCTCTCTCGCCCTGTCGCTCGCGGTCGGGCGCGCGCTCGCGGGTCCGATCGGCCTGCTGCGGCGTGCCGCGGGCGCCGTCGGCGCCGGCAACCTGCGCGTCCGCCTGCCGGAGCGACGCCCGGACGAGTTCGGTCAGCTCTACCAGTCGTTCAACCTCATGATCGAGCGTCTGCGACAGGCGCGCTCCCAGGAGATCCGCACCGCGCGCGTACTGGCCTGGGGCGAGATGGCGCGTCAGGTCGCGCACGAGATCAAGAATCCGCTGACGCCGATTCGGCTCGCGGTGCAGCACGTGCGGCGCGCGCACGAGGACCGCCGCCCGGATTTCGATCAGATCCTGGATACCAACGTCGAGGAGGTGCTGAAGGAGATCGACCGGCTCAGCGAGATCGCGCGCGTCTTCGCTCGCTATGGCGCGCCCGCGGAAGCGGCCGGCCCGGTGCAGCGCGTCCGCCTCGCACCGCTGCTCTCCGACGTTGCGCGGCTCTACGCCGGCGGAGAAACGGCCGTGCGCTTCCGGACCGAGATCGAGCCGGAACTGCCCGACGTGCTCTGCCGGGCGGACGAGCTGAAGGAGGTGATGATCAACCTGCTGGAAAACGCCCGCGAGGCGCTGGACGGTAGCGGGAATATCACCATAGCGGCGCACGCGAGGGATGCGCACGTCTCCATCGAAGTGCGCGACGACGGGCCGGGCATTCCGTGGGATCTGCTGCCGCGCATCTTCGAGCCGCGCTTCTCCTCACGCAGCTCCGGGACCGGACTCGGTCTCGCCATCGTTCGCCGTCTGGTGGACGGCTGGGGCGGCTCGCTGTCCGTCGACAGCGTGCCGGGGCAGGGCACCAGCATGATCGTCAGCGTGCCCATTGCCCCGCCGGCGTCGGACCGGGTCAGCGAGGGCGGAAGTTGATGACGGTTTCCGTGCGGATCCCCTCCGACGGATCGTAGACGCGCAGCGACATGACGGCGTCGGGTTGCAGCCGCTCGATCGCCCGCTCCAGATCGGCCACACGCCGGATCGGCTGCTCGTTCAGCTGGGTCAGAATCATGCCCGGTCGCACGCCCCGTGCACCGGCAGCGCTACCCGGTTCCACGCTACGGATGATCACGCCCTCGCCCCGGAAGCCCACCTGCCGCGCATAGCGCGCGTCGAGCGGCACCACCGTGAACTCGGGCCGGGAGGCGCGGGACACCCGCTCCCGCGTGACCGGCACCACCCGCTCGCTCGTCTGGAACTCGCTGAGCTCGACCGATACGCGCAGCGGGCGGCCGTCGCGCACGAAGGTTACGTCGATCCGCTCGCCGGGATCGCGCTGCGCCAGCGTCGCGATGAGCTGGGTCGCGTCCGACACGGCCGCGCTGTCCACCCCGAGGATGACGTCGCCGATCTCCAGTCCCGCTTGGTCGGCCGGCGAGCCTTCGGACACCGTTTTCACCAGCGCGCCCGCGACTCGCTCCAGCCCGTAATAGGCGGCGTCGTCCGCTGTCACGTCCGCGACCGCCACGCCGAGCTGCGGACGGTGCACGACGCCGTACTCGACCAGATCCCGCGCCACGCGCTCCGCGATGGAGATCGGAATCGCGAAGCCGTAGCCCGCGTAGACGCCGTTCGGCGAGTAGATGGCCGTGTTGACGCCCACCACCCGGCCCAGCAGATCGACCAGCGGCCCGCCGGAGTTGCCCGGATTGATCGCCGCGTCCGTCTGGATGAACGACTCCAGCGCCATCTGGTCCGCCTCGATGATGCGATTGCGCCCCTTCGCGCTCACGATGCCGGCCGTGACGCTGAAGTCGAGCTGGAACGGACTGCCGAGCGCGAGCACCCAGTCGCCCACGCGCAGCTCGTTCGAGCTGCCGAGCTGCCCGACCGGTAGCGTCTCGCCCTCGCGCGCCTCCACCTTGATCACCGCCACATCACTGTTCGGATCGGTGCCGACGACCGTTGCCTCGTACTCGCGTCCGTCCACCAGCCGCACCGATACATGCGTCGCGCCCTGCACGACGTGGTTGTTCGTCATGATGTAGCCGCGCGAATCGAAGATGAACCCGGACCCCGATCCCGACGCCACCGGCGGCTCCTGACCGCCGAAGTAGCGGAACAGCGGCTGGGTCGGATTCGCCGCCGATTCCACCTGGATGTAGACGACGGACGGCAGCGCCCGGTCCGCCGCGGCCCGGAACGCGCCCGACAGCCGCGACGCCGTCAGCGTATCCAGCCGCAGGGGCTCGTCCCCGAGCTGCTGCTCCCGGATCGGCGATTCCGCCCATTCCGGCACTTCCTCGAGCTCGACCGCCCCCTCGCTCGGCGGCTCGCAGCCCGCCATCAGGAGCAGGCCGACCATACCCGTCCAGATTCCAGCTCTATGCATGCCTGATCCGTTTCCCGTAGTCATTAATCGGTGTTCCGTGCACCGTATTCGGCACGCCGTATACCGTATACCGTATACCGTATACCGTATGTCTAGATCCTGAACCGCTGCAGCAGTCGCTTCTCCGTCTCGCCCTCGATGTTTGCTTCCAGCTCGATGTACGCCTCCAGGCCGCTGCCCGTCAGCTTTTCGCGGAACAGCTGATCGAGCTGGAAGACGCCCGCGGAATTCGACATCTCGATCGCGATGCGCACCGGCTTCGCCGCGCCCTCCTCGATGCGGATCGCCTCGATCGCGGCCGCCGACACCGAATGGATGCTGACCGACCCCGCTTCGAACGGAATGCGCGAGCGTCCCTTCGCCATGTCCAGCGCGTCCGCGACCCGAACCACGCCGGCTTCGATGGTCAGGGGTCTGCCGCCCGCCCGATGGCCGATGATCGCGTGCAGCGTCTCGGAGCGGACGACCGTCGCGACCACGACGTCGTCGTACAGCTCCGCGAGGTAACGACGCAGGATCGGCTGCACGACGAACAGCGAGTACGCCTCGTGATCCGACCGGTGGATCGACATGCCGATGTCGTGCAGCAGCGCAGCGAGGGCAACGACCAGCTCCGCGTCGTGGTCCGTCATCGAGTAGTTCGTGACGATCGACGGCGGGATGCCGGCGTGCACCAGCGCGCGCATCAGCTTGACGGCGAGGTTCATGACGATCTTCACGTGCACGGGCCCGTGATCCGTCATCCCGAGCCGCTCCATCGCCGTCACGTTCGCCGCCGTCCACAGCCCGTACAGCTCGTCATCGGCGTTCACCATTTCGATCAGGTGCCGCAGCAGAGGGTTGCCGCGGTCCGGCACGTTGATCGCCAGGCGGTGCGCCATCCGCTCCGCCACGGTTCGCCCGGTCTGAGCCAGGCCCGCTCCAGTATCCAGCTCCTCCAAGGTCCTTCCTCCGGTGGTGATTATGCGGCGCAACCTACTCCGCCGCGGGCCCGCACGCTGCCGGAATCGATACACACGCGCTATACTCACGGTCCGCCGCGTCCTGCGGCCTGTGACTGCACACTGCGGAGCCATCCGATGCTGGACGAGATCAAAGCGAAGCTGGACGAGGAGATCGGTCGTCTGATCCATGAGCTGAACTTCGAGCTGCCCATCGCCATCGCGAAGGCCGTGGAGCTGGGTGACCTGCGCGAGAACGCCGACTACAAGAGCGCGCTCGAGCGCCAGCAGTTCGTCCAGGCGCGGCTGAACCATCTGGTCCAGCGCGCGGGCGAGCTCGCGTCCATCGATGTCGCTGCCGTCCCGATCGACCGCGCCGGTTTCGGCTCCCGCGTCACCGTGCGCAATACGGACACCGGCGACTCGATCACCTATACGATCGTCGCCGGCGACTACATCGATCTCGACTCCGGCCAGATCTCCATGGCCTCCGCCCTCGGCCGAGCACTCATGGGCCGCAAGGAGGGCGAGACGTTCGAGGTCGAGCTGCCGGCGGGAGTACGCCGCTTCGAGGTGACGGAGCTGGTGACGCTCAGCGAGATGGTGAAGTAGGTCGGTACGTCGGGAGGCTGGGCCAGCTGCCGAGCACGATCCACGAGCACGAGCACGTGCACGAGCGGTCGTCGGGGTTTCGCCGCGTTGATACCTGCGGCCGCAAGGCCGCTCGCCTGCGACCGCAAGGTCGCTCGCCTGCGCCGCAAGGCGCTCGCCTGCGGCCGCCAGGCCGCCCGCCTATCCGTTGACGATCGCCTTCACCAGCTCCGCATTGGTCGGCGCGCGCTTCATCAGCGCCAGCAGCTCCTGCATCGCTTCGGCGGGGGCTGAATTGCCGAGGCGGCGGCGGAGGGCGTAGGAGGCGGCGAGGGCTTCCTTGGAGAGCAGCAGCTCTTCCTTGCGGGTGGCGCTGGCGGGCAGGTCGATCGCCGGGTAGATGCGGCGGTCGGCCAGCTCGCGCGAGAGCACGAGCTCGCTGTTGCCGGTCCCCTTGAACTCCTCGAAGATCACCTGATCCATGCGCGAGCCGGTGTCGATGAGCGCGGTCGCGATGATGGTGAGGGAGCCGCCGCCGTCGGCCGTCGAGATCTTCCGAGCGCTGCCGAGGAAGCGCTTCGGTTTCTCGAGCGCGTTCGAGTCGAGACCGCCGGTCAGCGTCTTGCCGCTCCCCGACTCCACGGTGTTGTAGGCGCGCGCGAGGCGCGTGATCGAATCGAGGATGATGACGACGTCCTCGCCCATCTCGACGCGGCGGCGGGCGCGCTCGAGCACCATCTCGGCGACGGCGACGTGCCGCTCGGCCGGCTGGTCGAAGCTCGACGCGATCACTTCGCCGAAGCCCGTCGACTCCATCTCCGTGACTTCCTCCGGCCGCTCGTCGACGAGCAGGATGAGCACGGTCGTTTCCGGATGGTTGCGCACGATGCCCTCGGCGATCGCCTGGAGCACCATCGTCTTGCCGGCTTTCGCCTGCGCTACGATCATCGCGCGCTGGCCCTTGCCGAGCGGCGTGAACAGGTCGATCACGCGATTCGTGTGATCGGGCTGGCCGCGACGCAGGAGCCCGCACTCTAGGATGAGCTGTTCGTCCGGGTGCTGCGCGCCCAGTCGATTGAAGCTCGGCCGGCGGGCGACCTGATCGGGCGAGAGCCCGTTCACGATCGTCAGACGCGTCAGTGGCGCGCTCTTGCCGCGGCCGGGCGCCTTGCCCACTTCGCCCCAGATCTCGTCGCCGGTCCGCAGGCCGAAGCGCTGCACGAGCTTCTGGTTGACGTAGATGTCGTCGTCGCCGGGCAGGTAACCGGACTCCCTTCGGCGGATGAAGCCGGAGCCGCTGCCGAGCACTTCGAGCACGCCGAGCGACTGCCCGGTTTCCGGGGTTACGATCTCGTTCTCTTCCATCATTCGGAGTCAGGGATGAATCCGCCACGCGGTTCGGCGCCGGTTGGCGCTCGAGAGGTCCGCGGGCGATCGAGCCTGCCGGTCACATTGCCCGGCGGGCACGACGTTCGGCCTCAACGGTCCATCGCGCAAGAGGCGGGCCTGTAACAGCCGGGAACCGGCTGGCTGCTTCGCGCATGGTTTCGCCCCTCCCGTCCGCCCACCATGGACCCGTCCCAGGCGGACCTCACCTCACCTCACCTCACCTCACCTCACCTTGCTCGCTCAGATCGACAGCGGCACCATCATCGGCGTCGACGCGCACCCGGTCCGCGTGGAGGTCGACGTCGCCCTCGGGCTGCCGGGCATCAGCATCGTGGGTCTGCCCGAGAGCGCGGTGCGCGAAGGCCGGGAGCGGGTGCTGTCGGCGCTCCAGAACTGCGGCCTGACCGTCCCTCCGCGGCGGGTCACGGTGAATCTGGCTCCGGCCGACATGCGCAAGGTGGGCAGCGCGTTCGACCTGCCGATCGCGATCGCGCTGCTCGTCGCGTCCGGCACGCTGCCGCCGGGGGCTGGGCAGGGCGCATGCTTCGTCGGCGAGCTGGGGCTGGACGGCAGCCTGCGGCCGGTGCGCGGCGTGCTGTCTCTCGCGCTCCATACGCGCGACGCGGGACTGCCGCGCATGTTCCTGCCGGCGGCGAACGGACGGGAAGCGGCCGTCGCGATCGGTCTGGACGTGCGCGCGGCGCGCAGCCTGACGGAGGTGATCGCCCACCTCCGCGGCGTCGCTTCGATTCCGCGGCTCGAGCACGGGCTGCAGGCCGAGCCGGTGGCGACCGGCTGTCCGGACCTCGCCGACGTGCGCGGACAGGAGCACGCACGGCGCGCGCTGGAGATCGCCGCGGCGGGTGGACACAACGTGCTGATGATCGGTCCGCCCGGCGCGGGCAAGTCGATGCTCGCCCGACGCCTGCCCGGAATCCTGCCCTCGATGAAGCTGGAGGAGGCGGTCGAGGTCACGCGTATCCATTCCGTCGCCGGCCTGCTCGCGCCGGAACAGGCGCTGGTTTCGGCGCGACCGTTTCGCGCGCCGCATCACGGCATCTCCGACGCGGGGCTCGTCGGAGGCGGCAGCCTGCCGAGACCGGGCGAGGTATCGCTCGCGCATCACGGTGTGCTGTTCCTGGACGAGCTGCCGGAGTTCCGGGTGCGGGCGCTGGAGGCGATGCGACAGCCGCTCGAGGATGGTGTGGTGCATATCGGACGCGCGCGGCAGTCGGTCCGCTTTCCAGCGCGCTTCACGCTGATCGCCGCGATGAATCCCTGTCCGTGCGGCTATTTCGGCGACGACGACGATCGCTGCTCGTGTCTGCCGGGACACGTGGTGCGCTACCGATCGCGCATCTCCGGCCCGCTCTGGGATCGCTTCGACATCCATCTCGAGCTGCCGGCGCTGCGTCCCCACGAGCTGCGGGACTGCGCCGCGGGCGATTCGACTCGAACGGTGGGCGCGCGTGTGGCCGCGGCGCGGGAGCTCCAGCGTCTGCGCTTCGCCGCGGACCCGGGCGTGCACGCGAACGCGCACATGGACATCCGGGCGGTGCGCCGGCACTCGGCGCTCGATCGTCGCGGCGCAGCGCTGCTCCGCTCGGCGATCGATCAGCTCGGCCTATCCGCGCGGGCGCACGATCGGATCCTGCGCGTCGCGCGCACGATCGCCGACCTGGCGGGCTCCGACGCCGTGCTGTCCGGGCATGTCGGTGAGGCGGTGCACTATCGCGCGCTCGACCGGATGCCGCGACATCAGCTGGTCTGAGTCGCCCCCCGGATCCACGGCCCGGTGCCGAGCCAGTGCGGGTCGTGCGGAGAGTACAGGAAGACGAGCGCGCCGTTCGCGATCATCGGCAGCAGTCGACGCGCGCGCGCTTGCTCCATCGCGGGGCAGCCCTCGCTGCGGCCGGCGTCGCGGGCGCTCACATAGGGCGCCCCGTGCGTGACTACGCCGCGGCGACGCGCGGCGTCGTTGAAGCCGTCGGACAGCCCTGCCAGACGAAGACCGACCGACGTGTAGCGCCGTCCACCGGACCGGCCGCTGAACGAGTAGGTTTCCTGCGTGAGGTAGAGACCGAGCGAGGTGGCGTTGGAGCCGGCTCGGTTCGAGAACGAGGTCGGCACGCCGTCGCGTCCGCGCGACGAGCCGCGACCGTGCGCGACGTTGAAGGGTCCTTCGAGGACCGTCTGCGCCTCCATGTCGAAGACGTAGCCCCGCGCCGTGCGGTTATCCAGCCCGTAGTCGACGTAATAGAGGTACGGCTTGCGAACCCGCTCCGGGTGCGCGTCCCGGTAGCGAAAGTAGGCGACGAACGCGAGGCGGAGCGCGTCCGGGTGACTCGATCGGGTGACGTGAGGCGCGATCGCAGCCAGCGCGTCGCTCACCGACCGCTCGACGGAGCTCGCCGGCACCGAATCGCCGACGATGACGGGGGTCGCCGGCGGCGCGACCGCGACGGCGGGTGTCGAAGAGCCGGCGTCGGCCCTGCCACTGCCGAGCAGGACGAGCGCGATCGGAAGCGAGAGGCCGACAGCAATACCACGATTCACGACGAACACTCCCGGGTTTGGGATGTGCGAGACGGAAGTGGCGACGCGAAGGGGGAACGTCTCCCGCGCGGCGAAGCGTCATCACTTCGGCGAACTGTCCTGTCATGGGAAGCCCGCAGAAGCGGGCACCTTCATGCTAGCAGAAGGTGCCGCGGAGGTCCACCCCCCACGGAGTCCGGGGCCGGGGCGGCCCAGGGCCGCCTCGGGCTCTGAGCCGTGCTCGGGCTCTGACGCCATGCTCGGGCTCTGACGCCATGCCCGATATCACATAAACCCTGTTCTGCGAGCGCTTTACGACGTCCATCCTTGTAGCTCGCCGCACCGGCCGGTAGCTTGCCGCACATGAGCGCACCGGACTTTTCCGAACCTCGCCTCGACTACAGGCTCGACCGGCTCCGCGCCGTGCTCGAGGAGTGCGGGTCCGTGTGCATCGGCTACTCGGGTGGCGTCGATTCCGTCTTTCTCGCCCGCTTCGCGCTCGAGGTCCTCGGCCCGGACCGGGTCCTTGCCGTGACCGGCCGCAGCGCGTCCTACCCGGAGGTTCAGCGGCGCGCGGCGCTCGAAGCGGTGCGGCAGCACGGCATCCCACACCTCGAGGTGGACACGCACGAGCTGGCCGACCCCTCCTACACGGCCAACCCCTCCAACCGCTGCTACTTCTGCAAGACGGAGCTGTGGTCGGTGCTGGGTCCGCTGGCGCGGCAGAAGGGCCTTGCCGTGGTGGTCGACGGCTCCAACGCGGATGACCGCGCCGATCACCGGCCCGGCGCGCGCGCGGCCGCCGAGGCGGGCGTGCGCTCGCCGCTCCAGGAGGCGGGACTGACCAAGGCGGACATTCGGGAGCTGTCCAGAAAGATGGGGCTGCCGACCTGGGACGCGCCCGCCGCGCCCTGCCTGTCGAGCCGGCTGCCTTACGGGGTGACGGTCACGCGCGAGCGGCTGCGCGCCGTGGAGGACGCGGAGGACGCGGTGCGGGCGCTCGGCTTCGTGGAATTCCGCGTGCGACACCACGGGGACGCCGCGCGGCTCGAGGTCGCGCCGGCCGACCTGCCGCGTGCCGTTCGGCTGGCCCGGCGACTCGGCGCCGCGGTCGCCGCGGCCGGCTTCGGCCGCGTGCTGCTCGACGTGGAGGGGTATCGTCGAGGCGCCCTGAACGAGGGGCTGCCGCTGGTCCAGCTCGAGCGGGCCTCATGAGCGCCGCTGCGAGGCGCGCAGCCGAGGCGGAGCAGCTTCTGGCCGCGGTCGGAATCGACGCGCGCGTGACCGCCGCGGGCCTCCAGGGGGAGGTCGCCGCCGTTCGAGCGCCCGTGGAGCGTCTGGCCGACGTCGCCGGGCAGGCCGCGGCCCTGCGCGCGCTCGGCTTTGGCTACGTCGCGCTCGACATCGGACCCGACGGGCCGGGACAGCCGGGACGGGACTGACCGATGAGCGTGTACATGGATTTCGCCGCCACGTCGGCCATCCGCCCCGATCCGGTGGTCGATGCGGTCGCCGGCTTCCTCCGTGCGGTCGGCGCCACGCCCGGTCGCGGCGCGTACGGCCGGGCCACGGAAGCCGGTCGCGTCGCGCTCCGCTGCCGCACGCGACTGGCGCGGCTGTTCGGCATTCCCGGCGATCCCGGCCGCATCGTCTTCACGCACAACGCGACGCACGCGCTGAACATCGCGCTGAACGGCACACTGCGGCGCGGCGATGCGGTCGTCGTCAGCGCTTTCGACCACAACGCGGTGCTGCGTCCCGTGCGGGCGCTCGAGCGCGAGCGCGGTGTCGAAGTGCGCATGATCGACGGCGCTCCGGACGGCTCGCTCGATCTCGATCAGGCGGCGCGCGCGATCATGGGCGCGCGCGTGGTCGCGATCAACGGCGTCTCCAACGTGCTGGGCACCCGCCTGCCCGTGGAAGTGCTTGCCGGCATGGCGCGCGACGCCGGCGCGCTCGTGCTGCTCGATGCGGCGCAGATGGCCGGACACCTGCCGCTCGACGTGCAGGCGATGAGCGTCGACATGCTCGCCATCACCGGACACAAGGGACTGCTCGGGCCGCAGGGCATCGGCGCGCTCTGGATCCGCGACGGCGTCGAGGTCGAGCCGCTGCTCCGCGGCGGGACCGGCGGCGATTCGCGGATGGAGGACATGCCGCGTCCGCTGCCCGACCGCCTCGAAGCCGGCACTCTCAACTCGCCGGGCATCGCGGGACTCGAGGCGGGTGCGGCGTGGCTGGAGGACGCGGGCGTCGCGCGCCTGCACGAGCGTCTCGACGCGCTCAAGCACCGGCTCATCGACGGTCTCGTGGCGCTCGACGGCATCACCGTGCTCTCGCCGGGCACGCCCGGTGGCGCGCCGATCGTGACCTTCGTCGCGGACTCCGCCGAGCCCGGCGAAGTCGCGGGACGGCTCGACCGCCTGGGCATCGCCTGCCGCGCCGGTCTGCACTGCGCGCCGCTCGCGCACCGGGTGCTCGGCACGCCCGAGACCGGAGCGGTGCGCATGTCCCTCGGCTGGTGCTCGACGACGGACGACGTCGACGCCTCGCTCCGCGCCGTGGAACGGTCTCTCGCCGGACCGGTTACCAACGGCGATTCGAAAACGCAGCGGATGCAGGACGGATGAGACTCTTCGTAGCGATCAATCTGAAGGACGAGGAGCGGCGCAAGCTGTACAAGGCGACGGCGCGGTTGCGACAGTCGGACATGCCGGTGCGCTGGGTCGAGCAGCCGGCGCTCCACATGACGCTCAAGTTCCTGGGCGAGGTCCGTGCGCCGGACGTCGATGCCGTCATGCGCGCGGTCGCCGCCGTCGCGGCCAAGGCCGTGCCGCACGACGTTCGGCTCGCCGGCTTCGGCGCCTTCCCGACCATTCGGCGACCGCACGTCATCTGGGCGGGAGCCGAGGCGACGCCCGAGCTGCGTTCCCTGAAGCACGACCTGGAGTGGGAGCTCGCCGCCCTCGGCTTCGAGCGCGAGCTGCGCGCGTTCCAGCCGCACATCACGCTCGGCCGCGCGCGCGCGAACTCCGAGGCCGGCGAATTCCGCGATCTCGAAGAGCTGCTCGGCGGCATCCGCTACAAGGGCAAGGTACAGATCCGGCACGTCGACCTGATGAGCAGTCGTCTCACCGGTGCAGGCGCCCGCTACGAGATCCTCGGCAGCGCACCCGTCGGCGTAATCGAAAAGCGGAAGGCCGCGGGCTGATCCGATGATGGGATGCATGCGACGAATCGTCGTGCTGGTGATCGTTCTCGCGCTGCTCGTCGGCGCGTGGGTTTTCCGCGACCGGCTGCTCGGCGTCTGGCAGGACCTGCGCACCAACGACGAGGTGCAGCACGTGTCGCCGGAGCTGGCGGCGCATGCCGAGCGCAAGCTCGGCGCCTTCACGAACGAGGACCGGCCGGCCAGCGTCACGCTCAGCAATGCGGAGCTCCAGAGCCTCGTCGCCTATCGCATGGTGGAATCGCTGCCCGCGTTCATCCTGTCGCCGAGCGTCGACATCGAGGCGGGCGAGCTGCGCGTGAAGGCGCGCGTGCCCACGGACGAGGTGGCCGGCATGAGTATCGGCGGCTCCGACGAAATCCTCGCCATGCTGCCCGATACCACGGAGGTGGAGGCGCGTGCCCACCTCATCCCGCTCACCGACGGACGCGTGGGTCTCGCCGTCGACGAGATCACGGCGGCCAGCATTCCGCTGCCGGATCGTGTCATTCCACGCATCCTGACGGGCATGGGTCGCGTCGACGAGGCCGGGCTGCCGAGCCGCGCCCTGGCGGTCCGGCTGCCCGAGGGCGTGCGCAGCGTCTACGCCCACGGTGATTCGATCGTGTTCGTCTCCACGACAGAACCGCCCGCACCCGCTGCCGACTAGCCGTGGCTCGCATCCTGGTCATCGACGACGAGGAGGGCATCCGCAAGGTCCTCCGCCAGCTCCTCGAATACGAGGGACACGAGGTGCGCACGGCCGCCGGCGGCGGGGAAGGGCTGACGGCGTTCGACGAGTTCGAGCCGGCTGTGACCTTCCTCGACGTGAAGATGGCGCGCATGGACGGCCTCGAGGTGCTCGAGCGGATCCGCCGCGACCATCCCGCCGCGCTCGTCGTCATGATCAGCGGCCACGGCTCCATCGAGACCGCCGTCGAAGCGACGCGCCGCGGCGCGTACGACTTCCTCGAGAAGCCGCTCGACACCGACCGCATCCTCGTCACACTGCGCAACGCGCTCCAGCAGCAGGGTCTCGCGCAGGAGAACGCGCGGCTGCGCGTCGAGGTCGAGAGCAGCTACGAGATCGTCGGCGGCAGCTACGCCATCCGCAGCGTCGTCGATCGCATCGAAAAGGTCGGACCCACCGATGCGCGCGTGCTCATCCGCGGCGAGAACGGGACCGGCAAGGAGCTCGTCGCGCGCGCACTGCATCGTCTATCCACGCGCGCCGACGCGCCTTTCGTCGAAGTGAACTGCGCCGCGATCCCTTCCGAGCTCATCGAGAGCGAGCTCTTCGGCCACGTGAAGGGCGCCTTCACCGGCGCACAGGCGGACCGCACCGGCAAGTTCGAGCAGGCCGACGGCGGTACGCTCTTCCTCGACGAGATCGGCGACATGAGTTCGGCTGCGCAGGCGAAGGTCCTGCGCGCCCTCCAGGACGGCGTCGTCACTCGCGTCGGCGGCGAGCAGCCCATCCACGTCGATGTGCGCGTCATCGCCGCGACCAACAAGGACCTGAAGGCTGAGATCGAGGCGGGCCGCTTCCGCGAGGATCTCTTCTTCCGCCTGAATGTGGTCCCGATCGAGGTGCCGCCTCTGCGCGAGCGGCGCGACGACATCCCCATGCTCGTGCGCCATTTCCTCGAGCAGGCCGTCGAGGAGCAGCGGCTGCCGCCGCGCCGCTTCTCGCAGGCCTCGATCGACCGCCTGATGACCATGCCGTGGCCCGGCAACGTCCGTGAGCTGCGCAACACGGTCGAGCGGCTCCTGATCCTGGCACAGGGCGAAGAAATCGACGTCGCGGATATCGACCGCCTCGTGGGCGCGGCCGGTCCGGGCGCCGCGCTCTCCGCCGAGCTGCTCGATGCCGCCTCGTTCGCGGAGTTCAAGGATCGAGCGGAGCGCGCGTTCATCCTGGCGAAGCTTCGCGAGTTCGAGTGGAACGTCAGCGAGACCGCCCGCAGCATCGACATGCCCCGCTCGAACCTGTACAAGAAGATCGAGAAGTACGCGCTCGTGCGTGAGGACGCCTGAAGCCATAGACCGTAGGCGGTAACAGTAGGCGGTAGACGGTAGACGGTAGACTGTATTCGCGATAGCATCCGGTAACGAATACGGAGTACGAAGTACGGAATACGGAGTACCGAGTACCGACTACCGATTACCGACTACGGCTTCTGCTCCGCATCGTCCGCAGACCCCGGACCGAGACTCCACCAGAAAATGCGTCGATTCCAGAACCATATCGCGGGCGAGTGGACGTCCCCGTCTTCGGGCAAGCACTTCGAGAATCGCAATCCGGCCACGGGCGAGCTGATCGGTGAATGGCCGCTGTCATCGCGCGAGGACGTGGATCGCGCGGTCGAGTCGGCGTGGCGCGGCTTCCGCGAGTGGAGCCGAACGCCCGCCCCGAAACGCGGCGACGTGCTGCGTCGCGTGGGCGATCTGCTTACGCAGCGGAAGGAAGAGATCGCGCGCGTCATGACCGCGGAGATGGGCAAAGTCCTCACCGAAACGCGCGGCGACGTGCAGGAGGGCATCGATACCGCCTACTACGCCGCGACCGAGGGCCGGCGCTTGTTCGGTCATACCGTGCCGAGCGAGCTGTCCAACAAGTGGGCGATGAGCTACCGCCGGCCGATCGGGGTGTGCGGCCTGATCACGCCCTTCAACTTTCCGCTCGCGATCCCGACCTGGAAGGCGTTCCCCGCGCTGGTGTGCGGCAACGCGATCATCCTGAAGCCGGCGGAGGACGTGCCGCACACGGCGACGCTGCTCGTCGAGATCATGCTCGAGGCGGGTCTCCCGCCCGAGGTCGTGCAGCTGCTGCACGGCCGCGGCGAAGAAGTGGGCGCGGCGATGGTGGAGCACCCGCGCATCCCCGTCATCTCTTTCACCGGCTCGACCGAGACAGGCTCGCACATCGGCGAGGTATGCGGCCGCATGCACAAGCGCCTGTCGCTTGAGATGGGCGGCAAGAACGCGCAGATCGTGACGCCCGACGCCGACCTGGACCTCGCCCTCGACGGCGTGCTCTGGGGCGCCTTCGGCACCACCGGGCAGCGCTGCACCGCGACCAGCCGGCTCCTGCTCCACGGCGACATCCACGACGCGTTCCTCGAGCGTCTGGTCGAGCGCGTGGAGGCGCTGAAGCTGGGCGATGGGCTCGAGGACGGCACCGATGTCGGACCGCTCATCAACGAGGCGGCGCTCGAGAAGACCACCCGCTACATCGACATCGCGCGCGCGGAGGGCGACGAAGTGCTCACGGGCGGCGAGCGCGCGACCGGCGGCGCACTCGACAAGGGCTGGTTCTTCCAGCCTACCATCCTGGGTGGCGTCGAGCCGGGCAGCCGCCTTGCCTGCGAGGAAGTCTTCGGGCCGGTGCTCAGCGTGATCCGCTTCGACAGCCTCGACGAAGCTGTGCGGATCAACAACGAAGTGAAGTACGGCCTGTCCAGCTCGATCTACACGCGCGACGTCATCGCTTCGTTCCGCGCGATGCAGGAGCTGGACAACGGCATCACGTATGTCAACGCGCCCACCATCGGCGCGGAGGCACACATGCCGTTCGGCGGCGTGAAGGCGACCGGCAACGGTCACCGGGAAGGCGGCTGGGAAGTCTACGAGTTCTACTCGGAGACGAAGGTCGTCTACGTCGATTACTCCGGACAGCTCCAGCGCGCCCAGATCGACAACTATGAAACATGAACGGCGGCTTCAGGCTTCAGGCGTCAGGCTTCAGAGTCAGCGTCTGGGTGGCTGCATGCGACGCGCGGACACGAATTCTCTGACGCCTGACGCCCGATGCCCCGTGGTTTGACAGCAGCCCGGGTGTGATGCGAAGTTCATCGGACGATGGAATCGAGGCGGGAAACGATGAGTCCGAGCGGTCGGCGGCTCGCGTTTCGAGGCCGGCGCGCTTCGCTCGCGCGCTTCGCGACTGGACGAAGTCGTTGCTCATCGCGCTTCTGCTCTTCACTGTCGTTCGAACTTTCCTCGTCGAGGCATTCCGAATTCCGACCCGCAGCATGGAGACTACTCTCCTCGCCGGCGACTTCCTGCTCGTCAACAAGGCGGTCTACGGTGCGCAGGTTCCCGGAACACGAACGCGGCTGCCGGCTTTCGGTGAGCCGCAGCGCGGCGACGTCATCGTCTTCACGCCGCCTCACGAGCCCGACCGGCACTACGTCAAGCGCGTCGTCGGCATGCCGCACGACACGCTCGCGATGATCGACAAGACGCTGTACGTCAATGGCGAGCTTCTGAGCGAGCCCTACGCCCGATATAGCGATTCCAATCCGTTCGGCGACTACAGTGCGGCTTCCATGCTCTGGCAGCGTGCCTTCCTCGCGCACCGGATCGAGGAGCGCACGTACCATCCGAGCAGGGACAACTGGGGGCCGCTGATCGTGCCCGCGGATCGGTACTTCGTTCTGGGCGACAACCGCGACGATTCCGAGGACTCCCGCTTCTGGGGCTTCGTGCACGAGGAGGCGGTGACCGGCCGTCCCCTCCTCGTCTACTACTCGTTCGAGCCCGGCGCACTGGGATCGCTCGCATACCTGACGCAGGTCCGCTGGAGCCGCATCGGTGGTCTGATCCACTGAGTGGTGCCGGTGCTGGTCGACACCGCAGTACGGAGAGCAGCATGAAAGTCCGGAGCACCCGCAAGTCGAGCTTCGAAGAGAGCTCGCTCGATCAGTATCTCAAGGAAATCAGCGCCTACCCGCTGCTCACCCGGGAGCAGGAGGTCGACCTCGCCATCCGCATCCGGACCGGTGAGGAGGCGGCCCTCGACAAGCTGGTTCGCTCCAACCTCCGCTTCGTCGTCTCCGTCGCGAAGAAGTACCAGAACCAGGGCGTCGCGCTCGGCGACCTCATCAACGAGGGCAACCTCGGTCTCATCCGCGCCGCCCATAAGTTCGACGAGACGAAGGGCATCAAGTTCATCTCCTACGCCGTCTGGTGGATCCGGCAGGCGATCCTCCAGGCCCTCGCCGAGCAGAGCCGCATCGTGCGCGTGCCGCTGAACCGCGCCGGCACGCTGCACCGCATCGGCAAGCGCTCCTCCGCGCTGCTCCAGGAGCTCGGCCGGGAGCCGACAGTCGACGAGATCGCCGATGGCCTCGACATCTCCCACGACGAGGTCGAGAAGACCCTCGCCATCTCGCAAACCCACCTCTCCCTCGACGCACCGCTCACGCCGGGCGAGGACAACCGCCTGCTCGACTACCTGCCCGACCAGTTCGGCCGCGGTCCCGAAGAAGAGACGTACGACAAGGCGCTGACCGACGTCGTCGAGGAGGCGCTCGGCTCCCTCAAGGAGCGCGAGGCCAAGGTGCTTCGCCTCTACTTCGGCCTCGACGGACAGGAGCCCATGACCCTCGAGGAGATCGGCTCGCTGCTCGGCATCACCCGCGAGCGCGTGCGCCAGATCAAGGAGCGGGCGCTCGTGCGGCTGCGGCACGCGTCCAGGGCCAGGTTCCTGGAGACGTTCCTCGCTTAGCAGGGAGGGCGCGCGCTGCGCGCGCGGGAGGCCTGCGGGGGGAGGGCTGGCGCGGGGAGGGCTCCGCGGGGGCCGCGTCGTTCAAACAGTGGCCACGGCCCGGACCCCCACACCGATGCCCTCGAGTAGTCCACGCGCGTGGCTCCCCGCGCAGCCCTCCCCCCGCAGGCCTCCCCGCGAAGCCCTGCCTCCACACGGGCCCTCCCCTCGCCACGGACGCAGGAGAACAGAGCCCGGCCTCAGCTTGACACGCTCCACCCCCGAAACTATCCTTCAAAGCTGTCCGTCCCGCGTGGGTCGGAGCCGGTTTTTCGCATAAAAACGACGCATGAAGACCTATACCCCGACTCCGTCGGACATCGATCGGCGCTGGTATGTGGTCGACGCAGAGGACAAGGTCCTCGGTCGACTCGCTACCGAAATCGCGCGCGTGCTGCGCGGCAAGCACAAGCCGACGTACAGCCCGCACATGGACATGGGCGACAACGTCGTCGTGATCAATGCGGAGAAGGTGCGTTTGACGGGAGACAAGCTCGAGAAGAAAACGTACTTCCGGCATTCCGGCTACATGGGCGGAGAGCGCTTCATCAAGGTGAAGGACGTGCTCGCCACGCACCCCGAGCGAGTGATCGAGCTCGCGGTGAAGGGCATGATGCCGAAGAACAACCTCGGTCGCCTGATGCAGAAGAAGCTGCGCGTCTACGCGGGCTCTTCGCATCCGCACGAGGCGCAGCAGCCGCAACCGCTCGAATTCCAGGCCAATGGCGAAAACCGAGACTGAGATGTACCGGGGCACCGGACGCCGCAAGACGAGCGTCGCGCGGGTATACCTGCGCCCCGGCAAGGGCGAGTGGAAGGTGAACGGCCGCACGCTCGAGGAGTACTTCCCGCGCATGTCGCATCAGCAGCATGCGTCGGAGCCGCTCAACCTGACCGAGAACGCCGGCACCTTCGACGTGAAGGTGACGGTCGACGGCGGTGGTGAGACGGGCCAGGCGGGCGCGATCCGGCTGGGCGTCGCGCGCGCGCTCGTATCGATGGATGCCGAGCTGCGCAGCGTGCTGCGTCAGGCCGGCATGATGACGCGCGACCCGCGCGCCGTCGAGCGCAAGAAGCCGGGCCGTCCGAAGGCCCGCAAGCGCTTCCAGTTCTCGAAGCGGTAACGAGTAGTCAGTCATCAGTCGTCCGCGCGGTCCCGCTGACTCAGCGGTCCCGTGCGGAAAACGGACGACTGACGACTGAAAACGTGCGGCGGCGAAGCCGTCGCGCACATCACGCACACCGACCCGACGCACAGGCCGGGGTCCCCTCACGGGGCGGCCTGCCGGATGAAGGCGGTGGAAGACAAAAACCCCTGCTGGAGGAGCATGGCGAACGTCGAACTGAAGCAGCTTCTGGAATCGGGTGTCCATTTCGGGCACCAGACCAGCCGGTGGAACCCCAAGATGCGCCGCTACATCTTCGCGCAGCGCGGCGGTATCCACATCATCGATCTCAAGAAGACG
>DATKDR010000079.1:0-50562 GCA_035512635.1 Longimicrobiales bacterium | reverse complement strand
CCGCGGCGCGCAGGTCGGTCAGCCGCATCATCGGATTGGTCGGCGTCTCGAGGTGGACGATCTTCGTGTTCGGCCGCACGGCGTCGGCGATGCGCTGCGGATCGCGACTGTCGACGAAAGTGAACTCCAGGCCGAGTCGCGCCAGCACCTGGGTGAACATGCGGAACGTGCCGCCGTAGACGTTTTCCTCGGAGACGATGTGGTCGCCGGCGGACAGCGTCTTCACGATCGCCTCGATCGCGGCCAGACCGCTCGCGAAGGCGGCGCCGTGGGTGCCCCCCTCCATGGCGGCGACATTCCGCTCCAGCGCCTCGCGCGTCGGGTTCTGCACGCGCGCGTACTCGTAGCCATTGCGGGGCTCGTCGAGCGCGTCCTGGATGTAGGTCGAGGTCTGATAGACCGGCGGCATCACGGCGCCGGCGAAGGGATCCGTGTGGTGACCCGCGTGGACTGCGCGCGTGGCGAAACGATGGTTCCGGTCGCTCATCGTCGGGGCTTCAGGGGACCGAGCGCATGGGGAGCGCGAAAGATAGGGCGCAGCGCCGAAGCAGGGAAGTCGGGGAACGATCCTTGCCCGCTCGCTCCGAATCCGGTGGAGAGCCCGGTGGAACTCCGACAACCCGACGTTCTTTGAAGATCGCTTGGCTGCAGGCGCGAGTGGCACGCTGGGGCTGGGTCCTGCCCGCTGCGGCGCTGGTCCTGCTACTCGCCGGCACGTTCTACCTGGATCGACAGAACGCCCGACAGCTGGAGCTGGCTCGTGGCGAGGCGGGCGCGGCGGCGCAGCGCGAGGCGGCGAGCCTGGCGGAGGAGCTCGCGGCGCAGGTGGGCTCGCGCATCGGCGCGCTGGCCGCCGCGAAGCTGCAGTTCACCGCGGTCGAGGACTCGATGTCGCGCCGCGCCTTCGCCGCGGCGGTGGACAGCGTGATCAGCCGCGTCTCCGGCCTATCGGGCATCACCGTCATCTATCCGGATTCGGCGGGCAATTCGCCGCCGGACGCGCTGCGCCGAGGGCGCTACGATGCGTTCGCGGCCGAGGGCGTATCGGAGACGTACAAGAAGGCGATCGCCACGCGGCGCCCCGCCGCGACCCGCATCATCGACACGCCAGCCGGACGCCGCTTCCTGGTCTTCGATCCGGTGACCGCGGAGGACACGCTCCGGATCCGCGCGGTGCTGGTGGCCGAGATGGAACCGAACGGCATCCTGCGCGCAGCGCTCGAGCGGGCCCAGGAGACGGAATCGCTGGGCCCCTCCTTCTACGACATCTACGACGAGCGCGGGCGGCGCATCACGGCCGTGCCGGCGCCTCCGGGCTGGCCCCGCGTCGAGCGGCAGGTGCGCATCGCGGACACCGAATGGCTGCTCGTCGTCGCGCACCAGCCGGTGAGCGCGCGTCCGTACGAGGTGATCCGCACCGCGATCTGGATCACCGGCATCGTGCTCTCGCTCGCCTTCGCGCTTTCGCTCACGCTGCTCTGGCGCATGGTCTCGGCCCAGCGGGAGGAGATCGCGCGCCGGCGCGCGGCCGAGGAGCAGGCGCGCCAGAGCGCGGCGGAAGCCGCGTGGCGCGCGCTCCAGGCGCGCCGCCTTACCGAGCAGCTCGAGTCGGCCCAGCAGATGGCGCTGCGTCTGTCCGGCTCCCACGACCCCGAAGAGGTCATCGAGGAGTTCCTGGGCGGCGTGGGCGAGGCGCTCGAGGCGGACGTCGCCATGCTCTACATCTTCGAGGAGGAGGACGACGCCGTCGTGGGCCGGCGCCGCATCCTGCTCAACCCGATGGTGCCGAGCGCCGAAGACCTCCTGCGCGAGGACTTCCGCAAGGTGCGCGCGCCGGTCGCCCTCATGAAGCACCTGTCCGAGCCGGCTGCCACGGGTCGGCCGTTCCTCGCCAAGGGCGTGGAGCTCGCCGCCGCGGGCGCGGGCGGCGCGGGCATGCCGGGCCCGACCGCACTGCTCACGATTCCGCTCACGATCGGCGGGCACCTGGTCGGTCTCGCGGTCTGGGAGACGTACGGCGAGGGCCGGCTCTTCGATGCCGACGCGATCCCGTTCGCGCAGGCAGTGAGCGCGCACGCGGCCGCCATCCTGCGCGCCGCGGAGCTGCTCGAGAGCGTCGGCCAGGCGATGGAGAAGGCGTCGAAGGAGGCCGTCCGTCTCGCCACCGTGCTCGATCAGCTGTCCGACGGCGTCGTGCTCTTCGACGCCCAGGGCGAGCCGGAGCTGGTCAATGCGGCGGCGGAAGCGCTGCTCGGCATCAGCCGCGGCGAGAGCGGTCCGACCGACTGGGACCGCGCGTTCCGCTCGCGCGCGCTCCAGAAGAAGGCGGGTGGCGCCGACGACTTCTTCCCGGCGCGTGCGCTCAAGGGAGAGCGGCTGCGGGACATCCGCTTCACGGTCCGCGTGCACGGCTCGGATCGCTTCATCGCCGCGTCCGCCGCGCCCGTGCTCGGCCAGGACGGCATCGTCCGGGGTGCCGCGGTCGTGCTGCACGACGTGACCGACGAGCACGAATACGCCGAGATGCTGCGTCACACGAACCAGGAGCTGCGGCAGCAGGCCGCGCTGCTGGAGCGCGTCAACGACGAGCTGCGCGCGGCGACCGCCGCGAAGGACCAGTTCCTGGCGATGATGAGCCACGAGCTGCGCACGCCGATCAACGCGATCATCGGCTACTCCGACCTGCTCGACCTGGGCGTGCATGGGCCGCTCAACGAATCGCAGCGCACGATGATGTCGCGCGTGCTGGACACGTCGAACCACCTGCTCGGCCTGGTCAACGACCTGCTCGACCTGACCAAGATCGCGGCCGGTCGCATCGACCTCCGCTTCGAGGAGGTCGTCGTCGAGCGCGTGGTGCGGCGCGCCGTCGATCAGATCGCGCCTCTCGCCGCGGGGAAGGATCTGCGCCTCGACATGAAGGGCGATCGGGACCTAATCGCCATCGCCGACGAGACGCGCCTGTCGCAGATCCTGATCAACCTCGCGTCGAACGCGGTGAAGTTCACGGAATCCGGCGCGATCACGTTCGAGTTCAGCGCCGACGGCGAGCGCGCGCGCATCGCGGTCCGCGACACCGGACCGGGCATCTCGGAGCGGGATCGCGAGCGCGTCTTCGACGAGTTCTACCAGGTCGATTCGGGCCTCGCCCGGAACGTGGGCGGGTCGGGACTGGGCCTCGCGATCTCGCGACGCCTCGCCCGGCTGATGGGCGGCGAGATCTCGCTCGAGAGCGAGCCCGGCAGTGGCAGCGAGTTCGTCCTCGATCTCCCGCTCGCCCGCGCGAGGACGACCGCCGCCCGGAACGGGTGACGTGCTGCACCACGAGGTGATCCGGCCGCCCGCCGGCGATCCCGCGGCGTGGCTCCTCTTCACGCACGGCATCTACGGCGCGGGTCGCAACTGGAACTCGGTGGCGCGGCGGGTCATCGAGGAGCGGGGCGGCAACGGAGCGGTGCTGGTCGACCTGCGCGAGCACGGCGGCTCGATCGGCCGGCCCGGGCCGCACACGATCGAGGCCGCGGCGCGGGACGTGGTCGAGCTGATGGGCTCGCTCGATGCGCCCGTCGCCGGCGTGGTCGGCCACTCCTTCGGCGGCAAGGTCATGCTCATGCTCGCGCGCCTGCTCGGCGACGACGCGCCGGCCGAGCTCTGGATCATCGACTCGACACCGGCCGCGCGCGACGAGCCTGCCGGCAGCGCGTGGGAGATGCTGGCCACGCTACGCGCGGCGCCCGGACCGTTCGAGTCGCGTGCCGACGCCGTCGCACGCCTCGAGTCGCTGGGCGTCGCGACGCCTACGGCGCAATGGGTTTCCTCGAATCTCGAGCGGGGGCCGGACGGCAGCCTCGCCTGGCGCATCGACCTCGACGCGATGGAGGAGTTGCTCCGAAGCTTCTTCGAGACCGACCTGTGGGACGTGGTCGAGGATCCGCCAGTCGGCTGCACGATCCACTTCGTGCAGGCGACCGAATCCTCGGTGCTCGACGACGACGCGGTGCGCCGCATCGAGGCAGCCGGCCGCGCGACGGGTGGGCGCGTCCGGCTGCACGAGGTGCGCGGCGGCCACTGGCTCAACGCCGACAATCCCGAGGGAGTCGTGGCCGCGCTGGCGCAGCGCTAGGCGCCAGGGGGAGTATGCCATCCTGGCCGCCCCCCCGGCGTCGACCGTCGGTCCCACACGGCCGATGTGACCTTTCGGACCGCTCGGCCGTCCTCCGGTGGAACGGGGGACCGGGCCTTCTTCGAAAACGGCGGTCCCTCCCGAATCGGCCGCTCTGCAAAAGCGCGCCGAACAGCTCTCCCCGAGCGCAAGCAACCCCTTACTCAATACGAGGACGATCATGAGGCAGTGGAAGAGAATGCTGGCGATGGCGCTGCCGGTGCTGGCGCTGGCGCTGGGCGCCTGTGACGACTCCGCTACAGGAAACGGGGAGGGCTCGTTCACGCTTCTTCTCACCGATGCCCCCGGCGACTTCGACAAGGCCGTGGTGACGATCGAGCGCATCGAGCTGATCGGCGACGCTTCGGACGAAGTGGGCGGTGCCCTGCTACTCCGCGATGAGCCGTGGAGCGGCAACCTGCTCGAGCTCCAGAACGAGGTCGCGACGCTGATCGAGAACGCGCCGGTCGCGGCGGGCACGTACCAGCAGCTGCGCCTCATCATCTCGGGCGGGTGCATCGAGGTGGAGACGGAGACGGGCTCCGACATCTTCGCCTCGACCGGCTATGCCGCGTGCGGCCCGGCGGACGGATCGCTGGTCATGCCGAGCTTCGAGGAGACCGGCCTGAAGATCGATCTGCCGGGCGGCGGCATCCAGATCACGTCGTCGCAGAAGATCGTGCTGCTCGACTTCGTTGTCTCGGAGAGCTTCGGTCAGCAGGCCGGCATGTCCGGATCCTGGGTCATGCACCCCGTCATCCGCGCCACCGAGATGCAGTTCTCGGGCAGCCTCACGGTGGACGTTGCCCTGGCAGCGGGCGTGACCCTGCCGGGCGCGACTACGCTGGCCGACTTCCAGGTTCAGCTGGACGACGAGGCGCCGGTCGCGCTGGTCGACGGGTCGGCCTCGTTCCAGTACCTCGTCCCGGGGACGTACTCCGTCGACCTGATCGCGCCGGAAGGCGTCGCGGTGACGACCGACGTAGCGCTTCCTGCCTCGGTCGATATCGCTTCGGGTGCCGACGCGACGCTCGCGCTGGTCGTGACGTCCGCCGAGTAACAGGGCGGTTTGCCTGCAGCAGTCGAAGGGGCCGCGCGTCACCGCGCGGCCCCTTCTTCGTTTGTCACCGCCGCTTACTGCCGAGTTGCCAAGTCCACACCGCGCTCGTACGGTTCGGCGTCAACGTCGTCCCCGTGCACTCACCCGTCGTGCATGCCTGGCTTCGAGCTGCCTCCCGATCTGATGGTCTCCGTCTCCGGCGTGCGCGGTCGCGTCGGTGAGTCGCTCACGCCGGACGTGGTCGCGCGCTTCGCGTGCGCGTTCGGATCGTATCTGCGCGAGCGCACGGATCGTCCGAAAGTCGTACTCGGCCGGGACTCGCGGACCTCGGGCCCGCTCTTCGCCCGCATCGTGACCGGAAGTCTGCAGGCGGTCGGCTGCGACGTCATCGACGTCGGGCTCGTGCCGACGCCCACCGTGCTGTTCGCGATCCGGCACCACCAGGCGGACGGCGGCATCGTCGTCACGGCGAGCCACAACTCGGTCGAGTGGAACGCGCTCAAGCTCGCGTCGCACGAGGGCATGTTCCTCGACGCGGAGCAGGCGCTGCGCATGCGCGCGTACGTGGCCGACAAGCCGATGCGCTGGGCGACGTGGGACACGCTGGGCGAGGCGAGCGTCGACGCGGAGGCCGCGACGCGACACATCGACGCGGTCCTGTCCACCCCCTACATCGACGTCGACGCTCTGCGCGCCCGCCGCTTCAAGGTCGCGCTCGAGCTGGTGCGCGGCGCGGGCGCGGCCGTGCTGCCGCCGCTCCTCGAGCGGCTCGGCTGCGAGGTCTTCCCGCTGAACGACGTCCCCGACGGCCGCTTCACCCGGCCACCCGAGCCCGTCGCCGAGAACCTGGGCGAGCTGGAGGCGCTGGTGCGCGACAGCGGCGCGGACGTCGGCATGGCGACCGACCCCGACGCGGACCGGCTCTCGCTCGTGAGCGACGAGGGGCGCGCGGTCGGCGAGGACTACACGCTCGCGCTCGCGGCGAGGCTCGTGCTCGCGCACCGCGAGGGTCCCGTCGTCACGAATCTGTCGAGCAGCCGCGTCATCGAGGACGTCGCCCTCGCCGCCGAGGTGCCCTTCGTCCGCGCGGCCGTCGGCGAGATCAACGTCGCCCGCCGCATGCAGGAGCTCGACGCCGTCATCGGCGGTGAGGGCAACGGCGGCGTGATCCTGCCCGACGTGCATCACACGCGCGACGCGGCCGTCGCGGCCGCGCTCGTGCTCCAGCTCATGCTCGAGGACGGCCGCGCACTGCACGAGATCGTCGCCGACTCGACGCCGTACGCGATCGTCAAGGACAAGCTGCCGCGCGGAGAGTCGAGCGATCTGAGCGAAGTCTACCGTCGGCTCCAGAGCGAGTTCGGGGCGCCCGACGCGGACCTGCAGGACGGGCTCCGCCTGTCCTGGCCCGACGAGAGACGGTGGCTGCACTTCCGGGCTTCGGGCACCGAGCCGATCCTGCGCATCATCGCCGAGGCGCGGGACGAGGCGGGGGCGAAGGCGATGGTCGCGCAGGCTCGGGCGGTGATGGACAGTAGACCGTAGACCGTAGACAGTAGACAGTAGAGGCGGTGGAAGGTTTCGGGGGGAAACGAATAAGCCGGCGACCTGGGGTCGCCGGCTTTTTGGTACTACCCGCGCGTCGTCACGCGGTTATGTGTCTTCGGCGCGCATCGTCACGCGCTGTCGTCGTGGTTTCTGTCTACTGTATACGGTCTACTGTATACGGTTAGTCCTCCAGCCGGGCGTCGCGATGCACGCGAACGGCACCCTGAACACCGCGGGTGAACACTCCCGCCATGACACCGACGTACACGGCCGAGACCAGAATCAGCTCGACGCTCATCGATGATACCCTCCGCGAAACGCTCCAGGATTCTCGCGGCGGGCTTCGACCCCGCTGCCGCGAGCGACCTTTCCAAGCATCGCTGGCGACCCGGCTGACCTGGCGACTTCGTCGTCGCTTTAGTCCCGTGGCTCTGCGCCCCCGGGTTTCCCGCGGGTTCGCTCTGAGCAGCGAAGCGTCGCCCCTCTGAGGGGCAAGGCGCGGACCCGGCCTCGGTGGGCGTCGGCCAAAGCAGTCCAATGCCTTGTCCCACAACGATTTGGATGGTGTCTCGGCACTTCCCGGCCGCTTGCGTCCGGCCCCCGCGGCGCGAACTTTGTTCCGATATGTGGCATATCGGTTCGTGCCACGCGGTTCGCGTATCCCGGCCGGGCATCGCATTCCGCACCCAGAGCCCGGAGCTCAGAGCCCAAGGCCCAGAGCCCAAAGCCCAAAGCCCCCAAAGCCATGTACCTCACCGGGATCCATCACCTGACCGCCGTCTCGGCGGACGTGCGCGAGAATCATCGGTTCTACACGCGCGTGATGGGCATGCGGCTCGTGAAGCGGAGCGTGAACCAGGACGACGTGAGCGCCTACCACCTGTTCTACGCGGACGGCGCGGGCTCGCCCGGAACGGACCTCACCTTCTTCGACTGGCCGGTGCCGCGCGAGCGGCGCGGCACGCACAGCATCGTCCGCACGTGCCTGCGCGTGCGGGATGCCGATTCGCTCGAGTGGTGGGCGGGACACCTGCGCCACGCGGGGGTGGACGCGCGACCGGTGACGGAACGGGACGGCCGCGCCACGCTGGACTTCGAGGATCCGGAGGGTCAGCGGCTGTCGCTCGTCGAGGACGGCGGCGCGGGCGACGAGCCCGTCGTGTGGGCGCGCAGCCCCGTGCCGCCCGAGCACCAGGTCCGAGGCCTCGGCCCCATCGTCCTGAGCGTGCCCGCGCTGCGGCCGACGGACGTCATCCTCACCGAAGTCGCGAACATGCGCCTCGTGCGCGATTACGAGAGCCCGGATTTCGGGCCGGCCGGCGTCCACGTATTCGAGATGGGCGCGCCGGACGACGGCCGGGAGGGCCCGCACCGGGAGCTGCACGTCGCCGTGCAGCCCGACCTGCCCCCGGCGCGGCAGGGTGCGGGCGCCGTGCACCACGTCGCCTTTCGCACGCCCACGGAGGTGGAGTACCACGCCTGGGCCGCGCGGCTGAACGACCTCGGCATCCCCAACAGCGGCGAGGTGGACCGTTACTGGTTCCGCAGTCTGTACTTCCGCGAGCCGAACGGCATTCTCTTCGAGATTGCGACCGATGGCCCCGGCTTCGCCGTCGACGAGGACAGCGCCACGCTCGGGGAGAAGGTCGTCCTCCCGCCCTTCCTCGAGTCGCGGCGCGACGCGATCGTCTCGAACCTGAAGCCGATCGAGTAGGGCGCGCTGCGCGCGCAAAGGAGAGGGATGCACCTGCTCGACGAGCTGCTGGAGGCGTGGCGCTACACGCGTGAAGGGGTGATCGCGGAGCTCGCGAACCTGCCGCGGGAGCGGCTCGACGAGCGTCCGTCGGGCGTCCGGCGCAGCGCGCTCGAGCTGGCGCGGCACATCGTCGACTCCGGGTGGCTGATGGCGGGGGAGCTGAGTCGCCCGGACGGCGACTTCAGGCGCAAGTCATACGACGCCCTGGTCGCGGAGCACGCGACGGACCCTGCGCCCCGGAACCGCGCCGAGGCGCTGGATCGGCTGCGCGAGAGCCACGAGCGGGGCGCCGCGATGCTGCGTTCCGCGGGGCTCGCGTTGCTGGAGCAGCCGATCCGCCAGTTCAACGGCGTGCCCGCGTCGCGGCTGTCCTGGATGCATCACGGCATCGCCCACGAGGAGTACCACCGCGGTCAGCTTGCGCTTTATGCGCGCCTGCTGGGCGTGACGCCGGCCCTGACCCGCGCGATCGAAGGATCCTGAGCCGGGAGGGCCGCCCGGGGGGGCAGCCCGGCGGGGCGAAAGCCGTCGTGCCGGCGCTCTCCTTGCACTCCAGAGAGGCCGGGCGGAAGTTTCGCCCGTACTCGAAGAATCACCAGCAGCGGGCATTCCAGAAATGTGTGGCATTGTCGGTTATATCGGCACCGAGACGGCGACTCCGATCCTGATCAGCGGCCTGAAGCGGCTCGAGTACCGCGGCTACGACTCCGCGGGCATCACGGTCCAGGAGAACGGACGACTGGAGACGCGGAAGGCGCCGGGCAAGATCACCGAGCTCGAAAAGGCGATCGAGATCCAGGGCGAGCCCGCCGGCCACGTCGGCATCGCGCACACGCGCTGGGCGACGCACGGCGCGCCGAACCAGATCAACGCGCATCCGCACGAGGACTGCACGGGCACGATCTCGCTCGTGCACAACGGCATCATCGAGAACGCGGGCGTGCTGCGCCGGAAGCTGGAGGCGCTGGGCCACGAGTTCAGCACGGACACGGACACGGAATCCGTCGTGCACCTCATCGAGGAGGCGTACGAGGATTCGCTCGAGGAAGCGGTGCGAGCGGCCCTGCGGCAGGTCGAGGGCACGTATGGCCTGGCCATCGTGAGCAGCCGCGATCCGGGCAAGATCGTGGTCGCCCGGAAAGGGAGTCCGCTGCTCGTGGGGGTGGGCCGGGAAGGGGAATTCTTCGTCGCGTCCGACGTCTCGGCGGTGCTCGCGCACACGCGCGAGGTGCTCTACCTGGACGACGGCGAGATGGCGGTGCTCACCGCGGACGGCTACGAGCTGAGCACGCTCCTCGGCGGCGAGCAGCTGACGAAGGAGATCGAGCACGTGACCTGGGATCTCGGCGCGATCGAGAAGAGCGGTCACGAGCACTTCATGCTGAAGGAGATCTTCGAGCAGCCGGAGACGATCCGCAATTCGATGCGCGGCCGGATCCTGGAAGAGGACGGTACGGCGAAGCTGGGCGGTGTGACCCTCTCGGCGGAGGAGCTGAACGCCTTCGACAACATCGTCATCACAGCCTGCGGCACGTCCTGGCACTCGGCCCTGATCGGCGAATACATGCTCGAGGAGTTCGCCCGCATTCCGGTCGAGGTGGAATACGCATCGGAATTCCGTTACCGCAATCCGATCGTCGACGAGAGAACGCTGCTGATCGCGATCAGCCAGTCGGGCGAGACCGCCGACACGCTCGCGGCGATGCGCGAGGGCAGGCGGCGCGGCGCGACCGTCATGGGCATCGTCAACGTCGTCGGCTCGACCATCGCGCGTGAATCCGACTTCGGCATCTACCTGCACGCGGGTCCGGAAATCGGCGTCGCCTCGACCAAGGCATTCACCAGCCAGGTCGTGGCGCTGACGCTGTTCACGACGCTGATGGGCCGACTGCGCAGCATGTCGATCCTGCAGGGACGCGAGCTGCTCGCTGCGCTCGCACGCCTGCCCGACCAGGTCGAGCAGGTGCTCGAGCTGAACGACGCGATCCGCGAGCTCGCGCGGACCTACAAGGACGCGAGCAACTTCCTGTACCTGGGCCGGGGGCCGAACTTCCCGTCCGCGCTCGAAGGCGCGCTCAAGCTGAAGGAGATCAGCTACATCCACGCGGAAGGGTATCCGGCCGCCGAGATGAAGCACGGTCCGATCGCGCTGATCGACCACAACATGCCGGTCGTGGTGATCGCGCCGCAGGACAGCGTGTACAGCAAGGTCGTGTCGAACGTCGAGGAGGTGAAGGCGCGCGGCGGACGCATCATCGCCGTGGTGTCGGAGGACGACCGCGAGCTGATCGGCATGGTCGATCACGCGATTCCGATTCCGAACACGCACGACATGCTGACGCCGATCCTGGCCGCGGTGCCGCTCCAGCTGCTGGCGTATCACATCGCGGTCATGCGCGGCTGCAACGTCGACCAGCCGCGCAACCTCGCCAAGTCGGTCACGGTCGAGTAGCGCGACCGCCGTGCGGGTCGTGCTGCAGCGGGTGTCCCGTGCGGAGGTGCGCGTCGGCGGCGAGTCCGTCGGACGCATCGCGCGCGGCTACCTGCTGCTCGCGGGCTTCCATGCGCAGGACGACGACGAGACGCTGCGCTGGATGGCGGCGAAGCTGGTCGGCCTCCGCCTCTTTCCCGACGACGACGACCGCATGAATCGCTCGCTCGACGAGCTGGAGCCGCCGGGCGGAATGCTGGTCGTCAGCCAGTTCACGCTGTACGGCGACGCGACGAAGGGACGTCGGCCGAGCTTCGTCGACGCCGCGCCTCCCGACCGCGCGGAAGAGCTCTACGATCGCTTCGTCGGCGCGCTGCGCGCGGTCGCGCCCGGCGCCGTCGCGACCGGCCGCTTCGGCGCGATGATGGACGTCGAGCTGGTGAACGACGGTCCGGTCACGCTGATCCTCGAGCGATGACATCCGTCGACCGTAGACCGTCGACCGTAGACCGTATCGGCGTGCGGCCTGCCCTGGTGCTCGCCTCCGCGTCTCCTCGTCGACGCGAGCTGCTCGAGCGGCTGGGGCTCGACTTCGAGGTGTTGCCCGCGGACGTCGACGAGAGTCCGGTCCGGGGCGAGGCGCCGGAGGCGATGGCGCTGCGGCTCGCGGAGGCGAAGGCACTCTCGATCGCGCACGTGCGGCCGGACGCGCTCGTCGTCGGCAGCGACACCATCGTGGTCGTCGACGGGCAGGTGCTCGGCAAGCCGTCCGACGAGGACGACGCGGTCCGCATGCTGCTCCGCCTGCAGGGTCGTGAGCACCGGGTCGAGACCGGCGTCGCCGTGGTGGCGCCGCCGCCGGACGGAGGCCGGGCGGCGCGCGTCGCCTCGTCCGCGGTCGGCGTCGCCGTCCGCTTCCACCCGTTCGACGAGGACTTCGCGCGCGCGTACGTTCGGACCGGCGAGCCGCTCGACAAGGCGGGCGCCTACGGCATCCAGGGTTACGGCTCGGCGCTGGTCGAGCGCATCGACGGCGACTACTTCGCGGTGATGGGGCTGCCGGTGACGCGCATGCTGAGGCACCTGGAGGAGTTGGGGTGGAGCTATCGGTTCGAGGATGGGTTGAAGGCGCTAGGCGCTGGGCGCTAGGCGCTAGGCGCTAGGCGCTAGGCGCTAGGCGCTAGGCGCTGGCACTCCACGATGCGGAGCTGGTATTGGGAGCGACGAGCGAGTCATCTGCGGCCATTCCTGAACCTGAACGTTCGACGTGAACGTGAACGGCAGGTCCGGGACGAACAGCCGTTCACCTTCACGATCACGATCACGTTCACGTGTTTTCAGCCGATCATGCTAGAGCCTAGAGCCTAGAGCCTAGAGCCCAATGCCTTCCGTCCTGACCATCGACCAGGGGACCACCGGCTCGACCGCGCTGGTCCTGAGCGACGACGGCCGCATCCTGAGCCGCGCCTACTCGGAGTTCACGCAGCACTATCCGCGGCCGGGCTGGGTGGAGCACGACGCGAACGAGATCTGGGAGGTCACGCGCCGCGTGGCGCGTGAGGCGCTGGCGGCCGCGGGCGGGAAAGCGGACGTGCGCGCGCTCGGGATCACGAACCAGCGCGAGACGATCGTCGTCTGGGACCGCGAGACGGGCGAGCCGGTGCACCGGGCGATCGTGTGGCAGGACCGACGCACGGCGCCACTCTGTCGCCGCCTGATCGAGGACGGTCACGAGGCGAACGTACGCCGCCGCACGGGCCTGGTGCTCGATCCGTACTTTTCCGCGACCAAGCTCACGTGGCTGCTCGAGGCGGAGCCCGAGCTCGCGAAGCGGGCGGAGGCGGGCGGACTCGCCGCCGGCACGATCGACTCGTGGCTGGTGCACCGGCTGACGGGTGGCACGGCACACGTGACCGATCCGACCAACGCGAGCCGCACGCTGCTCTACGACATCGACGCGCACGCGTGGGACGACGAGCTGCTCGGGCTGTTCGGCGTGCCGCGCGCGCTGCTGCCCGAGGTGCTGCCGTCGAGCGGCGAGTTCGGGATCTGCGACGCCGATGCGCTGGGCGCGGAGCTGCCGATCCTGGGCATCGCCGGCGACCAGCAGGCCGCGCTCTTCGGGCAGGGCTGCTGGCATCCGGGACTCGCCAAGCAGACGTTCGGCACCGGCGCGTTCCTGCTGCTGAACACCGGCGACGAGCGGGTCGAGTCGAAGCACGGCCTGCTGACGACGGTCGCGTGCGGCCCGCGGGGTGAGGCGGCGTACGCGCTCGAGGGCTCGGTCTTCATTGCCGGCGCCGCCGTGCAGTGGCTGCGCGACGAGCTGCAGGTGATCGAATCGGCCCCCGAGACCGAGGAGCTGGCGCGCTCGCTCGACTCGAACGAAGGCGTCTACCTGGTGCCCGCGTTCGTCGGGCTGGGTGCGCCGCACTGGAACGCGGAGGCGCGCGGGGCCATCCTCGGACTGACCCGCGGCTCCGGCCGCGCGCACTTCGCCCGCGCCGCGCTCGAGGCGATGGCCTACGGTACCTGCGAAGTGCTCTACGCGATGGTCGCCGATTCGGGCATCGACGCACAGGAGCTGCGCGTGGACGGGGGCGCGGCGATGAACGACTGGATGCTCGAGTTCCTGGCCGGCATCGTGGACCGGCCTGTGCGTCGTCCCGCCCTGGTGGAGACGACGGCGCTCGGCGCCGCCGGGCTCGCCGGCCTCGCGGCCGGGGTCTGGCGCGACGCGGACGAGTTCCTCGAATCCAGGGAAGCACCCACGATGTTCCGGTCGAGCATGGACGTCGACGAAAGGCGGGAGCTGATGGACGGATGGCGCAGCGCCGTGGCGGCGGTGAAGCTCTTCGCCGGCGCGGAGGCACGCTCTTGAGCCGCACGAGTCGTATGCGCGAGCGGCACGAGTCGGGACCCTTGCCGCCCGAGGCGCGCATGCGCATCGCGGTGAGCGGAAGCGGCGTGTGCGAGACCGAGATCGCTGCGGATGCCGAAGCCGTCGGACGAGCCCTCGCCGAGGCCGACGTCGTCCTCCTCACGGGTGGCCGCACCGGCGTCATGGAGGCCGCGTGCCGCGGCGCGCACCTGGCGGGCGGTATGTCCGTCGGGTTCCTCCCGGGCGGTCAGGCCGAGGAGGCCAATCCCTGGGTCACCGTGCCGGTGCCGACGGGCATGGGTCAGGGGCGCAACATCCTGGTTGCGCGCTCCGCCGACGCGCTGATCGCCATCGCCGGCGGTTGGGGCACGCTCTCGGAGATCGCGCTGGCAAGAAAGCTGGAGATCCCCGTCGTCCTGCTTCGCCCGACGATCGCGAAGGGGCTCGGCCTGCCCATCGCGGAGTCGCCGCAGGAAGCCGTGACGATGGCCATCGAGCTGGGGCGCTCGCGTCGCGCGCCGGGAGTGGCGCACTGATGCCGCGCCTGCGCACGCTGGCCGGCGCCGCCACCCTGCTGTGGGGCCTCGGGGCGGGAGCGGTGCCCGCAACGGCGCAGCGCATCGCGCCGGCACCGACGCGCGTCGAATCGGCTGCGCCGCGGCCGACGCCGCCGGCCGCCGATGCCTGGATCGGCGAGGACAAGATCCAGCACTTCGCCGCTTCGGCGGCGGTCACCGCGCTCGCCTACGGCGGCGCCCGCATCGCTCTCGACGATCCGGACGACGCGCGCGTCGCCGCGATCGGCGCCGGGGCCGTGGCGGGACTGTTGAAGGAGATCCACGATGTGCGTCGCGGCACGATCTTCAGCGTGCGCGACCTGGTCTGGGACGCGCTCGGCATCGCCGTCGGCTATCTCTGGATCCGGGAGATCGAGTAGTGGACGGCTCGCAGATCCTGATCGCGCTCGGGATCGCGGCCGTCGTCGTCGCTTTCATCGTCTGGCCGATGCTCGAGCACCGGCACAGCGCGGGCTCCCCGCAACGCGTCGACCTCGACCACGTCGAGCGCCGCATCCTCGAGTACCGCGAAGCGCTGCGCCGCCGCACTCTCTGCGAGCGCTGTCTCTACGCGAATCCGCCCGCCAGCCGCTTCTGCGGACAGTGCGGCGCGCGCCTGGCCGCCGCGGACGTCCCTACGCAGCCGGCCGCGCTCAACCCCTCCTGAACATGTCCGCGCCGCGCGCCGTCGACCTGCGCAGCGACACGGTGACGCGCCCGACCGCCGCGATGCGCCGCGCCATGGCCGAGGCGGAAGTCGGCGACGACGTGCTCGGCGACGATCCCACCGTCCAGCGACTCGAGCGCGCGGTCGCCGATCGGCTCGGCAAGGAGGCCGCCCTCTTTTTCCCGAGCGGCATCATGGCCAACCAGACCGCCGTCCTCGCGCAGGCCCAGCCCGGCGGCGAGGTCATCATCGAGGCCGACGGCCACATCCTGAACTACGAGGCCGGCGCCGCCGCCCGCTGGGCCGGCGTGCAGATGCGTCCCGTGGCCGCGCCCGACAACCTCATGAGCGCCGAGCTGGTGCGCGCGGCCGTGCGCCCGCCCGGCCGCTATTCCGTGAAGACGACGCTCGTCTGCCTCGAGAACACGCACAACGCCGGCGGCGGCCGCGTGCTCGCGCTCGACGTGATGCGCGCGATCCGCGACGTCGCGAACGAACTCGAGCTGCCGGTCCATCTGGACGGCGCGCGCCTCTGGAACGCTTCCGTCGCTTCCGGCATCCCCGAGCGCGAGTTCGCCGCGCTCGCCGACACGGTGATGGTGACGCTGTCGAAGGGGCTCGGCTGCCCGGTCGGCTCCATGCTCGCCGGCACCGCCGAGACGATGGAGCGCGCGTGGGAGATCCGGCGCCGGATGGGCGGCGGCATGCGACAGTCCGGCATCCTCGCCGCCGCAGGCCTCCACGCACTCGAACACCACCGCGAGCGCCTCGCCGACGACCACGCGAATGCCCGACTCCTCGCCTCGCTCGCATCCGCGATCGACGGCGTGCGCGTCATCGAGCCGCAGACCAACATCGTCATGATCGACCTGCCGCCAGCCGGGCCCGACGCCGCCACGATCATCGCCCGGCTGGCCGACGACGCCATCCTCCTCACGCAGTTCGGTCCGCGCCGCCTGCGCGCCGTCACCCACCTCGACGTCGACGAGCCGGGTGTGCGCCGCGCGGCGGACTCCCTCGCGCGCATGCTGGAGTAGCCCAAAGCCGCCGTTTGTCAGACCCGCCTTGCAGATTCTTCTTGCGCTTCGGTATCGCTTCGGGTACTTTCGGTTTTCATACGGGTACGGCGGCTTGTTCGCGCATCAAGACGTCCGAAGCACCGCTCCTGCGGGAGGGCGAGAGCCATGATCTTCCCCAGTGAACAAGAGGCGGGTAATTTCCCGGGGCAGCCGGCGCGAGCCGGTTTGCCCCTCCCGACGGACTCTCTCAGGAACAGAATGGACATGGGCATCGCCATGCCGACTCGCGAGATCAGCGACGACAAGAAGAAGGCGCTCACGGTGGCGATCACGCAGATCGAGCGTGCTCACGGGAAGGGGTCCATCATGCGGATGGGCACGGACGGGGCGCGGGTGCAGATCGAGGCGATCCCGACGGGGGCGCTGAATCTGGATGCGGCGATCGGCATCGGCGGGATCCCGCGGGGGCGGATCACGGAGATCTACGGGCCGGAGTCGAGCGGCAAGACGACGCTGTGTCTGCACATCATCGCGAACGCGCAGGCGCGCGGGGGCGTGGCGGCGTTCATCGACGCGGAGCACGCGCTGGACATCGAGTACGCGCGCAAGCTGGGCGTGGACGTGGACAATCTACTGGTGAGCCAGCCGGACACGGGGGAGCAGGCGCTGGAGATCGCGGAGGTGCTGATTCGCAGCAACGCGATCGACGTGGTGGTGATCGACTCGGTGGCGGCGCTGGTGCCGCGCGCGGAGATCGAAGGGGAGATGGGCGACTCGCACGTGGGTTTGCAGGCGCGGCTGATGAGCCAGGCGCTGCGCAAGCTGACGGGCGCGGTGAACCGCTCGCACACGTCGGTGGTTTTCACGAACCAGATCCGCGAGAAGATCGGCGTGATGTTCGGCAATCCGGAGACGACGACGGGCGGCCGGGCGCTGAAGTTCTACGCGAGCGTGCGCATGGACATCCGGCGCATCGGCGCGATCAAGGACGGCCAGGAGCTGGTGGGCAGCCGGACGCGCGTGAAGGTGGTGAAGAACAAGTGCGCGCCGCCGTTCCGGCAGGCCGAGTTCGACATCATGTACGACGAGGGTCTCAGCCGGACGGGGCTGCTGGTGGACATCGGCGCCGAGATCGACGTGGTGCAGAAGTCGGGCGCCTGGTTCTCCTACGGCGACGTGCGGCTGGGACAGGGCCGCGAGAACTCGAAGGCGTTCCTGAAGGAGAATGTCGACCTCGCGATCGAGATCGAGAAGAAGGTGCGCGAGGGCCTCGGCATGGGCCTGGGCAAGAACGGCGCGGCCGCGGCGGTCGAGGACGAAGGCGGCGCCGGGGGCGAGGACTGAGCCGATCGATCCGGCCGGTCGCGCGTTCAGGAGCCGTCGCACGAGGCCCCGGGATCTCCCGGGGCCTTTTGCTTGGCGGCGTACGTCCTCCGCCGGACTCGCGAGCAGGGCGCCGATGATCCACACCGTCGCGGCGGCAGCGGAGGGAAGGAGGATCCAACGTTCGACAATACCTGCTGTGCCGCTATCAGAACCTCAGACGAAGGACTTCGACCTGCGCGCCGTGGGTTGGCGAAACGGTGAGGCCCGGACGTTCGATGGTGAGCCGGACAGGCGGGTCCGTGGCGGCTCGCCGCAGACGGTCGGATTCCGCGTTGGCGGCCTGTGCGACCCGTCGTGCGTGAACGGCTCCGACGAGCCACACGATCCCTCCGGCCGCGCCACCGATCGCGTACACCAGCCAGTCGTGCTCGTCGATCGCGTATTCGACAGGATGCTCATCGCGCAAATCATCGAAACAGGCCTGGTCAAAGCTCCAGCTGGACCCATCGAAGGAGTCACACGCGGCAAGTCGGTGATCGAACTTGCCGCCGAAGTGATCGGCGACATACATGCCGGTTATACCGACCCCGAGCGTAATGGCGGCATAGACGAGGCCGGTCGCCGGACGGTCGACATAGAACATGCCACCACCCGGTAGCGCGAGGCCGCGGAAGAAGGCCGCACGGGGGCTGTACATATTGATCGTGAGCGGCGCGTCGGGCGTGGCGAACATGCTCGGCAGCGCGATCTCCTGATCGGCTGCCTCCTCGGCGGCCGCGTATACGGCGTCGTCGAGCACGACGGCGAGCGGCAACGCCTGATCGAATGCGGTCTGGCTGATGGTCGGGATCTGTGCATTGCGCGTCTCGCGTCGCACCCGTTCGCGCGTGAACTCCATCATCTCGACCATGGTCACGATGCGGTCCTCGTCCTCATCGGCCTGACCGCGCAGCCCCTCCAGCATGTACCAGGTGAAGATGCCGTGGCCGCCGCCCCACTGCTCACCCTCGTGCGATGCCTGCGTGGCCTGCGAGGCAGTGAAGATGGTGAGTCCGCCGGTGCTCGCATTGAGCTCCTGCAGGAAGGTCTGATTGATCTGGTTCACGTTGATGTCGCGCAGGGCGACCTGGCCGCCGACCCCGGCGCTGTGACAGGCGTCGGCGATGACGATGATGTCGCGCGCGAGCAGCTCCCGCGTGGCCTGCGCCACCTGATCCATCGGGAAAGCGCTGCCGGCGATGTTGTCGACGCGGGTGTCGTAGGTCAGCAGATACAGCTGATTCAGCCGTTCCGGGTCCGGTGCGCCATGGCCGGCGAAATAGACGACGATCTGGTCGTCCTCTGTCGCCTCCTTCAGAAAGTTGAAGAGCGCGGTCCGAAGGTTCTGATGCGTGGCGTCCCGGTTCAGCAGCAGGACGACGTTTTCTCTCGGGAAGCCGCCGAGGCCGGCGGCGTCGCTGACCAGGAAGTCGTAAAAGGCCCTGGCATCCCGATCGGCGTAGCGGAGCGGACGGATCCGGCTGTCGGCGTAATCACTGACGCCGATGATGACCGCCCACCGTTTTCCCGGAAATGTCGAGTCGGAGAACGCGTCCCACTCGGAGGCGTAGGCCTGCTCCGCCGGGCGTGGGTCCAGGGGGAAAGTGCGTACGAAGGTGCGGCCGTCCGTGCCGAACGCCGCGATCTCGACCTCGGTAGTCCGACTATCGACGGCGACATAGCCGGTGAAGCGAACAGAGCCATCGGCCTGTCGCAGCAACGCCGCGCGGTCGCCGTTGATCGAGACACCGTCGACGCCAGGCGCATAGGTCGCCGTGCCGCTGACCCGAAGCGAGCGTCGCTCGACGACGGCGATGCCGCGTGACTCGACCCCGCGCCATTCCGCGGGCTCGGTGATCTGGATCACGCGCTCGACGGCTTCCAGCCCGCGCTCCTGTGCGCGCGCGGTGGACGGAAACATGCCGGCGAGCAGCAACAGCGCGGTCAGCGGGCACGCGTGACGGGGCCGCAGGTGCAACATGACGATTCTCCGGATGAAGCGCGGGGCGGAACGCGGGGGTCGATCGGGGTTTCACCGGAAATTTGCCCTAACCGGCCGGATGGTCAACCCCTTCGAGGGACCGGCTCGACGGGACGAGACCGCCGATCGGGCATCCTCGAGTGGGCCCGGGATCTCCCGGGGCCTTTTGTTTGGGGACGTTCCGCGCGTTATTCTCCGCGCTTCAAGCGCCCTGGGAGTTCCCGGTACCGAAATAGATGCAGTCTTCAGAGATCCGCCGCCGCTTTCTCGAGTACTTCGAGCGGAACGGCCACGTCATCGTGCCGAGCTCGGCGCTGGTGCCGGCCGACGATCCGACGCTGCTGTTCACGAACGCGGGCATGGTGCAGTTCAAGCGGGTGTTCCTGGGCCAGGAATCGCCCGGCTACCTGCGCGCGACGACGTCGCAGAAGTGCCTGCGCGTCTCGGGCAAGCACAACGACCTCGAGGAAGTCGGCGTCACCGCCCGGCACCACACGTTCTTCGAGATGCTGGGCAACTTCTCTTTCGGCGACTACTTCAAGCGGGACGCGATCCGCTTCGCCTGGGAGCTGCTGACGGAGGAGTACGGCATTCCGCGCGAGCGGCTGTGGGCGACGGTGCACCACACGGACGACGAGGCGTTCGCGCTGTGGCAGGAGGTCGCGGGTCTGCCGGCGTCGCGCGTCTTCCGGCTGGGCGACAAGGACAACTTCTGGCAGATGGGTGACACCGGACCGTGCGGTCCGTGCTCCGAGCTGCACTTCGACCTGCGCACGGAGGGACGCGGCACCGAGGTCACGCAGGACGAGTTCGTCGAGCTGGGCGAGCGCGGCGAGTTCCTCGAGCTGTGGAACCTGGTCTTCATGCAGTTCGAGCGCCGCGAGACCGGCGAGCTCGACCCGCTGCCGAAGCCGTCGATCGACACGGGTGCCGGGCTCGAGCGGGTCACCAGCGTGCTGCAGGGCGTCGACTCGAACTACAAGACCGACCTCTTCCTGCCGCTCATCGAGCGTGCGGTCGCGCAGGTGGGCGTGCCGTACGAATACGAGAGCGCCGCGGGCGTGTCCTACCGGGTGCTCGCGGATCACGCGCGCGCGACCGCTTTCCTGGTCGCCGACGGCGTATTCCCGACGAACGAGGGCCGCGGCTACGTGCTGCGTCGCGTGATGCGGCGCGCCGTCCGTCACGCCTGGCTGCTGGGCCGGCGCGAGCCGACGCTGGTCGAGGTCGTCGACGCCGTGATCGACACGATGGGCGACAGCTATCCGGAGCTGCGCGACCGGCGCGAGCACATCCTGCGCGCGACGCGCGAGGAGGAGACAAGGTTCCTCGCAACGATCGAGGACGGGATGTCGCGCATTGCCCTGGTGACGCCCGCTCGCGAGATCGCGGCCGGGAACGACGCGGAGCGACCGCGCGTCAGCGGCGAGGACATTTTCCGTCTGTATGATACGCACGGCTTCCCGCTGGATCTGACCGAGCTGATCGCGCGCGAGCGCGGCTACCAGCTGGACGTCGCGGGCTTCGAGGCCGCGCTCGAGCAGCAGCGCGAGCGCTCGCGCGAGGATCGGCGGCAGTCCGCGGCCGGCGCGAGCGCGGATGTGCTGGCGCAGGGCTGGACCACGATCGTCGACGAGCCGCAGGAGTTCGTCGGCTATCGCACGCGCGACGTAGAGACCGACGTGCTCGCTTTTCGCGCCGCGGACGACGGCGGCTTCGGTTTGCGGCTGCGCGAGAATCCGTTCTACGTCGAGTCGGGTGGCCAGATCAGCGACCGCGGTCGCGTGAGGGGGAAGGGCTGGAGCCTCGCCGTCGACGACGTGCGCCGACTCGGCGGCGCCACGGCGCTTTTCGGCGTGCTCGACGGCGACTTTCCGGCGGGCGAGCCGCAGGTTCGCGCGCACGCCGTCGTCGATACGCCGGGGCGACACGACACGGAGCGGAACCACACGGCGACGCACCTGCTGCACGCCGCGCTGCGGCAGGTGCTCGGCCAGCACGTGCTCCAGCGTGGCTCTCTCGTCGCGTCCGACCGGCTGCGCTTCGACTTCTCGCATCCGCGGCCGATGACGGCGGAGGAGATCCGCGCGGTGGAGGACCTCGTTAATCGGCAGGTGCTCGACGACCTGGACGTGCAGACCGAGCAGGTCGGCTACGACGAGGCGGTCGGGCGCGGCGCGATGGCGCTCTTCGGCGAGAAGTACGACGACGTCGTCCGCGTCGTATCGGTGCCGGGCGTGAGTCTCGAGCTGTGCGGCGGCACGCACGTGCGGCACACGGCCGAGATCGGCCTGTTCCGCATCGTGTCCGAGAGCGGCGTCGCGTCCGGCGTGCGGCGCATCGAGGCCGTGACCGGTACGGCCGCGTGGCTGCGTGCGGTGCAGGCGGAGGACCGGCTGCGCGCGCTCGCCGACCCGCTGCGCTCGAGTGGGGACGGCGTCGAGCGGCGCAGCGAGCAGCTCCTCGCGCAGAACCGCGAGCTCGAGCGGCAGCTGGAGCGCGCGCGCAGCGCGGGCGCCGCCGATGTCGTCGGCCAGCTGGTCGCGGGCGGCGAGCAGGTCGACGGCGCGACGGTCGTCGCGTCGGAGGTGCAGGTCGCGAATCCGGACGAGCTGCGCGCGCTCGGCGACCGGCTGCGCAATCGCATGCAGATGGGTGCCGCGGTCCTCGCCGCGCGCTATCCGGACAAGGTCGCGCTGTTCACCGTGGTGACCGACGACCTGGTCGCGCGCGGCGTGCGCGCCGATGCGCTCATTCGCGAAGTCGCGCAGATGACGGGCGGCTCCGGCGGCGGACGCGCGCACCTGGCGCAGGGAGGCGTGGGCGATCCCGCGCGTCTCGAGGAGGCGCTGCGCAGCGTGCCGGCGCTCGTACGCGGGCTGCTCGGTGCGAATGTCTGAGTCCGCGGACGGAATGGACGCGCTGCGCGCGCGCGTTGCGGCGGCTGGCGGCGATGCGGCGGACGCGCGGGCGCTCGCCGAGGCCGCGCGCGCGCGACTGGCGGAGGTGCTGGAGCTGATCGCGAGCGGGCGGGGCGTGCGAGAAGCGGGCTCGGGCCTGAACGCCGCGTCGGCGGAGCTGCTGGTCGCCGATGCGCTGCTGACGGAAGCCGCCGCGGACGCGGCGACGACGGAGGGCGGGCTCGACCACGTCCTGCGCGCGCTCGACCTCGATGCGCTGAGCGAGCGGGCGCGCGCGATCGACGAGGGGGCCGGATGACCGGGACCTTCGATGCGGCAATCGCGGAGCACCTGCGCGGACTCGCCGCGCTGGCGGAGCGCGTGGCCAGCGAGCTTGCGCCGGACGTCGCGGCGATCGCGGAAAGGGTCGTCGACGCGGCCGGCCGCGACGCGACGCTCTTTTTCTGCGGCAACGGCGGCTCGGCCGCCGACGCGCAGCACCTGGCGACCGAGTACGTCGTGCGCTTCCGGCGCAAGCGGCGGCCGCTGCGCGCGCTGGCGCTGACCACCGATACATCGCTGCTGACCGCGGCGGCGAACGATCTCGGCTTCCGAGAGGTCTTCGCGCGGCAGATCAGCGCGCTCGGCCGGCCCGGCGACATCCTGTTCCTGCATTCGACGTCGGGCGAGTCGGACAACCTGGTCGCCGCGGCCCGGGCGGCGCGCGAGGCGGGCGTGACGACCATCGCGCTGCTCGCCCGGGGCGGCGGCTCGCTGCGCGCGGAAGTCGACGTCGCGCTGGTGCTGCCGACGGACGTGGCCGCGCACGCGCAGGAGGTCCAGATGGCGCTCGGCCACGCGATCTGTGACATCGTCGAGCGGCGCGTCGCGGCCGAGGCTTCGTGAACCCGACGCTGGAGCCGCTGCATCGCGCCCGCGCCGCCGAAAAGGCGCAGACGCTGTTCTATCGCCGGCTCGCCGTCGCCGCCGAGGCGGCGGACGATCCGGGCACGGCGGAGCGACTGAACGGACTGCTCGCCGACGAGCAGCATCATCTGTCGCGGCTCACCGCCCGGCTGCTGGAGCTGGGCGAGGCGGTGGACGATCTGGCCGACGCCGACACGCCGCTGGCCGACCTGGCGACATGGGAGGACACGGCGCGCGTGCGGGAGTCGGCGGAGATCGCTCGCTACCAGGCGATGCCGGCCGGTCTGGACGAGGTCACGCGCGCGCTGATCGCCGAGATCCTGGAGACGGAGCGGAATCACCAGCGGGAGCTAGGCGGCAAATGGACGATGGCCTGAACGACATCGAGCTGCGCGATGCCGCCGAGCTGCGGCGCCGGCTGGTCGACTGGATCCGGGAGCAGGTCGAGGCCGCACGCATGCGCGGCGTCATCTTCGGCCTGTCGGGCGGCGTCGATTCGGCGGTCGTCTGCGGGCTCGCCGTCGAGGCGCTCGGCGCCGGCCGCTGCCTGGGCGTGATCATGCCGGCGGAATCCGTCGCGGACGACGCGCGGCTCGCGCGCGAGGTCGCCGCGCGCTTCGACGTCGCGACGATCGAGGTCGAACTGTCGAAGACGTTCGCCACGCTGCGCGACACGCTGTCGGCGCACGCCGAGGCCGCGCGCGCGGCGGCACACGGCGTCGGCACCGGGACGACCGCGACCGGCCCGGCGGCGACCGCGCCGCAGGAACGGCTGGCGCAGGCGAACCTGAAGCCACGCCTGCGCATGATCACGCTTTACTACTACGCGAACCTGCTCGATTACCTGGTCGTCGGCACCGGCAACCGCGCCGAGTTCACGCTCGGCTACTTCACCAAGTGGGGCGACGGCGCCGCGGACATCTTTCCGCTCGCGGAGCTGCTCAAGCACGAGGTGTGGGCGGTGGCGCGCGATCTCGGCGTGCCCGCGGAAGTGACCGAGCGCGCGCCGAGCGCCGGGCTCTGGTCCGGGCAGACGGACGAGGAAGAGATGGGCCTGCGCTACGTCCAGATCGACCGCTACCTCGCCACGGGCACCTCCGGCGATGCGGCGGTCGACGCCGAGATCGAGCGGCGCAACCGCAGCTCCCGCCACAAGGTCGCGCCGCCTCCCGCCGCGCGGCTCGACTGACCCATGCGCCTGCCGGTCCCCGCTGTCGTGTGCGGCATCGCGGCCCGGCTCGAGGAGGCGGGCTTCGAGACGTGGGCCGTGGGCGGCGCCATCCGCGATGCGCTGTTCGGCCTGCCCGCTCGCGGCGACTGGGATCTCACCACCGCGGCGACGCCGACGCAGGTGCGACGCCTCTTCCGCCGTACCGTTCCAATCGGCGTCGAGCACGGCACGGTGGGCGTGCTCGACGACGAGGGCGTGATGCACGAGGTGACCACGTTCCGCAGAGACGTGGAGACGACGGGCCGCCACGCCGTCGTCGAGTTCGGCGCATCGCTCGAGGAAGACCTCGCCCGGCGCGATTTCACGATCAACGCGATCGCGTATCACCCGCTCCGCGACGAGCTGCGCGACCCGCACGGCGGGCAGCGCGATATACGCTCGCGTCGACTGCGCACGGTGGGCGACGCACGCACTCGCTTCGCCGAAGACTACCTCCGCGTGCTGCGCGCGCTTCGCTTCGCCGGCCGCTTCGGCCTCGAGATCGACCCGGACACGTGGGCGGCGATTCCCGTGACGCTAGATCGGCTCCCAGGCCTTTCGGGCGAGCGCGTGCGCGAAGAGCTGTGGAAGGTGATAAAGGGCTCGCGAGACGCATCCACGGCGCTCGCGCTCTACCAATCCTCCGGCGTTCTGGCGGTGCTGTACCCGGAGCTGGCCGAGACCGTGGGTCTGCGCGCGGACGAGAACGAGCCGGTGGACGCCTGGGGGCGCGCGCTGCGCGCCGTCGATGCGCTGCCGCCGACACGTGCGCTGCTGCGTGTCGCCGCGCTGCTGCATCCGGTCGGCATGCCGGCCGCGCGCGCGCGCAGCCTCCGTGGCGGCTTCAGCTTCACCGGCCACCCCATCGCCGCCGCGCGCCGCGCCGAAGAAGTGATGCGCCGCCTGAAGGCGTCGAACGCGGACACCGAGCACGTGCGTCGCCTGGTCCTGCACCAGGAGGATTTCTTCCCGCCCGATGCGCCGGACTCCGGCATCCGCCGCTGGTTGCGCGACGTCGGACCCGATCTCGTGCCCGACCTCGTGCGGCTCCGCATCGCGCTCGAGCGCGCGGACGCTGCCGCAGCGGGCCGGCCGATCGCCGCCGACGTGATCCAGCGGGTGCGGGCGGTTCGTCGCCTCCTTTCCAGCCGGCCGCCGCTGGTGATCGGCGATCTCGCGATCGGCGGTGCAGAGCTTACAGAGCTGGGCATCCCGCCGGGCCCGCGCTACGGCGAAATTCTCAGGGCGCTGCTCGATGAGGTCATCGAGCAGCCGGAGCTGAACACGAGGGAGGGGCTGATGGAGAGAGTGCGGCGGGATTGGAGCCAATGATCCAGGGCATCCTGTTCGCCGGGCTGGCGGCGCTCGCGGATGTCGCCGGCGGCCTGCTCGTCACGACGCGCATCCGCCACAGCACGGCCATGCTCAACACGCTGGTGGGATTCGGCGCCGGCTTCATGCTCGCGGTCGCGCTGCTCGAGATGCTGCCGCATGCATTCGAGGTCGAGAACGGTCTGTTCGCGGTGCTCATCGGCTACCTCGCGGTGCATCTCACGCAGCACACGCTCACGCCGCATTTCCATTTCGGCGAGGAGACGCACGACGATGCGATGGTCTCGCGCGGCGTAGGCGTGTGGGCTCTCGTCGGGCTCATCCCGCACTCGTTCTTCGACGGCGTGGCCATCGCGGGCGGCTACCTGGTCAGCGCGGAAGTCGGCTTCCTCATCTTCCTCGCCGTGCTGCTGCACAAGATTCCGACCGGCGTCTCCCTCGCCAGCGTGATGCTCGCGAGCGGCAACACCATCCGCAGCGCGCTGATCGCGGTCACCGTGCTCGGTCTCGTCACCGTGCTCGGCGCCGTCATCACGCCGGCGATCGACGTGCTCGCGCATTTCGGGCTCGCGCTCGCCGCCGGTGTCACCATCTACGTCGCCGCGTCGAACCTGATCCCGGAATCGCAGCGTGCCGAAGGGTGGTTCGTGCCCGCGGCGGTTTTCATCGGTGTGATCGGCTTCGCACTGATCCGCATGCTGCTGCCCGGCCACTGACCGGAACCGCGCCACGCGGGCGGCGTAACCTTGTCATGACCGATACCGATCTGTTTGGCGAGACGCCGCCGGTGACTCGCCCCGCGCGCAAGGGCGGCGGCCGCAAGGCGGGCGCGTCACGCCCCGCGACGGGGTTCGAGGCGGCCTCCAGCGAGGCGCCTCTCGCCGCGCGCATGCGCCCGCGCAGCATCGACGAGTTCGTCGGCCAGGAGCACCTGCTCGGTCCCGGCAAGCCCCTGCGCACGCTCATCGAGAGCGATGACGTGGGCAGCATGATCCTGTGGGGACCGCCCGGCACCGGGAAGACGACGCTCGCCGCCGTCATCGCCAACCGTACCGACTCCGCGTTCGTGCGCTTCAGCGCGGTGACGGAGGGGGTGCCGCGCGTGCGCGAGATCATCGCCGAAGCGGAGGCGCGTATCGCGGCGAACGGGAAGCGGACCATCCTCTTCTGCGATGAGATTCATCGCTTCAACCGGGCCCAGCAGGATGCCTTTCTGCCGCACGTCGAGGCGGGAACGGTCACGCTCATCGGCGCGACCACCGAGAACCCGTCGTTCGAGGTGAACGGCGCGCTGCTCAGCCGCGCACGCGTCTTCGTGCTCCAGCCGCTCGGTGAGGATGCTGTCCGCGAGATTCTGAATCGCGCGCTGGTCGACGAGGAGCGCGGCCTGGGCGGGTCCGGCGTCAGCGCGGAAGATGATGCCCTGACTCTGATCGCGCGCGAAGCGGACGGCGACGCGCGCCGCGCCCTCAACGCGCTGGAAACGGCGGTCGCGCTCATTGGCGCCGATGGCACCATCAGCGAAGCGGTCGCGCGCGACGCCCTCCAGCGGCGCATGGCACGCTACGACAAGAGCGGCGAGGAGCACTTCAATCTGATCTCGGCGCTGCACAAGTCCGTGCGCGGCAGCGATCCGGACGGTGCGCTTTACTGGCTCGCGCGCATGATGGACGGCGGCGAGGACCGGCTCTACCTCGCGCGGCGCATCGTGCGCATGGCGGTCGAGGACATCGGGCTCGCCGATCCGCAGGCGCTCGCGGTCACCATCGCCGCGCGCGATGCCTACCACTTCCTCGGCAGTCCGGAAGGCGACCTCGCGCTGGCGCAGGCCGTCGTCTATCTGGCGGCGGCGCCCAAATCGAATCGCGTCTACGCCGCGATGGGCGCGGCGATGGACGCCGCGCGCGAGACCCCGGCCGAGGGCGTGCCCCTGCACATCCGCAACGCCCCCACGAAGCTGATGGGCGAGCTCGGTTACGGCAGGGACTATGCATATGCCTTCGATTCCGAGGACCACTACGTGCCCCAGGAGTACCTGCCGGACCGGCTGCGCGGCCGGCGCTTCTACGAGCCGAGCGACTTCGGGTTCGAGAAGCGCATCGCCGAGCGCCTGGCATGGTGGCGGGCCCAGGCGGCGGGCGGCAGCACCGACGAGGGCGAAGAGAAACGATGAGACTGCACAGGAGCAAGATCGGACCGATCCTCTGCCTCGCGCTGCTCGCGGGATGCAGCTCCGCGATCCAGGAGCCCGAGGTGCGGCTCGATCGCATCTCGGTCGGCACGCTCGGCCTGGAGGGCGGCGTGCTGCGCGTTCGGCTGCACGTGCTCAACCCCAACAGCTTCGGCATCCAGGCCGAAGGGCTGGAGTACCTGATCGAAGTGTCCGAGGGCGACCCGGAGGAGCCCTGGACCGCGCTGTCCGAGGGCCGCTTCACCGACCGCATCACGGTCGAGGCGGACGACAGTGCGCTTGTGGAAATACCGGTTCGTTTCCGGTATCGTGACCTCGGCACCGCCGTCACCGCGATGCTCGCGACCGGCAGCTTCGACTACCGGGTCAGTGGCCGCGTGCACCTCGTGGAGCCGCTCCGCCGCGAGATCCCGTTCCGCCGCAGCGGAGCGATCGACGAACTCATGGATTGACGCCCATTAGCCCTTCGCACGAGACAAAGGAAGCCCGCGAGCGCGCGATCCTGATCGGCGCTCCGCTGAAGCAGGTGCCGGACCGGGAGGTCGAGGAGCACCTCGAGGAGCTGACTCGCCTCACGGACACCGCCGGTGTAGAGGTGCTCGGCGCGCTGGTCCAGCGGCTGGACTCGCCGAATCCGAAGTATTTCATCGGCGAGGGCAAGGTGAAGCAGGTGAAGGAGATGGCGGAGGAGCGCGAAGCCGATCTCATCGTCTTCGACGAGGAGCTCTCCCCCGCGCAGGCGCGCAACCTCGAGAACGAGCTGGACATCCGCGTCGTCGACCGCACCGAGCTGATCCTCGGCATCTTCGCACGGCGCGCGCGCACCGCCGAGGCGCAGATGCAGGTGGAGCTCGCGCAGCTGCAGTACGCGATGCCGCGGCTGAAGCGCATGTGGACCCACCTTTCGCGCGCGCGCGGTGGCGTGAACATGCGCGGCCCCGGTGAAACGCAGCTGGAGACCGACCGCCGGCTGATCGGCAACCGCATCCGCGACCTGAAGGACAAGCTCGAGGTCGTCGCGCGACGTCGCGCCACGCAGCGGAAGGGTCGTTCCGACGAGTTCCGCGTCGCGCTCGTCGGCTACACCAATGCCGGCAAGTCCTCCATTCTGCGGGCGCTCTCGGATTCGGAGCAGTTCGTCGAGGACCGCCTGTTCGCGACGCTCGATCCATCGACTCGCGCCGTCGAGCTGGACGGCGGCATGCGCGCCCTTGTGACGGACACCGTCGGCTTCATCCGCAAGCTGCCGCACGCGCTCGTCGCCTCGTTCCGGGCGACGCTCGAGGAAGCGCGCGACGCCGAGGTGCTGCTCCACGTGCTCGACGCGTCCCATCCCGTGTGGGAGGAGCACAAGGAAGTCGTCGAGAGCGTTCTTGCCGATCTGGATCTGGAGGATCGTCCGGTCGTGCTCGTCTTCAACAAGGCCGACCGACTGACGCACGATGAGGAGAAGGCGCTGCGGCAGCGGGCGCTCGCGGTCTACGGCGAGGAGGTCGTGCTCGCGTCGGCCATCGAGGAGGGGGGACTCGCCGAGCTGCGGGAGCGCCTCCGTCGCGAGGCCACCGCGCAGCGGCCCGAAGTGCATTTGCGCCTCTCCGCCGGCGACGGGGAGGCGCTCGCGACGATCTACCGCGAGGGCGAAGTGCTCGGCACGAGGCAGGAAGACACGACGATCGACGTGCACGCGCGTCTGCCGCGGGCGGCGCTCGGGCGCCTCAGTCGCCGCGCCGGGGTCGAGATCGTCGGCGCCGCGTGAACGACCGGCTCGTCATCTGCGGTCCCGGCAGGGTCGGTCTCTCGCTCGGCGCCGCGCTCGTCCGCACCCGCACCATCGACGCACTCACCTACTACGGCCGCAGTGTGGAGCCGCCGCCGCATCCCGTCTTCGACAGCACCGAGCCGCCCGTCGATTACCGCGTCGGCGTGCCGCCGCTGCCGGAGGGGACGACGATCCTGCTGCTCGCCGTGCCGGATCGCGCGCTGTCGGAGGTGGCGCACGATCTCGCGGCTGCGGGTCCCGCGCCGCGCGGCTGCGTCGCGCTGCACGTGTCGGGCGCCCTGTCCGCCGACGTGCTGAGCCCGCTCCACGCCGCGGGCTATGCGGTCGGCTCGCTGCACCCGCTTCAGCCGCTCGCCGATCCGTGGGACGGCATCCGCCGCCTGATGGGCGCGTGCTTCGCCGTCGCCGGTGAGCCGACGGCGATCGCGGCCGCGCGTCGCATCGCCCACGCGCTGGATGGCATCGATTTCGTCGTCGTGAACCGCGATCGGCCGATCTACCACGCCGCGGCCGTCTTCGCGTCCAATTACGTGGTCGCGCTGGCGGACACGGCGATCCGCCTCTTCGAGGAGGCCGGCGTGCCGGCGGACGCGGCGCCCGAGGCGGTCCGGTCCCTCATGCACGGCACGCTCGACAACCTCGAGCACCTGGGCGTAACCTCGGCGCTGACCGGCCCGGTCGCCCGCGGCGACGTCGATACCGTGCGCATGCACCTGGCGCGTTTGTCCGCCGAGGACCGGCAGCTATATTGCGCGCTCGGTCTCCGGACGCTCGCGATCGCGCGCACCGCCGGTCTGGCCGATGAGCGCGCGGACGAGCTCGAGCGTATCCTCGCGCTGTCCTGAAGACCCACCGCGAAAGGGCAAAGGCCGAACGCATGCCGTCTCTGCGCGATTACTTCCTGACGGAATCCGCCGAATACATCGATCGGCTCGACCGCATCGCGTCCAGCGGCCAGGCCGACGCCGAGGAGCTGCTGCGGACCGCGCGCGCCTTGCGCGGCGCCGCGCAGATGGCGCGCGAGGAGCGCGTCCGCCGTGTCGCATCCGCCCTCGAGGTGGCCGCCCGCGAGCTGGGCCGGGGCGCCCGCGCGTGGGACGACGATACCCGGCGCCGGATCGGAGCTACCGTCGCAGATCTGCGGACGCTCGCCGCGGCCGGTGAAGGCGAGGCGGGCGCCGCGGTCGGCGCCGAGCAGGCCCTGGCCCGCTGGCGCGAGGTCGGCGTCGCGCCCGAAGAAGCCACGGCTGCCGCCGACGAAGCCGACGCCGGTCCTTCGGACGACGAGCTTCGCAGCTATGTCGCGACCGAGGCACGGCAGGTGGTGACCGAGCTGGAGCGCGCGATACCGGCGCTCACGCGCTCCCCCATGGGCCGCGATCCGCTGAAGTCGATCCTGCGTCGCCAGCGCGCCCTCCTCGGATCGGCCGGACTCCAGCGTTATCCCGTCGTGTCCGCCACGCTGCGCGCGATCGAGGACACGACGCGCCTCATCGCGCGACAGAAGGTCGGCGTCGAAGGCGACTGGCTCGCGCTCTACCGACAGGCGCATGCGGTTCTGGCCGAAGCCGTGCCGCGCATCGAGGCCGGAGGCCAGGCGGACCCGGCCGCGCCCGCCTTCGTCGAGCTGCGCGCGCTGCGCGATCGAGTGGTCGGCACCAGGGCCGACGAAACGCCGTTCCAGGCGCCGGCCGCGCCCCCCGGCGCGGAGCCCGTCGAGCTGATCGGCTTTTTCCGCACCGAAGCCAACAAGCTGGTCGATCGTCTCGAGCGCATGGCGGGCGCGTTCGCGGCCGCGACGGAGGACCGGCGCACGCAGTTGCGCCAGGAGCTGCGCGAGGCGCTGAACGCGCTGCGTGACACGTCGCGCACCTTCGGCTTCGAGGAACCCGCGCGCGCCGCGGAACAGGCGCTCGGACGCCTCGCCGATGCCGCCTCCACGACACTGCTCGGCACGGTCGAGCGTCTGCGCGAGGTCATCCACAGCGCGACGGAACAGGTCGGCGCGGGCGCTAGCCAGCCCGGCGCGGCCGCAGTGCAGCAGCCCGCAACCGCACCTGCGGCGGCTCCCGCTCCCGCAGCCGCTCCCACTCCCGCTCCCGCTCCCGCGACGGCGGCGGCGGCCGCCGCCGCCGTCATCCCCATCGACGATCTCGTCTACCGGGGCGACGCCGCGTTGCGTCGCGCGCTGGAGCTGCGCGGCGAGATCGAGCGCGCGGTTTCGGCCGACGACCGTGCCGCCCGGGAGAGCCTCGAGGAGCTGTTCGACCTCGTGCGTCTCGCGATGTCGTGAAACGGGGCCGGAAAAGCGGCCGGCTCGACTGGAAGGTCGCCGTCGGCCTCGCCCTGAGCATCGGGGCGCTCTACTGGGCTTTCCACGACGTCGATTTCTCGCTGGTCGCCCGCCACGTCTCGGAGGCGGATCCCCTCCTTTTCGCCGCCGCGGTCTTCATGACGACCGCGCTGTTCTACATCCGTGCGGTACGCTGGCACTGGCTGCTCGAGCCGATCCAGCCGGGCATCGCCTACCGCCCGCGCCTGGCGGCGACCTGCATCGGCTTCATGGCGAACAACCTCCTGCCCGCACGCGTCGGGGAGTTCGTGCGCGCGTATGCTCTCGGCCGCATCACCGGCATGCGGGTGTCGGCCGCCTTCGGCTCGCTGGTCGTCGAGCGGCTGCTGGACGGCATCATGGTCATCGGCCTCTTTTTCGCCGCGATGGCTGCGCCCGGCTTCCCCGACACAACCGGCGGCGGCGACATTGCCGTGGCTGCCCGCGTCATGCTCGGGGTGGTGAGTCTTCTCGCGCTCGTCTTGGTCGGCATCGTGGTGCGCCCGCTCGCCGCCGTGCGCATTGGACGCGGGCTCGCGCGGCGCCTGCTGCCCGAGGGCTTCCGTCGTCCGGTCGTCGACGCCTTCGAGGCACTGGTGCACGGCTTCTCCGTGCTACGCTCGCCGCGCCTCATGCTGGTATCGCTGCTCTGGTCGGCGATTCTCTGGCTCACAGGCGCCGTTTCCTTCTGGCTCGGCTTTCTCGCATTCGGCATCGAGGCTCCGTTCGTCGCGGCCGTCTTCCTTCAGTCGCTCGTCGCGCTCGGTGTCTCGCTCCCGTCCGCACCCGGCTTTTTCGGCCTCTTTGAGGGTTTCGCACGGCTCGGTCTGGTCGAAGTCTATGGCGTCGAGGTGGCCCGCGCGGTCGGTTTCGCCATCGGCTTCCATATCGGAGGCTTCATCCCGATCACCCTGATCGGCCTCTGGTATACATGGCGCCTCGGCATCAGCCGCGCCGAGGTGCTGCACAGCGAGGAAGTCGTCGAGACGGAGGTGGAAGTCGAAGCCGGCGAGACGCACGGCGCCGCAAGCGAAGCGCCGCCGCGCCACCCGTGATGAGGGACCCGTCATCGATGCACGGCGTCGTCGTCGAGAAGGCTCCCGCGAAGATCAATCTCCACCTGCGCATCGTTTCACGGCTGGCCGACGGCTATCACGAGCTGCGCACGATCTTCCAGGCGCTCGAGCTCCACGACCGGCTCGAGGCCGTCATCGCGGACGAGACCTCGGTCCAGGTGGAAGGGGACGCGCAGACCGGTCCCGTCGAGGACAACCTGGTGCTGCGCGCGGTGCGCGCCTTTCGCGACACCGTGCCGGATGCGCCGCACGCGCGGCTGCGACTCGTCAAGCGGATCCCCGCGGGCGCGGGCCTCGGCGGCGGCTCGAGCGACGCGGCCGCCGCGTTGCGCGCCATCAACACGCTCGCCGGCTCGCCGCTCCCGCTGGCCCGGCTGCGGACGATCGGCGGCTCCCTCGGCAGCGACGTGCCCTTCTTCCTGTGCGGCTCCCCGCGCGCATACGGAGAGGGCAGGGGTGAGCGGCTCGCGCCGCTGGCCGCGTCGCCATCCGCGCACGTGCTGCTCGTCGATCCCGGTTTCCCGGTCGCCACACGCGACGCCTTCGCGTGGTGGGACGCGCGCCACGCACAGGGGCCCGTCGGCCGGGGAATCGCCGGCATGGCGGACGGCGCCCGCGGCACCGGCGCCGCGGGCGGTGAGCGCGCTCCGCCCCTCGGCGCGAGCGAAGACTTCGCCTCCCTCGCCGGGTGGGCGCGGAACGATTTCGAGGACGTCGTCTTCGAGCGACACCCGGAGCTGCGTGCCATCGAGCGCGCCCTCCACGGCGCGGGTGCGATCCTCGCAATGCTGAGCGGCAGCGGCTCGTGCGTCTACGGCATCTTCGACGATCCCGCGCGCGCAGAAGCGGCGGAGCGGCACGTCCGGAAGGTGATGCCCGCTGCGCGCGTGCTGCGCACGCGGACCGTGGAATGAGGCGCGTCCGCGTTGATCGACCCTCGCGGCGAGGCTACCTTTCGGTGGCCTTTCCCGGGTCGTCTAAAGGCAAGACGGCGGACTTTGGATCCGCCAATGGTGGTTCGATTCCACCCCCGGGAATGCATCACGGAGAGACATGCCAGCACCGAATCCACTGACTACCATGCGCCTGCCGAGCGCGATCCGGCGTCATCTCGACGTCGCGATCGCGGGAGCGCAGGAAGCGTTGATCGACGGACACGCCGAGGAAGCGCTGAGGCTGGTGAGCGTGGTGGGCGAGGACTGGTCGTTCGACGAGGCGGTCGACTACTACTTCGACGAGCTGTCGATCACGGGTCCGCTCGCGAGCTCGATCCGCAATCGCGCGCTGGTGCGGCTCGAGGAGGAGCGTCGACTCGACACCAGCCGGCCCTCGCTGCTGCGGCAGGATACCGACGCGGTGGAGGACGAGGACGGCGAATCGATGTGGCGGCGCCTGCGGCCGGACCGGCTGGTGCGCGAGATCCGCGAGCGGCAGCATCGAAGCGGCGAAACCGGACGCGTCGCCCAGCTCGTCCTCGCTCAGGCCGAGGAGGCGATGCTCCACGTCCACGTCGACAACGCGCTGGATTTCGTCGCGCTGCTCGACGACGAGATGGCGCCCGACCGTGCGGTCAGCTATTACGTGGACGCCATCGGCGTCAGCGGCTGCCGCGCGCAGGCGGTCGTTCAGCGCAGCATGGTCCACGTCGCCGACGCCGTCCTGAAGCCGCACGAGCCGCCGCGCGGTGGCGTGACCCGCCGCCTCGCGGGACGCGGCGCCTGATTCATCCCGGGCCCGCGCACCCGATCCACCGGGTCAGCGCACTTCCTTCATGCTGGCGACGACCTGTCCCACCAGGCCGTACTCCTTCGCCTCGCTCGCGCTCAGCCAGAAGTTGCGCCGCGTGTCCTCCTGGATCCGCTCCAGCGTCTGACCCGTCCGCTCCGCGAACACTCGATTCAGCCGCTCCCGCATCTTCAGGATCTCGCGCGCCTCGATCTCCACGTCGGCCGCCGTGCCCCGCGCCCCGCCCGCCGGCTGGTGCAGCAGAAAGCGGGTGTTCGGCAGCGAATAGCGCTGCTCGCGGGGCACCGCCACGTAGATCAGCGCCCCCGCGCTCGCCACCCAGCCCGTCCCAACCATCCGCACCGGCGCGCGCACGAACCGGATCATGTCGTGGATCGTGTCGCCCGACTCCACATGGCCGCCCTGTGAGTTGATGTAGACGGTGATCGGCTCGTCGCTCTGCGCCGACATCGCCAGCAGCTGACCCATCACGTCCGCCGCCAGCTTCTGCGTCACCTCGCCGCTGATGATCAGAGTCCGGTCCCGGAACAGCACCTCCCGCACGCGGTCCGTCACGGCCGTGATGTTCGGCCGCGGCGGCTCCCGCTCCCCCTCCCATTCCTCTTCTTCCGGCGCGCCCGGCGGATCCATCGGATGATGCAGCACCGCCCAGTCCAGCTCCTGTTCCATTCCCAGCTCCCGTCCAGGTGATCGTCGCGGACAATGTAGGGGATGAGACGAGAAGCGTGAAGTCGTGGCGTCAGGAACCGGGGTTAGCGAAGGCCGGCAAGCGGAATGCCCTCCTGCACGTGCACCTGCACGTGCTCGTGCTCGGTCGTTCGCCGAGGAAAAGCCCTGCAGGAGCACGTGCACGTGCATGTGTACGAACGCGCTTCCGCGCCTCGACTGTTAGGGCTCCCGGCGCTCTCGACCCGCTCTCCGCCTTGAAAAGCGGCCTTCCACCCACTAGACTCCCGGGCTGTCGTGCTCGGAGGACCCGGAAGCGGTCTCCTGACCTCGAACCGCGGATGAATTGTCTGACGAACACGTAGGGCCTTTGCTGCTGCTGAGCGGGACAGCGCATCCGCAGCTCGCAGAGGAGGTCGCCGAGAGGCTCGGCATGCCGCTCGGCGACGCGACCGTGAAGCGTTTCGCGGATGGCGAGATCTTCGTCCGCATCAATCAGAACGCCCGCGGGCGCGACGTGTTCATCGTGCAGCCGACGCCGCCGCCCGCGGACAATCTGATGGAGCTGCTGCTGCTGATCGACGCGGCGAAGCGGGCTTCGGCGGACCGGGTGGCCGTGGTGATCCCGTACTTCGCGTACGCGCGGCAGGACCGGAAGGACCAGCCGCGCGTGGCGATCGGCGCCAAGCTGGTGGCGAATCTGATCGAGGCGGCCGGGGCGGACCGCGTGCTGGGCGTGGATTTTCACGCGCATCAGCTCCAGGGTTTCTTCGACGTGCCGGTGGACCACCTGTACGCGGCGCCGGTGCTGACGCCCCATTTCCAGAAAAAGGGGCTGAAGGAGCTGGTGGTGGTGGCGCCGGACGTGGGCGCGGCAAAGATGGCGCGGGGCTATTCGCGTCGGCTGGATGCGACGTTCGCCATCATCGACAAGCGGCGACCGGCGGCGAACGTGGCCGAAGTGCTGAGCGTCGTGGGTGAGGTCGAGGGCCGGCCCTGTCTGATCGTCGATGACATGATCGACACCGCCGGCACGATCGAAAGCGTCGTCTTTGCATTGAAGGACCGTGGCGCCACCGAGATCTATGTCGCGGCGACGCACGCGGTGTTCTCGGGTCCGGCGGTCGAGCGGTTGTCGACGGCGCCGATCGACGAAGTAGTCGTCGCCAACACGCTGCGACTGCCCGAGGAGAAGAGGTTCCCGAAGCTGACAGTGCTGTCGATCGCCGACCTGCTGGCCCGCGCGATCCGGTACACGCACTCGAATGAGTCCGTCAGCCAGTTGTTCGGCTAAGAGAGAAACTGCAATGGCAACCGAAGAAGTCACGCTGAAGGCGACGCCCCGCGAGGAAACCGGGAAGGGCTCCAACCGCAAGCTGCGCGCTTCGGGTCGCGTGCCGGGCGTGGTCTACGGCCACAACGAGAAGACGCGTTCCGTCTCGCTCGACGCCCACGAGCTCGAGGTCCTGTTCTCGAAGATCTCCGTTGAGAACACCGTCATCAGTCTCAGCATCGAAGGCGAGAAGGGCGAGGTCCAGGCGCTCGTGCGCGAGGTGCAGTCGCACGCCTACAAGGGCAGCGTCGTGCACGTCGATTTCCTCCAGCTGCATGCTGGCGAGATGGTCGACGTCGAAGTGCCGGTGCACCTGATCGGCACGCCGGCGGGCGTCAAGGCCGGTGGCGTCATCGATCACCAGATCCACGAGCTGCCCATCCGCTGTCTGCCCGCGGCTATTCCGGAGTCGATCGACGTCGACGTGAGCGCCCTCGAGCTGGGCGACTCGATCCACGTCAGCGATCTGCCGATTCCGGAGGGTGTCGAGGTCGAGATGGAAGGCGAGCGCACCGTCTGCTCGGTGGTCGCGCCGGCCATCCTCGAAGTCGAGGCGCCCGCCGAGCCGGAGGCGCCGGAGGAAGGCGTGCCGGTCCGCATCGGCGAGGAGGGCGAGGCCGAGGCCGAGGCCGAGGCCGAGGACTGAGCCTGGTGAAGGTCGTGTGCGGACTCGGAAACCCGGGTCCGGAATACGACGACACCCGTCACAATGTCGGCTGGTGGCTGGCCGATCGGCTTGCGGTGGACTGGAAGCTCGGCCCGTTCCGCCGACGCGGTCCTGCCTTCGAGGCGAGCGGCGTCGTCGGCGTACACGACGTCCTGCTGCTCAAGCCGCAGACCTACATGAATCGGAGTGGTGCCGCGCTCGCCGCGCTGCGCCGCGACGAGGATTTCGATCCCGCCCGTGATCTGCTGGTGGTGGTCGACGACGCCGCGATCGATGTCGGACGGCTGAGGTTCCGGCCTTCCGGCAGCGCCGGCGGACACAACGGCCTCAAGTCGGTCGAGGCCGCGCTCGGGACGCGCGACTACGCGCGCCTGCGCATCGGGGTCGGCCCCGTCCCGCCCGGCGTGGACATGGCCGACTTCGTACTGTCGCCCATGGATCGCGTCGACGAGGAGGCGGTGCTCGAGCGTCTCGACATCGCGGTCGAGGGCGTGCGCACCTGGCTCGACGAGGGCATCGAGGCGGCGATGAGCCGCCATAACGGTTGACTGTTCGACACATCGACGGAGCGTCGCGAATGCAACTCATGGATTGGGCCAGCTGGTCGCCGGTCACCGGCGTGATCGGCCTGCTGGTAGCCCTGGGCGTCTACCTCTACCTGCGCGGCCAGTCGTCCGGCACGGACGCGATGCGCGACATCGCCGAAAGCATCCATGAGGGTGCGATGGCGTTCCTGCGCCGCGAGTACACGGTGCTCGCCGTCTTCGTCGTCATCGTCGCCGGGCTGCTCTGGCTCGCGATCGGCGGCGGCACCGCGCTTTCCTACATCAGCGGCGCCATCAGCTCCGTCCTCGCCGGTTTCTTCGGCATGACCGCGGCGACGCGCGCGAACGTGCGCACCGCCGCGGCCGCCAAGGAATCCGGCCAGGGCAAGGCGCTGCGCATCGCCTTCTTCGGCGGCGCAGTCATGGGGTTGTCCGTGGCGGCACTGGGTCTGATCGGCATCGGTGCGTGGTACTTCGTGATCGCGCCCTCGTTCGACGCCGACTTCCCGGGCTTCGCCCAGATCATCAGTGGCTTCGCCATGGGCGCCAGCTCGATCGCTCTCTTCGCCCGCGTCGGCGGCGGCATCTACACGAAGGCCGCGGACGTCGGCGCCGACCTGGTCGGCAAGGTCGAGGCGGGGATTCCCGAGGATGACCCGCGTAATCCGGCCACCATCGCGGACAACGTAGGCGACAACGTGGGCGACGTGGCCGGCATGGGCGCCGACATCTTCGAGAGCTACGTCGGCTCCGTCATCGCGACGATCGCCATCGCTGCGACGAGCGGCTTCTACGCGCTGAGCAGGCCCGAGGCCGTCGCCCTGCCGATCATCACGATCATGGTCGGGCTGATCGCGTCGCTCGTGGGCATCGGCCTCATGAAGGTGCTCGAGCGGACCAACCCGGCCGCCGCGCTGCGCAACGTCACCTTCATCGCCGCGGCGCTGTTCCTCGTGGCGATGTTCTTCGTCGTCAAGGGTCTCGGTTTCGAGATCATCGACCCGAGCGGCGAGCAGTCGTTCATCCCGACCGGTCCGTTCTGGGCGCTGCTGGCGGGCACCATCGCCGGCATCGCGATCGGTCTCGTCACCGAGTACTACACGGCCTCGAGGCCCGTGAAGCGGATCGCGGAAGCCAGTCAGACCGGCGCCGCGACCAACATCATCCACGGCCTCGCCATCGGCATGGAGTCGACGGCGATCCCCGTGCTCCTGATCTGCCTCACGATCTACGTGTCGTTCTTCTTCGCCGGCCTCTACGGCATCGGCATCGCGGCCGTCGGCATGCTGGCGACGGTCGGCGTGACCATGTCGGTCGACGCGTACGGCCCGATCGCCGACAACGCCGGCGGCATCTCCGAGATGAGCCATCTCGGACCGGAGGTGCGCAAGATCACCGACGGGCTCGACGCGATCGGCAACACGACCGCTGCGATCGGCAAGGGCTTCGCCATCGGCTCGGCGGCGCTCACCGCGCTCGCGCTCTTCAGCGCGTACACCTCCGCGGTCGGCCTGCGCGATGCCGGACTCAACATCATCGATCCGGAAGTGACGATCGGCCTGTTCATCGGTGGCATCCTGCCGTTCTTCATCGCCGCCCTCACGATGACCGCGGTGGGTCGCGCGGCGGGTGGCATGGTCGACGAGGTGCGCCGCCAGTTCCGCGAGATCCCCGGCCTGATGCAGGGCACCGCGAAGCCGGACAGCGCCCGCTGCGTCGACATCTCGACCCGGGCGGCGTTGCGGGAGATGATCCTGCCCGGGCTCACGGCCGTGCTCGCGCCCGTCGTCGTCGGCTACTTCATCGGTGTCGAGGCGCTCGGCGGTCTGCTCGCGGGCGCGACCGTCACCGGCGTGCTCATGGCGCTGTTCATGGCAAACGCCGGTGGCGCCTGGGACAATGCCAAGAAGTACATCGAGGGCGGCGCGTACGGCGGCAAGGGTTCGGACCCGCACAAGGCCGCAGTCGTGGGTGACACGGTCGGCGATCCGTTCAAGGACACGTCGGGTCCGTCGCTCAACATCCTGATCAAGCTGATGAGCATCGTCGCGCTCGTGCTCGCGCCCTGGTTCGTGCGCGTGCACGACATCGGCGGCGCCGGAGACGGTGATCTCGGCTCACTGATCCGCGGCGTGGGGGAGTTCATCGCCCGCCTGTTGGCGTAGGCTCCAGGCTCCAGGCTCTGGGCTCTGGGCTCTAGGCTTTGGGCTCTAGGCCTCTAGGCGCTGGGTGAGGGCCCGGTTCGCGCTGTCGGACCGGGCCTTTCCGTTGCACCGAGAAGACGATTGAAGGCATGACGCCGGACTTCGACGGGATGATCCGCTTCGCGCAGGAGCTGATCCGGATTCCGAGCCCATCGGGCCAGGAGGCCGAGGCAGCCGTGCGCGTCGCCCGTGAGATGCAGTCGCTCGCGTACGACGACGTGCGTACGGACGACGTCGGCAACGTCATCGGCCTGATCCGCGGCACGGGCGGTGGCGCGACCGTGATGCTCTGCTCGCACCTCGACGTGGTCGATGCCGGAGACCCGGACGCCTGGGAGCATGCGCCCTACGGCGGCGTGGTCGCCGACGGCTTCCTGCACGGCCGCGGCGCCATGGACATCAAGGGCCCGCTCGCGCTCCAGACACACGCGGCCGCGCGCTTCGTCGAGGAGCGTCCGCGCGGCGATCTGCTCGTCGTGCACACCGTCTACGAGGAGCGCGCCGGCCTGGGCATCAGTCATTTCCTCGAGACGACGCCGATCCGTCCCGACGTCGTCGTCATCGGTGAGGCGACGAATGGCGACCTGTGCGTCGGGCACCGCGGCCGCGCCGAGATCGTCGTCGAGATCCTCGGCCTCGCCGGACATGCCAGCGCCCCCGAGCGCGCGCGCAACGCGCTCGATCCCCTGCCGGCGGTGTTGCAGTCGCTTCGCGCGTTCGCCGACACGCTCGGCAGCGACGTCGTGCTCGGCCGCTCGACCTTCGTGCCAACCAGTGTCGAAGTCGAGCCGGCGAGTCCGAACGTGATTCCGGATCGGGTCCGCGTCACCGTCGACTGGCGCGTGCTGCCGGGCGTCGACGCCGCCGGCGCCGTGGATGCCGTGCGCGCGCACCTCGCCGCTGTGGACCTGCCCGCGGGCTTCGTGGTGGACGTGCGCTTCGCGACCATGCGCCAGACCACGTACACCGGCCGCGAGATGGAGCGTCAGCTCTTCACGCCCGCGTATCGACTCGAGGACACGCACCCCGTCGTGCGCAGCGCGCGCTCCGCGATCGCCGCGGCCACCGGCCGTGAACCTGTGGTACGACCCTGGACCTTCGCGACGGACGGCGGGCATGTCTGCGGGCGCCACGGCATTCCGACGATCGGGTACGCACCCGGCGAGGAGCGCTACGCGCACACCAACACGGAGCGGCTCGCCCTCGATCAGGCCCGCGAAGTCTTCGAGGCGTATCCGTCTCTGATCCGCGCACTCTGCGAAACGAAACTGGCCCGTGACGCCTGAACACTAGAGCCTAGGGCCTAACGCCTAATGCCTAATTTGAAGCTCGGAATCGTCGGACTGCCGAACGTCGGCAAGTCGACGCTCTTCAACGCATTGACCGCGGCCAGCGCATCCGCCGAGAACTATCCGTTCTGCACCGTCGACCCGAACGTGGGCGTGGTCGAGGTGCCGGACGAGCGCATGGAGCTGCTGGTCGAGCGCGTCCAGCCGAAGAGCCGCGTGCCCGCGGTCGTCACGTTCGTCGACATCGCAGGACTCGTGAAGGGTGCGGCGGAAGGGGAGGGGCTCGGCAACAAGTTCCTGGCGAACATCCGCGAAACGCACGCGATCGTGCACGTCGTCCGCTGTTTCGATGACCCCGACGTTACGCACGTGATGGGGGAGATCGATCCCATACGCGACCGCGAGGTGATCAATTTCGAGCTCGCGCTCGCGGACCTGCAGATCGTCGAGAATCGGCTCGAGCGCGTCGAGAAGATCGCGCGCAGCGGCGATCGCGAAGCGAAGGTCGAGGAAGCGCTCCTGCGTCGTCTGCGCGACGCCCTCGCCGCGGGCAGAGCGGCACGCACCGTCGCGGCCGCGAACGAGGAGGAGGCCCGCCGGCTGCGCGCGCTCCAGCTCCTTACCGCCAAGCCGGTGCTCTACGTGGCGAACGTCGCGGAATCCGATCTGTCCGAAGACGACAACGAGCACGTGCGCGCGCTGCGCAACGCGGTGGGCTCGGAGGGCGAGGACGCGGACGTCATTTTGCTTTCGGCCGGCATCGAGGCCGAGCTCATGCACCTCGAGCCCGACGAGCGGCAGGAGTACCTGCGCGACCTCGGTCTCGAGGAGCCGGGTCTGCACGCGCTCATCCGCGCCGGGTACCGCCTGCTCGGCCTGATCAGCTTCTTCACCGCCGGCCCCAAGGAAGTGCGCGCCTGGACCATCCGCGCCGGCAGCCGCACGCCCCAGGCCGCCGGCGAGATCCACTCCGACTTCGAGCGCGGCTTCATCCGCGCCGAGACCATCGGCTGGGACGACTTCGTCCGCGTCGGCAGCGAAAAGGCCGCACGGGAACAGGGCGTCATGCGGTCGGAAGGGAAGGAGTACGTGGTGGCGGATGGGGACATTTTGTTGTTCCGCTTCAATGTGTAGGTAGGGCTGCTCGACGGATGCGCTCGGGAGGGAGGCGCTCCCTGACGCTCGCGGGGAAGGCTGGCGCGGGCAGGGCTGCCGCAGGGAGGGCTGCGCGGGGGCATTTCCGACGATGCCGCTCCGCCTCCCGGCTGCGCCGCCTCCCCGGCGCGAAGCGCCGCCTCCCCGCGCTAGCCCTCCCCGGCCCGACAGGGCCGCCTGCCTGTTCCCCGCCGCCTCCCACTGGACGAAGTCCGCCTCTTTCACTAACCTTACGGGCTTTCCCGCCCCCGAGGCCGTGTCGGCCACGCGGGGCCGGACCGACCCGCCGAGGAGCGGCGTGGCCGACCGACCATGGGAGGAACAGGGTGAAAAGAGACTACGAGATCGTGTACATCTTCGACTCGAAGCTTGACGAGTCGCAGATCAACGAGAAGCTCGACCGCTTCCACGGCATGCTGACCGGTGGCAACGGCAAGGCGGAGATCGCCGCCGTGGACCACTGGGGGCGTCGCGAGCTGGCCTACCCCATCGAGAAGCGCACGAACGGCTATTACGTCGTCGCGCAGTTCAACGGCGAGGGCGAGCCTCTTCCGGAGCTGGAGCGTCTTCTGAAGCTGGACGAGGACGTGCTCCGCTATCTGATCGTCCTCAACGAAGGTGTGCCGACGGCGCCGATGTCGATCGCGACACGGGAGCCGCGCGGTGACGACGACGAGGACGAGGACGAGGACGAGGAGGACGAATAGCCATGCGCGGACGCAAGCGAAGCTGTCACATGTGCGAGAACGGGATCCGCATCCTGAACTACAAGGATGAGAAGACCGTCTCCAAGTTCATCACGGATCGTGGCAAGATCCTGCCGCGGCGGATCACGGGCGCATGCTCGCGGCATCAGCGGCAGGTGAGCACGGCCATCAAGCGGGCCCGTTTCCTCGCGCTGATCCCGTACGTCGGCAGTTACAAGGGTTGACGCGGTGCGGCGCGGCGGCTGGGGCGCGGCCCTCGCGCTGGCTCTGGTCGCGACGCTGATCTCGGCGATCCATCCGGCGCTGCTGATCGCGGTGCCGCTGGCGTTGCTGCTGATTGCGCTGCCGCCGCTGCGATCGCCGTACCGACTGATCGGCCTGGTGCTGCTGGCGTCGTTGTTCGCGACGCCGCCGACCGGGCCGCTCTGGTACGCGGAACGGGGCTGGGCGCTGATGGTGGGCGCCGTGTTCCTGGCGACGGTCACGCTCCGGCCGGGCGGCTTTCTGCCCCGGGGCATCGTGGCCGTGGCGACCGCCTCCGTTGCCGGCGCCGCGATCCTGATCGGATCCGGCGGCTGGGAGCGGGTGGAGTGGGCGGTGGCGCGCCGGTTCCGGGAAGCGGCCTCCTTCTGGACGTCGCGTCTCAACAGGGCGGGCGATCCATCGATGGCGGAGATGAGCGATACCTTCCGCCGCGTCGCCGACCTGGAGACGATGCTGTACCCGGCGATGCTCGCGCTCGCTTCGCTGGCCGCACTCGCGGTCGCCTGGTGGGGCTATCGCCGGCTGGTGGAGCGGAGCGGCGAAACGCTCGCGCCGATGCGGGAGTTCCGCTTCGCGGACCATCTGGTATGGGTGCTGATCGGGGGCACGGCGCTGCTGATCATGCCGCTCGGAGAAGTGGCGTCACGCGCGGGCGCGAATCTGGCCACCTTCATGGCGGGGCTGTACCTGCTGCGCGGCATGGCGATCGTCGTGGCCATTACCGGCGTGGCCGGCGTGGGTGCATTCTTTCTGGGCGTGGTGGCCGTGCTGCTGCTGCCGCTTTTCGCGGGTGCGTCACTGATCATCGGACTGAGCGACACATGGCTGGATCTGCGGAGGCGCGCGACCTCCGATGATGCAGCGTCATCATAAGGAGCTGAACAATGAAGTCGACGAACGTCATTCTGCGGCAGGACGTGCCGAACGTGGGCGATGCGGGCGACCTGGTGACGGTGAAGCCGGGCTTCGCGCGCAATTTTCTGCTGCCGCGCGGTCTCGCCTTCGAGGCGACGGAGGCGAACATCCGCCGCCTGGAGGAGGACCGGCAGCGGGAGGAGGAGCGCACCAAGCGCGACTTCCTCGAGGCTCGCCGCCGCGCATCCGCGCTCGAGCAGGTCTCGCTGACGTTCACCGCGCGGGCGGGCGAGGAGTCGAAGCTGTTCGGCTCGATCACGACGGCGGACATCGCCGAGAAGCTGAACGCCGAAGGCAACCTCGGCTTCGAGGTCGACCGCCGGCAGATCGAGCTGGACGAGCCGATCAAGTCGCTCGGCGTATTCAACGTCCCCGTGAAGCTGCACGGCGACGTCCGGCCCGAGATCAAGGTCTGGATCATCAAGGACGAGTAGGCTTCAGGCGTCAGTCGCCAGGCGTCAGCCGACCCACGGTCTGAAGCGTGCAAGTTCGACATCGCAGCACCGGGTATCGGTTCACCGAAGCCTGACGCCTGAAGCCCGACGCCCGGGACTGCGACTGGAGAAACGGATTGGCAGATAGGGAGCGCGTGAGCGAGACGGAGGCCCGGTCGGTCACCGAGCTGGACGTGCCGGAGGATCTGGCGCGTGCGACGGACCTGGCGCTGGACCGGAAGGCCGTGTTGCCCGTGCTGCTCGATCTTCGCGGGCTGTCCAGCGCGACCGATTACTTCCTCGTCCTGACCGGGAACTCCGACACGCACGTGCGCGCGATCGCCGACCACGTGATCGAGGAGATGCGGAAAGCGGGCAGCAAGCCGGACCATGTCGAGGGACTGCGCGCGGGTCGCTGGGTGCTGATCGACTACATCGACTTCGTGATCCACGTCTTCCACCCGTCGGCCCGCGACTTCTACCAGCTCGAAAGGCTGTGGGGCGACGCGCCGACGCACGCGATCGCATCCTGAGCGGTGGCGTCCGCTGCCGGGCGCCGCTCGCCCGGCCGGATGCACGCCATCGCTGTGGAAAAGATCCCGCCGGGGCTGGTAGGAAGCGTGCTTCGCCCCTATAATCCCGCACCTCGAGTCGCGCCGGATGTCGGCGCATCGCGTGTCTCGGCCTCACCCCCTGAAGCATCGCAATGAGCTCGAAAGTCTGGCCCGAACCGGTCGCCGTCGATCCGGACGGGCGAGCCCTGCCGGCACCGGTCGAGGCGGTGCTTTCGCGGACCCCCGCCGAGAACCCGGTGCTGCTGCTGGTGGCGGGGGCGCAGGCGCACGCCACGGAGTGGGCGGGTCGCATGGCCACCCGCCTGGCGACCGACCTGGGCACGCAGGGGCGGAGGGTGGTGCTCGCCGATCTCGGCTTCGACAAGCCGACGCTGCACAGCCAGCTCGGCGTTCCGAACGAGGAGGGCATAGCGGACCTCTTCGTGTTAGGGGTATCGCTCCGCCAGGTCGCGCGGCCGGTGCTGGGACAGCGCTTCTACTTCGCCCCGACCGGCGCCTTCGCCGGCGATCCGATGGAGCTGCTGACGCACGTCCGCTGGCCGCGCATCCTGGACGGATTCCGCGACGTGGGCGCGACCCTCGTCGCCTATCTTCCGCTCGATACACCCGGCGCTCTCCAGTTCGCCGGCCGTCTCGATACCGTCGTCGGCCTCGCCTCGGACGAGGATCTGCCGGCGATGCGCGAGACCGGCGAGATGCGCTTCGGCGCCGTACTGCGCCCGGTTTCCTCCGTCGGCCCGGCCGGCTCCATCGCTTCACGCAAGCTGGCGCCGAATCGCGCCCGTCCCATCGGCGGCGGCACCCCGGAGCCACTCACCGAGCCGGGCTTCATCCAGCGGGAGGCGCCGCGGCGCCGGCGTTCGTTCGCTCCGGCTTTCTCGCTGGTGCTGCTCTTCGCGCTCGGATTCGCGCTCTGGACGCTCCTGGGCGATCGTCTGCTGCGCGATGGACGCGCGGGCGAGGCGGCTGAAGTGGTGCCGACCAGCATCGTGCAGCCGATGCCGATCGACCGGCCGCTGGGCTATTCGGTCGCCATCGAGTCGCACCAGACGCTTGCGGCAGCGGAGCGGCGGGCCGAGGCGCTGCGCCGCGAGGATCCGTCCACCACTTTCCATGTCGCGCCGGTGCCGGTGTACGGCCGGATCTGGTACAGTGTGCTGGCCGGCCCGATCCCGGATAGCGCGTCGGCGGCGCGCCTGCTGACCCGGCTCGTCGAGAGCGGCGTCGCGGAGCAGGCGGAGGATTGGGCGGTGCGGCCCACCGGCTGGACCTATCAGATCGGCGAGTATTCGATTCGGCGCGACGCGGAGCGTCGTGCGGCCCAGCTGCTCGAGGACGGAGTGCCGACGTACATCGTCACCGTCGATTATACCGCGGGACCGCCACGCTACCGGCTTTACGCCGGTGCCTACGAAACATTGCACGAAGCCGAGGCCATGGCCGGATTGCTGGAACAGGCGGGCGTGACGGGGCATTCGCTCCGGCGTCGCACGGGCAGGACGGGCGAATGAAGCTCCAGGCTCTGAGACTGCACGGGTTCAAGTCCTTCGCGGACCGGACGGAGCTGCGGTTTCACGACGGACTGACGGCGATCGTCGGCCCGAACGGCTGCGGCAAGTCGAACATCAGCGATGCAGTGCGCTGGGTGCTCGGCGAGCAGAAGGCGTCCGCGATCCGCAGCTCGCGCATGGACGACGCGATCTTCCAGGGCACGACCGACCGCCGGCGGGTGAACCGCGCCGAGGTCGAGCTCATCGTCTCGAACGAGGAAGGCTCGTTCGGCGTGCCCTACGATCCGGTCGAGATCCGGCGCACCGTCTTCCGCGACGGCGGCAGCGAGTACGCGGTCAATCGCAACACGTGTCGACTGAAGGACATCCACGACATGTGCCGCGACACCGGTCTGGGCACGAACGCCTACGCGATCATCGAGCAGGGCATGGTCGACTCGATCCTGTCGGAGCGCGCCGAGGATCGCCGACACATGTTCGAGGAAGCCGCGGGCATCGGCCGCTACAAGGACCGCCGGAAAACGGCCCAGCGTCGCCTCGAACAGTCGGAAACCGACCTGTCGCGCCTTCAGGACCTGATCTCGGAGGTCGAGACCAAGGTGCGCAGCCTGGCGCGGCAGAAGGGCAAGGCACAGAAGCACAGGGAGCTGCGCGAGCGAAGGCTGGCGCTCGAGCTCATCCTCGCCGACGCCGAGCTGGATGCCGTCCGTGAAGAGCTGAAAGTCATCGACGGGCGTCTCGAGGCGATGGAGCGCGAGCAACCCGCCGTGCGTGCGCTGCTCGCCACCGCCGAAGCCGAGCTGGAGCAGCGCCGGCTCGCCTCTGCCGAGGAGACACGGGAGCGGAACGAGCTCGCGGCGCAGGCGGAGGAGCTGGGGCGCCGCATCGCGGAGCTGGAGCGATCGGCGGCGGTCGCCGACGAGCGTCGCACCAACGCGCTGTCGCGCCTGGAGCAGATCGCGCTGGAGCGCGAGCGTCAGCAGGCGCGGATGGAGGCGATTCGCGGAGAGACGGTCGAGCTGGATGCGCGCGAGCGCGAGATTGGCGGCCGGCTGGCGGCGCTGGTCGGGGAAGGCGATCGCCTCGCCGAGCAGGTCGCCGCCCTGCGGGCGCGTCTGGACGAGGCACGCCAGGGCGAAGCGGCGAGCACCGCGGAATCCGACCAGGTCGCGGCCGAGGTGCATCGCCTCGAGGGACTGGCCGCGAGCGCCGAGGCTCGCGCGGCCGATGCCGCTACGCGTCTCGACCGTCTGGTCGCCGAGCGAGAAACGCTGACGGTCGAGCGCACCGGCCTCGAGGAACAGGGCGATCTCTTCGCCGACCATAGGCGCGAGCTGGAGCGCAGCCTCACCGCGGCGTGGGAGGATCGCGAGCGGCAGGTCGCCTCGGTCGCGGCGCTGCGCGAAGCCCTTGCCGACGCGCGTCGACGGCTGGTCGAGTCCGAGGATCGCGCCACTCGCCTCGCCTCCGAGCTGTCCGCGACGGAGACGATACTGCGCGAGTTCCGCGGCTACTCTCCCGCGGTCGCCAGTGCGATGACCGCCAGCGGCCTGCGCGGGCTGCGCGGACCGCTCGCCGATCTGCTTTCGCTGGATGACGCGCGCGCCGCGGCCGTCGAGGCCTCGCTCGGCTCGCTCCTCCAGACGCTCGTCGTCGCCGACTCGAACGCGGCCGACGCGGTCGCGGCGTGGCTCGCTTCCGCCGACGAGGTCGAGGGCGTGCTCGCGCTGCTGCCGGCGAGCGAGGTGCCGCGCGCCCGCGAGCTGCTCGCGTCCCTCCGTTTCGCCGGCAGTCCCGCATCCGCACCGTCGCTGGTGGGTCGTCGTGAGCGGCTCGAGCGACTGCGCGCGGAGGCGCTTGACGCCGCCGCGAAGCGCGCCGAGCGCGCCACCGAGCGCGATGCGCTGGCCGAGCGGCTCTCGACCGCCGAGGAATCCCTGCGTCAGGCCGAAGCGGCACTCAACGAGCTGGAGCTGGAGCTGCGGCGCGCCACCGCCGACGAGTCGGTGCGCCACGACCGCCGGGAGCGGCTCACGCGGCTGACGCAGCAGCTCGACGAGGAGGAAGCGTTCCTCGAGCGGACCGTGCAGGAATCGCAGGAGGCGGCGCGCGCCGCCCGCGAGGGCGCGGGCACGCACCGCGGCGCGCTGGACGCCGCGCGGGAGCGTCGGCGCGAGGTCGGCGAGCGGGTGGAAGCGGCCCAGCACGACTGGGACGCCGCGCGCGAGCGGCTCGCGGAGCATCGCGTCGAGCAGACGCGGCTCGAGGCGGAGCGCGACGCAATCGTGCGCAGGCGCGGCGCGGCCGGGGAGGCCGCCGCCGACGCCGGGGATCGACTGCGCACGCTCGACGCCGAGGAAGCGACACTGCGCGCTTCGCTCGACGCGCTCGCCGCGGAGAAGGGCGACTCGGATCAGCGCCTGGAAGAGCTGTTCCGCGCGCGCGACGCGTTGATCGAGCGCCTGCGCGCCTTCGACGAACGCTCGGCCGAAGCGGCCGAGCGCGCGGAGGAGCTGGAGCGGATGGTGCGCCGGACGCGCGCGGAGCTGGATCGCACCGGCGAGGAGAAGCATCGTCTCGAGCTGCGCCGCAGCGACATCTCCGGCGCGGAGCGACGCGTGCGCGAGCGGCTCGAAGCCGAGTGGTCACGTCCCGTTGAGCAGCTGCGTCGCGAGGCGATCGAGATCACCGATCTGCCGCCCGAGTTCGACATCGAGTCGATGCGCGCGGAGCTGACGGAGATCACCGCGTCGATCGAGCGACTCGGCCCGGTCAACATGCTGGCCGTCGAGGAGCACGCGGAGGAGAGCCGGCGCCTGGAGTTCCTCACCGCCCAGCGCGACGATCTCCAGGCCGCGCGCGACAATCTCCAGGCCGCGATCCGCAAGATCAATCGGGCCGCCCGCGAGCTCTTCATCGATACCTTCGAGAAGATCCGGGCGAACTTCCAGAACACGTTCCAGACGCTGTTCGAGGGCGGCGAGTGCGACCTGTGGCTGGCCGATCCGGAGGATCCGCTCGAGTCGCCCATCGAGATCTCCGCTTCGCCGCGCGGCAAGCGCACGCAGCGCATCCATCTGCTGAGCGGCGGCGAGCGCGCGCTCACTGCACTCGCGCTGCTCTTCGCCATCTACCTGGTGAAGCCGAGCCCGTTTTGCGTCCTCGACGAGGTGGACGCGCCGCTCGACGAGGCTAACATCGGTCGCTTCCTGCTGATGCTGAACGAGTTCAAGACGAGCACGCAGTTCGTCGTCATCACGCACAATCCGCGCACCATGGAAGCCGCCGACTGGATCTACGGCGTGACCATGGAGGAGCCGGGCGTGAGCAGCATCGTCGCGGTGGAGCTGGAGGAGGCCGCGCAGCCGACGGCGGT
>DATKDR010000078.1:0-2924 GCA_035512635.1 Longimicrobiales bacterium | reverse complement strand
CCACTCGTACGTGCCTGGACGGTTCACCTCGCCGATGAGCTGCACCAGCCGGCGCCGCTCGCTGTCGACCTCGAACACCGTGACGAGGTCGCCGTCGCGCAGCGGAATCGGATCGCCCGCGTCGCGCAGCCGCTCGATCGGCACGTCGATGACGACGCGATCGATGCCCGGCGCGCGCTGCTCGGGCGGCAGGATGCGCGTGACCTGCACGCGCTCCACCACGGCCTGCGCACGGAAGCCGCCCGCGAACGACAGCGCGTCCCGCAGCCCCTCGCCGTCCCGGATTTCGTATACGGCCGGGCGCCGAACCTGTCCGGCCACCGCGACGCGCGCGCCCGCCAGCGGCACGAACAGCATGTCGCCGTGCTCGAGACGAATGTCGCGTGCGGTCTCGCCCGCCAGCATGTACTCGTAGAGGTCGACGGTCGCGATCGCGCGCCCGCCGCGCCTCACTTCGAGGTTGCGGAAGGTGCCCTGGATGGAAGGGCCGCCCGCCTGGAACAGCGCATTGAACGCGGTGGCGAGAGAGCTGACGGAGTACGCGCCCGGCACTTCCGCCTCCCCGACCACGTAGATTTGGTTCGTGCGCAGCTCGCCGAGGGACACCTGGAACCGGGTCGTCGCCTCCCGTCCGCGCCTGACTCCGGAGTAGACGTTGCCGAGCCGCGTGTAGAGGACGTCCTGCAGCTCGCCCACGGACAGCCCGTTGACCGCGACCTGGCCCACGTCGGGGATGATCAGGTAGCCCTGCCGGGTGACGTCCAGCGAGTATGCCAGCTCGACGTCGCCGGTGAGCACCAGATTCACCTCGTCGCCCGGTCCGAGCACGTAGCTGTCGTTGACGGGGCCGGTGAGCAGCGGCGTGAACTCGGTCGAGCGGCGGGCGAAGAGGTCGCGACCGAAGAGCGGCAGCCCGGCGTCACTGATGCCGGCGTTCGCCAGCGCGATGCTGTCCTGGCGCTGCTGCCGGGCGCGGAAGATCGAGTCCGCGCGGAAGCGGTAATCGGCGCGCAGCAGCTCCATCTCGAGCAGGTCGTCGGGATCCGTGCCGAAAAGCGCCGTGTCCGCCTCCTCCAGGCCCATCCCATCCAGCGCGGCCACGAACTCGGCATCGTCGGCCGCCACCACCTGCGCGGTACGTCCCTCCAGCGCGTCGAAGTAGGGATCGGCCATCCCCGGATCCTGGCCCATCAACTGGAGGCGCGAACGCACCTCGGCGCGACTCAGGCCCGAGGAGCGCAGCCGGTCGAGGATGTCGGACTGGCTGACCTGCCGTCCCGTCCTCGCTTCCGCGGCGCGTCGCACCGATGCGGTGTCGGTTCCCTGCCCGGCCGCGGGTGCGGACAACGCCAGAGCCAGTGCGGCGGCAAGCGCCGTCCGCTGGAAAAACAAACTCATCTTCGATTCGCCCTCGGTTCCTGGAAAACTATGCCGGAATCGCTTCCACGCGCGGCGCCTCTTCGAGCGAGAGCGCGCGCCGCGGCCCGCTGAGTCCCACCACGTTCGCCGCGCCGTAGCCGGCCGTCGCGTTGCGCGTATCCACCACCACGCGCGCGAGCCGGACCACGCGCTGGTAGTCGATGCCGCGGTGATCGGTGAGGATCGCGACGCAGTCGGCCTTGCGGATCTCCGCGTCGGTCAGATCCACACTCGAGTGCGCGTGGCCGTCCTCGGTGAACTCCTTCACGAACGGGTCGTGGTAGACGACGTTCGCCTCCTTCTCCTCGAGCAGCCGCATCACGTCCAGCGCCGGGCTCTCGCGCACGTCGTCGACGTCCCGCTTGTACGCGACGCCGAGCACCAGGATCCGGCTGCCCTTCACCGACTTCGAGTGCGAGTTGAGCGCGTCCTGCACCTTGTTGGTGACGTAGCGCGGCATCTCGGCGCTGATCTCGCTCGCGATCTCGATCATGCGCGTGCGGTAGTTGAGCGTCTTCATCTTCCAGGCGAGGTAGTGCGGATCGAGCGGAATGCAGTGTCCGCCGATGCCGGGGCCCGGCAGGAACTTCATGAAGCCGAACGGCTTGGTGGCCGCGGCCTCGATCACTTCCCAGACGTCGACGTTGAGCCGATCGGCGACCTGCGCCATCTCGTTGACGAGAGCGATGTTGATCGAGCGGAAGGTGTTCTCGAGGATCTTGGTCATTTCGGCCGCTTCGGTCGACGTCACCGGCACGACCGTGTCCATCACGCGCGAGTAGAGCGCGACGCCCATCGTCAGACACTGGGGCGTGATGCCGCCCACCACCTTGGGCGTGTTCTTGACGTGCCAGACCGGATTGCCGGGATCGACGCGCTCCGGGCTGAAGCACAGGAAGAAGTCGCGGCCGACCTTGAGCGCCTCGTCCTCGAGCGCGGGCAGCACCAGCTCGCGCGTGGTGCCGGGATAGGTCGTCGACTCGAGCAGGACGAGCTGCCCCTTGCGCAGCGTGCGCCGCACGGCGTCCGTCGCCGAGACGACGAAGCTCACGTCGGGGTCGCGCGTCTTGGACAGCGGCGTCGGCACGCAGATCGACAGCACGTCGCACTCGGCCATGCGGCTCGAGTCCGTCGTCGCCGCGAGCATGCCCTGGCGCACGAGCGGTCCGAGCACTTCGTCGCCGACGTCGCCGACGTGCGACTCGCCCGCGTTGATGCCGTCGACCACGCTCTGGCTCACGTCGAAGCCGAGCACGCGATAGCCGGCCTTCGCCAGCTCCACGGACAGCGGCAGGCCGACGTAGCCGAGCCCGACCACGCCCACGAGCGCGTCGCGCGATTCGATGCGATCCAGCAGACCCCGTCCTGCGTCGGAGAGGTTGATCTCGCTCGTCATGGCTGCTTCGTTCCGGCTGTTTCGTTGTGATGATCGATCAGGGCATCGATGAGCCCGTTGATCGTATGCTCCGTCGCTACGACCTGCGCGGCCAGCCCGAGAGCCTCCG
>DATKDR010000077.1:0-2965 GCA_035512635.1 Longimicrobiales bacterium | reverse complement strand
GACACGCGTGCCCGCGCTGCGCAGCAGCTGAAGCCAGCGATAGCCGCGCAGAGGAAAGCCGAGGTAGTGGACGGCGAAGGCGCCCAGCAGCAGAAGCGGATTCGCCGCCAGGATTGTCGCGATCAACTGGTTGGTGTCGAGCCCGCGCAGGTTGAAGGCGACCAGGACCAGCAGCACGATCGGCAGCACCAGCGAGACGATCGTGCGCGGATCGCGAAGCCGCTGCGACAGGGGGGCCGGCGGAGCGGCCTCCTCGCGCACGCCCGCGTAATCGATCAGCGGCTCGTCGGCCGCGGCGCCGTCCGATCCAGGAGAGTTCGCCGAGGGTTCGCTCATGCGGGCTGGATCCTGCGGTTGCCACGCAGACGTTGGATCAGCTTGGCGACCGGCATGCCCACCCGGATCAGGCGCGAGCCGCGACCGGTGACCAGCCGCACATCGGCGAGCGCCGAGCGCAGTTCCGCCGCCGTATCCATCGGCGCGTCGGCGACGGTGTAGGCAATGCCGACCTCCATCACCGTATGGGCGTCGGAGACGGCCACGCCGGGAAGGCCGTGGGCGGCAGCGAACTCGGCGGCGAGCCGGTTCCCGTCGCCGATCATCAGGCGGGCGTTCCACGTTTCGACATAGTCGAGCAGCGGGACGACCAACTCGAGCTCACGCTCCCAACCACGCCGACCCGCACCGGCGCGGAAGCGGTCAAAGGGATGTGCGAGTCCGACAACGCCACCCTGCTCGCGGATCTCCATCGCCGCCTCGTGCGGCGCCAGCCCGGGCGGCACCGGTCGCAGCAGGAACAGGCCGACCAGGTCGCCGGCCGTGGTCCGCACCTCCTGCCCGACTATGACTTCCAGCTCCGGCGGCGCGACCTCGCGGGCGGCGATTGCAGCGTCGATCCGATCGTGATCGGTAATCGCCAGGTGCGTCAGGCCGCGCTCTGCGGCTGCGCGTACGACGGCAGTCGGGGAGCTGAGCGAATCGAACGAGGCCGACGTGTGGCAGTGCAGATCGGCCATCGAGCGGACGATTCCGCTCTCGTTGCTGTCGGTCAGGGCACCGTCGCTCAGACCCGCTGCACGAGCGACTTCCTGAAGAAGTCGAAGTGCTCGAGGGCAAGACCGGTACCGAGGGCGACGCAGTTCAGAGCGTTCTCGGCGACATGGCACGGAACGCCGGTGACCTGCGTCAGCAGCTTGTCGACGTTGCGCAGCAGTGAGCCACCGCCGGTCATCACCATGCCCTTGTCGATGATGTCACTCGAGAGCTCCGGCGGCGTCTCCTCGAGCACGCCGCGCACGGCACCGACGATCTGCTGCAGCGGCTGCTCGAGCGCCTCCATCACCTCCGAGCTGGTCAGCGGCACCGTCCGCGGCAGCCCCGCGATCAGATCTCGGCCGCGCACTTCCATGTGCAGCTCACGCTCGAGCGGCAGGGCCGTACCGATCTGGATCTTTACCTCCTCCGCCGTCCGATCGCCGATCATCACGTTGTATTTCTTGCGCACGTAGGTGGCGATCGCCTCGTCGAAGCGGTTGCCGCCCACGCGAACCGAGCGCGACACGACGATGCCGCCGAGCGATATGACGGCGATCTCGCTGGTGCCGCCGCCGATGTCGATGATCAGGTTGCCCGACGGCCCGCTTATCGGCACGTTGGCACCGATGGCGGCGGCGAGTGGCTCTTCGATGAGAAACGCCTCCCGCGCACCGGCTTTCAGCGCCGCATCACGAACGGCGCGCTTCTCGACGCTCGTCACGCCCGACGGGACGCTGATCATCACGTCGGGCTTGGTGAGGGAGCGACCGGCCTTGCGGATGAAATAGCGCAGCATCGCCTCGGTGATGACGTAATCGGCAATCACGCCGTCCTTCATGGGGCGGATTGCGCTGATGTTCCCCGGCGTCCGGCCGATCATCTCGCGCGCCTCTTCGCCCACGGCGACGATGTGGTTGTCATCGCTGACCGCTACCACGCTCGGTTCTTGCGCGACAATGCCGCGGCCCTTCACGTAGACGAGGATGTTGGCCGTCCCCAGGTCGATGCCGATCTTCATCGGTTGATTGCGCCCACCCCTTCGGAAACACGCTCGATCTGCGCGCCCAGATCGAGGAACTTGCCCTCGATGTTCTCATACCCTCGCTGAACGTGATGCGCGCCATGGATGACGCTCGTGCCCTCGGCGGCAAGGGCGCCCAGGATGAGCGACGCGCCGGCGCGCAGATCGCCCATTTCCACTTCGGCGCCACGCAACTGGGACGGGCCGTGGATCGAGGCGTGTTGCTCGTCGTGCAGTTCGACGTCGGCGCCCAGACGTCGCAGCTCTGCGAGCCACTCGAGGCGGTCCTCGAATATGGTCTCGTGCACTTGGCTGCTGCCCTTCGCCTGGCTGAGCAGTACTGAGGTCGGCGACTGAAGGTCGGTGGCCAGTCCCGGGTACGGCGCGGTCCTGATATCGCGCGGCTTGAAGCTGCCGGGTGGCGCACCCGCACAGTGAACCTCGATCGTGTCCCGCCCACAGGCAATTGGCACGCCGATGTCGGTCGCCGCATCGAGGAAGGCTCCCAGGTAGTCGCACGGGGCAGCTTCGATGACGACATCACCGCCGGTGACGGCCGCGGCGACTACGAAGGTGCCGGCTTCAATCCGATCCGGAAGCACACGATGCTCGGTGCCGCGAAGGCGCCGCTGTCCCTCCACGACGATCGTGTCGGGGGCGGTCCGCTCGACATCGGCGCCCATCTTCTGTAGCAGGTTGATCAGGTCGTCGACCTCGGGCTCGCGCGCCGCAGGACGGATGGTGGTGCGGCCCTCGGCCAGCACGGCGGCCAGGATCGCATTCTCGGTGCCCATCACGGTCACTCTCGGAAAGTTGATCTCCGCGCCACGCAGGCGGCCGGCCGAGCGGGCGAAGTAGTAGCCGTTGCGGTACTCGATATCGGCGCCCAGGGCGCGCATCGCGTCCACG
>DATKDR010000076.1:0-72837 GCA_035512635.1 Longimicrobiales bacterium | reverse complement strand
AGGGGCAGCAGGCTGTTTATTTTGGACCGATTCTCCTGGGACGCTTCCACGAAGATCGACCCAGCCTGCTCACTGGAACGGGAAGCTGAGTGTTACCTATGTGCCCGGTCTGGTTTGTAACCCATGTCCCGGGCCGTTCACCCGGATACCGGAAACCGGATACCGGATACCGGATACCGGATACCGTGTACCGGGATCAGGCCTTCGAGCGTCGTCCCCAGTAGCCCAGGTTCTGCGACGGGATCGGAAAGAAATCGTCCGCCGTCTCGATCAGCCTCTGCACGTCCTTCGCGCCTTCGCGCAGCGCCATCCGTCGAATCTGCTTCGAGAGGTGGAGGTTGAACTCGCCGACGGGGTCGAGGATGGCCGGAAGCGAGCCGCGGCGTCGCAGCAGGTAATCGACGACGTAGTCGAAGGTCACGTCCATGTACTGCTCGATGGTGGCATCGGCGAGGTCCCAGCGCGATTTCTCGATCAGCCGCTCGAACACCGCGTGCCAGCGATCGTTGTCCTGCACGTGGATCATGCCGCGGAAGATGCGCAGGTTGGTATTGAACGAGAAGATCGTGCGGCTCAGCACGTCGTCGAACAGCGTGTCGGCCGCGGAGTGATCGAAGTTCATGATGACTTCGCGAGCGAGCGAGGTGTAGCGCTCGCCGAGCTGCACATCGAGTCGATGCTCCCAGTACGCGTGCCCCAGCGCCTTGGTCGAGCTGGTCACCACGAACTGGCGCGGCACGAAGAAGTTGTGCGCGATCGTGTCGGCGGCGAGGTGGCTGAGGTAGCCTAGTCCGACGGCGCGCAGCTCGTCGCTCTCCGCCCGATTGAAGATTTCCTCGCCCACGTGCCAGTAGTGACAGTGGCGTCCCGCAGGCACGTACTTCTTCGCGAGCGAGATGTCGGCGGCGATCGAGCCGTATAGGAAGCTGCGCGGATGGCGCCGCAGGATCTCGGCGATCGCCGGGGGCAGCAGATGCAGCGAATCGAGCAGGTGCTGTCCAATGAACACGTGCGTGGCCGGGCCGAACGCCCAGGCGGCGTCCGGCAGGACCAGCAGGAGAAGAAGCGCCGCGGCGAGCAGCCCGGCGGTGCGGCCCACGAAACGGATCCGCGTCAGCGGATGCGAGCCGCCCCGCGACGCAGCGCCTTGCGCGCGTCCTTTACCTGCTTGCGCATCGAGTCGGCGAGGTCTTCGCGTGCATCGGCGACGACACGGGCGACCTCGTCGCGGAATCCGTCCAGGATCTCGCGGCTCGCTTCGAGCAGCTCCTCGCCATGCTCCAGCGCGTTGTCGGCCCCCCGTTCGACGGAGCCGCGCGCGCGTTTCGCGCCCTTGCGCAGGGTCTTGCCGTACGGCTTGAGCTCGCGCGCGAGCAGTTCCCGATGCGTCGGATCCTTGCGCATCATCATCGCGGCGCCCACACCCAGCAGCGTGCCGATCACGATCGCCGCGATGTAGTCGCGGTTGTCGAGGTCCGCCATCATCTCCCTCCCGTTTCATGTATACGACTGACGCCGCGCCGATAATGCAGGCCCCGGGCCGCGGCGTCATCGGAGGTCGAGGCCGAGGGTCCGTCCGCCCAGCTTGGGCACGAGGCCCAGCCTCCTCCGCCACCACCATCCGGCGGCCAGCCGGTCCCGCAGCTCGGCGCCGGCGTCCGGGTCCGGGATCAGCCGGAGGGCCTCCTCGACCGGACGGCGCCGGTCGAGGTGCTCCATCAGGAAGGCATCCACCGGGCCGATGCCGCCGGCACGAGCGATCAGGTCGAAGGCGTCGGCCGGCGCGCTCCAGCCGTCCGCCAGCGCCGCCACCTGGCTCGCGTAGAGGTCCGCCAGCGGGAGCACCGGCTCCGCGACCGTTTCCGGCCAGAGCACCGCCACCGTCTTGTTGACGGGGTCCAGCAGCAGCCCGTCCACGCCGGCCGCCGCGCGAGCACGCGCGCGCAAACCGTCGATGCTCGCGGGGCCTCCGACCGCGGACCGGATGCGCTCGACCGGAAGGCCGATCCCGCCTTCCGTCAGGCACCGCACGAGGAGACCGGCTTCGGGTGTCCCGGCGTCGAGAACCACGAGGCGCTCCCTTCGGGCATCGCGCGCCGCCGCGGCGACGACGTCCGTGATGACGCGCGCGACGCGCCGGATCGCATCGCGCCCGTCCGCGCGGGGTGCCGCTGGCGGGCCTGCCGTCCGCGTCATTCGATCCCTTCCGCGCGGAGCAGCGCGCGTGCGACGACGAGCGGCCGATCATCCCGACCGTGCCAGGCGGGCGTTCGCAGGCGCGCGAGCTCGCCGCGGTCGAGCGTCGTGCCCACCACGGCGACTTCGCCTTCCGGCGCGCTCGCGATCAGGGAACCGTCGGGCGCGGCGATCAGCGAGCCGCCGGCGAACGTGACGCCTTCTTCGACGCCGGCCCGGTTGGCGAGCGCGATCCAGATGCCGAAGACGCGCGCGTACACACTCGCCATGCGACGCCACGTTTCCCACGAGGCGAAGCGCGCCGCGCCCTCCGCCTCGAATACGCCGCGACCGGGTGCCGCGGCTACCGCGATGATCAGTTCGACGCGTTGCGCGCACAGCGCGTAGAGCAGACCCGGATGCCAGAAGTCCTCGCAGACCAGCAGGCCGAGGCGCCAGCCGTTCCATTCGTAGGCGCCGATGTCCGCGCCCGCGGCGAACACCCGCGCCTCGTCGAACATGCCGTACGTCGGCAGATGGACCTTGCGGTGCACGAAAACCACGCGGCCGCTCTCGACGTGTCCGACACTGTTGTAGACGGCGCCGTCGGCCGCGCGCTCCGGGAAGCCCGCTACGACCGCGCCGCCCGGCGCGAGTCGCGCCGCGAGCTGCGGGGACGTCAGCGCGACGTCCGGTGCCGCATCCCGCAGGTCGTAGCCCGAAAGCGCGAGCTCGGGCGCCACGCACAGCGCGGCCTGCCGCCCGAGCCGCGGGGTGGCCTCCAGGATGCGGGCCGCATTGCCCTCCACATCGGCCAGGCGGGGCGCGGTCTGGAGCAGTGAGACGTGAAGCTGGTCGCTCATGGCATCGGAGTGCGAGGAGCCGCGAATCTACGCTCCACGCGGTGCGCCGCGCACGCCGCGCCGGGTATGGTTCTTCCATGCCACCCGCGCTGTGCATAGCTTCGCGAGCCGCGCCCCCCGCACGCCGGCGGCTGCGCGATCAGCCTCCAGAACAGACGCAGCGACATGCCGAAATTCGTGGTCGACGGCGGCCTCTCCCTGAACGGGGAGATCCGACCGGCCGGCAACAAGAACGCCGCCCTGCCGATGATCGCGGCGGCATTGCTCACGGAAGAGCCGGTCGTCTACGACAACGTGCCGGAAATCCGGGACGTGAAGACGCTGCTCGACCTGATGGGCACGCTGGGCGTCCAGGCGGAGTGGATCGGCCCGAACCGGCTGCGGGTGCAGGCCGTCGAGGTGTCGGCGAGCGAGCTCCAGCCGGGCATGGCCGCGCGCATTCGCGCGAGCATCCTGCTGGCGGGCCCCATGCTTGCGCGTGTCGGCCAGATGAAGCTGCCGCCGCCGGGCGGCGACGTCATCGGCCGTCGGCGGGTCGACACGCACTTTCTTGCCCTCGCGGGACTCGGTGCGCACGTCGAGACGACGGGCGGCTATGCGATCCGCACGGACGGCCTGATCGGCGCGCGCGTGTTCCTGGACGAGCCCAGCGTGACCGCAACCGAGAACGCCGTCATGGCGGCGTCGATGGCGAAGGGACACACCCGCCTGGAGAACGCGGCCGCCGAGCCGCACGTCCAGGACCTGTGCAACATGCTGGTCGGCATGGGTGCGCAGATCAGCGGCATCGGTACGGGCGTCCTCGAGATCGACGGCGTCGATCGACTGAAAGGCGGCGACTTCCGCATCACGTCGGATCACATCGAGGTCGGCTCGTTCATCGGCCTCGCGGCCGTCACGCGCGGCGAGATCCTGATCAAGGACGCCGCGCTACAGCACCTGAACTCGACGCTGATCGCATTCGAGCGCATGGGCATCCGCTGCCAGCCGCAGGGGGACGACCTGCTGGTGGCGGCCGAGCAGGAGATGCGCGTCCGCATGGACGTGGGCGGTCACGTGCCGAAGGTGGACGATGGTCCATGGCCGGCGTTCCCGGCGGACCTGACCTCGATCGCGCTCGTCGTCGCGACCCAGTGCCACGGCACGATCCTCATCCACGAGAAGATGTTCGAGTCGCGCATGTTCTTCGCCGACAAGATCATCGGCATGGGCGCGCGCATCGTGCTGTGCGATCCGCATCGCGCCGTCGTCATCGGTCCCTCGCGACTGCACGCGAGCGTCATGGAGAGTCCGGACATCCGCGCCGGCATGGGCCTGCTCATCGCCGCGCTCGGCGCCGAGGGCGAGAGTCACATCTACAACATCGCCCAGATCGAGCGCGGCTACGAGAAGATCGACGACCGCCTGCGCGCGCTCGGCGCACGCATCGAGCGCCACGATTCGCGCGAGGACGATGGTCGCTAGCGCGGAAGCGCGCGTCGTCCACGAGCGCCGCGCCACCGGCGATGTCCCGCTCTTCGTCCACGAGGAGTGGCGGGAGCGCTTCCCCTGGGCGCTCGTGGGCATCACCGGCGCGGGGGACGACGCCGCGTTCGACCTCGGGCTCTTCGGCGAAGCTCCCGCGGGCGCGGTCACCGCACGCTGGCGGGCGCTCCTCGCACGGACCGGCTTCCCGGGCGCAGTCCACTCGCGCCAGGCACACGAGAGCCTCGTGCAGATTCACGAGGCGGTCCACGAGGGACTGCTCGTCACGGAAGGATTCGATGCGCACGCGACCACGCAATCGGGACTGCTGCTCACCGTCTCGGTCGCCGACTGTGTGCCCATCTTCCTGCTCGACCCGCCGACGGGTGCGGTCGCGCTGCTCCATGCCGGCTGGCGCGGCGTCGCGGCCGGTGTGCTGGAAGCCGGCCTCGCCGCACTCGAGCGACTGGCGGGATCGGGCGCCGAGCGGCTGTGGCTGCACGCCGGCCCGGCGATCTGCGGCCGCTGCTACGAGGTCGGCCCCGAGGTGCACGAGGCGCTCGGCCTGCCGCGTCCGGCCGGCAACGAGACCGTCGACCTGCGCGCGACGCTGGTGACCCGCGCCGTGCAGGCTGGTCTGGACGCGGACCGGGTGTCGGTGTCGGGCCACTGCACGCGCTGCGGTCCCGGAGCGTTCTTTTCGCATCGCGGCGGGGAGCGCGGACGTCAGATGGCGGTGCTCGGCATCCGGCCGGACGGCCACGGCGGCACGAATGCCGCCGGCACGGGACGCGTCGACTGAGATCGGCATGCGCGCGCCCGATCCGGGGCTGTGCCGCGCGTGTAGCCACAGCCGGGTCGTGAAGAGCGCGCGGGGCTCGGTGTTCTGGCTGTGCGAGCTGTCGCGCACCGACCCCGCCTTTCCGCGCTATCCGCCGCTGCCGGTGGTGCGCTGTTCCGGGTTCACTCCCGCGCCGCCGCGTGAGCCCCTGAACGAGTCACTCGAAGCGAACGGAGAGACATGAGCGAGCCATTCTACATCGCACGCGCGACCATCGAGCGCGTGCAGGGCGTGCACCGACGCGCGACGCTCGAGGCGGGTCCCGTCGTCGACATGGGCGTGCACGGCGCGGTCAAGGAGCTCTACCGGCTCCACGACGAGAAGAACCTGCCGCTGCCCGTCGACTACATCGTCGCCGCGACCGGCACCTGACTCGCCGGCACCCTGGTGGCCGCGCTGGAGGCGCGGGGGATCGAAGTGGACGCGGACGATTTTTCCGCGGACGTCGAGGGCATCAACGAGATGCGCGACGGTATTCCCGTCCTGACGCGGGTGCGGGTGCGCTATCGACTTCAGGTCCCTGCGGACAAGCGGGATGCCGCGGAGCGCGCGCTCGCGCGTCACGTGGAGAAGTGCCCGACGGCGCGCACTCTCGAGGGAGCCGTCGAGATCGAGGCGGAAGCAGACTGGGGCTGAGGCTTGGCTGGTCCAACTGCCGAGCACGAGCACTCCACGTGCACGTTCAGGAACCGGGCGGGATCGCGGCACGTAGCCGGTTTCTCGGCGTCCGCACCCCCGGAGCCAGGGAGTGCGAGCCGGTGGCGGCACGTGCACCTGCTCGTGGGACGTGCTCGTGCTCGGTTTTTGGCGCCAGGCGCCGGCCCGATCGATTTTCGCGGTTTTCGGAAGGCCCGGCGCCGGGAAAGCGGAATCCGCCGGAACGGGCTGGTCTTGATTACACCCTGATTTGAGCTATACTTAGCGCGGCGGCGGACATAGGGTCCGCCAATTGAAGTGGGGGGGTACCCCCACTTTTTTATTGAGGATGGGCCGGATGACGGGCCACTCGATCGACCGGGAGCTCGAGGCGCGGGTCGAGGAGCTGGGCTTCGAGGTAGTGGAGCTCGAGCGGACGGGGTCGAAGAACCGGCCGCTCCTCCGGCTGCGGATCGACCGGCTGGATTCGGAGCCGGGGCACGGCGTCACGGTCGACGACTGCGCCCGGGTCAGCCGTGTGCTCGAGACGTATCTGGACGAGGCCGGCGTCGGCGACGGGCGTTATACGCTGGAGGTGTCCTCGCCGGGCGTCGAGCGGCCCCTGAATCGGGCGCGGGATTTTCGTCGCTTCGCGGGGCAGCGCGTCGCGCTCAGGGGGTACGCGCCGCTGGCCGGTCGGGACAAGCGCCTCGAGGGCGAGTTGCTCGGCCTGGCGGACGCGCAGGACGAGGAAGAGGCGGGTGGCAGCATCCGGATCCGCCTCGATGACGGAGAAGAGGCGGAGATCCCGCGCGAGGAAGTGGCGCGGGCGCATCTGGTTTTCCGCTGGAACGCCGGCTAGGCGTTCCGCGGATCTCGCATTGCAGGAGCTGAAGATGAACGGCACCCAGGTACTCGCGGCGTTCCGCGAGATGGTCGCGAACAAGAACCTGTCGACGGAGGATCTGCACGATCTCATCCGCGACGGCATGATGGCCGCGCTCGCCCGTCGTTTCGGGCCGAACGTCGAGGCCGAGATCGTGATCGACGAGGCGGCCGGCGGGATCAAGATCACGGTGCTGAAGGAAGTGGTCGAGACGGTGGAGGATCCGTCGCGCGAGACCTCCCTCGAGGAGGCCCGCTGGGACGATCCCGACTTCGAGCCCGGCGACGTGCTCGAGATTCCGGTCGAGTTCGCCCAGTTCGGCCGCAACGCCGTGATGGCCGCCAAGCAGCGCATCGTGCAGCGTCTGCGCGAGAACGAGCGTCAGCGCGTCCGTGACGAGTACGACGAGCGCGTCGGCGAGCTGCTCTCGGGCGAGGTGCAGCAGATCGAGCGCGGCAAGATCGTCGTCATGCTGAACCGCTCGCGCGACGCGGAAGCCGTCATTCCGTGGAAGGAGCAGAACCCGCGCGAGCGCTTCCGCCAGGGCGAGCCGATCCGCGCCGTCCTCAAGCGCCTCGAGGAGACGTCGAAGGGACCGCGCCTGATCCTGTCGCGCGCCGATCCGCTCTTCGTCGCCGCGCTCTTCAAGCTCGAGGTGCCCGAGATCTATCAGGGCATCGTCGAGATCAAGGGACTCGCACGCGAAGTCGGCGGCCGCACCAAGGTCGCCGTCAGCTCGCGCGACGAATCGATCGATCCCGTCGGCGCGTGCGTCGGCCTCAAGGGTTCGCGCGTACAGGCCGTCGTCTCCGAGCTGGGCGGCGAGCGCATCGACATCGTCCCCTGGCATCCGGATCCCGAGATCTACGCGCGTCGCGCCCTCTCGCCCGCGCAGGTCGCGAAGGTGATCAGCGACGCCGCGCGCGGCGTCATCACGGCGATCGTCGACGAAGACCAGCTATCGCTCGCGATCGGGCGAAACGGCCAAAACGTGCGTCTCGCGAGCCAGCTCATCGGCTGGCAGATCGACCTGTATGGCAGCCGGGAGTGGCTCGAACGCGGCGCCGACGAGGCCCTCTTCGGCACGTCGGAGCCCGAGTACGAAGTGGCCGATTTCCCGCTCTCCGAGCTGGACATCGACCCGGCCGTTCTGGCGGCTCTCGAGGGCGCCGGATATAGTACTTTTCTCGATATCATCGATCTCGAGCGCGAGGATTTCCTCGGCATCGAGGGCGTCGAGGCCGACGCCGCCGACAAGCTCGTCGGCATCATCGAGGAGCTGACCGTGGTCGAGGACACGAGCGCGGCGGAGCCGGTGGCGGGTCAGCCGACGGAGGCCGAGCTCAAGGAGGCCCGGGAGGTCGCGGCCGAGATTCTGGGGCTGGAGCCCGGCGGCATGGAGGGCGACGAGGCCGGACGATCGGCGATCGCCGCTTCCGACACCGATGAGAAGAGCTGAGGAGCCGGATCTCCGGCTCCTGGGCCTCGCCGCGCGCGCGGGCGCGCTGGTCTACGGGACCGATCTGGTCCGGCGCGCGGTCAGGGCTGGAAGTGTCCGCCTGGCGATCGTCGCTTCGGACATCTCCGAGAATACGCGCGACAAGCTGCGGCCGCTCCGGAAGTCCGGAGGGGTGGCCGTGATCGAAGGGCCGGATCGTGGCGAGCTGGGTGCCATGGTCGGGCGCGGTCCGCTCAGCGTGGTGGGCGTGACCGATGCGACGTTCGCGAGTCGAATGCTGCCGTCCGGCGCCTCGACGAGCGAGGATGTGGAGGACCGGCTGCGTGCCGGCGACCGGTGATGATCACCGGTGACTGAGAACAGGGTGTGACGCAAGAATGCGGGTTTACGAAGTAGCCAGAGAGTTCGAGATCACGTCCGCGGCGCTGCTCCAGATCCTTCGGGAGATGGGCGTGGCGGCGCGCACCGAGGCGTCGGGCGTCGACGACACCACGGTGGCCAAGCTGCGCGCGCGCTTCGAGCGCGAGCGCCGGGCCGGTCACACCGAGAAGGCCGAGCTGGTCGAGGCCGTGATCGAGGAGTCGCAGGCAACTTCGCGCCGTCGCCGTCGCCGCAAGAAGGAGGACGTCGAGGAGGTGCCCGAGGCCGAGGCCGTCGAGGAGGTTTCCGAATCGCCGGTCGAGATCGAGGCCGAGGCGCAGGAAGAGCCCGAGCCGGAGCCCGAGGTCGAGGAGGGCGAGCCCGAAGTCGAGGCGCCCGTGGCCGAGGCGTTCGAGGCGGAGCCGGAGGCCGAGCTCGAGGAAGAGGTCGAGGAGCCGGTGGCGAAGGCGCGTCCGCGTCCGACGGCTCGCGAGGCGGTCGACGAGGAGGGCGAAGGCGAGGAGCCTTCCAAGCCCAAGCGCCGGCCTCGTCGCGTCGCCGATCTGCAGCTCCCGTCGCCCACCGCGAGCGCGGGTCCGGGCGGCCGGGTCAGCATCAAGGCCGAGGGCTTCACCCCCGACGGCCGGCGTCAGGCGCGCGCCGCGCCGCCCGCACCCACGACAGCCAAGGACAAGCGCAAGAAGCGTCGGGGTCGGGTGGATCAGGGCGCCGTACAGGAGAACGTGCAGCGCACGATCGCGGAGATGAAGTCGGGCGGCACGACCAAGCGCCGCCGGCGGACCTCGCGCGACGACAGCGAGCGGATGGAGGAGGTCGCGGCCGAGCGGCAGCGCGTCGCCGAGGCGGAAGCCAAGACGGTCCGGGTCAACGAGTTCCTGACCGCAGCCGAGCTGGCCGAGCTGATCGACGTGTCGCCGTCGCAGATCATCTCGAGCGCATTCAAGAACCTCGGCCTGATGGTGACGATCAACCAGCGCCTCGACTTCGACCAGATCGAGCTGCTGCTGGACGAGTTCGGCTTCGTCGCCGCGCGTGAGGAGGAATACGGCGCCAAGCCGGAAGCCGTGGACGTCATCGAGGACGCGCCCGAGGACCTGAAGCCGCGCTCGCCGGTGGTCACCGTCATGGGCCACGTCGATCACGGCAAGACGTCGCTGCTCGATTTCATCCGCAAGACCAACGTCATCGCGGGCGAGTCGGGCGGCATCACGCAGCACATCGGCGCCTACAACGTCACACTGGACGACGGTCGTTCGATCACGTTCCTGGATACGCCGGGCCACGCCGCGTTCACCGCGATGCGCGCCCGCGGCGCCGAAGTCACCGACGTTGTCATCCTGGTCGTCGCGGCCGACGACTCCGTCATGCCGCAGACGATCGAGGCGATCAGTCACGCCCGCAACGCCGGGGTGCCGTTGATCGTCGCCATCAACAAGGTCGATCTGCCGGCGGCCAAGCCCGGCAAGGTGAAGCAGCAGCTCCTCGAGCACGAGGTCGTGCTGGAGGAGTATGGCGGCGAGGTGATGTCGGCCGAGGTCAGCGCCAAGACCGGCGCCGGCGTCGACGAGCTGCTCGACAAGGTGCTGCTCCTCGCCGAGATGCAGGAGCTGTCGGCCAACCCCAGCCGCGAGGCGCAGGGCACCGTCATCGAGGCGGAGCTCGACGTCGGCAAGGGTCCCGTCGCGACGGTGCTCGTCACCGCCGGCACGCTGCGCGTCGGCGACAGCTTCGTGTGCGGCATGCAGGCCGGGCGCGTGCGCGCGCTGCTCGACGAGCGCGGCCACATCGTCCGCGAGGCGGGCCCCGCCACGCCGGTGCAGGTGCTCGGCATGCCGGGCGTGCCGCAGGCGGGCGACCGACTGGTGGTCATGGAGGCGGAGCGCGCGGGCGAGATCAGCGAGACGCGGACGCGGCTCGAGCGCGAGAAGAAGCTGCGCGTCAAGTCGCGCGGCGTGAAGCTGACCGACATCAGCCGCATGCTCGCCGAGGGCAAGCAGGCGCAGCTCAACGTCATCATCAAGGGTGATGCGGACGGCTCGGTGCAGGCGCTGTCGGACTCGCTCGAGCAGCTCGCGACCTCCGAGGTGCAGGTGGACGTCATCCACCGCGGCGTGGGCGCGATCAACGAGTCCGACGTGCTGCTCGCGGCGACGTCGGGCGCGATCATCATCGGCTTCCACGTGCGGCCGGATGTGGGCGCGCGCGAGGTCGCGGAGCGCGAGGACGTCGACGTACGCCTCTACAGCATCATCTACGAGGTCGTCGAGGAGATCCGCGCGGCGATGGAGGGCATGCTCTCGCCGGACGAGAAGGAAGTGCTGCTCGGAACGGCCGAAGTGCGCCAGCTCTTCAAGGTGCCGAAGGCCGGCACCGTGGCCGGCTGCTACGTCACGAGCGGAGTCATCGAGCGCGGCGCGAAGATCCGCCTCGTGCGCGACGACGTGCAGGTGTATCAGGGCGAGCTGTCGACGCTCAAGCGCTTCAAGGACGACGTGCGCGAGGTGCGTGAGGGCTACGAGTGCGGCCTCAGCATCAGCAACTTCAACGACATCAAGGTGGGCGATGTCGTCGAGGCGTTCCGCATCGAGGAGGTCGCGCGCACGCTGGCGGGCGTCGCCGCGGCGGACAGGAGCGCCGGCGCTTAACGGCTGCGCACACCGATGATCATCGGTGTCATCGGCTGGGATCTCGAAATCCCGGGCTGCCAGTCGCTGAAGGAGAAACGGCGGGTCGTGAAGAGCCTGAAGGACCGGCTGCACGATCGCTTCAACATCTCGGTCTCCGAGACGGGGCACCAGGAGGTCTGGCAGCGCGCGGAGCTTACGGCCGCGGTCGTGGCCACGGAGCGGCGGCACGCCGACAGCGTGCTCGAGCACGCCGACGCCTTCGTCCGCTCGGAGCCGCGAGCACGCATCATCGACAGCTATCGGAGTTTCCTGTGAGACCGCGGCGGCCCGATGGGTCGCCGCGGTTTTTGCAGAGGAGGTGGTGGTCCAGGAAAGGGAGGGTGCATGCCGAGCCGTCGCATACAGCGGCTGAACGAACAGCTCCGGCGCGAGATCTCCGAGATCGTGCGCTGGAACGTGAAGGACCCGCGGGTGGGGCCGGCCGCGATCAGTCGCGTCGAGACGAGCTCCGACCTGTCGCACGCCAAGGTGTGGATCGTCGTGCTCACCGGCGATGTCGACATTCAGGACACGCTCGCCGGGCTGCGCGCGGCGGGCGCGTACATCCGGTCGCAGCTTTCGCAGCGCATCGAGATCCGCAAGATCCCGGCGCTCGACTTCCGCGTCGACCGCTCGATGGCCCACGCTGCCCACATCGAGAAGCTCCTCGGCCAGGTGCAGCCAGCACCCGCCGATTACAGCGCGGACTGGGAGCAGGACGACGAGCCGCGGGCCCTGTCGCGCGACGCCGCCGGCGAGCAGGATGACGGGGAGGAGGGCGACGAGCGCAACGGGAGCGACGAGGGCGTCCGGGCGCCCGGTGACGTGGAGCGCGGCGCGTGATCGAGCCGGGCATCGTGCGTGTCGACAAGCCGGCGGGACCGACCTCGCACGACGTGGTCGCCGCCGCGCGGCGCGCCTTCGGTGAGCGTCGGATTGGGCATACGGGCACGCTGGATCCGTTCGCGACGGGGCTGCTGCTGGTGTGCGTGGGTCGCGAGGCGACGCGGCTCTCGCCCCTGCTGACGGTTCTGCCGAAGCGCTACCACGCGGTGGCGCGGCTGGGCGAGGAGACGACGACCGACGATCGCACGGGCGAGGTCACGATGCGCGCCGCGCGGGACCAGCTCGATCCCTCGCACGTGAGCGAAGTGCTGCGCGCGATGATCGGCGAGATCATGCAGACGCCGCCCGCTTTCTCGGCGAAGAAGGTCGAGGGGCGGCGCGCCTACAAGGCCGCGCGCGCGGGCGTCGACGTCAGCCTCGAGCCGGTGCGCGTCACGATCCACGAGATCGTGGTGGATCGGGTCGAGCTGCCGGACGTCGAGTTCGAGGTGGAGTGCTCGAGCGGCACCTACGTGCGGGCGATCGCGCGCGACCTCGGCCGCGCCCTCGGCGTCGGTGGCCATCTGCGCTCGCTGCGCCGGATCGCGATCGGCAGCCACTCGGTCGATGGCGCCGTGTCCGTCGACGCGCTCGGCGACGCCGACGCGGTGCGCGCCGCCTGGATGAGCCCGCTCGACGCCGTGCGACACCTGCCGGTGGTGGACGCCGACGAGGCGGCCGTCGCTCGCATCCTGCACGGCATGTCGATCGAGGCGCCCGGTCATGCGACCGGCGCTCAGGTGGCCGTCGCGAGCGGCGAGCGCCTGATCGCCATCGGCGAGGTGCTGGGCGACTCCATCCTGCCGAAGAAGGTCCTCGCGTGACCCAGGCGCTGGACGGCGACGCGGCCATCCCCTTCACCGGCGCCGGCTCCGTCGTGACGGTGGGTACCTTCGACGGGGTCCATCGCGGCCACTGGCGCGTCCTGGAGCTCGTGCGCGAGCGGGCCCGCGCCCGGGGCGGCCCCGGCGTACTGGTCACCTTCGATCCGCATCCGCTCCGCATCGTGCGGCCGGAGTCGGCGCCGCCGCTCCTCACCACGCCCGTCGAGAAGAAGGAGATCCTCGCCGAGTCGGGTCTCCAGTACGCGGTCTTCGTCACCTTCACGCGCGAGCTCCAGCACTACAGCCCGGAGCGCTTCGTGCGCGAGATCCTGCTGCGCCGCATGCGCGTCGCCGAGCTCGTCATCGGCTACGACCACGGCTTCGGTCGCGGCCGCAGCGGCGACGTCGACACGCTCCGCCGCCTCGGCGAGATCGAGGGCTTCGCCGTTCACGTCGTGCCGCCGGTGCAGGCCGATGACGCGCCCGTATCGTCGAGCCGCATCCGCGCTGCCGTACAGGCCGGCGACCTGCCCGCCGCCGCCGCCGGCCTCGGCCGACCCTACTCGCTGCGCGGCGTCGTCGTGCGGGGCGAGGGCCGTGGCCGCGGCCTCGGCTTCGCCACCGCCAACATCCAGGTCCCGGAAAGCGACAAGCTCGTACCGCCCGCCGGCATCTACGCCGTGCGCGGAGTGCTCCGCTCGGGCTCCCGCGACGGTGTGCTCCATCTCGGTCCGCGCCCGACGTTCCCGGGCTCCCCTCCGGCCACCGAGCTCCACCTCTTCGACTTCGACGGTGATCTGTACGGGGAGTCCGTGCGCGTCGATTTCATCGAGCGGCTGCGCGAGATCCGTCCGTTCGCGACGGTCGAGGCGCTGATCGACGCGATCCGCGAGGACTGCGAGGAGGCTCGTGCCCGGTTGGCCCTAGACGGACGCCGCGCCGTCGGCTAGCTTCCGGGGCTGATTTCACAAGGGTCGCTTCCCGACCAGCGCAGACTCTCGAGGAGGCACGTAGCATGGCAGTGGACAAGCAGGCAGTGATCGAGAAGTACCGGTTGCACGAAAACGACCGGGGCAGTTCCGCGGTGCAGATCGCATTGCTGACCGCGCGCATCAACGATCTGACGGAGCACTTCCGGGCGCATCCGAAGGATCACCACGGTCGGCGGGGTCTGCTCCAGATGGTGGGGCAGCGGCGGCGACTGCTGGAGTACGTGAAGCGTACGGACGTGGAGCGGTACCGCGAGCTGATCGCGGAACTGGGCCTGCGTCACTAAGACACGGAAGGGCCGGGAGCCGGACGATCCGCCGGTGGGGGCGAGCGCACGCGCGCAGCGTCTCCCCGTCGGCACGTCGGCGCCCGGCCCTTCGCACTTGCGGCATCGTACAAAGCGGTACGCGGCCGGGAAAAGGAAAGAGAAAAGATGACGAGAGTAGAGAAGACGTTCGCGGGACGGCAGCTGATCCTGGAAACGGGACGGATGGCGAAGTTGGCCCATGGCTCGTGCTACCTGCAGTACGGTGAGACGGCAGTGCTGGTGACGGCAGTGATGCAGGAGCGGCCGACCCATCTGCCGTTCTTCCCGTTGACCGTCGAGTACCGGGAGAAGACGTACGCCGCGGGCAAGTTCCCGGGCGGCTTCATCAAGCGGGAAGGGCGGCCGAGCGACAAGGAGATCCTGTCGGCGCGGCAGATCGATCGTCCCATCCGGCCGCTTTTCCCGGACGGGTTCATGTACGAGACGCAGATCATCGTGAACGTGCTCTCGGCCGATCAGGAGAACGACGCCGATCTGCTCGGCCTGCTGGGGGCGTCGGCCGCGCTCAACATGTCGAAGATCCCGTTCGCAGCTCCGGTCGCGGCGGTACGCATCGGTCGCATCCAGGGGCAGTGGGTGCTGAATCCGACGTTCCAGCAGCTCGAGTACAGCGATCTGGACGTAGTGGTGGCCGGCACCGAATCGGCGATCCTGATGGTGGAGGGTGGCGCGATCGAGGTCTCCGAGGAGGAGATCAGCGAGGGGCTCCAGGTCGCCCACAAGGGCATCCAGGAGCTGGTCGCGATCCAGAAGGAGCTGGTGTCGCAGGTCTCCGTTCCGAAGGCGGAGTGGAAGCCGATCCTGGAGATCCGCGCGGACGTGCGCGGCCGGGTGGACGAGCTGGCGACGGCCCGGGTTGGCGAGGCGCTGAACCTGAAGGACAAGGCGGAGCGCAACCAGGCGATCGCCGCACTGCGTGACGACGTGCTGCTCACGCTGGCCGACGAGTTCCCGGAGGACGCGGTCGCGATCACCGACGTGCTGCGGAGCAAGGAAAAGCAGGTCATGCGGCGGCAGGTGCTCGAGCGCGGTGAGCGCATCGACGGCCGCGGCCTGGACGACATTCGTCCGATCAGCTGCGAAGTGGGCGTGCTGCCGAGGCCGCACGGCTCGGCGCTCTTCACGCGCGGTCAGACGCAGGCGCTGGCCGTGGTCACGCTCGGCACGTCCGCGGACGAGCAGCGCGTCGACTCCGTCGATACGACGGGCGAGTCGTCGAAGTCGTTCATGCTCCACTACAACTTCCCGCCCTTCTCGACGGGCGAGGCGAAGCCGATTCGCGGGACCGGCCGGCGCGAGATCGGGCACGGCGCCCTCGCCGAGCGCGCGATCCAGCCGCTGCTGCCAGCCTTCGACGAGTTCCCCTACACGATCCGCGTCGTCTCCGAGGTGCTGGAGTCGAACGGCTCGTCGTCGATGGCATCGGTATGCGGTGCGTCGCTCTCGCTGATGGATGCGGGTGTGCCGGTCCGCGCGGCGTGCGCGGGTGTCGCCATGGGTCTGATCAAGGAAGGCGACAAGGTAGCGGTCCTGACGGACATCCTCGGCGTCGAGGACGCGCTGGGCGACATGGACTTCAAGGTCGCGGGCACGCGCACCGGCATTACCGCAATCCAGATGGACATCAAGATCGAGGGCATGACGCTCGAGATCATCCGCGAGGCGCTGCAGCGGGCGAAGAAGGGCCGCCTGCACATCCTCGACGTGATGGAGAAGACGATGGCGGAGCCGCGTACGGAGCTGTCGAAGTACGCGCCGCGCATCATCACGATCCAGATCAATCCGTCGAAGATCGGTGAGGTCATCGGACCGAAGGGCAAGACGATCCGCTCGATCCAGGAGGAGACGGGATCGCAGATCAGCGTGGACGACACGGGTCTGGTGACGATCGCGAGCCCGGGCGGCGAGGGCGGCGAGCGTGCGCGCGCGATGATCGCGGCGATCACGACGGAGCCCGAGATCGGCCGGATCTACGAGGGCGTCGTCAAGAACACGACGACCTTCGGCGCGTTCGTCGAGATCATGCCCGGCACCGAGGGTCTGGTGCACATCTCGGAGCTGCAGGACGGACGCACCGAGAAGACCGAGGACGTGGTCAAGGTCGGCGATCTGACGCGCGTCAAGCTGCTGTCGATCGACGAGAAGGGCCGCATGCGGCTGTCCCGCAAGGCGGCCATGGCGGAGCAGGGCGCCGAGTAGCTTTGACAGACGATCGCTTCGAGCGGAGCGAGCTTCCCGGCGGGCTCGTCGTGGTAACGGAGCGGATCCCATGGGTCCGCTCCGTTTCCGCTGGCATCTGGCTCCGGCAGGGGTCGGCGCACGAGCAGGGCGCGGAGCTGGGCGCGAGCCATCTGCTCGAGCACATGGTGTTCAAGGGGACCGAGCGCCGTGCGCCGAAGGAGATCGCGCTCGCGCTCGAGCGCCGCGGCGGTGAGCTGGACGCGTACACGACGCGCGAGCATACGTCGTATCAGGCGCGCGTCCTGGACGAGGACCTGGGCCTCGCGATGGACGTGCTCGCCGATATCGTCGTGTCGCCCTTGCTCCAGGAGCAGGATCTCGCGCTTGAGCGCGAGGTCGTGCTCGAGGAGATCGCGGGCGTCGAGGACACGCCCGACGACCTGGTCTTCGAGCTCCACGGCGAAGCCCTCTGGGGCCCTCATCCCTACGGTCACAGCATCCTGGGGACGCGCGAGACGGTGACCGCGCTCGATGCCGTCGCGCTGCGTGACGTGCACGCGCGGGCCTACCGGCGGCCGAACATGGTGGTCGGCGCGGTCGGCAACCTGGAGCACGAGGCCTTCGTCGGCATGGTGGGCGAGCTGCTGAGCAGCGTTCCGAATGGCACCGCGAACGCGCCGATCGAGCGGCCGGTGGCGCCCGCGGGCAGCGCGGTCGTCGTCGAACGCGACACGGCCCAGACGCACATCGTGTTCGGTGCCGCGACCTTCGGCCACTCCGATCCCCGGCGCTACGCGATCGTCATGCTGTCGAGCGCCTTCGGCGGCGGCATGAGCTCGCGGTTGTTCCAGCGCGTGCGCGAGGAGCTGGGGCTCGCCTACGCGGTCTACGCCTTCCAGAGCTTCTACGGCGCCGCCGGTCTGTGCGGCGTCTACGTCGGCACGCGGCCGGAGTGGGCGGAGCGCGTGACCGAAGTGGTGACCGAAGAGATGGCCGCCATCGCACGCGACGGCCTGACGAGCGTGGAGCTGGACGACGTGCGCGGACAGATGAAGGGACAGCTCGTCCTGTCGCTCGAATCGACGTCGGCGCGGCTCGGTCGGGTGGTCGGAACGGCGCTCTACGAAGAGGCATTCCAGACCGCGGAGGAGCTGCTCGCGAAGGTGGATGCGGTGACGGCGGCGGACATCGCGGAGCTCGCCGCCGAGTACCTGGATCCGGCACGACAGACCGTTGTGCGGCTCGGGCCGGTGAACTGACTACACAACAGATCGAGCGGAAACATGCAGATCGGCGTGCCGAAGGAGATCAAGACGAACGAAAACCGTGTGGCTCTCGTACCGGCGGGCGCGGAAGCGCTCGCGCACGAGGGACACACGGTTCTCATCGAGCGCGGCGCCGGTGAAGGCAGTGGCTTCCCGGATGCCGATTACGAAGCCGTCGGCGCAAAGGTGCGCGACACGGCCGACGAGGTGTGGGCGGCCGCCGAAATGATCATGAAGGTGAAGGAGCCGATCGAGCGCGAGTGGCCGCGCATGCGCGACGGCCAGGTGATCTTCACGTATTTCCACTTCGCCGCGGCAGAGGAGCTGACGCGCGCCGTGATGAAGTCCGGCGCCATCGCCATCGCCTACGAAACGGTCCAGCTGCCGACGGGCGAGCTGCCGCTGCTCACGCCGATGAGCGAAGTCGCGGGGCGCATGGCCGTGCAGCAGGGCGCGAAGTACCTGGAGAAATTCTTCGGCGGACGGGGCATGCTGCTCGGCGGCGTGCCCGGCGTGGAGCCCGGCCACGTCGTCATCCTCGGCGGCGGCGTCGTCGGCACGCACGCGGCCAAGATGGCCGCGGGTCTCGGTGCGCACGTCGTCATGCTCGACCTGTCCCTCAACCGGCTGCGTTACCTGTCGGACGTGATGCCCGCGAACGTGACCCTGCTGTACTCCAACCGCCACAACATCCGCGACCAGATCCGCAAGGCCGATCTGCTGATCGGCGCGGTGTTGCTGCCGGGCGCCAAGGCGCCCAGCCTCGTCAAGCGCGAGGACCTGAAGGAGATGAAGGATGGCGCCGTGATCGTCGACGTCGCCGTCGACCAGGGCGGCTGCGTCGAGACGATCCACCCGACGACGCACGAGGATCCCATTTATGTCGTCGACGGCGTAATCCACTACGGCGTCGCCAACATGCCCGGCGGCGTGCCGCGCACGTCCACGCTCGCGCTCACCAACGCGACCTTCCCCTACGCGCTGACACTCGCAAGCAAGGGCTGGGACAAAGCCTGCCGCGAGGATCGCAGCCTGGCGCTCGGCGTGAATGTCGTACGCGGGAAGGTGACGTATCCGGGCGTCGCGGAAGCGTTCTCGCTCGACTACACGCCGGTCGAGAAGCTGCTCTAGAAACGCGGTATTCCGTAGACGGTATACCGTATACGGAATACGGCTTGGCCCAGGGACGCATGACCGAGATCGAGGTGCAGATCCGACGACTGCGGAACTTCCCGCAAGGCTGGGAGCTGCCGTCGTACGCGACGGCGGGAGCGGCGGCCGTCGATCTGCGCAACGCCGGTCCCGAGCTGGTGCTCGAGCCGATGGAGCGCGCGCTCGTGCCGACGGGGCTCGCCATCGCGGTGCCGTCCGGGTTCGAGGCGCAGGTGCGGCCGCGCTCCGGATTGTCCAGCAGGCGCGGCATCGGCCTGGTCAACTCGCCGGGGACGATCGACAGTGATTATCGCGGCGAGCTGCTTCTGCCGGTCGTCAATTTGGATCGCTCGCCGCAGCGCGTCGAGCATGGCGAGCGGGTCGCACAGATGGTGGTTGCTCCGGTCGCACGTGTGGCCTGGCGGGAGGTCGACGAGCTGTCGGATACCGAGCGAGCGGCAGGCGGTTTCGGGAGCACGGGCACGCGCTGAAGCATGCGCGCGGGCGCGCCACGGCAGCGGCGGAGAAAACCGCGGCGATGCGCGTGCTGCCCAAATAGGCGATGGTTGGCCCTAACTCGTTGGCATGATTGGCTTTCCGGGCCAGTTCGCGGCGTGCTCGCTTCTTGCGAGGCCGCGGGTCGGCCTTTACTTTCCGGCGCAATTTGCACGCGGTCCGCACGCCGACGGGCCGCTCCAACGATCCGAACGGTCTCACGGCGGGACCTCGCAGGGGGGGCGCGCTGACCAACTGGCTCAAATCCGGGCTGTTCCCGGTCAACGATATCGCGGTGGATCTCGGGACCGCGAACACGCTCATATACGTAAAGGGCGAAGGCATTGTCCTGAACGAGCCGTCGGTGGTCGCGGTGGAGCGAGGCACGCAGCGGGTCGCGGGGATCGGACTCGAGGCGAAGCGGATGCTCGGACGCACCCCGGAGGGGATCGTCGCGGTGCGGCCGCTGAAGGACGGCGTGATCGCGGATGTCGACATCACCGAGATCATGTTGCGCCACTTCCTGCGGCAGGTGACGTCGAAGCGCTTCTTCCGCATCAAGCCGGTCGTGGTGGTGGGGGTGCCGTCGGGGATTACGGAGCTGGAGCGGCGCGCGGTGCGACAGAGCGCGCAGGCGGCGGGCGCGAAGGAGGTTTACATGGTCGCGGAGCCGATGGCGGCCGCGATCGGTGTGGGCCTGCCGGTGGAGACGCCGACGGGGAACATGGTGATCGACATCGGCGGCGGCACGACGGAGATCGCGGTGATCGCGCTGAACGGCATCGTGTCGGATACGTCGATCCGGGTCGGCGGCGACGAGATCGACCTCGCGATCGTGTCGTTCCTGCGCAAGAACTACAACCTGCTGATCGGTGAGCCGACGGCGGAGTCGATCAAGATCCAGATCGGCTCGGCGTTCAACCGCGGCGACGAGCGCGAGATGGAAGTGAAGGGTCGCGATCTGGTGAGCGGCATCCCGAAGACGGTGCGCGTCCATTCGCAGGAGATCCGCGAGTGCATCCAGGAGCCGGTGCAGCAGATCGTCGACGCGGTTCGTCGGGCGCTGGAGATCACGCCGCCGGAGCTGGCGTCGGACATCGTCGACCGCGGCATCGTGATGACCGGTGGCGGCTCGCTGATCCGCGGGCTGGACGAGCTGCTCTCGCACGAAACCAATCTGCCGATTCACGTGGACGAGGAGCCGCTGACGTGCGTGGTGAGGGGAGCGGGTCGCATTCTGGACGATCTGCCCCGATACCGCAGCGTGCTCGCGGCCTAGTGAAGCGGGATCCCAGCACTCCGGCGATCTGCGGCCGCTAGGTGCCGAGCTACTTCGAGAGTCGAAAGGGTCGGCGTCGCGAGACGCTGATCGCGGGCATCTTCCTGGTCCTCGCACTGCTGCTCTACTTCCTGCCCGACAATTACCAGGCGCCCATCCGCCGGACCGTGCGCGTAACGGTGCTGCGTCCGTTCATGGGCTTTCAGGCGGCGATCGCCGATCAGGACACCCGCTCGGTGGACGTGAGCGGGATCCGTGCGCAGCGCGATTCACTGGTCGCCGTGCTGGCGGCGCAGGCGCCGATCGTCGAAGAGAACCGCCGGCTGCGCGCATTGCTCGGACTGGAGGAGCGCGCCGCGCCGACGTTCATGCCGGCGCGGCTGGTCCGCATCGGTATTTCGGGCGGTGAAAGCACGTTTCTGCTGAATGTCGGTACCGCGGACGGCGTGCTCGCCGGCAGCCCGGTCGTGGCTGCGGGCGGCCTGGTTGGCGTCGTGAGGGAAGCCGAGGAGCACACGTCGCAGGGCGTCGACTGGACGCATGCGGAGTTCCGGGCGAGCGCGATGACGGCGGACGGCGCGGCGTACGGCATCGTCGAGCCGCGGCCCGGGCGCTTCCGTGAGGAGGACCTGCTCACGCTGACCGGTGCTCCCTTCCACAGCGACATTCCGGCGGGCACGCGTATCGTCACGTCCGGTCGCGGCGGCGTCTATCCGCGCGGCCTGCCGATCGGCGTCGTGCTCGGCATTGACGAGGCCGATACCGGCTGGCGCAAGAGCTACATCCTGCGACCGCTGGTGCGGCCCGAGTCGGTGTCGCACGTGCTGGTCGGCCGCAAGCCGGAGGGCTCGGCCGCCTGGGACGTCGCGAACATCTGGTTCGTGCCGGCGCCCCCGGACACCGCGCCGCGAGGCGGAAGCGGGGACGCTGCGGGTGTGGCAGGCGCGGGGGATGATCGCTGATGGACAGGCGCTGGCCCTTCGTCGTCTTCATCGTGCTGCTGATCGCGCTGCATCTGTTCCTGCGGGTGGGCCTGGGACTCGGCTTCTGGGTGCCGGACCTGCTGACGGTCGCGCTGCTGCTCGCCGCCCGGCGTATGCCCGCGGGCTACGCATCGGGGCTCGGTCTGGCGATCGGCCTGATCCGGGATTCGGTGAACCTGACGACCTTCGGATCCGACGCCGTGGTGCTGACGATCCTCGGCTACTTCGGCAGTCGCACGCGCGATTACTTCGTCGGCGACAGCATGTTCTTCCTCGCGATCTACCTGTTCATCGGCAAATGGGTCCATGACGCGCTCTATTTCGTCGTGGCGCGGGTGGTCGGCGTTCGCGATGCGGTATCGACACTGCTGATCGAGGCGCCTCTCGCCGCGGGGTATGCGGCGCTTGCGGGCCTCGTCCTCTTTTCGGCGTACCGCGCCTTCGCGCGCGAGCGCTGAAGCCGCGCCGCGGCGGCCATGCCGCGGCGCGCCTCCTTCGCGGAGCTCATGAAGAAGATCTCGCTCGACACGCCTCGAAGGCGCGCGCGCTTCGCGGTGACGCTCGCCGCGGGAGCGCTCGCTCTGCTCGGGCTCGTGGTCTTCCGCACGCAGGTGCTGCGCGAAGGCGCGGAGGTGCTGGTTCAGCAGGGGAATCGACTGAGGTCGCTGCCCCTGCCCGCGCCGCGCGGCTCGATCTTCGACCGGCACGGCGTGCTGCTCGCGGGCAGTGATTCCGCGACGGCGCTCGTGCTGATGCCGGCCCCCCCCGATTCGATGCAGGCGCGGCTGGAACGCCTCGCGCGACTGCTGGACCTGCCGCAGTCGTGGCGTGAGCGCGCGGAGCGGGTCGCTCGTGCTACGTCCCGGCCATTCGTCGTGACGACGGAGCTGGCGCCGGCCGATGTGGTGAAGCTCGCGGCCAGTCACCGCGAGCTGCCGGGTGTGCTGCTCGAGCCCTGGCCGCGTCGCACCTATCCCGCGGGACCCGCAGCCGAGCCCGTGGTCGGCCGGGTCGGGTCGGCCACGTGGCCGCCGGGCAGCGGCGAGAACCCGATCGGCGTCGACGCCGGGCGGATCGTCGGCCGCGCCGGCCTCGAGCTCGCCTTCGACTCGCTGCTCGCGGGCGTCGCGGGTCTCCGCTACGTCGAGATGGGCCCCGCCGGCTCGGTCGTTACCGATCCGACGCAGGCGCCGTATCGGACTCCGATTCGGGGCCGTGTGCTGCGCACGCGCCTGGACCTCGGCCTCCAGCGGCACATTGCCGAGCTGCTGCCGACCCGCGTGCGCGCCGCCGCCGTCGTCCTCGACATCCCGACGGGCGACGTGCTGGCGCTGTACTCGAACCCGCCGAACGTGCCGGGGCGGGAGGCGCAGGGCGGCGACGCGGCGGGCAATGTGCCCGTCACGGACGTCGAGCCGCCACGTGCCGTGTTCCAGCCGATCACGGCCGCTCTCGCGATGGAGACCGGCCACATCGATCTCCAGCGGCCGCAGGCGATACCCTGCCGTGGCGGGATGCGCTACGGCGAGCGCTACTTCCGCTGCTGGAAGCCGGATGGGCACGGGCAGCTCGCGCTCGAGGGCGCGATCCGGGAGGCGTGCGACGTATACTTCTACCAGATCGCGCTGCGGCTCGGCCTCCAGGCGCTGCTGGAGGCGGGCGCGCGGCTCGGCCTCGGCGCTCCGACGGGCATCGAGCTGCCCGAGGAGCGGCCCGGCACGTTCCCGTCCGACGTTGCCGAGCTCGCGGCGCGCCTCGGGCGCGCGCCGAACCCGTCGGATGCGCTGGATCTCGCGACGGGGCAGGGGATCAACGAGTTGACGCTGCTGCGCACGACCCACGCATATGCCGCGATCGCGAATGGCGGCGGCGCGCCGGCTCCGCGCCTGACGGGGGCGGCGCCCGCGGACGAGCCCCGGCGGCTGGAGCTCCCGCCGGAGCGGACCCGGGACCTCCTGGCGATGCTCGACGGCGTCACGGGCGCCGGCGGCCCCGCCGCGGCCGCCGGCCGGATGATGAGCGGCGGCACCCGCATTCGGGGGCAGATCACGCGCGCCCGCACGCAGCCCGGCGCCGCCCGCCCCACCGGCTGGTTCGTCGGCGTCGCCGGAGACGACGGGCAGCCGGATCGCATCGCTATCGGAGTCCTCCTCGACCGGTCGCCCAGCGACGAAGCCCCCGCGGCGCTGGCGGCACGGATCGCGGATTACTATTTGCGCATCGTGCGCGACGCGGCGGCACCCGCCGCGCCGGACACGACGACGGCGTCGTCCACCACCGTTCCCACGATCTGATGGCACTGAGCGACCGTTTCCGGAAGTTCTTCGGCGACCCGATCCTGCTGGCGCTGGTACTGGCCCTGTCGGCGTTCGGCGTGCTGATGGTCTACTCGGCCGGGCAACTCGACGCGCCGGACTCACGCGTGATGCACGTCTGGAAGCAGCAGATCGCGTGGCTCATCATCGCGCTCGGGGTGATGTTCATGATCGTCCGCATCCCGATTCAGTGGTTCGAGTGGGCCGCGATTCCCGCGTACGTCCTCGGCCTTCTTTCGCTGCTCGCGACACTCGTCGTCGGCGTGGGTCGCGGTACGGCGGCCACCACGAAAAGCTGGCTCGAGATCGGACCGCTCGCCGTGCAGCCGTCGCAGTTCATGAACATCGCCACGATCCTCATGCTTGCGCGCGTGATGGGCTCGCGCCGTGAGCCGCCGCAGTCGCTCGGGCAGCTCTGGCTCCCGCTTCTGATCGCCAGCGTCCCTTTCATGCTGGTCATGGCCCAGCCGGACCTGGGGACCGCGATGGTCTTCGGTGCAGCGCTCATCGCCACGATGTACTGGGCCGGCGTGCCCGGCGGCATGATGTTCATGCTGATCAGCCCGCTGCTCGCGCTGTTCCTGTCGATGTCGACGTGGGTGTTCAGCGTCTACATGCTGCTCATCGTCGTCTTCCTGATGATCTACCGGCCATACCTGTGGGAGTCGGTCACGGTCCTCGTGGTGAACCTGCTCGCCGGCACCATCCGCGGCCCGCTCTGGAACTCGCTCGAGCCATACCAGCAGGCCCGCCTGATCAGCTTTCTCGATCCGTCCCTCGATCCGCGCGGCTCGGGATACCAGCTGATCCAGTCGCAGGTCGCGATCGGGTCGGGCGGTCTCTTCGGCAAGGGATTCCTGGAGGGCTCCCAGAAACGCCTCGCCTTTTTGCCCGAACAGCACACGGACTTCATCTTCAGTGTCATCGGCGAGGAGCTGGGATTCCTGTTCGGCGCACTGCCCGTGCTCATCGTGTTCGGTCTGATCCTCTGGCGGCTGGTACGGATCGCCGAGCGGGTGGCGGATCCATTCGCGGGCATCGTGGTGTTCGGTGTCTTCGGCGCCTGGTTCGCCCATGTGTTCGTGAACGTAGGGATGACGATCGGACTCATGCCGATCACCGGCATTCCGCTGCCGTTCCTGAGTTACGGCGGCTCGTTCCTGGTCGCGACCTACATCGCGATCGGCATCGTGCAGCGCGCGGCGGCGGAGCATCGCAGACGAGGCGTGATCCTGTGAGCTGGTTCAAGAAGGAAAAACAGAAGCTGAAGGCGACCGATCGGCGCGAGCTGCCGAGCGACGTCTTCGACAAGTGTCCGGACTGCGGCGAGATCCTGTACCGCGAGCGGCTGGTCCAGAACCGGCACGTGTGTCCCTCGTGTGGCCACCACTTCCGCATCGGCGTGGACGAATACCTCGCCCTGCTCGTCGACGAGGATTCGTTCGAGGAGATGGACGCCACGATGCGCAGTGCCGATCCACTCCACTTCACGGACCTGAAGCCGTACAGCAAGCGGCTGAGCGCCGCCGAGCGGAAGACGGGTCGCGGCGATGCGGTCGTCACCGGCGTCGGCCGGATCGGCGGCATCGATGCATCGTTCGGCGTCATGAACTTCGCCTTCATCGGCGGCAGCATGGGGTCCGTGGTGGGCGAGAAGATCGCGCGCGTGAGCCGGCGCGCGCTGGATGAGCGGCACCCGCTGATCCTGGTGAGCGCGTCGGGCGGCGCGCGCATGATGGAGGGCATCCTCTCGCTCATGCAGATGGCCAAGACGTCGGCGTTGCTGGCGCAGCTGCACGAGGCCGGTCTGCCGTTCGTCTCGATCCTGACCGACCCGACGACCGGCGGCGTCACCGCGTCCTATGCGATGCTCGGCGACGTCAACATCTCGGAGCCCGGCGCGTTGATCGGCTTCGCCGGACCGCGCGTCATCGAGCAGACGATCAAGCAGGAGCTGCCGGAGGGATTCCAGACGGCGGAGTTCCTGCTGGAGCACGGCATGCTCGACCTCATCGTGGATCGGCGCGAGCTGAAGGACACGGTTGCTCGTCTGCTGCGCCACATGCTCGGCCAGCCCGCGGCCGCCGCGAACGGCGCGGCCACCGATGCGAGCGCCGGCGCCGATGTCCGCGCGGAGGGCTGAGGCGCTCGACTACCCGGGCCTCGTTCGCGAGCTGTTTCCCCGCCTGAGCGGGGGCATCCGCTGGGGCCTCGACCGCACGCAGCGGCTGCTCGATGCGGTGGGCAATCCGGAGCGCGCGTGGCGCGCTATCCACATCGCCGGCACGAACGGGAAGGGCACGGCCGCAGCGGTCGCCGAAGCCGTTCTGCGCGCCGCCGGTCTCCGCACCGGCCTCTACACGTCGCCCCATCTCACCAGCTTCCGGGAACGCGTGCGCATCGACGGGCGCCTCATCGAGGAGGTCGCGCTGCTCGAGTCCGCCCGCGCACTCTGGCCGCACATCGAGCGCGAGGCGCCTTCGTTCTTCGAGGCCACGACCGCGATCGCGTTCGATGCCTTCGCGCGCGCGCATGTCGATGTGGCCGTGGTGGAAGTCGGCCTGGGCGGCCGTCTGGACGCGACCAACGTGATCGCGCCCGACGTGACGGTCGTGACCAACGTCGCTGTCGACCACGTGGAATTCCTGGGCCCGGATCCGGTCGGCATCGCTCGGGAGAAGGCCGGCATCGCGAAGCCGGGCGTGCCGTTCCTGGTCGGCGAGGAGGACCCCTCGATGCTGTCCGTGCTCGTCGACGGCGCGCGGGAGCGCGGAGCGATCGTGCACCGCCTTCCGCCGGACGAGCCCGAGCTGCTCGATTGGGACTCGGACGGCACCCGTTTCCGACTCGCAACGCGCTGGGGCATGCTCGAGGCGCGCCTGCCTCTCGCGGGTCCGCAGCAGGCGCGGAACGCCGCGCTCGCGCTGCGCGCGCTCGAGCTGAGCCCGCTGCACGAGCGGGTAACACTCGACGCCGCGCGGCGCGGGGTCGAAGCGACCCGCTGGCCGGGCCGCTTCCAGATCGAGCGCGTGGACGGCCGTACCTGGATCTTCGACGTGGCGCACAATCCGTCGTCGATCCAGCGCCTCGCGGCCACCGTGCTGGAATCGCGCGTCGCTCGTCCGCTCGCCGTGCTGCTCGGCGTGATGGGGGACAAGGACTGGACAGCGATGCTCGCATCGTTGTCTGCGATCGCCGACCGCATCGTGCTGACGCGCCCCGAGCACGCGCCCGCGGGCCGCGCGTGGGATCCGGCTGCCGCCGCGGCGGCGCTGCCGCCGGGCCGCGCGGAGGTCGTCCCCCTCCTCGGTGACGCCGTCCAGGCCGTGCGCGCCGCCGGCGATGCCACCGTTCTCGTCACCGGCTCGTTCCACACGGTCGGCGAGGCGATGATCCGGCTCGGCATCGACCCGGGCTGGGCGCCCGATCCCGTCGTCGACGTGGCCTTGCAGCGCTGAGTGCGCCGTCTAGATTCGGCCGATGCCTGAGTTCAAGAGCCTGCCAGGGTTCCGCGACTTCTACCCGGCCGACTTCGCCGTTCGCGCACATATCGTCTCGACGTGGCGGGAAACCGCGCATCGCTACGCCTTCGAGGAGTACGACGGTCCGCCGCTCGAGCCGCTGGAGCTGTACACGGAAAAGAGTGGAGAGGAGATCGTCGCTCAGCTCTACAGCTTCACCGACAAGGGCGACCGCCAGGTCGCGCTCCGCCCTGAAATGACGCCCACGCTCGCGCGCATGATCGGCGCGCGCGCCGGCGGCATGGCCAAGCCGATCCGCTGGTTCAGCACGCCGCAGCTATTCCGCTACGAGCGCGCGCAACGCGGGCGCCTGCGCGAGCACTTCCAGTGGAACGTCGACATCGTGGGGGAGGAGGACATCGCGGCGGACGCGGAGGTGCTGTCGGTCGCCCTCGATGCGCTACAGGCATTCGGTCTGACGGCCGACGACGTGGTGGCGCGCGTCAGCGACCGTCGGCTGATGGAGCGGGTGCTGCTCTCGCTCGGCGTCGCCGCCGACAGGCTGCCCGCCGTCTACGCCGTGATCGACAAGCTGGAGCGGGAGGAGCGCGCGCGGACGCGGACGCGGCTGCTGGAGGGCGCCGGCCTGGAAGCGGCCGTCGCCGATCGCATCCTCTCCCTCTTCGACGACGGCGCGCTCGACACCCTCGCCGGCTCGTTCGCCGGCCGGCCGGGCGTCGATGACGAGGTCGCGCGCATGCGCCGCTACCTCGGCTACCTCCACGACGCCGGCTTCGGCGATTTCGTCACCTTCGACGCCCGCATTGTGCGCGGACTCGCCTACTACACGGGCACGGTCTTCGAGATCTTCGATCGCCGCGGCGAGCTGCGCGCGATCTGCGGCGGCGGGCGTTACGACGACCTGCTCGCGCGCGTCAGCGCCTCCGACCTGCCGGCGGTCGGCTTCGGCATGGGCGACGTCGTCCTCGCGGAGCTGCTCGAGGAGCGCGGGCTGCTTCCGGATGTGCGGCCCACCGTCGACTACTTCATCGTGGCGATCGGCGACGAGCAGCACCCCATGGTACGGCGGGTGGCCCGGGCATTGCGCGCGAGCGGCGCTTCCGTCGTGTACAGCCTGCGCCCGACCGGCGTCGGCCGGCAGTTCAAGGAAGCGGGCGGGCGCGGCGCCCGGCACACCGTCGTGCTCGGGCCGGAGGAAGTGGCCCGCGGAGAGGCGGTCGTGAAGGAGATGGATTCGGGACAGGAGCGGCGGGTGCCGCTCGTCGACCTGGGCGTCGCGTGACGCCTCCCGACGATCCGACGCAGCGCGCCGTGCGTCAGGCGACGTTCTATGCCCGCCTTTTCGCCGCGGCCGCGGTGATCGTCGCGTTCGCGGGCTCGGCGCTGGTCGCGCGCTTCGCGCTCGGACACCTGCCGTTTCTCCAGGCTTGGCTGCTGGTGCTCGGCACGGTCGGCACCGGCGTACTCCTGATCGTCGGCGTGCGCGTCTGGGTGGAGCGAACGCGGCGCGGACCCGGACATCGCCGGGACGACGATCGGCTCATGGACTCAGACGGCGAACGATAGATGGCGGAGGACAAGGCTCTCCCCACGAGAGCGGACGATTTCAGCGCCTGGTACAACGAGCTGGTGCTGCGCGCGGAGCTCGCGGATTACTCCCCGGTGCGGGGCAGCATGGTCATCCGGCCGTACGGCTATCGGGTCTGGGAGCTGATGCAGCGCGCGCTCGATGACATGTTCAAGGCGACGGGGCACCAGAACGCCTACTTCCCGCTCTTCATCCCGCTCAGCTTCATCACGCGCGAGGCCGAGCACGTCGAGGGATTCGCGAAGGAGATGGCGATCGTCACGCACACGCGTCTCGTGGCGAACGCGGAGGGCAGGCTGGTGCCGGATCCCGAGTCCGCGCTCGAGGAGCCACTCGTCGTGCGACCCACCTCCGAGACCATCATCTACGACACGTTCGCGAAGTGGGTGCAGAGCTACCGCGACCTGCCCATCCTCATCAACCAGTGGGCGAATGTGGTCCGCTGGGAGATGCGTACCCGCCTGTTCCTGCGGACGCTCGAGTTCCTCTGGCAGGAAGGCCACACGGCTCACGCGACCGAGGCGGAGGCCGACGAGGAGGCGCTGCGCATGCTCGGTGTCTACCGCGATTTCATGGAGAACTGGATGGCCATGCCGGTGATCACCGGCCACAAGACGGCGTCCGAGCGCTTTCCGGGCGCGGTGCAGACGTATGCCTGCGAAGCTCTCATGCAGGACGGCAAGTCGCTCCAGGCGGGCACGTCCCACATGCTCGGCCAGAACTTCGCGAAGCAGTTCGAGCTCAAATTTCAGGCGGAGAGCGGCGGCTGGGAGTTCGCCTGGAATACCTCGTGGGGAGTGTCGACTCGGCTGGTCGGCGGCCTCATCATGACACATGGCGACGACAACGGGCTCATTATGCCGCCGCGCCTGGCGCCCCATCAGGTCGTCATCGTGCCGATCTTCCGTTCCGACGATCAGCGGGCGACGGTGGTCTCCAAGGCCAGCGAGATCGCCGACAGACTAAAGGAACGCGCCGTGCGCGTACACGTCGACCTGCGCGAGAACATGTCTCCCGGGGCCAAGTTCTGGGAGTGGGAGCGGAAGGGCGTGCCGCTACGCATGGAAATCGGACCCCGCGATGTCCAGAACGGACAGGTCGTGCTCGTCCGCCGCCTCGTCGAGGAAGGCCAGGAGCGGAAACTCATCCTCCCCGAGTCCGAGGCGGTGGACGGCATGACGCCTCTGCTCGAGGGCATGCAGGCGGCGCTGTTCGACGCCGCACTGCGCCGCCGCGAGGCGGGCTCGCATCGCGGTCCGATCGACTACGATCGTTTCCGAGAGCGGATCGATGCGGAAGGCGGCTTCTACTTCGCCGGCTGGTGCGGCGCGGCCGCCTGCGAGGAGCGAGTGAAGGAGGAGACGAAGGCGACGATCCGCGTGCTCCCTTCGGAGGAGTACTGCAGCGATCCGGCGCCGACGACGTGCATGGTCTGTGGCGGCGAGGCGACCGTGGAGGCGGTGTGGGCCAGAGCGTACTGACGAACGTCCCGCCGGCCGCGCGCGCGGCGGTCTTCGACTATCGCAACGACGCGCTCCACTGCGAGGGCGTTCCCGCCGAGAGGCTGGTCGCACAGTACGGTACCCCGCTTTACGTCTACAGCCGGGCCGGCATCGAGGCGGGATACCGGGAGGTGAAGAACGCATTCGCGGAGGCGGATCCGCTCATTGCGTATTCGGTCAAGGCGAACGGCAACCTGTCGGTGCTGAGGCTGCTGACCGCGCTGGGGGCGGGCGCGGACATCGTGAGCGGGGGCGAGCTGTTCCGGGCGTTGCGCGCGCGCGTGCCCGCGACACGCATTCTCTTCAGCGGCGTGGGCAAGACCGTGGTCGAGATGGCGGCCGCGGTCGAAGTCGGGATCTACGGCTTCAATGTGGAGAGCGAGGGCGAGCTGCGGGCGCTGTCGTCGCTGGGCAGCACGATGCGCAAGCGCGCCAACATCGCGCTGCGCGTGAATCCTGCGATCGACCCCGCAACGCCCCACGCCTACACTCGCACGGGCCACAAGGAGAGCAAGTTCGGCATCCCGTACGAGGATGCGATGCGCCTGTATCGATTGGCGGCGAAGCTGCCGTGGATCAAGGTCAAGGGCGTCGACGTGCACATCGGCAGCCAGATCGTCGATCCCGAGCCGTATCGGCAGGCGCTCGAACAGGTCATGGCGCTGATCGACGAGCTCAACGACGAGGACATGAACCTGCGCTACGTCGATATCGGCGGCGGTTTCGGCATCAACTACGAGGACCCGGATCACAACCTGGAGTCCGCCAGCATGCCGGAGTTCGCCGCGCAGCTCGTGCCGCTGCTGCGCGACCGCAAGCTGCGGCTGGTCCTGGAGCCGGGTCGGTATCTGGTCGGGCCTGCGGGCATGCTGCTTACGCGCGTGCTCTACGTGAAGCGCATGGGCAGCCGCACGTACGTCATCACCGACGCCGGCATGAACGACCTGATCCGCCCGAGCCACTACGCGAGCTATCACGGCGTGCAGCCCGCGCGGCGTCACACGGACCGGGAGCACGTCAAGGTCGACGTGGTCGGACCGATCTGCGAGAGCGGCGATTTCCTCGCGCTCGACCGCAGCATGGCGATGCCCGAGGCCGGTGAGCTGCTCGCGGTGCGCACCGCTGGCGCGTACGGCTTCGCCATGTCGTCGACGTACAACGCGCGGCCGCGACCGGCCGAGGCGATGGTCGATGGGGAGGACGACTGGCTGATCCGGCGCCGGGAGACATACGACGATCTGGTCCGCGGAGAGATCGAAGCGCTGCACGCGCTGGAGGACCGCCTGTGAAGGCGTCCAGCCAGGGAGCGCGCACGTGAAAGACCGCATCCTGATCATCGATTACGGCTCCCAGTTCACGCAGCTCATCGCGCGCCGCATCCGCGAGGAGCGGGTCTACTGCGAGATCCACCCACCGACCATGTCGGCGGACGCCGTCCGGGAGTGGGCGCCGAAGGGCATCGTGCTCTCGGGCGGCCCCTCGTCGGTCTACGGCGACCAGGCGCCGCCGTCCGATCCCGCCGTTCTCGACCTGGGCGTGCCCGTGCTCGGTGTCTGTTACGGCATGCAGCTGATCGCGCACATGCGCGGCGCGCGGGTGCAGCCGGGGAAGCGGGAGTATGGCCGGGCCGAGGTGTCGATCGACGAGCCGGACGACCTGTTCCACGGCTTCGAGCCGGGCGAGAAGACGACGGTATGGATGAGCCACGGCGACCACGTCGATTCGCCACCGCCGGGATTCCGCACGCTCGCGCGCACCTCTTCGCTGCCCGTCGCCGCCATGCGCGCGGACAACGCACCGCTCTTCGGCGTGCAGTTCCATCCGGAAGTGGCGCACACGGCGGCGGGCGACCGCATGCTCTCGAATTTCGTGTTCCGGATCTGCGGCTGCGAGCCCGGCTGGACGGCGGGCTCCTTCATCGACGAGGCGATCGATCGCATCCGCGGCCAGGTGGGCGGAGCGTCGGTCATCTGCGGGCTGTCGGGCGGCGTCGACTCCTCGGTCGCGGCCGCGCTCGTGCACCGCGCCATCGGCGATCAGCTCATCTGCGTTTTCGTCGACACCGGCCTGCTGCGGCAGGGCGAGCGCGAGCACGTCGAGCGGACGTTCCGCGAGCACCTGGGCATCCGGCTGGAGGTCGTCGACGCGGCGGAGCGGTTCCTGTCCCGGCTCGGCGGCGTGGTCGATCCGGAGGAAAAGCGGCGGGTCATCGGCGAGACGTTCATCCGCGTGTTCGAGCGCGCGACCGCGGACATCGGCAACGAGGCCGGCTTCCTCGTGCAGGGGACGCTCTATCCCGACGTAATCGAGTCGCTGGCCGTGCGCGGACCGTCGTCGACGATCAAGACGCATCACAACGTTGGCGGCCTGCCGAAGGACATGAAGTTTCAGCTCATCGAGCCGCTGCGGGAGCTGTTCAAGGACGAGGTGAGGCGAGTGGGCCGTGAGCTCGGCCTGCCCGAGGAGCTGGTCGGGCGCCACCCGTTTCCCGGTCCCGGACTCGCCGTGCGCGTGCTGGGCGACATCACGGTCGAGCGACTCGACGTGCTGCGCGCGGCGGATCGGATCTACATCGACGAGATCCGGGCGGCCGACCTATACGACGACATCTGGCAGGCGTTCGCGGTGCTCCTGCCGGTCAGCAGTGTCGGCGTGATGGGCGACAACCGCACCTACGAGAACGTGATCGCGCTGCGCGCCGTGACCAGTCGCGACGGCATGACCGCCGACTGGTTCCCGTTCCCGTACGACGTGCTCGGCCGCGTCTCGAACCGCATCATCAACGAGGTGGCGGGCGTGAATCGTGTCTGCTACGACGTCAGCTCCAAGCCACCGGCCACGATCGAATGGGAGTGAACGGGGAAGCGCGTCTGCTGAGCGCGCTGCTCGCGCCGCTGGGTGACGAAGTTGTCGCGGGCGCCGAGAGCGGCGGCGACGCCACGATCCAGGCGATCGTCGACGACTCCCGTCGCGCGCGCAACGGCGCGCTGTTCGTCGCGCTGCGCGGCACCGGCGCGGACGGCCACGACCACGCCGCGGCCTCGGTGCGTGCCGGGGCGGTCGCGGTCGTGGCGGAGCGCGACATCCCGGATCTGGGCGTGCCTACGGTGCGCGTGCGCGACAGCCACCGCGCGCTCGCGCTGCTGGCCGCCGAATGGTTCGGCCGGCCGGCCGATCGTCTGCGCCTGATCGGGGTCACCGGAACCGTCGGCAAGACGACCGTCATCGCGATGCTGGAGACCATCCTGGCGCGCGCGGGCATGAGGCCCGGCGTGATCGGCTCGCTCGGCAGCGGCTGGGGAGACGACAAGCACGACACCGGCATGACGACGCCGGGGCCGCTCGAGCTGCATGAGTCGCTCGCGCGCATCGCGCCGCACGCGGACACGGCGTTGATCGAAGTCACGAGTCACGCGCTGGTGCAGGAGCGCGTGCACGGGCTGCGCTTCCCGCTCGGCATCTTCACGAATCTGGTAATGCTCGAGCACCTGGAGTTTCACGAGACCTTCCAGCAGTACGTCGAGGCGAAGAGCCGCTTCTTCGAGCACGTGGACCCGGAAGCGCCGCTCATCTATCCCGCGGGCGACCGACTGCTCGATCGGCTGGTGGCGGATCGGCCGGTGCGCGCGGTGCCTTGCGGCTCGGGAACCGAGAACGTGGCGCTGCACATCGAGCGCATGGCGATGACGTCGCACGGCACTCGGCTGCTCTTCCAGATCGAGGAGCCGTACCCGCGCGTCGACGGCAGCTTCGTTCCGCCCATGACGCTGCCGGCGGCGCTCAAGCTGCTCGGGCGCGCGGCGGTCAACAACGCTTCGCTCGCCGCGGCCGCTGCGCTGTCGCTGGGCGTCGATCCCGAGACCACGGCGGTCGCGCTGACCGAGCTGGCGCCGCTGCCCCGTCGCATGCAGGTGCTGCGGCCGGGTCCGGTCACGCTGCTCGACGACACGGTCGGGCATCCCGACAGCATCAGCGGCGTCTTCGAGGTGGCCGAAGTCGTGCCGCACGACCGGATGTTCGTCGTCTACGCGATTCGCGGGCGCCGCGGCGCGCACATCAACCAGCGGGACGCGGAGGCCGTGGCCATCTGGACGCGACGCCTGCCGGTCGAGCGCATCGTCGTGACGGCCGCAGCCGATGTGACCGATGACGCGAACGCGGTGCAGCCGGACGAGCGGGAAGCGTTCCTCGAGGGCCTCGCCGACAGCGCCGCGCCGCACTCCTACCACGACGGGCTGGAAGACGCGATTGCGGAAGTGGTGCCGCTCGGAAAGCCGAGCGACCTCGTCATGCTGCTCGGCGCGCAGGGCATGAACCAGGGCGCGGCGATCGCGCTGCGTCTTCTCGGCCGGCAGTGAGCGGCCCGCTCGGCCGTGGTCTCGCGTCCGGGATCGCGCTGTGCGCGGGGCTGACGATGGCGTGTGCCGAAGAATCGGAGTCCGAGGGAATCGACGAGGAGACATTCGTCGGCACGTACGTGGATCTGAGAGGGGCGGTCGTCGCCGACTCCCTCGACGCGGCGGTGCGCGACTCGATCCTCGCCGCTCACGATGTAACCGCGGCCGATCTGCGCGACTACGTAGACCGGCACGCCGCCAACCCCGACGGTCTGGCCGAAACGTGGCGCGCGATCCTCGACAGCATCGCCGCGCGTGATTCCGCCGCCGCCGGCGCTCCCGAGGCCGACAGCCTGTGACCGGCGCATGAGGAGATCCGCGGGCGTCCGTGCCGTGTTCGCCGCGCTCGCCGCGTGTGCCGCGTGCGCCGTCTTCGCAGCGCCCGCGAGCGCGCAAATCTGCGACGCGCCCAGCGGGACCGCCGCGGCCGCCGGCGCGAGCATCCCGTCTCCCGCCGACGTGCTGGGCTTCTCCCTCGGCGAGCGCTTCACGACCACCGAGGAGGTGGAGCGCTATGCCCGCGCGCTCGACGACGCTTCCGAGCTGGTCGAGCTGCGCGAGTACGGCCGCACGCCGGAGGATCGGCCGCTGCTCCAGCTGGTGATCGCGCGGCCGGAGCGGCATGCCCGGCTGGAGGCGATCGCGCGATCGAACCGACGGCTGACCGATCCCGCGCTGCGCGCCGCGGAGGCCAACGACATTGCCGCGCGCGGACCGGCGGTGGTCTGGCTCAGCTACGGCGTGCACGGGAACGAGTCGAGCTCGACCGAGGCGGCGCTGTGGACCGCCTGGGACCTCGCGCGCGGCGCCTCGACCGTGGGCGGCGTGCTCGACTCGCTCGTCGTCGTCATCGATCCCATGGCGAACCCGGACGGGCGCGCGCGCTACGTCGGCTGGTACCGCCAGGCGATGGGTGCGCAGCCGAACCCGAATCCCGACGCCCGCGAGCACTGGGAGCCCTGGCCCGGCGGACGCTACAACCACTGGCTGTTCGATCTGAACCGCGACTGGGCCTTCCTGACACAGCCGGAAACGCGCGCGCGTCTCGCGAGCTGGGACGAGTGGTCGCCGCAGGTCCACATCGACTTCCACGAGATGTCGTTCACCTCGTCCTACTTCTTCTTTCCGGCCGCACCGCCCATCAACCCGATCTACCCGCGTCACGTGCTCGAGTGGGGCGAGTGGTTCGGCGCCGCCAACGCCGAGACCTTCGATCGCTGCGGCTGGGCGTACTTCACGGGCGAGGACTACGATTTCTTCTATCCCGGCTACGGCGACACCTGGCCGAGCCTGACGGGGGCTATCGGCCTGACCTACGAGCAGGCGGGCGGCGGACGCGCGGGTCTTGCGGTCGAGCGGCCCGACGGCGGCGTGCTGACCCTCGCGGATCGGGCGCAGCACCATCGCGCGTCCGGCGCGGCGACCCTGCGCGCGGCCGCCGCCCGGAAGACCCACCTGCTCCGCGACTTCGCCCGCTTCCACCGCGAATCGGCGGCCGATGCCCGCAACATCCTGCTCATCCCCGATCAGGCCGGGCGGGCGGAAGCGCTGGTCGACGCGCTGCTCGCGCAGGGCATCGAGGTGCGCCGCGCCGCGCGAGCGTTCACGGCCGGAGCAGCGCCGCACGCAGCCTACTCGCTCCGCCGCGAGTTCCCGAGCGGCACCTACCTGGTTCCCGCTCGGCAAGCCCGAGGTCGCCTGGCGACGACGCTGCTCGTGCCGAACGTCGAGCTGGACGCAACGTACTCGTACGATCTGACCGCGTGGTCGCTGCCCTACGCGTTCGGCGTCGAGGCGCATTCCGTCCCGGCCGCCCCGGATGCCGGCTGGCGCGCGGTCGAACGGCCGACCGCGCTGCTCGGCGAGGTGGGCGTCGCGGGCGGGGCGGCGGAGGACTCCGGCGCGAAGCCGTACGCCCTGCTCGTGCGGCCGCGCCTCGACGCCTGGCCCGGCCTGATTCGTTTCCTGGAAGCGGGCGGGCGCGGACGCGTCGCCGCGGAGTCCTTCACGGCCGCGGGACGGGTCTGGCCGGCCGGCACGGTCGTGCTGCCGCGCTGGTCGAACGCCGACCTGTCGGCACGGGCGGCGCGGGCGGGGCTCGGCGGGCTTGCCGTACCCGTGCGTACCGGCCTGACGGAGTTCGGCAGCGACATCGGCACGGAGCGCGCCTTCGAGGTGGAGCTGCCGCGGGTCGCGCTCATCTCCGGCCCCGGCGTCGCCGCCACGTCGTTCGGCGCCCACTGGTTCTTCCTGGAGCAGACGCTGAAGCTGCCGTTCGACGCCGTTCCCCTCGACCGGATCCGAAACGTCGACCTGGCCGATTACGATGTCGTGGTCCTGCCGGAGACGACGGCGCGCCTGGACAGCACGTTCGTCGAGACGACTCGAGGCTGGATCGAGCGGGGCGGGACGCTCATCGCCGTAGGCAGCGCGGCCGAGGCGGTCGCCGACACGCTCGGCGGCATCGAAATCAGGGAGGCGCTGGAGGATTCAGCGGCGACCGAGTCCGACCGCCTCGAACGCGCGCTGCGCGGCCGCCGTGAGCGCGACCTCGCCGAGTGGGAGCAGGAGGTCGCCGGCAGCGTGCTGGCCGTGCGCCTCGATCCGGCGCACCCGCTGGCTTACGGCGCGGGTGCCGGCGGCGACAGCGACCGCATGTTCGTCCTGCACGTCGGCGATCTCGTGTTCGAGCCGGACGAGTCGTTCGAGAGCGCCGCCTGGTTCGAGGCCGGCCTCACCCGCACGAGCGGTGTCATCAGCGACGAGAACCTCGAGCGACTATCACGCGGCACCTGGCTGGCGACGCGGAGCCGCGGGGACGGCCGCATCGTGCTCTTCGCGGATGACCCGCTGTTCCGCCACTTCTGGTACTCCAGCTTCGTGCCCTACGTGAACGCGATCATGCTCCGGTTCTAGCGCAGCCTCGACGCGCGAGCAGTGCGCGCCGCGGGATGCGCCGATCCCTTACTCGAAGCCCTGCTGGCCGACGCGGTACCCGGTCGTGCTCTTGCCATCCACGTAGGCGTGGATGATGAACGCATCCACGGCATCCACGTCACCGTCGTCGTCGACGTCACCGACGGTGATCGCGGAATAGTCCGGGCCGGTCGCGCCGATCGTGTACGACATCACGATATCGAGGTCCGCGATCGTCACAGCGTCGTCGCCGTTCACGTCGCCGTAGGTGACCGGGTCCGGAATGTCGATGAAGAGCGTGATGTCGTCCGCGGCGGTTTCCACGATATCGGTGATGCTGACGTTCGACGCGCCGGCGCCGTACGTATCCGAGTTGGGGCTGGACGCCGCATCGAATGTCGTGCGACCGGAGCTGCCCGGCCAGGAATCACCCGCGTCGCCGCGGCTGTTGCCGTCCAGCTGGTTCAGGCCGTCGGCCTCCTCCAGGTCCAGACCCTTGTGGGCCGCGTCGGCGTTGACCCTGTTGCTGCCTTCCCTCAACGCGTAGCGAACGCTGTCGACGTGCCAGATCAGGAGGCCGGTCCCGTTGAGGAAGCCGTCGGAGCCCAACCGCTGTCGGTTTTCGAGCAGAAAGTATTCGTTGGGCGCGTTCGCGATGTTGATGCGGTACGCGGCGCGGGTGTTCAGGATCGGCTCGATCGTGAGCGCGGTATCGCGCATGATCGTCACGACGTCGATCCAGCCGAGGAACGCCTTGGAGTGGGCGACCATATGGGCCGGAGAATGCGGCTCGTTCCAGTTGCCGGAGCCCATGAGCCCCCACTCGCCGATGCCCTGACCGTCGCTGCCGTCGAAGCAGCCGACGCCGGACGTGCAGGTGTCGTAGAGATCCGGCAGCCCGAAGCCGTGTCCCGACTCGTGCGCGACGATGCCGATGTGCTGCAGGCTCGCGCCGTCGCAGTCGAGGCCGCCCTGGATGATGTAGTCGCGGACGATGATCGAGCCGCCGTTCGCCGCGGCGTCGTTCGTCGCATAGTTGGGAACGCCCCAGCCACTCAGGCGGAAACGATGCGCCCAGATGCCGGGGCCGCCACACTCGCGGCCGTGTGCCGAATACATGAAGGCGGCCAGATCGACGTAGCCGTCGTCGTCTCCCGAGTTTGGCACGCCATCCGGCCCGTCGTTGTCGTAGAGGCCGAAATCGACGCCGCCGTCGAGAGCCGCCAGAGTCGCTTGAAGGAAGTCCGGCGTCCTGCCGAAGATGTCATCGGGATCAGAGCCGTAGTAGAAGGTCGAATTCTCCGGGAGCGCACCCCAGCCGATGACGTCGCCGGTAAAGTCGAAGAGGCCGCCCGACATCTCGTCGTAGAACGCCGTCAGCGAGTATGCGCCGGCGCCCGTGCCGAACATGCGGTCCTGGTAGCTCGCGACCGTATGCGGCGCCGTGCGGTCGTTCGGCAGACCGAGCAGGAGAGGCATGCGGAACGTGCCGTCGAGCACGGCACCGGCGGCCTGCAGCTCCTGCGTGGTGACGACCGAGGTCGCGCCGCGCACCGGCCGCTCGCGCGTCGCCGCGTCGAAGGCGGCGCGCCGCTCCGAGACGCGCGCGACGCGACCCTTCCAGACGCCCGCCCCGTGGAACTCGAAGGCGTCCGGACCCTGCGCCCGTATCCACTCGAGGGTCGAGGCCGGCAGCTCCACGCCGTGCGCTCGACCGTGCATGATCACGTCACTGATGCCGCTCTGCGCAGTCGCAGCCGAAGGCGCGAGCGACAGCAGCGCGCCCGCCGCGAAGGCGGACCAGCGAATCGCGCGTCGAACCGTCATGAGTCGCTATCCCCGGCTAGTCGATGGTGACCTGGACGTCGCCCGCGACACCCGCCGCCGACACGTCCAGGAAGTCGATGCCCACCAGCTGCTCGATGGCGAGCTGGAGGCTGGTCGTCGTGCCTGCGCCGCCGACCACGTCGAAGGCAAGGCCGGCGATCGCGAAATCGCCCCGCAGCATGTCGGGATCCGAGCTGACGACGTGCAGCTCGCCGGTCCCGTTGTCGAACCAGCGCACCGCCCGCGCATAGTCGCCCGAGGTGAGCGAGGCCGGCTGCAGCTGGAGCTTCGCAGGGTCCCACGTGAGGACGACGTGCGCCGCGCCCACGGCGGCGGGATACAGGTTGCTGTCGATGCGGATCGCGCCGGCGAGCGTACCGCCCGCCGTCGCGGTCGTCGCCACGTCGAGCGCCCCGAAGATCACCTGCGAGATGGTCGCGTCGATCGCCAGCGGAGCAACCGCCCCGCCCGCGAATGCCTGCATCTGCTGGTCGCCGATCACCGGGCCCAGCGTCCAGCTCACGCGCACCTCGCCGGCCGCGTCCGTCGTCGCATACGTCGGCGAGATGCTGCCGCCGCCGGAAACCACGCGGAATCGTACCTCCGCGCCCGGGACGCCGTCGTCGTGTCGATCGACGACGCGCAGCGTGACGCTGTCGGGCAGCGCGCTGTTGGGAAGGCCATCCTGCCCGCCACCCGCCACCACCAGGATGCTCTGCGGAACCGCGCGCACGGTGACCGATGCGGAGGCCGAGAGGCCGTCGGCCGTCTCCGCCCGCACCTGCGTCGTGCCGGGCGACACCCCGACGAGCCGGCCGCTCCCGTCGACCGCAACGATCGACGGGTCATCGCTCCGCCACTGGAGCTCCACGCCCTCGGGCAGGTCGGAGAATACGTTCTGGCGCTGGTCGAGGACGTTGGCGAACACCTGGAGCGTGTCGCCGTCGTCCAGCTCGATGTCCGACGCGCTGATCGCGATGGACTCCGGCTCGCGCTGCTCCTGGAGCGGGCCCGTGCCCTCGTCCGTGCACGCCGCGAGCACGAGCGGAACGAGCAGGAGCGCAGCCGCTGCGAACGACTTCATGCCTGACCCTCCGAGACGGGAGAAAGCTTCCCACCGAGTGGAACCGGAATGAACGCGTCGGCGCGGCGAGAAGCCGCGGGAGGGCGCGTCCCCGATCCGATTCCGGCTGGTTGCGAGGTTGTGGGAGGTCGTCGCGATGCAGTCGGCGCGACCCTCGAAAGCTAACGGCGACTGGAACATGCCTCAAGAGGACCCCACCAGCCGATCTGGCAGCCGCGCCCGGTACGCCTGTTGCCCGCTCCACCCGCCGGTGTGAACGAGCTTCCTGGAGGAATGGTTGAATCCGGATCGGCTGACGGTAAAGACGGGAGAGGCCCTGCAGGCTGCCGCGGGCGAGGCGCGGCGGCGGGGAAATCCGGCCCTGGAGGACGTGCATCTTCTGCACGCTCTGCTGGAGCAGGACGAAACGGTGGTCGCGCCCGTGCTCCAGAAGGTGGGCGTGAACGTCGCGGCGCTGCGGGAGGACGTCGCGCGCGCCCTGGATCGGCTGCCGAAGCAGACGGGGGGCACGAGCGGCCAGGCGAGCCGGGAGCTCACCGCCATCCTGGACCTGGCCGAGGAAGAGGCGCGCGGGCTCGCCGACGAGTACGTCTCGACCGAGCACGTGCTCCTCGCGCTCGTGTCCCCGAAGGCGACGACGACGCGCGAGCTGCTCGTCAGGCGCGGCGCGACGCGCGATGCGCTGGTCGCGGCGCTCGAGGCCGTGCGCGGTCCGCATCGCGTGACGGATCAGGATCCGGAGCAGCAGTACCGGGCGCTCGAGCGCTTCGCCCGGGACCTGACGGAGGTGGCACGCAGCGGCAGGCTGGATCCGGTGATCGGCCGGGACGAGGAGATCCGCCGCGTCATCCAGGTGCTCAGCCGCCGCACCAAGAACAACCCCGTGCTGATCGGCGAGCCGGGCGTGGGCAAGACGGCGATCGTCGAGGGTCTCGCGCAGCGCATGGTGAGCGGCGACGTACCGGAGTCGTTGCGAGAGAAGCGGCTGGTGCAGCTCGACATCGGCTCGCTGCTCGCGGGCGCCAAGTATCGCGGCGAGTTCGAGGAGCGGCTCAAGGCCGTGCTCAAGGAGATCACTGCGGCCGCCGGCAGATTCGTCGTCTTCATCGACGAGTTGCACACGATCGTCGGGGCGGGCAAGGCGGAGGGCGCGGTCGATGCGGGCAACATGCTGAAGCCGGCGCTCGCGCGCGGCGAGCTGCGCGTGGTCGGCGCGACCACCCTCGACGAGTACCGCCAGAACATCGAGAAGGACGCGGCGCTCGAGCGTCGCTTCCAGCCGGTGCACGTGGGCGAGCCCAGCGTGGCGGACACGGTCGCCATCCTGCGCGGCCTCAAGGAGCGCTACGAGGTGCACCACGGCGTGCGCATTACGGACGGCGCGATCGTGGCCGCGGCGAAGCTGTCCGATCGCTACATCGGCGGGCGCTTCCTGCCCGACAAGGCGATCGACCTGATCGATGAGGCTGCGTCGCGGCTGCGCATCGAGATCGATTCGATGCCGCAGGAGATCGACGAGGTCGAGCGGCGCATCATGCAGCTCGAGATCGAGAAGACCGCGCTCGCGGGTGAGGAGGATCCGACCGCGGTAGCGCGCCGGCAGCGCATCGAGGAGGAGCTCGCCGACCTGCGCGAGCGCTCGCAGTCGATGAAGGCCCGCTGGCAGAACGAGAAGGACCAGATCGCGCACATCCAGGCGCTCAAGGCGCGCATCGACGAGCTGAAGATCGAGGCCGAGCGCGCGACGCGCACCGGCGACCTGAACCGCGCCGCCGAGATCCAGTACGGCGAGATTCCGAAGCGGGGCCGCGAGCTGGAGGAGGCCGAGGCCGCGGTCGCGGAGACGCAGTCGGAGGGCCGCTTCCTGAAGGAGGAAGTGGATGCCGAGGACGTCGCGGAGGTCGTGTCGCGCTGGACCGGCATCCCCGTCACGCGGATGCTGGAGACGGAGCGCCAGCGGCTGGCGACGCTCGAGGAGCACCTGGCCGAGCGCGTCGTCGGGCAGCTGCCGGCGATCGAGGCGGTGTCGAACGCGGTGCGCCGCAGCCGCGCGGGACTCCAGGACCCGAGCCGTCCGATCGGCAGCTTCCTGTTCCTCGGCCCCACCGGCGTCGGCAAGACCGAAACCGCCCGCGCCCTCGCCGAGTTCCTCTTCGACGACGAGGACGCGATGGTGCGCATCGACATGTCGGAGTACATGGAGAAGCACGCCGTCGCGCGCATGATCGGCGCGCCGCCCGGCTACATCGGTTACGAGGAAGGTGGCCAGCTGACGGAGGCGGTGCGTCGGCGTCCCTACTCCGTCGTGCTCTTCGACGAGGTCGAGAAGGCGCACCCGGACGTCTTCAACCTGCTGCTCCAGGTGCTGGACGACGGGCGGCTGACCGACTCGCAGGGACGCACGGTCGACTTCCGCAACACCGTGATCATCATGACGTCGAACGTGGGCAGCCAGTACATCCTGGAGCGGTCCGGCAGCGCAGAGTGGGCCGAGATCGAGGCACACGTCACCGATCTGCTGCGCCAGCACTTCCGCCCGGAGTTCCTGAACCGCCTCGACGACGTCATCGTCTTCCGTCCGCTCACGGAGGCCGAGCTGGAGCACATCGTCGGACTCCAGCTCCGGCGGCTGGAGCAGCTGCTCGCCGAGCGCGACATGCGCATCGAGCTGACCGAAGCGGCGCGGCGCCACGTCGCCGAGGAGGGCTACGATCCGGTATTCGGCGCGCGACCGCTCAAGCGCGCGATCCAGCGGCTGATCCAGAATCCGCTCGCGCTGCGCATCCTCGAGGGCGAGTTCGGTCCCGACGACCGCGTCATCGTCGACCACGAGCCCGGCGCGGCGGAACTGACGTTCCGGAAGGGCTAGCGTCTGGTCGGTAATCGGTAATCGGTAGTCGGTATTCGGTAGTCGGGCACCAGGCGGGACTTGTATGCGCGGGCAGCCACGGTGTACGCTGTAACCAATCCGGAATCCCGAATCCCGAATCCGGAATCCGAATACCGTCTACTGTCTACCGCTTACCGCAACCCGAGGAACGATGCGCCGAATCCTGCTGGCGGGACTTCTGCTTTTCCTGACTGCCTGTTCGTCGCGCCCGAGCTCCAGCGCGGATCCGGGCTTCGGACCTTCGCTGACGATCGAGCGCTTCCTCCAGGCCGCGAGCGCGGTGTCGCAGCTCTCAGCGGGCGGCGGCCAGGGCTCGGAGCGCATGGCGGACGAGATCGAGACGATGGCGCGCCTGTTCGGCACGCGGGACGGCTCGATCCTGAGGCGCGACCCGCGCGACGAGGTCGAGCAGCGCATGTTCCTGATCGCGCGCATCATCCAGCACTCGGACTACGTGCTGGCGGGGGAGCGGGCGGTGCCCGGACGCTCGCGCGAGGCCATCGAGGTGCGCGTCAATCTTACGACGCTGAACGAGGGCATGAAGAGCGTACCGTTCACGGTTGTGCGCACCTCGCGCGGCGAGTGGCTGATCGAGAACATCGTGCTCGAGGCGATCACCGGGACGTAGGTAATGGTCGGAAAATGCCCGAGCCGGGCGCCTTTCGTTAGACAGTAGACGGTATCCGTATACCGTATAGCTACCGGCAGCCCGCTACGCGCCCGCCGTGCTGTGCGGCACCTCCACCAGCTCCACGAGCACGCCCCCCGCGTCCTTCGGATGCAGGAAAGCGACGCGGTGCCCGGCCGCCCCCGGACGCGGCTGGCGATCGATCGGCTGCATGCCGAGCGCGACGAAATCCGCGAGCGCGACGACGATGTCAGGCACTCGGTAGGCCACGTGATGCAGGCCGGCGCCGCGGCGCTCGATGAAGCGGGCGACCGTGGAGTCTGACGAGGCCGGCTCGATCAGCTCGAGCCGCGCGGATCCGGTGCCCACGAAGGCGACTCTCACGCCCTGCGACTCGACTAGTTCCGCAGCCGTCCCATGCGCGTTCGTGATGCGCTCCCAGAAGGGCATCACGTCGTCGATCGAGGGCACTGCGATGGCGACGTGATCGAGCGGAAACGGACTGGTGTCCATGGGGTACCCCCGTTATCCTCAGGCTCCGCCGAAACGGCCGGAATTCGTTGTCGGGCGGAACATAGAATGGGGGTGACGGGCGGTCCATTGCAGCCCGGCACACGTTGAGCAGACGGCGGTGAGCGTGCTGGCACGACGCGGCGCGCCGCCGATGAACCGGTTGAGGAAAAGGACATGGCGGAGAACGGCAAGCTGGTCGAGGTGACGGACGCGAACTTCGGCGATGTCGTCGAAGGCACGGACGGGCTGGCGATGGTGGATTTCTGGGCGGCGTGGTGTGGCCCGTGTCGCATGGTGGCGCCGGTCATCGAGCAGCTCGCGGACGAGTACGAGGGACGACTCAAGGTCGGCAAGCTGGACGTCGACGCGAATCAGCGCACGGCATCGCGCTTCAACATCCGCTCGATTCCGAGCATCCTCTTCTTCAAGGACGGTCAGCACGTCGATACCGTCGTCGGCGCCGTCCCGAAGCCCCAGCTCGAGCGGAAGATCCAGGAACACCTGGGCAACTGACCCCACCACCTCAGGCACATGATCGAGTGGTTCCCGTACGAACGGGCGCCGCTGGGTCGGACGCACCTCCGCTACGTCGATCTCGACGCCGTCCTCACGGATGGGAAGGCGGACCGGTCGTCGCGGGCACCCGGCTTCGTTCTTCTGTACTACGGCGAGGATACCGAAGTCATCTTCGTGCTGGATGACGAGCCGGTAACTGCCGTCAGGGTTGCCGAGCGCCAGCGCTCGGTCCTCTCCCTGGCGGCGGCGCGGCGTCGTGCGACGGCCGAAAGGGAATGGGCCGATGTCGCATACTTCCTCGCCCCGGAGCCTCAGCTGCGCGCGATGTACGCGACCGCATCCAGCCCGCCGAATCTGGCGACCATGGAGATGGACGTCGGCCGTCCCGGTCACATTTTCAACAAGACCCGCGAGAGCGAGTACAGCGGCGTCATCGAGTTCAGGGAAAAGAACCGGAAGGTGCACTACATGGTCTTCATGGAAGGCCTGCCGGTGCACGGCTTCTTCTCGGATCAGCGGCGCGCCTCGGACATGCGCGCACACGAGTCGCTCTCGACTCGCCTGGAGCGCCTGTTTCAGCCTTCGCGCGTGGAGGGCATGCGCGCCACCGGCTATCCGCACGTGTCCGAGCTGCCGGTTCAGGCGCCGCCCGCGCTCGCCGACGTCTACGCTCACCTCATCACGGCCGCGGTGAGTGCGACCAGTGAGGCGATCGAGCCCGCCCTCGCGCGGAAGTGCTTCGGCGATGCGCTGACTCGTCTCGGCGAGGCGCGTCCTGCCCTGCGCGGCTACCGGCTTGCGGACAACGGTCGGCTGGAGGGTGAGTCGATGGCCGCCGTCGACGATCTCACCGATTCGATCGCGGCGCTCCTCTTCGATGCCCTCGGCGCCGCCGACCGCGCGGGTGCGCCGAGCCCGCCCGTGATCCTCGAGCGGATCACGCGGGACAACCGCTTCCTCCTCCAGGCCAACCGCTTCTTCGATCGGTTCCCCTGGCCCGTGACGGCGGACTGACCCACGCCCGGGCTGGACCGCTTCACACCCCGGCCGCTTTTCACGCACTCGACGCCGTCCTTTCGATCGTGACTCCCCATGATTCGTCCCCCGGGGCTAGAATCAGGGGATGAGCACCCTTTATCTCGTAAGCACGCCGATCGGTAATCTGGGGGACATGACGCATCGGGCGGTGTCGACGCTCGGCGCAGTGTCGCGCGTGCTGGCCGAGGACACGCGGCACTCGCGCGTGCTGATGCAGCGCTACGACATCGCCACGCCGCTCGTTTCGCTCCACGAGCACAACGAGGCGTCGCGGCTGGAGACGGTGATCGGCTGGCTGGACGAGGGGCAGGATCTGGCGCTCGTCTCGGACGCGGGCACGCCGCTGGTCTCCGATCCGGGCGCCAGGCTGGTGGCTGCCGCGAGCCAGCGCGGCCATCGAGTGGTGCCGGTGCCGGGCGCGTCCGCCGTGCTCGCGGCCTTGACCGCGTCCGGTCTCGCGCCGGAGCCGTTCACCTTCTTCGGCTTCGTCGAGCGCAGCGGCGCGTCGCGGCGTACGCGCCTCGAGGAGATCGCGGCGTCGCGTTACACGGTGGTGCTGTTCGAGGCACCGAACCGGCTGCTGCGTCTGCTCGAGGATCTGGTCGCGGCGTGCGGCGAGACGCGCTTCGCCTCGGTCTCGCGGGAGCTGACCAAGGTGCACGAGGAGACGACGCGCGGAACCCTCGCGGAGCTGGCCGCCTACTATGGAGAGCGCGAGGTGCGCGGAGAGATCGCCGTCGTCGTGTCGGGTGCCGAGCCGGTCGCTCCGGAGCTGGAAGCCGACGACGCCGCGCGCACGCTCGCGGCCGCGCTGCTCGCGCGTGGCGAACGGCCCAGCGCGGTCGCCCGCGAGCTCGCCGAGCGGCTGTCGCTCTCCCGCAATCGGGCGTACGAGCTGGTGCAGGCTCTCGCGAAGCAAGAAGGGGAATCGGTGTGAACGGAAGGATGCCCGCAGTCGCTGCCGCGCTCCTGGTCGGTGCCGGGCTCGTGATCGTCATCGGCGCCGGCGGCGTGCTCCAGCCGGCGGCCGCGCAGAGCGTGGAAGCGCCGCTGACGATCGCGCGCGTGCATTACGACGGTGGTGGCGACTGGTACGCCAACCCGTCGTCGCTGCCGAATCTGCTCGCGCAGATCGCGCGCCGTACGGGTCTGCCGGTGGATACGAGACCCGCGGAGGTGCGGCTGAGCGACCCGTCGCTCTGGTCGCATCCCTACCTGTACATCACCGGCCACGGCAACATCCGCTTTTCCGGGGAGGAAGTCGCGCGTCTGCGCGAGTACCTTCTCGCCGGAGGATTCCTGCACGTCGACGACAACTACGGCCTGGACGAGAGTTTCCGACGCGAGATCGCGCGGGCGTTTCCGGACCGCGAGCTGATCGAGCTGCCCGCGGATCATCCGGTCTACCGCTCGTTCTATGAGCTCGAGGAGGGTCTGCCGAAGATCCACGAGCACGACGGCGAGCCCGCGCAGGGCTTCGGCATCTTCCACGAAGGACGGCTGATCCTGTTCTACAGCTATCAGACGGATCTGGGCGACGGCTGGGAGGACGCCGACGTGCACGACGATCCGCCGGAGGCGCGGGAATCGGCGTTCCGCATGGGCGTGAACCTGTTCCTCTACGCGCTCACGCAGGCGGCGGGATGAGCGAGGCGCAGCGCGGGCTGAGGGAGCGCATCAGCGCGGCGCGCGAAGCGGTGCGGCGCGATGGTCTCGTCGCGCTGATCGCGGCTGGCGCGGTCACGCTGTGCGTCGCGGCGGCGCTGGGCATCGCGCTCGGCGCGTTCGCGGCGTGGCGCGCCCCGTCGCCCCTGCCGCTGGCGCTGGATCTCGCGCTCGTCGCGACGCTCGTCATCGGTGGCGTGCTGCTCCGCCGCCGCTGGCTCGATGCGGTCGACGAGACGCGCATCGCCGGTGAGGCGGAGCGGGTCGTCGGCGTGCCCGCGGGAGCTCTGCGCGGCGCGCTAGAGCTGCTGGGCGCGTTGCCGCCGGGCGCCTCACCCGCGCTCGCGCGCAACGCGGAGGAGCGCGCGCACGCCGCGATCGCGGCGCGTCCTACCCCGGAGCTGGGCGGCGAGCTGGCCGAGCACGCGCGCCGACGGGCGCGACGGCTAACGGGCGCGTTCGGCATCGGCGCCGTCGCGCTGGCCGCGGCGGGCTTCGTTATGCCGGAGGCGTCGGAGCGGGGAATCGGTCCGCTGCTCGATCCGATCGGCCATCTGTCGAGCCCGCCCTTCCCGCCGCTTCGCGTCGCACCCGGCGACGCCAACGTCGCGCGCGGCGAGTCGCTGTCGGTCGCGATCGAGGCGCCGCTGCGAAGCGAGGCACGCATCCGCTGGTGGGCGGCCGGGAGCGTGCCGGGCGAGACTCGTCTCGCGCTGAACAACGGCGGTGCCGTCACCGCGATCGGCCCGATCGACGCGCGCACCGCCTACGTGGTGACGACGCCCGACGGCGCCGCGAGTGACACCTTCGTCATCGAGCCTGTCGATCCGCTGATGCTCTCGGAGCTGGCGCTGGAGGCACGCTACCCGGGTTACCTGGAGCGCGAACCGGAGCTGTTCACGCAGCCCCTGCCGTCGCTCAGCGTTCCCGAGGGCACGGAGCTGCGCATCCGCGGACGCGCGACCTCGGCGCTGAGCCGCGCGGAGCTGCTGGCGATGGACGTCGATGGACTGGAGAGCGGCGTAGCGGCCGCCGCGGCGATCCCATTGCGCGTGGAAGGGTCGACGCTGTCCGGATCGTGGCGTCCCACCCGCAGCGGCGACTACCGCTGGGACATCCGCGACGTCGCGATGCAGCCGCTCGCCGTGGAGCCGACACCGCTGAGCCTCATCGTCGTCGCCGACTCGCCGCCCGCGGTGCGCGTCACCTTTCCGGCCGTGGACACCATCGTGCCGCCCGACATGCGTATGGAAGTCATCGCCGAGGCGGAGGACGACCACGGCATCGTCTCGGCGGAGATCGTGAGCTGGCGCGTGAGCGCGCTCGGACAGCGCGACGAGCCGGTGTCGCAGTCGGCGGGACTGGCGGGATCGCCCGAGCGCGCGCTGCTGCGCGGGGTGCTCGCGCTCGAGGACCGTCGTCTCATGCCGGGCGACACGCTCCGGTATCTGGTTCGCATCGTCGACGATTCTCCGCGGCGTCAGGTGACGGAGTCGCGCACCTACTCGCTCGTGTTTCCGAGCATGCACGAGCTGCGCGGCGAGGTGACGGAAGAGGCGCAGCGGCTGGTGGACGAGGCGGGCGAGCTGGCGCGGCGCGCGGAGGAGCTGGCGAGCGAGGCGCGCGACGCGAGCCGCCGCATGGCGGCCGGCGACTCCGACAGCCGTGGCCGGACGCCCGAGCAGCAGTCGATGCCGTTCGGCGAGGCGGACCGGCTGGCGCGGATGGCGGAAGCCGATCGCGAGATGCTGCGCGAGGTCGAGGAGATGAGCGAGCGGCTGGAAGCGCTCCAGCGCGCGATGGAAGCCGCGGGCCTTCAGGATCCCGAGCTCCAACGCCAGCTCGACGAGCTGCGGGATCTGTACGAGAGCGTGCTCACGGAGGAGCTGCGCGCAGACCTGGCGGAGCTCCAGCGCGGCCTGGATGAGCTCGACCCCGAGCAGGTGCGGGCGGCGCTCGAGCGGCTCGCCGAGCAGCAGGAGCAGGTGCGCCAGCAGCTCGAGCGCAGCCTCGAGCTGTTCCGCCGCGCGGCTGCCGAGCAGGAGATGAGCGCGCTGGCCCAGGACGCCCGTGAGCTGGCGGGCCGCGAAGAGGCCGTCGCGGCGGCGATGGCCGATTCGGCGAGCGCCTCGCGCGCGATCGCCGAGCAGAGCGCGCTCAAGGCCGAGGCGCAGCAGCTCGAGACGCGGATGGCGGAGCTAGGCGACAGGCTATCGGAGATGGGCGAGGAGACCGCGGCCGAGCAGCTCGCGCAGGCGGCGCGGCAGGCCGAGTCGGCGCAGCAGGCGATGAGCCAGTCGTCGCAGCAGGCGCGTGCCGGCGAGAATCGGCAGGCCGGGCAGGACGCACGGCAGGCAGCGCAGCAGATGTCGGAGGCGGCGCAGCAGACGGAGGCGGCGCGCGAGCAGATGGCGGAGGCCTGGCGCGAGGAAGCCGCGCGCGCGGTGCAGCAGGCGACGCAGGACGTCCTCTCACTCGCGCAGGAGCAGGAGGCGCTGCGTCAGCGCATGGAGGGAGGGGGGCGCAGGAACGCGCCGAATATCAGCTCCTCCAACCGCAACGGCATGAAGGCGGACCAGGCCGCGCTCCAGCAGGGCCTCGAGGCGATGGGCAGCAACCTGTCCGAGGCTGGTCAGCGCTCCGCCATGGTGAGCCGCGAAGTCGGCGCCGCGCTCGGCCGCGGCATGGTGCAGATGGACGACGTGCAGGAGTCGCTCGCCGACGAGTCCGCCGCGCTGCCGGTCGAACAGGCGCGGCAGGCGGTCGAGGCGCTGAATCAGCTCGCGATGGAGCTGCTCGCGAACGCGGAGCGCATTGAGCAGTCCGAGAACGGCACCGGACTCCAGCAGGCGCTCGAGCAGATGGCGCAGATGGCGCGCGAGCAGGGTGCGCTGAACGCACAGGCCGGCGCGATGATGCCGCTCGCGCTGGCTGGCGCGCAGATGGCGACGCAGGCGGAGCGGCTGGCGCAGCGCCAGCGCGCGATCGGCGAGGGTCTCGACCGGGTGCAGCGCGACATGGGTGAGCGCGGCGACGTGCTCGGCCGCGTCGACGAGCTCGCCCGCGAGGCGGCCGAGATCGCGCGGCAGATGGAGCGCGATGGACTACGGCCGGAGACCATCGCACGACAGGAGCGACTCTTCCATCGACTGCTCGACGCCGGGCGCACGCTCGAGCGGGACGAGACCAGCGAGGCGCGGCGCGCGGAGCGGCCCGGCGGCACGCCGCCGTCGCGTGTGTCGCCCCTGGACGCGTCCGCGACGCGCGGGGCGCTTTACCCGCCGCCCTCGGAAGCGGAGCTGCGGCGACTGTCCCCGGCCTATCGCCGCCTGATCCTGGATTACTTCGATCGATTGAATCGCGCGGCGGTCGAGGGGGCGCAGTAGAGATGAGGCGTCAGGCCGGATTCGTGTGCGCGGCTCTTCTCGCCCTGACGTTCGCGGCGACTGTCCAGGCGCAGACGGGCGCCGTGCAGACGACGCCGCTCCGCCAGGGCGAGATGGAGCGGCTGCGCGCGGCGCAGCAGGCCGAAGCCGACGGCGACATCGTCGGTGCCGAGGCCATCCTGGTGGAAATGCTCGTCGCCCGCCCCGGCTCCCTCAGCGGGATCCTGTCGATCGAACGTCTGCTGCGCATCCAGGGGCGTTTCGAGGAGGCGCTGCGGCATATCGAAGCGTTCCTCGCCGTGGACGAGCACTCGCCGATCGGTCATCAGCTCGCGCTGCGCACCCTCTCGTCGATGGATCGCGTGGACGATCTGGAGCGGGCGGAGCGGCGCTGGATCGCGGCGACCCCCGACGTCGAGACGCCATACCGTGAGGCCGCGCGGATCTGGGAGGCGCGCGGCGATGCGGAGCGGGCGCTGCGCGTGCTGCGTGAAGGCCGACAGCGACTCGGCGGCGCTGCACTCGCGTACGAGATCGGAGCGGTTCACGCGATCGCCGGTGAGCCGCAGCGCGCGATCGAGGAGTGGAGCCGCGCGATCGGCCATGACGCCGAGCGCTTCCAGCTCGTCGAGCGCCGGCTCGCGAAGCTGCCGGATGGTGGCGCGGCCATCACGCCCGGCCTGGTGGATCGACTGCGTCAGCCACCGACCGGCGTGCCGCGCCTCCGCGCGGCGTTGTCGCTCGCGATCGGCGCCGGCCTCCAGGAGCGGGGCATGGCGCTGGCCCAGCAGGTGTACGTGCTGCTCGAGCCGCGGCAGCGGGCGGACTTCCTGCTCGAGACCGGCCGCGCCGCCGACGCATCGCGACAGCCGCGCCTCGCCTACTGGGCGTTCCGTTCGCTGCTCCAGGTCGCGCCGGAGCTCGCCGAAAACGACGCGCTGCGTCGCCGGGTGAGCGAGCTGGCGCTCGCGGTCGGCGACAGCGCGACCGCGCGTGAAGCGGCGGCTAGGATCGCGGCGCAGGCGGAGCCGGGGTCCGCGCTCGCGCGACAGGCGGATGCGAGGCGGATCGAGCTGTCGCTGACGGCGGAAAACCTCGACCAGTCGATCGCCACCTACCGCGCGTTCCGCGAGCGCTTCGGTGACGTACCGGAAGTGGATCGGCTGGCAGCGGTCATCGGGCAGCAGGCCGTGCGCGCCCGACGCATGGACGACGCGGCCTCGATCGTGGAGGGAGTGCGGGGTCCCGCCGCGGCGCACGTCCGCGCGCGCGTCGCGCTGCACGCGGGCGATCCCGCGGCCGCGCGTGCCGCGTTCCTGACGGCGGCGACCGGCCTCCTGGGCTCCGAGGCGACCGAGGCGATTCGCTGGGCCACCATGCTCGCGCGTGCAACGCCCGCCGGTGCGCGACGGCTCGATGCCGCGCTGGCGAGTCTGGACGCGGGCGATACGGAGGCCGCACTCGATTCGCTGACGGTGCCGTCGCTGGAGCTCCGAGCCGACGAGCGCGCCGCTCTGCTCGACTACGCGGCCCGCCTCGCCGATGGCGACGGCAGGAGCGTGCGTGCCGAATCGATCCGCCGCACGCTGATCGACGAGTACCCGCGCGCGCAGGAGGCTGCTGCCGCGCTGCTCGGCCTCGCTCGTGCACTGGCCGAACGGCCGGAGAGCCTGGAGGAAGCGACGTCGCTGCTCGAACGTCTGATCCTCGAGCATCCGCGCAGCGCGCTCGTGCCGCAGGCAAGGCGCCTGCTCGCGGAGGTCGGGCGGCTCGTGCCGGCATCCTAAGTCACCGGGTCCGGTGGATCCGGGGCAAACGCTGCCTGTTTCGTTGCGGCTCGGTAGACAGTAGTCAGTAATCAGTACTCGGATGTTGGTATCTCCAGAGAGGTCGTTATGGCAGGAGGAAAAAGGTGGTTCAGCTCGATGCGGGGGCTCGCGCTCGCCGCGCTCGCGCTCGCCCTGCTGGCGGGAACCCCGCTCGGCGCGCAGCAGCTGCTCGTGCCGATGGATCGCGACCAGGCGAACCATCTGAAGGCGTACGGCCTGACCTACTGGGTGCTGCGACAGGGGCTGACCGCGGAATGGCTCCTCAACTACCGGGCGGGCTCGTTCCTGCTGCCCGACCAGCCCGCGATCCGCCGCGAGGCGGCGCTGCGCGGGGTTACCGTCGCGACCGCGTCGGTGGGCGACATCGCTCGCATCCGCGCGACCATCGCCGAGTCCAACATGGAGGTCGTGATCCTCGAGAAGGCGCCGCAGATCGCGGTCTACACGCCGCAGAACGCGTCGCCGTGGGACGATGCCGTAACGCTCGCGCTCACCTACGCGGAAGTGCCCTACGAGGAGGTGTGGGATCCGGAAGTCCTCCAGGGACGCCTCGCCGACTACGACTGGCTGCACCTGCACCACGAGGATTTCACGGGACAGTACTCCAAGTTCTACATCAACTACGGCGGCGCGCCCTGGCTGCGCGAGGAAATGCGGCGGAACGAGAGCATCGCGGCCGAGTTCGGGCTGCCGCACGTGCCGGCCCTGAAGGGCGCAGTCGCCCGCGAGATCCGACGCTACGTCGCCGAAGGCGGCTTCCTCTTCGCCATGTGCACGGCGACGGAGACGATCGATCTCGCGCTGGCAGCGGAGAACGTCGACATCGCGGCGCCGTTCAGCGACGGCACGCCGATCGATCCGAGCGCGACGGAGCGCATGGACTGGTCGCTCGGCTTCGCGTTCCAGAATGCGGTAATGCAGACCAATCCGACCATCAACTCGTTCAGCGATATCGACGGACACCAGGTCAACACGCCCTGGCGCGAGCCGCTCGGCGCATTCACGCTCTTCGAGTTCAGCGCCAAGTTCGATCCGGTGCCGTCGATGCTCGTGCAGAACCACGAGGCGGTCATTCCGGATTTCTACGGCCTGACGACGTCGTACCGGCGCGAGCGGCTGAAGCCCGGCGTCATCGTGCTCGCCGAGGAGCGCGGCACCCCGTGGGCGAAATACATCCACGGCAACTTCGGCGACGGCACCTGGACCTTCCTCGCGGGACACGATCCAGAGGACCCCCAGCACCATGTCGGCGACGAGCCCACCGACCTCGACCTGCATCCGCACTCGGCCGGCTATAGACTCATCCTCAACAACGTGCTGTTCCCCGCCGCCCGGAAGAGAGAGCTCCGAACGTGACGCGACTCGCCAGCCGCTTCAACGATTTTCCACCCTATCCGCTGGTCGAGGTCCCACGCATCAAGCGGGAGCTGAGGGCGAAGGGCGTCGACGTGATCGATCTCGGCGCGGGCGATGCCGACCTCGCCGCGCCGCCCGCGGTGATCGAGGCGCTCGCCGCGGCCGCCGCGGATCCCGCCATGAGCCGCTATCCGTTCCAGCTCGGCCTGCCGGAGTTACGCGAGGAGATCGCGCGCTGGATGCAGTCCCGCTTCGGCGTCGCGCTCGATCCGTACGCCGAATTGCTGCCGCTGATCGGCTCGAAGGAAGGGATCGGGCATCTCGCGCTCGCGTACGTCGAGAGCGGCGATGCGACGATCGTCCCGGATCCCGGCTACGCGCCATACCTAGGCGGAACGCTGCTGGCCGGGGGGGAGCCGGTGATGGTACCGATCCGCCCGGAGAACGACTTTCTGATCGACCTCGATGCGATGCCGCGCGCCGTCGCGAGGCGCACCCGCATCGTCTACCTGAACTATCCGAACAATCCGACGGCCGCGATCGCGCCGCTCGACTACATGAAGCGCGCCGTCGACTGGTGCCGTGAGCACGACGCGACCCTCGCCTGGGACAACGCGTACAGCGAGCTGGCGTTCGAGGAGTATACGCCGCCTTCGATCCTGGAGATCGATGGCGCCAGGGACGTCGCGGTCGAATTCCATTCCTTCTCGAAGACCTACAACATGACCGGCTGGCGGCTCGGTTGGGCGGCGGGCGGCAGCGACGCGATCGCTGCACTCTCTCGCGTCAAGTCGTTCGTCGACACCGGTGTCTTTCTCGCCGTGCAGGCCGCGGGCGTCGCGGCGCTGCGCTCGCACGCGACATGGGTGCCGGGCAACGTGCGCGTGTTTCACGAGCGGCGGGACGCGCTGGTCGGGGCGTTGCACGCGCAGGGCTTCGAGGTGGAGTCGCCGAAGGCGACGATGTACGTCTGGATGCCCGTGCCGGCCGGGGAGCCGTCCGCCGATTTCGCGCGCCGCGCGCTCGTGGAGCAGGGAATCGTCGTGATGCCCGGCTCCGCGCTGGGTGCCGGCGGCGAGGGCTTCGTGCGCATCGCGCTCACGCAGTCGGCCGAGAGGCTCGAACTTGCCGCGGTGCGTCTCGGTGAGGTGGCTGTGCGAGTGGCGCGCGCCGGTGAGCCGCGTTGACCCAGGCCCGATCCTGGCCGGGGAGAGCGAAGCGGATCCTGAAGCGAGTCGGCCTCTGGTCCGTCGTGTACCTCTCACCCCGGTTCCGATACCGCATGAAACTCCGCGGCCGGCTCGCCGCGAAGCACCTCAGCGGCTCCGGCATCGAAATCGGCGGCCTGCACGCGCCGTTGCGGGTGCCGTCCGGCGCAACGGTGCGATACGTCGATCGCGCGACGACCGCAGAACTGCGAAGGCTCTATCCGGACCTCGGACTGCTTCGGATCGTCGATGTCGATGTCGTGGACGACGGCGAGAACCTGGTGACATTCGAGCCGTCGTCGCTCGATTTCATCATCGCGAACCACGTCATCGAGCACTGCGAGAATCCGCTGCGCACGCTGGAACGATGGCTCTCGCTGCTTCGGCCGGGCGGCGTCATCTACATGGCGGTGCCGGACCAGCGGAAGACGTTCGACCGGCAGCGGCCACTGACGTCGTTCGAGCACGTGCTTCGAGATTACTCGGAAGGTCCCGCCGGATCGCGGCGCGACCACCTGCGGGAGTATGCGCGCCTGGTCGACCATGTTCCCGAGGCGGATGTCGAAGGCGTGGTCGATCGCTGGCTCGCGGAGGACACGCGACCACACTACCACGCCTGGACTCCCCGCACGTTCCGGGAGATGCTGGAACGTGCGCGGGAGCTGGAGAGCATGACCTTCTCGGTGGAAGCACTATCGGAAGCTCCGGACGAGTTCATCGCCATTCTGCGTCTCACAGGCCCGGCCGGAACCGCTGGCTGAGGGGGGTTTAGTACCGGGGGATGACCTCCTCGACTGTAACGAAGCGCGTACGCGGTCCGGATCGCTCGACGCTCATGGTCGAGGCGGCCGCCACGGTGGACGGTCCGCTGCCGGACAACCGTCCAACGCCACCGCTTCCGACCGGTCGGCCCCCCGTCCGTAGCCGACATCGTCGTTCCGACCGACGCGTTCTTCTTGCCGGCCTGGCCGCGTCCGTCCTGCTCCACGTCGTGTTCGTCCTGGTTTCCCGCTTCATCGTCGTCTCCGGTGTCGACGAAACCGCCGGGGTGCCGTTCGCTTCGCCGGTCTACGCTCCCGCAGGAACCGAGGTCGTCGTGATTCGCGCTGTCGCGGACGCCGACGAGGCCGCCATGCCGCCGGTCCCGCCCGCCGCCGCCGTCCGCGAACCCGCGACCATCGATCCACGACCGATTGCCCCCGCGGATGCGCCCGGCCCGCGAGCCGCCGAGCAGACTCCCCCACGCGGCCGCTTCGAGGAAGCCATCGAAGCCCTCCGCCCGCGCCTGCTGGATCCGCGGCTCCAGCCGGGAAATGCCGACGCCCTGCGCACGGACGACGAGCGCGCCGCGTTGCGGGCCTACGCGCGCATCAACGCCCTGAACGACTCGATTCTTGCGGCGATGGAACGCGGGCGCCGCGCGACCGACTGGACGTTTACGGACGCCGAAGGACGGCGCTGGGGCGTATCGCCGGGCAAGCTGCACCTGGGTGGACTCGAGCTGCCGCTTCCGCTCACCTTCTCCCCGACGCCCGAGCAGCGCGAGCGCATTCGGGAATGGAGCGAGATCCAGGCGCAGGCGGAGCGAGGCGCCATCGGCGAGACGTTCGACGAGCGCGTCGAGGCCATCCGCGAGGCCCGGGACGCCGACCGGGAAAGCCCGTAAGTTATTGCAGGACTACGGTATAGCTATTGCACTCCTGGAGGCTGCCTGATGCGATTCCAACCAAAGGAGTGGTCATGAGAGGGAAGACCGATCGCGATGAAGCCCTGCTACCGATCGTCGCAGGGACGGTCGTGGGGCTGGCCGGAACGGCCGCGGCACTGTGGTTCGCGCGCCGTCGCGATGGACAGACGCATCCGCACCTGGAGCGGAGCTCGCTCGAGCGCGAGGTGCGGGCGGTGCTGCGTGAGGACGAGAAGCTGAGTCGGCGGGGCGTGCTGGTCACGGAGCTCGGCGCGGGCGTCGTGGAGCTCGCCGGGATGGTCGATTCGAGCGACGAGATGGCCGCCGCCGCGGCCGCCGCGCAGCGGGTGCACGGCGTGGGCACGGTCGTCAATCGGCTCTCGGTCAGGGATGAAGAGTCGCGGCTGGCGGGTGCGCGCGAGCGTTTGGCGAATGGCGATGCCTCGCTCAACGAGACGCACTGGACGGGTCTCGGCGTCGGCATGGGCCGCCGTCGACAGTCGCCCGCGACGGATCCGGACCGACCGGACGATCACGCGCGCATCAAGGACCGCGAGCTCGCGGTGAATCGGGTCGCAAAGCAGGACCTCGATCACGACGGCGGTGACTGGAGCATCCCGCGCTCGCGTCCCATCGAGCGCGACGGCGATCAGCGCGAGTTGCAGTAGGGGTACACCACGCGCTCGAAGTCTGGAACGGGCGTCCTCCGGCGGAGGGCGCCCGTTTGCGTTGGGCGTCGGCCGTCGGGCATTGGGCTGTCGACCCCTGGTATTAGCCAATGGGGCGTGGCGACCGCTTGCGCGAGCGGCTAACCTACGCCCTCGATGAGAGATGAATCGCACGCGGTGCGTCCTCGTGCGCACCGATGCCCGAAGCCCAATGCCCAACGCCCAACGCCCGACGCCCGAGATACCGACCCGCTACGACCCGAAGGCGACGGAGCAGCGTCTCTACGAGAAGTGGGAGAGCGCGGGCTATTTCCGCGCCGACCCGCGTCATTCGACGCGCATGGGCGGGGAGCGGGAGCCGTACGTCATCGTGATCCCGCCGCCGAACGTGACGGCTGTGCTGCACATGGGTCACGGCCTCAACAACACGATCCAGGACGTGCTGATCCGCTGGCAGCGGATGCGCGGCCGCGAGGCGCTGTGGATTCCGGGCACCGACCACGCGGGCATCGCCACACAGAACGTGGTCGAGCGGCAGCTGGCGGCGGAGGGCAAGACGCGGCAGGAGGTCGGTCGCGAGGCGTTCGTGGAGCGCGTCTGGTCGTGGGTCGACAAGACCGGCGGCACCATCCTCGAGCAGCTCCGGGCGATCGGCTCGTCGTGCGACTGGTCGCGTACTGCGTTCACGCTGGATGAAGGACTCAGCCGCGCGGTGCGCGAAGTGTTCGTGCGGCTGTACGAGCGCGACCTGGTCTATCGCGGCAACTACATCATCAACTGGTGCCCGCGCTGCCTCACGGCGTTGTCGAACGAGGAGGCGGAGCCGGAGGAGACGACGGGGAAGATCTGGCGGCTGCGGTACCCGATCGCGGATGAGCAGCCGGGCCAGGGAGATCGCACACGCACAGGCACACGCACACGGAGTCTGGCTCGGCTGCCCGACGGTCGGCGGTACATCGTCGTCGCCACGACACGACCGGAGACGATGCTGGGGGATACGGCCGTCGCGGTGCATCCGGAGGACGAACGCTACGTCGGCTTGCATGGGGCGCTCGTCGACCTGCCGCTCACCGGGCGTCGCATTTCGATCGTGGCGGACGCGTACGTCGATCCGGAGTTCGGCTCCGGGATGGTGAAGGTGACGCCGGCGCACGATCCGAACGACTTCGAGATCGGCCGCCGTCACGACCTGCCCGCGATCGACGTGCTGACGGACGAGGCGCGCATGAGCGACGAGGCGCCGGAGCCGTTCCGCGGACTCGACCGGTTCGAGGCACGCACGCGCGTCGTGGCGGCGTTCGAGGAGGCGGGTCTGCTCGAGGGAGTCGAGGAGCACACTCATTCGGTGCCGCATTGCTACCGCTGCGGCACGATCGTCGAGCCGCGCCTGTCGGAGCAGTGGTTCGTGCGCATGCAGCCCCTCGCGGAGCCGGCGCTGGCCGCGTCTCGCGAGGGTCGCGTGCGCTTCACGCCGGACCGCTGGAAGAAGGTCTACGAGCACTGGCTGGAGAACATCCGCGACTGGACCATCTCGCGGCAGCTCTGGTGGGGCCATCGCATTCCGGTGTGGTACTGTCGCGACGAAGCGTGCGCCGAAGTGATCGTCGCGCGTGAGGACCCGACGTCGTGCCCGAAGTGCGGCGGCTCGCTCGAGCAGGATCCGGACGTGCTCGACACCTGGTTCTCGTCGTGGCTGTGGCCGTTCTCTACGATGGGGTGGCCGGACGAGACGCCGGACCTGAAGGCGTTCTACCCGACGAGCGCGCTGAGCACCGCGCCCGAGATTCTGTTCTTCTGGGTCGCGCGCATGATCATGGCCGGTCAGGAATTCATGGGCCGCGAGCGGACGGGCGAGCCGATGGACGGGATCCCGTTCCAGGACGTGTATCTGCACGGCACGGTGCGGGACAACATGGGCCGCAAGATGTCCAAGTCGCTCGGCAACGGCATCGATCCGCTCGAAGTGGTCGACCTGTTCGGGGCGGACGCGCTGCGCTTCACGCTGCTCGCGCAGGCCGGTGTAGGCACGGATATCCTGATGAATCCCAGCGACCTCGGGGAGACCTTCTCCCCCGGGCGCAACTTCGCGAACAAGCTGTGGAACGCGGGTCGCTTCGCGCTCATGAACATGGGCGAAGACGACGTCGCTCGCGTGGATGCCGCGACGCTCGAGCTGCCCGACCGCTGGATCCTGTCGCGCGCGCAGGCGGTGGTGCAGGCGGTCGACCAGCAGCTCACCGTCTTCCGCTTCGCCGACGCGGCGGAGAGCCTGCGCCAGTTCTTCTGGGGCGAGGTGGCCGACTGGTATCTCGAGCTGGTGAAGCCGCGTCTGTACGGCGACCACGGCGACGCCAGCCGGGACGTAGCGCGCTCGAGCCTCGTCGAAGTGATGGACACGACGCTCCGCCTGATGCATCCGCTCGTCCCGTTCATCACGGAAGAGCTGTGGCTGCGCCTGCCCAGGCCTCGCGACGTCGTGCGCGAGGAGTCGCTCGTGATCGCGAAGTGGCCGGAGGCCCGCCCGGAGCTCGTCGACCGCGGCGCCGAGCAGACGATGGCTGCGCTGATCGAGGTCGTGTCCACGGTGCGCACGCTGCGCGCGGAGTACAACGTGCCCGCCGGTGACGAGCTCGAGGTGTTCATCGGCGGCGCGACGCCGGATCTGGCGGGTGCCGTGGTGCGCGAGGGCTCGGCGATCCGGCGGCTCGCGCGCATCCGCGAAGCCAGCGTCACCGCGGAGCCGCTGCAGACCGATGGTCGCGCCGGCGCGCACGCCGTGCTGCGATCGGGCGCGGATCTCTTCATTCCGCTCGAGGGCATCATCGACCTGGAGCGCGAGCGGACGCGCCTCGAGGAGGAGATGGCGCGCATCGCCGGGCAGATCGTCGCGACCGAAAAGAAGCTGGAGAACCGGCAGTTCGTGGAACGAGCGCCCGCCGATGTGGTGGAGCGGGAGCGCGAGAAGGCCGCGAGCTTCCGCGATCAGCGCGATCGGCTGGCGGCGAAGCTCGAGGCGCTGCGATGACGGCAGGCGTCAGGCGTCGGGCGTCAGGCATCAGAGGCCGGAGGTCGGCCGTCGTCCGAATCGTGATCACCTTGGGGGCGTGCGCCTTCGGCGGCGCCGGCTGCGCGCGCGCGATGGCGCCGCCGGGCGGCGAGCCGGACCAGACGCCGCCATCCGTCGTCGAAGTGCGACCGGAACCCATGAGCACCATCCAGCCGACGGACGAGCCCGTCGTCATCGTCTTCGACGAGCGCATCAGCGAGCGCAACGTCCAGGACGCGGTCTACGTTTCGCCCGCGACGGGCGCCGTCGACCTTTCCAAGGGGCGTCAGGATCTGGAGGTGCGGATCGCAGGCGGCTGGCAGCCGGGTCGGGTGTACCGGGTCGTCGTGCGTCCCGTCATCCAGGACCTGTTCAACAATCCGATCACGCGGCCGTTGGAGTTCGCCTTCTCGACGGGCGCGCCGTTCTCCGAAGCCGCGGTGGCGGGGGTCGCATACGAGCGGGTGACGGGCAGCCCGGTGGCCGACGTGCGCGTCGAGGCGCGGCCGATCGAGGGCGGCGCCTACCACCTCGCGCTGACGGACACGGGCGGCATCTTCCGCATGCCGCTCGTGCCGCCCGGCAGCTACCTGCTGCGCGGCTACGCCGACCAGAATCGCGACCGGCGCAGGGACTCGTTCGAGCCGGCGGACAGCATGACCATCGAGCTGGGGCAGGCGGACACGCTGCTGCGCCCGCTCGCGCTCATGCGACCGGACTCCACCGCGGCGAACCTGACGCGGGTCGTGGTCGTCGATTCGGTGACGCTCGGTCTCGAGCTCGATGACTACATGGAAGTATCGGAGCCGCAGCAGCTCGCGACGGTGCGCGTGCGAACGCTGCCCGACAGCGGCGCGGTCGAGCTGGCCGGCATCTACTATCCGCACGTGCTCGAGGCGGAGCGCGCCCGACAGGACTCGATCGCGCGCGACAACGCCGCGGCAGCCGCCGCGGCGGATACCACGGGTGGAGCCGCGATCGACGCGGCCAAGGCGATCGGTGAACGGCCCGCGCCGCGCGATACGGTTCGCCCCGCGCAGACGCCGCGGGCTGCCGCGCCGCCCGACACGCTGCCACCGGACCCGCTGGTGGTCCGCGTGCGCGAGGCCGGTCTGCGGCCGGCGCCCGGCACGCCGCTGCCCGCGCGCGAGCTGAGGGTCGTCCTCGCCCGACCGCTCGTGCCGGAGGTCGAATACGTCGTGGAGGTGAGCGGCATTCTGAATCTCGCCGGCATCCCGGGAGGCGGTGGCCGCGCGACGTTCCGTGCGCCCGCTCCGCCGCCCCCGCCGGAAGAAGCCGAGCCGCAGCCGGAAGAAGTCGACGAGCCCCCGGCGGAGGATGTCGACATGCCATCGCCGGATGACGTCGAGACGCCGCCGCCGGAAGAACTCGACGCGCCGCCGTCGGACGATGTCGACGCGCCGCGTCGGGAGAAACCCGACATGCTGCCCTCGGACGCGCCGTGACCGAGCGCGATCCGCGTCGCGCGATTCCGTCCGTCGAGTCGCTCGTCGGTGGCGAGGCGTTCGAGCCGCTGCGGCGCGAGCATCCACGCCAGCGGCTAACGGTGGTCGTGCGCGAAGTTATCGATACGCTGCGCGACGCGATGGCGGACGGCGGTGCCGCGTCGGATGCGACCACCCGTGGACCCGACTGGTTCGCGGACCAGGCGCGGCGGCGACTCGCCTCGTCCGCGCACGCCGGACCGCGCCGCGTCCTCAATGCGACGGGTGTCGTGCTGCACACCAATCTGGGCCGGGCGCCGCTCGCGGCCGCGGCGCTCGATGCGCTGCGCGCGCTCGCCGATGGCTACCTCGACCTGGAGTACGACCTGGAGACGGGCGAGCGCGGCTCGCGCTACGAGCACTGCACCGGACTCCTCCGCGAATTGAGCGGAGCGGAGGCGGCGCTCGTCGTCAACAACAATGCGGCCGCCGTCGTGCTGGCCATCAACACGCTGGCACTCGGGCGCGAGGTGATCGTGAGCCGTGGGGAGCTGGTGGAGATCGGCGGCTCCTTCCGCATCCCCGAGATCGTGGAGCGGAGCGGGGCGCGCCTGGCGGAAGTCGGCGCGACCAACAAGACGCGCCCGGCCGACTACGAGCGCGCGCTCACCCCGCGCACCGGCGCCATCCTGAAGGTGCACCGCAGCAACTTCACCATGAGCGGCTTCGTCGAGGAAGTGGATGCCCGCACGCTCGCCGCGCTGGGCCGCGCGCGCGGCGTGCCCGTGGTGCACGACCTCGGCTCCGGTCTGCTGCTCGAGGGGCTCTCCTTCGAGGCCGGCACCACCGCGCGCGCGGCCGTCGCCGACGGCGCGGACGTCGTCACCATGAGCGGCGACAAGCTGCTCGGCGGACCCCAGGCCGGCATCCTCCTGGCATCGGCCTCGCTGATCGTCGCCATGCGCGCCAATCCGCTGTGCCGCGCGCTCCGCCCCGATCGGCTGACGCTGGCGGCGCTCCAGGCCACGCTCGCGCTCTACCGGCATCCGGATGTCGCGCGCAGCGAGATTCCCGTGCTGCGCATGCTCGAGGCGCATCCGGACGAGCTGGCGGCGCGCGCGGCGGAAATCGCGGCGCGGCTGCTGGCTCGCGGCGCGCAGGTGTCCACCGGCGCCGGTGAATCGGCCGTCGGTGGCGGCGCGGCGCCCGACCAGCGCCTGCCGACGACGCTCGTGCTGGTCGGCGGCCCGGATCCCGGAGGGAGCGAGCTCGCGCGCCGACTGCGCGCCGGCGATCCGCCCATCGTCGCGCGCATCATCGACGATCGCGTCGCGCTGGATCCACGCACCATCGCCGAGGACGACGTCGACGCGCTCGTCGAAGGCGTCGTGCGCGCGCTGGGCGCACGATGAGCGACGGACGGCCGGCCGCCTTCCTGGATCGCGACGGCACCATCCTCGTCGAAAAAAACTACCTCGCCGATCCCGCCTCCGCGGAGCTGATTCCCGGCGCGGCGGAAGCGCTCCACCGGCTCCAGGATGCGGGCTATGCGCTCGTCGTCGTCAGCAACCAGTCCGGCATCGCCCGTGGCCTGTACGGTGAGCGCGACTATCGCCTCGTCGACGAGCACATGCGCGGCCTGCTGCGCGCGCGCGGAGTCGAGATCGACGCGTCCTACCACTGCCCGCACCACCCCGATTACACCGGCGCATGTGACTGCCGGAAGCCCGCGCCGGGCCTCTTCCTGCGGGCGATTCGGGACCTCGAGCTGGATGCGGGCCGCTCCTGGCTGATCGGCGACCGGCTGCGGGATCTCGAGCCGGCCGCGACGCTCGGCGCGCGAGGGATCCTGGTGAGGACGGGATACGGCGCGGGCGAGGCGGGTGACGCTGCGGCTCGCGGCACGCCGGTGGCCGACGACCTGGGCGCGGCCGTCGACGCGATGCTGTCGGACTCGCGTCCTCCAAGCGCTTGACAGGAGACGATTTCCGCGGAACCTTCCGTGCTGAGGAATCGGGAAACCCGGCGCAGCGTCGGGGGTAGACGACAGCGTGAGAGGCCGCCGGCGGTGCCGGGTCCCGGCCAGTGAACGCGAGGCACTCAGCTTCTCGAGAGGGACGCGACGATGATCACGGTGACGCCGACGGCGGTCGAGGAAGTGCGGAAGTTCATGAGCGAGCAGGGCTCGACCGACAAGGCCGGCCTGCGCGTGGCGGTGCTGCCGGGCGGTTGCTCGGGCTTCCAGTACGGCCTCAACATCGAGGACGAGCAGCAGGACGACGACGAGATCCTGGACGTGAACGGTCTGCGCGTGTTCGTCGACCCGTTCAGCTCCCAGTATCTCGCCGGCGTCGAGATCGACTATGTCACCGGGATGATGGGTTCGGGCTTCACGTTCAACAACCCGAACGCGGCTGGCGGCTGCGGCTGCGGCAGCTCGTTCACGGTCTGACGCGACGCCGTCGGGGCAGGACGGGGCCCGTGGTGTTCAACGACACCGTGGGCCCTTCGTGCATCCGGCGCACGGATCGACGGGAGAGAGGATGATCGCGATCGGGGAACAGCTCGAAACATCGCTGGACTACTCGAGGCTCGCGCGCGAGGAGCTGATCGAGCGCGTGCTCGCGCGCAAGCGCGACCTGAACGCCGTCATCCTGGGTCACAACTACCAGCGCGGCGAGATCCAGGACGTGAGCGATTACGTCGGCGACTCGCTGGGCCTGTCGCAGGAGGCCGCCGCCACCGAAGCCGACGTCATCGTCTTCTGCGGCGTCCATTTCATGGCCGAGACGGCGAAGATCCTGTCGCCGGAGAAGCTCGTGCTCATGCCGGACCTGCGCGCGGGCTGCCCCATGGCCGACTTCGTGACGCGGGACTCGCTCAGGCGACTGAAGGCGCGTCACCCGGGCGCCGCCGTCGTCGCGTACGTGAACTCGACCGCGGCGGTGAAGGCGGAGAGCGACATCTGCTGCACGAGCGCGAACGCAGTGCGCGTCGTCGACTCCCTGCCGCGCGATCGCACCATCATCTTCGTGCCCGATCGGAACCTCGCCGCGTACGCCGCGCAGCGCGCCAGGCGTCCGCTCCTCACGCCCGCCGAGGCGGAGCAGGGGCAGGTCGAGCCCGGCTCGATCATCGCCTGGGAGGGTTACTGCTACGTGCACGACGATCTCGTGCTGAAGGAGCTGGACACCGCGCAGGCGGCGCACCCGCGTGCGAAGGTCGTGATCCATCCGGAGGCGCGCCCCGACCTGCTCGAGCGCGCGGACTTCATCGTGTCCACCGCCGGCATGGCGGATCTCGCCGAGCAGCACGAGGAGCTGATCATCGGCACGGAGCGGGGCCTGGTCGACGCGCTCCAGCTCCGCTTCCCGCAGAAGACGATCGTGCCGCTCAGCCGCGCGGCGATCTGCGGCAACATGAAGATGAACACGCTCGCGAAGCTGGCGTGGTCGCTCGATCACGAGAAGCACGCCGTCGAGCTCGACGAGGACGTCCGCGTGCGGGCGCATCGCGCGCTCCAGGGTATGCTGGAACTGTCCGGCGGCTGGGGTGGCCCGACGGACGAGGAGGCACGGCTGGAGGAGGACGGGCTGCGCCCGAGCGGATGCGGCTGCGCGTAGCGGCAGGGGTCAGGCTTCAGGCGTTCAGGCTTCAGAGTCCGCATGATGGCGCTCCTTCCGGGGCGCCTTTTTTTTGCGCCTGCCCTCGAGGTTCCTGCTCGGTGAGTGAGGCTGCCCCCTCCTCGAGCGTGTCCGGCGTTGGCCGGGGCGGCTTCCGGTGCGTAACTTTGCGCCCGCATACTCGGAAATGGACGATTCGCACGGCTGGAGCATGGCGCAAGCATCCCTCGAAATCACCACCGTCACCTCGGACGGCTTCGGCGAGAACGGCTACGTCGTGCGCTGCGCGGCGAGCGGCGTGGTGGCTGTAATCGATCCGGGCAACCGGGTGGAGGAAATCCTCGATTGGCTGGAGCGCGAGGGCGCGACGCCGGTCGGCATACTGCTCACGCACGCGCACCTCGATCACCTCGAGGGGGTCGCGGCGCTGAAGGACGCTACGGATGCGCCGATCTGGCTGCACGCGGGCGATCGGCCGCTGTACGATGGGGTCGGCCAGCAGGCTGCGATGTTCGGAATGCGCATCGAGACACTCCCTCCGCCGGATCACGCGTGGGCGCACGGCGATGCCTATCGCCTGGGCGACTGCGATCTCGAGGTGCGGCACGTCCCCGGTCATTCGCCCGGGCACGTCATCCTGTACAGCGCGGAGGCGGGCGTCGCGTTCGTCGGCGACGTCGTTTTCGCGGACTCGATCGGGCGGACGGACCTGCCGGGCGGCGACTACGAGACATTGATGAGCGGCATCCGCGCGCAGGTGCTGTCGCTGCCCGACGAGACGACGCTCTACCCGGGGCATGGACCGGCGACGTCGGTCGGCCGCGAGCGGGTCGGCAATCCGTTCCTCGCGCCGCAGTTCGGCGGCAGCCGCTTCGCGTGAGGGCGGGGACGCCTCGCGGCCCGCAGGGACCCACTCCGGTTGCGGTGCTGGCGTCCGGCGGCGGCACCAACCTCCAGGCGCTGATCGATCACTTCAAAGGACCGTCGTCGTCCGCGTGCGCGCGCATCGCACTGGTGGTGAGCGACAGGCCCGACGCCGGAGCGCTGGAGCGCGCCACGCGCGCGGGCATTGCGTCCGAGGTCGTCGAAGTGCGGGGACGCGACTCGGCCGAGGTGGCGCGCGAGTTGCTCGCCCTGTTCGAGCGACACGACATCGGCATTGTCGCGCTTGCCGGTTTCCTGCGGCTCGTGCCGGTGGAAATCGTGCGCCACTTTCGCGGTCGCATCGTCAACGTGCACCCCGCCCTGCTGCCCGCGTTCGGCGGCGCGGGCTACTACGGCGCGCGCGTGCACCGCGCGTTGATCGAGGCGGGCGTCACCGTGACCGGGGCGACCATTCACCTGGTCGAAGAGGAGTACGACACCGGGCGCATCCTCGCCCAGTGGCCGGTGCCGGTGCTCGCGGCGGACACGCCCGAAACGCTGGCCGCGCGCGTCCTCGAGGTCGAGCACGTGCTCTACCCGGTGGTACTGGAGGCGCTCGCCGACCAACTTGCTGGACGAGAAGGCAGTGGAGGGCTGCGCGAATCCGAAGCAACTGGGCGAGGGTTCCTGCCGACCAATCGCGCACCGACCATCGGCGAAGTACGCGCGGCGCTCGGACTTTGAACAGCGAATATCCGGCATCCGGAATCCGAACTCACGAATGCGGAATCCCGAATCCGCCGACGACATCACGAGAAAACGGAGCAGACGTGCCGCGAGCGATTCTGAGCGTTTCCAACAAGACGGGGTTGGTCGAGTTCGCGCGTGACTTGGCGCAGCTCGGCTGGGAGCTGGTGTCGACGGGCGGAACCGCGAAGTCGCTGCGCGACGCCGGTCTCTTCGTGCGGGACGTCGCGGAGATCACCGGCCATCCGGAGATGATGGACGGCCGGGTGAAGACGCTGCATCCGGCGGTGCACGCGGGCATCCTGGCGCGACGCGACGTCGCCGCGGACGCCGAGGCGCTCGCGGCACAGGGCTACGAGCCGGTGGATCTGGTCGCCGTCAACCTCTATCGCTTTCGCGAGGCGGTCGCGGCCGGCGCGGACACGGCGGCGGCGATGGGGAAGGTCGACATCGGCGGGCCGACGATGCTCCGTGCCGCCGCGAAGAATCACGAGAACGTACTGGTCGTCGTGGATCCCGCGGATTACCGGCGCGTGCTCGATGCGCTGCGGTCGGGGGCCGTCGAGCTGACGCTGCGCGCGAAGCTCGCGGGAAAGGTGTTTCGACATACGGCGGAGTACGATCGCGCGATCGCGGAGTTCTTTTCGGGAGCGGGAGCGGGAGTGGGAGCGGGAGCGGGAGCGGGTGAACGGCCGAGGACGAGCACGAGCACGAGCATGGAGGCTTCGGCCGAGTGGCCGACGCAGCTCCGGCTCGATCTGGCGAAGCTGCAGGACCTCCGTTATGGCGAGAATCCGGATCAGGCGGCGGCGTTCTATGCAATCGCGGGGACGGGCGGACTGCCATCGCTCAGACAGCTCCAGGGAAAGGAGCTCTCGTTCAATAACCTGATGGACATCGACGCGGCGGTGATGGCGGTGTCCGCGTTCGCGGGAGCGGGAGCGGCAGGGGGAGGGGGAGGGGGAGGGGGAGAACGGAAGGTGGCGTGCGCGATCCTGAAGCACACGACGCCGTGCGGCGTCGCGCTCGGGGAGGACGCGCTCGCGGCGTACCAGGGTGCCCTGGCGACGGATCCGACGTCGGCGTTCGGCGGCATCGTCGCGTACAGCGCCGCCGTGAGCGGTGCGGCGGCGGAGGCGATGGCGAGTCACTTCCTCGAAGTCATTGTGGCACCCGCGTTCGAGCCGGAGGCGCTGGCGGCGCTCGGTCGCAAGAAGAACCTGCGGCTGATCGAGATGCCGATCGAGGCGGGCGCGACGGGCGAGCCCGACTATCGGAGCGTACGCGGCGGCATTCTGGCGCAGCACCGTCTGCGCATGACGTTTTCCGAGGACGACTGGAAGGTCGTGACGAAGCGTGCGCCGACGGATGCGGAGTGGCGCGACCTGCGCTTCGCGTGGCGCGTGGTCGCGGCGGTGAAATCGAATGCGATCGTGCTCGCGCGGGACGAGCGTACGATCGGCATCGGCGCGGGGCAGATGAGTCGCGTGGACTCGTCCCGGGTGGCCGTGATGAAGGCGCACGACCAGGGCTTCGAGGTGGGCGGCGCCGCGCTCGCGTCCGACGCCTTCTTCCCGTTCCGCGACGGTGTCGACGCGGCGGCGGGCGCGGGCGCGCGCGCCGTCATCCAGCCGGGCGGGTCGGTGCGCGACGAAGAGGTGATCGCCGCGGCAGACGAGCACGACCTGGCGATGGTCTTGACGGGCCGCCGCGTCTTCCGTCACTGATAGGCATGCCCTTCTTCCGCTCGATGCGACGCGTGACCGTGGTGACGGCCGGACTGCTGCTGGCGACGTCGTGCACGGACGCACCCGGGGACACCTCGGCCGCCGGGGTCGATCCATCGGGTTCCGCCTCCGCTTCGGCTTCACCGCCCCGGACGGAGGCGGTGCTCGGGGCGATGTCGCGCCTGCCGACGGAGGGGCTGTGGCCGGGCTTCTCGCCGGCCTCCATCCCCGTAGCGCTGTTCGACGGCGAGCGCACGCTGCTCGTCGGCCATGCCGCGCCCCCCGAAGGCTTCACGCCGCTGGAAGGAACGGATGACGTGCACGCGTATCCGGGGAGGCATCCGGCGGTGCGTGGCAACATGCCGACGGAGATCGGCGGCGTGCGCGTGGCGGCGGTGCTGCTGAACGAGCTGGTCGGTCTCACGCCGGAGCGCGCGGCCGCGGTCGTGACCCACGAGCGCTTCCACGTGCATCAGCTCGAGCGCCATCCCGACTGGACGGTGAACGAGCTGGCTCGCTTCCAGTATCCGTCGACGGACGTGCAGCAGCTCTTCGATCGCAGGCTGGAAACACTGGCGCTGCACCGCGCGCTGGGGGCCCAGACGCCGGATCGGTCCGAGTGCTGGCTGCGCACGGCCCTGATCCTGCGCCGGAAGCGGATGGGCGAGCTGCCGCCCGCGGTGGCCGCATTCGAGCGCGGCACCGAGCGACAGGAGGGGCTCGCGCGCTACCTCGAGCGCCGGGCAGCGGGTATCCAGACGGTGCCGGACCTCGCTCCTTCAGGCTATGCCCCCGAGGATGTTCGCGGGCGTGCGTACGTGACGGGTGAAGCCCTCGCGCTGATGCTCGACCGCTACGCGCGGGGCTGGAAGGACGCGCTGGAGAACTCGGCGAACGAGGTGCCGCCGCTCGATTCGCTGCTCTGGAGCGCACTGCTCGAGCGGCCTGAGACGAGCTGCGGCTTTTCGGCGGCCGAGCGCGCGGACGTGCTGGAGCGGGCGGCCGATGCAGTCGACGTGACGCTCGTCCGACGCGAGTCGGCACTCCGCTCGTTCGAGTCACGGCCGGGCTGGCGGCTGCGAGTGATGACGGAGTCGCGGCCGCTCTGGCCGCAGAGCTTCGATCCGATGCGCGTGATGCGCGTCGGCTCCGCCCGCCTCGTGCACGAGCGCATGCTGCGGGCGGGAAGCGACGCCGGTTACATCGACGTCTACGACCGGCCCGCGCTCACGATGGGCTACCTCGAGGATCCACTCGGCAGCGGCATCCGCGAGGTGCTCGTGACCGGCCTGGCCGAACGGCCGGTGGTGACCATCCAGCAGGACGGCGGCGTTCGCATCGCGGCACCCGGCGTGGAAGCGGCCTTCGCGGTAGCGCGCGTGACCGAGCATGCCCAGGAGCTCGTCGTGCGGGTGCGGTGAAGCTCACCTTCATCGGCACACGCGGCGAGATCGAGGCGCGCACCGAGCTGCATGCGCGCCACACTTCGCTGCTCGTCGAGTATGGTCGACAGCGTGTGATGATCGACGCCGGTCGCGACTGGCTCGATCGACTCGACGCATACCGCCCGCACGCCGTCGTCGTCACCCACGCGCACCCGGACCACGCGTTCGGCCTCCAGCACGGCGCGCCGTGTCCCGTCTGGCTTCCGCCCGCGTCGCGCGAGGCGTTACGCGCCTATCCCATCGACGATCCGCGCGAACTGCCGCATCGGGTGCCCACCACCGTCGAAGGCATCGTCTTCGAGGCATTCCCGGTGGAACACTCGATTCGCGCGCCCGCCGTCGGCTACCGGGTCAGTGCCGGCAGCGCGACCATCTGGTACTCGCCCGATGTGCTGCACATCCCCGATCGCAGCGAGGCGCTGGGCGGCGCGCGGCTGTACATCGGCGACGGTGCGACCATGGAGCGATCGTTCGTCCGGCGGCACGGCAGCACGCTGGTCGGGCATGCCACGGTGCGCACCCAGCTGGGCTGGTGCGAGAAGGAGGGCGTGCCGCGCGCGCTCATCACGCATTGCGGCTCGGAGATCGTCGAGGGGGACCCGACCGAGCTGAACGAGCGCCTCGCCGCGATGGCCGAGAAGCGCGGCGTCGAGGCGGCGATCGCGTGCGACGGGATGGAGGTGGAGGTGAGGTGAGGTGAGGTGAGGTGGGGGTGAGGCGCGCTTCGCTTGGGAGGTGGCATGTTCGAGGTGCTGGTTGCGGGGGTGGCGGTGCTCGCGGGCGGGATCGCGGCGGTGGCGGGGTTCGGCATCGGCTCGCTGCTCACGCCCGTGCTGGCGGTGCCGCTCGGGGTCAAGGCGGCGGTGGCGGCGGTCGCGGTGCCGCACGTGGTGGGGACGGCGCTGCGGCTGTGGCGGCTGCGCGCGCACGTCGATCGCGATGTCCTGAAGGGCTTCGGCATCGCGTCCGCGCTGGGTGGGCTGACGGGCGCGCTGCTGCACGGGGCGCTGGCGAGTCCGCCGCTGCGTGTCGTGTTCGGGCTGCTGCTGCTGTTGTCAGCGTCGGCGGAGCTGACCGGCTGGGCGCGGCGAGTCCGACTGGGCAGGACCGGCGCCTGGATCGCCGGCGTGCTGTCCGGCGGCTTCGGCGGTCTGGTCGGCAATCAGGGCGGCATCCGCTCGGCCGCGCTGCTCGCGTTTCCGCTGGAGCCACGCGCGTTCGTGGCGACCGCGACGGCGATCGCGCTGCTGGTCGACGCCGCGCGCATGCCGGTGTACGCGGTCACGCAGGGCGGAGCGATCGTGGACGCGGCCGGCCTCGTCGGCATCGCGACGGCCGGCGTAGTGCTCGGCACGCTCGGCGGCGAGCGCATCCTCGGCCGCATCCCGACCGTCTGGTTCCGACGCCTGGTCGCGCTGCTGATCGCGGCGCTCGGCGTGTACATGCTGGCGAGCGGGTAGGCCTGCATGCCAACCGGTATCCGGTATTCGGTATCCGGTATTCGGTATCCGGGATCCGGGATCCGGGATCCGGGATCGTCTACTGTCTACTGTGAACGGCCCGGGACATGGGTTACAAACCAGACCGGGCACATAGGTAACACTCAGCTTCCCGTTCCAGTGAGCAGGCTGGGTCGATCTTCGTGGAAGCGTCCCAGGAGAATCGGTCCAAAATAAACAGCCTGCTGCCCCT
>DATKDR010000075.1:0-35212 GCA_035512635.1 Longimicrobiales bacterium | reverse complement strand
AGCCGCGCGGCGAGTGGTACGACCTGGACCGCTTCCAGATCCATTTTTCGATCGGGCAGGCCTTCTAAGTGCCTCGCAAACGCAAAATCTTCGGGTGGACCGCGGGCATCGCGCTCGGGCTCATCCTGCTCGTGCTGGCCGCCGTGCTGCTGGTCGGCCGGACCGAGTGGGGCACCCGGCAGGTGGGCGTGCGCGCCATCGACTACCTCGACGCGCAGATGGCCGGCGACCTGACGATCGGCCGCGTGAGCGGCGGCGGCATCCTGCGCGGCGTCACCGTACACGACGTGGTGCTCGTTGACTCGCTCGGCCGGCCGGTCATGTGGGCGGACAGCGCACGCCTGGCCTACGCGGTCCGCTCGTTCCTCGGCGGCGACGTCGTGCTGAACCGCGTCGAGGTCTGGGGACCGTACGCGATCCTCGAGCGACTGCCGGGCGACTCGGTGTGGAACTTCGAGCGCGCGTTCGCCGATCCGCGTCCCGATCCGGCCGAGGACCGGCCGGAAGCCACAGATCCGCTGGTGCTCCTCGAGCGGGCGATCATCCACGACGGCACCCTCGTCGTGCGCATACCGTGGGAGCCCGACGAGGGCGAGCCGGTCCAGCCCGCGGACACGGCCCATCTGGTGCTTGAGACCGAAACCGGCGGGCTCGTGCGCGTGATCCGGCTCGAGGAGCTGAACGCCGAGCTGCCGCGCATCCTGATCTCCTCGCCCGCGGGCGAAGGTCGCCTGTTCCGTGTGGCGAACCTGTCCACGCGCGCGTTCGTGTGGGAGACGCCGATCGAGGTGGAGCGGGTGGGCGGGACCGTCGCGCTGCGCGACTCGCTGCTCAGCATCGACATCGGCGAGCTGCGCATGCCGGACACACGCGCGCGCGGCGTCGGCCAGTTCGTGCTGACCGACACGATGACGTTCGACCTGGAGCTGGACATCGACGGGCTGTCGCTCGCCGATTTCCGCTGGCTCTACGACGACCTGCCGCCCGACGGACGGCTCGAGGGACTCGTGCGCGTGCAGAGGCGGATCGACGGCTCGACCGTCGTGCTCGCGCGCGACCTCGACCTGAGCGCGCCCGGCACACGCGTGCGCGGCGACTTCGGCGTCATCCTCGGCGACACGCTCTCCTTCACCGACGTGGATCTACACGCCGATCCGCTCGATCTCGACTACATCGGCCGCCTCGTCCCCGGCGGGCTGCCCGTGCAGGGCCTCATGATCGGCGAGGTTCGCATCCAGGGACCGATCTCGTCGCTGCACACGGAAGGCGACGTCCGTCTCGTCGACCGCGGCCACACGTCGCACGTGCGCTGGCACGGCATCGTGGATGTGCGTCGCGACTGGGAGGTGCGCGACTTCGAGGCGACGTTCGAGAACCTCGATCCGCGCCTGGTCGCGCGCATCGCGCCCCACGAATCGCTCCGCCCGACCTACCCGCTCTCGGGCACGCTGCAAGCCGCCGGCGGCCCGGACGGTCGGCTGCGCATCACCGGCGGCATCGACCTCGCGGGCCGCAGACGGCCGATCGGACACGTCGACGCGACCGTCACCATCGACGGTCCGGGGACGCGTCGCGTCGACGTCGACCTGCGCGCGCGCGACTTCGCGCTGACCGAGGTCGAGCGCTGGGTGCCCGCGCTGTCGGTGCTGCGCGGCCGCGCGACCGGACCCGTGCGCCTCGTCTTCCACGGCGACAGCATGACGCTCGACGCGGACATGACGCCGCAGGGCGGCGGCCGCCTCGAGCTGGACGGCGTCTTCAGCCGGGACGACCTGGGCGGCTTCACGCTCGCGGGCAGGCTCACCGATGTCGCGCTCGGCGAGGTCATCGCGGAGCTGCCGTCGGCGCGCGCGACCGGCAGCTTCGGCGTCGGCCGGGCGCCGGGCGAGGAGCGCACGCGCATCGTCGCTGAAGTGACCGACGGCGACTTCGCGCGCCTGCCGATCCACTCGGCGCGCCTGGTCGGCTCGCTGCTCGACGGCGTGCTCTTCGTCGACAGCGCGCTCGCGGAGACGGCCGCCGGCCGCGTCGCGGCACTCGGCCGGCTGGGCGTCGATTCGACCACGACCGGCGCGCTGCGCATCCGCGCCGCCGGCGATTCGCTGCGCGCCATTGGCCCCATGCTCGGCCTGAGCGACACGGTGCTCGGCGGCAGCGGCGAGTTCGACGGCGTGCTCGAGGGGAACACCTACGCGCTGCGCCTGCAGGGCTCGGGTCGGCTCGGCGTCGGCCACATCTCGGCCTACGCCGCCACCAGTGCGGACTACACCGGCACGATGCTGTGGACGCGCGGCTCCACGCCCGCCGCGGAGTTCAACGTCGAGGCGCGCGGCGCCACGGTCGGCGACCGTCGTCTGGGCGAGGTGCGGCTCGACGCGAGCATCGATCCGGAGCTGCGCGGCCGCATCGACCTCGCCGTCACCACGCCATTCGACGAGCGCTACGAGCTGACCGCCGACTACGTCGTGCACGCGGACACCACGGACCTGTTCGTCGAACGTCTCGTCATCGCCGATGGTGCCGAGCACTGGCAGCTCGCCGCGCCCGGCGTCGTCCGCGTCGGGCCATCCGGCTCGCGCGTGCAGAGCATGGCGCTGGTCGCGCGCACGGGCGGCCGCCTCGAGCTGGCGGGCTTCGTACCGTGGCGGGCGCCGTGGGCCGACGACTCACCGCGCCCGGCGCGTCCGGTGGACCTCATGGCCGAGGCGTTCGACGCGCCGATCGGCGCGCTCGTTCGGCTGGCCGAGCCGGAGTCGTCGCTGCGCGGCGTCGCGAGCGGCCGCTTCCGCATCGAGGGCACCGCCGAGTCGCCGCTCATGACCGCCGACGGCCATGTCGTCGCCGTGCGCTATCACGACGTGATGCTGGACAGGGTCGAGATCAGCCTGCGCCACCAGGATCACCTGTCGCTGTGGCGCGTCGGCGCGAAGCGCGACGGCCGCGACGTGCTGACCGGCCGGATCACGCTGCCCATCCAGATCGCGTTCGAGCCCTTCCGGCTCCAGCGGCTTGCCCTGCCGATGAGCGGCCGCATCCGCGCGGATCGCATGCCGGCGGCCCTGCCCGCGGGCCTGGTCGACGGACTCGAGCGGGTCTTCGGCGAGGTGAGCGGCGAGCTGACGCTCGGCGGGACTCCCTTCGATCCGGAGCTGGCCGGCGGCTTCGAGCTGCGCGAAGGCGACTTCACGTTTGCCGCGACCAACGTGCGCTACAACCACGTCGCGGGAACGCTGACCGTGATCGGCACGCAGGACCTGAGCGTCGATGTGCACGCCACCACGGACGCCGGACGTGTGCACGTGACCGGCGGCATCAGCCTGGATGTGCCCGAGAACCCGGCGTTCTCGCTGCGCCTCGAGGCGAGCAACATGGTAGTCGCGCGCCGGCGTGACCTCGACGCGACTGCGAGCGGCTGGGCCGAACTGAGCGGCCGCTTCCGCTCGCCCCAGATCGCCGGCCGCATGCTCATCGTCGACGGCGTGCTGAACCTGGACGAGCTGATCCGCCAGTCGCAGGTCGTCACGCTCGAGAACCCGCTGCTCGTCGACGTCATCGACACGTCGCAGGTCGACGTCCAGCGCATCCTGCGCCAGAACCGCAGCCCCTTCCTCGAGGGACTCTCGCTCCAGGTCGCCATCGACGTGCCCGGCAACTTCTGGGTGCGCAGCGAGGAGCTGAACGTCGAGACCGCCGGCAACGTCGACCTGAGCTTCGACCCGCGCACGCACAACCTCCAGATGTTCGGGCAGGTGAACGCGGTGCGCGGCTTCTACAACGTGCGCGCGGTCCTCGACCTCCCCGTCCGCCGCTTCGCCGTGCGCGACGGCTCGATCAACTTCGTCGGCGTGCCGGGCATCAATCCGAACCTCGACATCACCGCCGTCTATCGCGCGCGCACGCAGAACAACGACCTGCTCGAGATCCTCGCCGTCGTCGACGGCACCATGCGCAGCCCGCGCGTACGCCTGACCAGCGACTCCGATCCGCCCATCAGCGAATCGGACCTAGCCAGCTACCTGCTCTTCGGCCGGCCCACATACGCCCTCTCGTCGAGCGAGTCGGAGGTGCTCGGCCAGTTCGGCGGTGCGGCTCTCGGCATTGCCACGGGCTTCGGCACGCCGCTGCTCTTCGGCTTCGCCGCAAGCGAGATCGAGGCGCTCGGCAGTCAGTACGGCCTGTTCGACTATTTCTCCATCACCAACGACGAGTACGTGCGGCAGCTCCGGGATACGCAGTCGGCCATGCTCGGCGCCAGCATCCTCGCCGGAACCCGCTTCGAGATCGGCCGGTACCTGTCCGACGAATGGTTCCTCGCCTTCACCCCGCAGCTCTCGGCCGCCAACGCGACCGATGCTACCGCGGGGTTGAGCCTGACGCCCGGCGGCCGCGTCGAGTGGCGCTTCCACCCGACCTGGCATGCCCAGCTCTTCTGGGAGAATCGGCTGGCGCACGGCGCCACGCGCGGCTTCGATCCCCAGCTCGAGGATACCAGCGTCATGGGTGTCTTTCTCGCGCGGGAATGGGGGTATTAGCGGTAGACGGTAGGCGGTAGACGGTAGACGGTACATCGAACACCGAGTACCGAGTACCGAGTACCGACTACAAATCATCCAGGTATAGACGGAGCGCGTAACGATGAACCAGGTAAAGGTCTTTCTTCTGATGGCGGGCCTGACGGCCCTGCTCGTCGTGCTGGGCGGGTATATCGGCGGGCAGAACGGCATGCTCGTCTTCTTCGTGCTCGCCGCCGCGATGAACTTCGGCATGTACTGGTGGAGCGACAAAGTCGTGCTGAAGATGTACAAGGCGAAGATCATCGAGCGCACGGACGCGCCCGAGCTGTACGACATGGTGGATCGCCTGCGGCAGCGCGCGGGGCTGCCGATGCCGACCGTGGCGATCGCGCCGTCGCAGCAGCCGAACGCGTTCGCGACCGGTCGCAACCACGAGCACGCCGTCGTCTGCTTCACCGCGGGCATCATGACGCTGGTCGGCCGCGACGAGCTGGAGGGCGTGACGGCGCACGAGCTGGCGCACATCAAGCACCGCCACATGCTGGTGGGCACTATCGCGGCGACCATGGCGGGTGCCATCGCGATGATCGGCAGCATCGTGCGCTGGGGCGCGATCTTCGGAGCGGGGCGCGACCGGGGCGGCGCGCTCGGCCTGATCGCGATGGCCATCGTGGCACCGCTCGCGGCCATGATCCTGCAGCTCGCGATCAGCCGCCAGAACGAGTACGTCGCCGATGCGACGGGCGCGCGCATCTCGGGCAATCCGATGGGACTCGCGAACGCGCTGCAGAAGCTGGAGGCGTACGCGCATCGCATTCCGATGCAGGTGAATCCGGCCGCGGCGCAGCTCGCCATCGTCAATCCGCTGTCGGGCGTGAAAGGCGCAGGGCTGTTCCAGCTCTTCAACACGCATCCGAGCACGGAAGAGCGGGTGGCGCGGCTCTCGGCGCTGGCGCAGGGTGGCGATTTCGCCGCTGGCTGATCATCGATCGCCGGTGGAAGCGAGCGATCCCTTCGCGGCCGGCCCCTATGCGGACCGCATCCTGGTGCTGCTGAATCCCAATGCCGGCCAGGAGGATCCGGTCCGGCTGCGGCGGGAGCTGGGCGGTGCCTTCGCGGCGCGTCATGCCTCCGTCGACCTGGTCGAGACGCAGTACGCGGGACACGCGACGGAGCTGGCGTGGCGCGCGGCCGAGCTGGGCTACCGCGCGGTGTGCGCGGTCGGCGGCGACGGCACGCTGGCCGAGGTCGCGAGCGGCCTCGCCGGCACGCAGGTGCCCATGGCGCTGATCCCGCGGGGCACTGGCAACCAGGTCGCGCACAACCTGCTGATCCCGGACGACCTCGAGGGCGCGGTCCGGGTCGCGGTGCAGGGCGTCGCGCAGCCGATGGATCTGGGGCAGATCGGCGACCGCAGCTTCGCGCTGGTCGCGGGGGCCGGCTACGACGCCGCGGTGATGACCGCCGCGACCAGGCCGATGAAGGAGCGCTGGGGCTTCGCCGCCTACGTCTTTGCGGCCGTGAAGGAGGCGCTCGCGGCGCAGCCGGTGCGCTTCCGCGTGACCGCCGACGACAATCCCCCCATCGAAGTCGACGCGGTGACCGTGCTGATCGCGAACATGGGCGAGCTGTTCACGGCCTTCCTGCCTGGGCTCAGCGTGCCGCTCGCGCCCGCGCCCACCGACTCCTGGCACGACGGCCTGCTCGAGGTGCTGATCGTCGCGCCGCGCGGCGTGCACGACGTCCCGAACCTGGTGTGGCGCGCGGCGACTCGCCGCTTCGCCGGCGACCAGCGGCTGGTGCACCTCCAGGCGCGGCGCGTGATGGTGGAGTCGGATCCGCCGATCGCCACGCAGGTCGACGGCGATCCGGCGGGAACCACTCCGCTGATCGCCACGACCTTTCCGGGCGGTGTGCGGATCATGATGCCGGAGTGACGTGGAGGTGAGGTGGAGGTGAGGAGAGGTGAGGTGAGGAGAGGTGAGGTTTTTTTCCTTGGCAGGGTGGATGATGAATAGAGTGTGGTTCGTGGGTGCGTTCATGCTGGTCGGATGTGTGGGCGGGGGTGAAGCGGCGCGCGAAGTCGCGCCGGTGCCGCTGCCGCGCATTGCCCTGGCCGAGGTGGGCGATTCCGTCATGTACTTCGAGCAGACGACGGCGTTCACGAGCATCGAGCGCCCGAGCGACACGCTGCGCGTCAGGTCGCGGCACGACGCGGTCGTGCACGTGGTCCGCACGGCGCCCGACACGCTCGAGGGCTTTTACGAGCATCTGCGGGTTCGCTTCGAGGGAGGCAGCCAGACGCAGACCCTGGACACGGACGCGCTGCTCGGCGTCCGCTACGTGCTGCACGACGACGACGGACGGATCGAGACCGTTTCGGCGCCCGAGCTGCCGGCGGGCATCCGTCAGCTGTCGGACCTGCGCCGGCAGTTCGAGGACTTCTTCCTGCGGCTGCCGGATCGCCCGCTCGACATCGGCGTGGAGTGGGTCGACACGGTGTACATGAACGCGACGACCGACGGCGGGGGATCGGCCGCGCGCCTCGCGGTCACCCGCTTCCACGTGCGCGGGGACACCGTCGTCGAAGACGTCGCCGCTCGACTCGTCGTTTACGAGACGGGCATCGAGTCGACTACGCGCTCGGCGCCGACCACGCAGGGCACGCTGACCTCGAGCCTCGTCGGCGTGGAGCACGGCACGTTCGTCTACGCGCCCGACCGCGAGGTCATGCTGCGCCGCTTCCGCACCGGGGAGCTCGAGGGCGAGCTCGTCGTCGAAGGCAATCTGGAGACGCTGCGCCTTCCGCAGATCTACCGCTACGACAGCCGCATCGAGCTGCTGCCGCCCGTCGTCCCCGGCGGCGATCGGGAGGAGGATGCGGAGCCGGCGGAGGTCCCCGCGATCCCGTGACGCCCGCTTGCTTCGCACCGGCGGTTTCCGCGATCTTCCCGGGCTCGCGGCGGCCCGGCCGCACCCGGGGCGGCCGTGAAGGCCAAACCAGCATCCATATTCGAGAGGTAGCATGTCGATTTCGGGGTCCGCGCTGCGTCGCGGCATGGCGATCATCCACAATGGCGAGCTGCATCGGGTGGTCGAGACGCAGCACGTGAAGCCGGGCAAGGGTCCGGCGTACATGCAGGCCAAGCTGCGCAACGTGAAGACGGGCTCGATCTTCGAGGAGCGGTTCCGCTCCGCGGACACGGTCGAGCAGGCGTCGATGGAGACGCACGATCTCCAGTTCCTGTACTCCGACAGCTCGCACTACCACTTCATGAACATGGAGACGTTCGAGCAGGTGATGCTCGACGAGACGACGCTCGGCGAGGCGGCGCAGTGGATGACGCCGGAGCTGATCGTGCAGGTGGAGTTCCACGACGGCCGGCCCGTCGGCCTACAGATGCCGAAGACGCTGGAGCTGCGCGTCGCGCGCACGGATCCGGGCTCGAAGGGCGACACCAAGACCGCGGTGACCAAGCCCGCGCGGCTGGAGAACGGCGTGACCGTGCAGGTGCCGGCGTTCATCAACGAAGGGGACATGGTGCGCGTCGATCCCGCCGAGAGCGTTTACCTGGAGCGCGTGCGCTGATGAACACGCCGGGACGTCTGCTGCTTACGGGCGCCATCGCGCTGCTGCTCGACCGCTGGGCGCGCCGGCGGCAGCAGGGCTGACGCCCCGCCCGGTGGGACCGCTCGCGCTGCTCGGCGGCCTCGCCGCCGCGGCCCTCGCCGCGGGCGGAGTCGGGGCGCTGCGCCGCTACAACCTGAGGACGATCGCGGCAGCGGAAGCGGCGTATCCTCCCGCCGGCGAGTTCATGGGACCGCCGGGCGCCCGCATCCATTACGTGTGTCGCGGCACGGGCATTCCGGTCGTGCTCTTCCACGGGGCCGCGGGCACGCTCCACGACTTCGACTACGTGATCGACGCGCTCGCCGCCGAGTTCCGCGTGTGCGTCTTCGACCGCCCCGGCCACGGCTACAGCGACGCGCCGAGCCCGGATGGCCACGGCGCCGACGCGCAGGCCCGGCTCTTCCACGACATGATCGTCGAGATGGGACTCGAGAAGCCGGTCTTCGTCGGCTACTCATGGGGTGCGGCGCTCGCGCTCCAGTACGCGTTCCTCTATCCCGACGAGACCGCGGCGCTGGTGCTGATCGGCGGCACGACGCACATCGGCACCGCGCCCCGCAATCCGCTCTACTGGATCCTGCGCACGCCGTATGCGTCGGAGGCGCTCATATCGCTCGGGCTGGTGCCGATCGGCCGGCCCTACATGGCCGTCCCGCTGCGCAAGGTCTTCGCGCCCGACTCGACGCCCGGCGAGTACCTGAAGCGCGCGCGTGCGATGTGGGTGCGGCCTGCTCCCGTGCGCGCCATGACGGACGACTTCCACGGACTTGCGGCGGCGCTGCGCGAGCTGCGACCGCGCTACGGCGAGCTGCCGGTCCCGGTCATCATTCTGAGCGGAGACCGCGACCGGCTGGTCGACCCCCGCCGCAACTCGTTCGCGCTCGCCAGTGAGGCGCCCGACGCCGAGATGATCCTCGTGCCGGGCGCGGGTCACGGACTGCCGCAGGCGCGGCCCGACGCGGTGGTGCAGGCCATCCGGCGCGCGGCGGCGAGAAGGGAGGCATGAACGTGGGCTGGATGCTGTACGGGATATTCGCCCTGCTGTCGCTCATCGACATCGCGCTCGTCTTCGCGGGCGGCGCCGCCTGGTTCGGGACGAGCACGCTGGGACTCGCCGGCGCGGCCCTCGTCACCCTGGTCGGGCCGGGCCTCGTCTACTCGAGCGCTTCCGGTTCCGCGCGCGGCGCGCGGCTGGGCACCGTGTCCTTTGGGCCGGCCTACGCGATCGGCATCGCCATCAGCACCCTCGCCGCCGCGAGCGCCGCCTGGCTCGCCGTGACCGACGCCGCGAGCTCGACGCCATCGAAGGTGATCGCCGCCATCGTCGCGATCCTGCTCTGCGCCGGCCTGGCCGCGGCGCCCGGCGCCCTGCGCCTGCAGGTGGAGCGGCTCGAGCTCGAGCGCGGTGACCGGGCGCGCGAGCCCACGGACTGAGGGCGCGGCGCAGGACCGCGGCCGCGGAAGCGGGTGGGCTGTCGGACCCCCTCCGGCATCCCGACCGACGGCGTCAGAATGGTCTTGTCCGTTGCGTCGCGCGGGTGAGTGTTGAACATGTCTTTCCCCGTGTTTCCCGTTACTGCTGGATGGCTTCCATGACCCGCACCGCGGAGCTGCGTAAGCCGCCTGCTTCGTTCGAGGCGGCGGGCGTCGATCGCATCCTTTCCGTCGTCCTCTTCGGCGCCCAGAACTTCATGAAGGCGCAGGAGTGGTCCGGCTTCCTCCAGCAGTGGCTGGAGCGGCTCGGAGAAGCGACTGCTTCTTCGCATGTCCGTATTTTCGCGAACGACGAGCCGGTGCCCGGGGATTCCGTACGCGCCACCCTGTACGCCGAGTGGCGGGCGCCCACCTCCTCCGGATCCCCCGTGGAAATGCTCCGGAACATTTCCTATGCGGGCACCGGCTGCGAGCGGTGGGTACGGCTCCTGTCGTGCGGCGAGCCTGTCGTGGGGCTGACGGCGGAGCTTCCGGAGTGCGAGCGGCCGATGCTGGAAAGCCAGGGCTGCATCTCCGTCGCGATCGTCCCGGTGTTCGTGGAAGCCCGCTGGTGGGGATTCATGATGTTCTCCGACTGCGTGCTGGCGCGCAGGCGGTCGCGTGCGGAGGTGGATGCACTGTCGGCGGCGGCTGGAATCTACGGCGCCGCATTGGCGCGGCAGGAGATGGAGTCGCGCATCGAAGCGGCCCGCGTGCAGGAGCAGCTCGCGACGGAGATCGGCGAGACAGTGACTTCGGTCGCGCACAGCTTGGACGACACGCTGCATCTGTGCAGCACGCGCATCGCGACCCGCCTGGGGCTGGACCTGGTGCGCATCTGGACGATGGCGTCTGACGGCATGGTCCTGAGCTCGCACTCGGCTGCTTCCGCGCTCGGCGAGCCGCTGCTCCGCTCGGAAGTGAGCCTCGGCGAAGGCGCGGTGGGCCGCGTGGCGGCGAGCCGGCAGTCCGAGGTGTGGTGCGATGCACTGCCGGAGCTCTGGCCGGGAAGCGCCGCCCTCGTCGCGGATGCGGGACTGGTTTCGGGTGCGGCGTTCCCGCTGTTGTCGCACGGCAGGCTGGCGGGCGTCGTCGCCGTGCTCGACCGGAAACCGCTGTCGCAGAGGGTGCTGGCCGCCCTCGAATCCGTGACGGACGAGCTGGCGCTGGCCATCGAGCGCAGTCGTGCGGTAGCGGAGCTCGACCTCACGGAAAACCGGTACCGCCGCCTGGTCGAAGCGACGCTGGAGGGCGTGGTGATCCACGATGGCAGGAGCATACTGGACGCCAATCCCAGTCTTGCGGCCATGGTCGGACTGACCGTTCAGGACATCATCGGCCGGAACCCGTTCGACTTCGTCCATCCCGACTCGATCGAGATCGTCACTCAGCACGTAAGTACCGGGTCTTCGCAGCCCTATGAGGCGAAGCTGGCCCGCGCGGACGGTTCCGGTCTGGCCGTCGAGATGCACGGCCGCGACTTCGTACTGGACGGTGTGAAGCTCCGCGTTACGTCGATACGCGATCTGACGGAGCGGAAGACGGCGCAGCTGCACGCGCAGAACCTGGAGAAGGAGCGCGCGGCACGTGAGCTGTCGGAGCGCCACCGCGCGCATGCCGAGTTCCTGGTGGACGCGACGCGCATACTGTCGTCGTCGTTCGATACGTCGACGACGCTGGATCAGCTCGCACACCTCTGCGTCCGCTTCCTCGGCACCTGCTGCGCCGTGTCCCTCTACGGCGGTGATGACGACGGCTATGTCGCGCTCGTGCACGGCGCCGCACACAACGAGGCGCACTCGCGTCGCACGGTAGCGGAATGGAAGGCCACGACGGATGAGGACCAGCCGCTGCGTGATCGGCAGGGACGCGGCGAGGTGGTCATCATCGACAGGGCGGCGGCGGAGGAGGTTCGCGAGCATGCCCTCGTCCTCGACGCCCTGGGCGCGCAGGTGCTGCTGTCGGTGCCCATCGTCGCGGGTGGCAACGTGATGGGCTCGATCCTGTTCATCGGCGGACCGGACCGTGAGAGCTTCGACGTACTGGAGCAGTCCGGCGCGGAGGAGCTCGGCAGGCACGCGGGCATCGCGCTCCAGGCGGCGCAGTCGTACCACGCCGCGCTGGCGGCCACGGCCGGACGCGACGAGATCCTCGCCGTCGTCGCGCACGACCTGCGCAACCCGCTCAACACCATCTACATGGGTAGCAAACTGGCGCTCGACCTGATGGCGGACGACTCGGCCGCGCCGGGGCGCCGCCAGCTGGAAATCATCGTCCGCTCTGCCGAGCAGATGAACCGGCTGATCCAGGATCTGCTGGATGCTACGCGCCTCCAGACAGGACAGCTCGCGCTCGAGCTGGTTCCCGCGCGGCCGCGCGCGATCATCGACGAAGCGCTCGAGATGCTGCGGCCGCTCGCGGCGCATGCGGGCATAACTCTCGAAGCCGACGACGTAACCGCTGCGGAGACGATTCACGTGGACCGGCTGCGCATTCAGCAGGTGCTGTCGAACCTGATCGGGAACGCATTGAAGTTCACGCCGTCGGGTGGCAGCGTGCGCGTGTCCGCCGAGCAGGGTGCCGGCGAGGTCCGCTTCCGTGTCAGCGATACCGGTCCAGGGATCCCCGAGGACCAGCTGCCCCAGATCTTCGGCCGCTTCTGGCAGGCTCGCCGCACCGACCGGCGCGGGCTCGGGCTCGGCCTGGCGATCGCACGCGGAATCGTCGAAGCGCACGGCGGCACCATCCACGTGGACAGCGCGCCGGGTGCCGGCAGCACCTTCGCCTTTACGATCCCCTCCTCGGCATAGCGACCCCAGGGCACCTGTAGGGGGGCGGCTTGAATAAGACGCCGATGCCCGCCAGCATACAGGTCTATGCCTGACGAGAAGCTGATCATCCGCGGGGCGCGCGAGCACAACCTGAAGGACATCGACGTCGAGATCCCGCGCGACAGGCTGGTGGTGATCACCGGTCTGTCGGGCTCGGGGAAGTCGTCGCTCGCGTTCGACACCATCTACGCCGAGGGGCAGCGGCGGTACGTGGAGTCGCTGTCCGCGTACGCGCGCCAGTTCCTCGGCCTGATGGAGAAGCCGGACGTCGACTCGATCGAAGGGCTCTCGCCCGCGATCTCGATCGAGCAGAAGACGGCCGGCCGCAATCCCCGCTCGACCGTCGGCACGGTCACCGAGATCTACGACTACCTGCGCCTGCTCTGGGCGCGCGTCGGCACGCCGCACTGCCCTGGCTGCGGGCGAGCCGTGCGCCGGCAGTCGGCCACGCAGATCGTCGACCGCATCCTGTCCTGGACCGAGGGCACGCGCATCGAGGTGCTCGCGCCGCTCGTGCGCGGCCGCAAGGGCGAGTTCAAGGACGTGTTCGAGGACATGCGGCGGAAGGGTTTCGTGCGCGTGCGCGTCGACGGCGAGACCTACGAGCTGGAAGCGCCGCCCAAGCTGAACCGCTACGAGAACCACGATGTCGCCGTGGTCGTCGACCGTTTGGTCGTGCGCGAGGAGGATCGCTCACGGCTCGCCGACTCGATCGAGACCGCGCTGCGCACGGCGGACGGCACGGTCGAGGTGGTGGCGTATCCGAATCCGGAATCCGGAATCCGGAATCCGGAATCCCATCTGTTCTCTGAGCGCTACGCCTGCGTGCACTGCGGCACCAGCATCCCGGAGCTCGAGCCGCGGCAGTTCTCGTTCAACTCGCCGTACGGCGCCTGCCAGAAGTGCGGCGGCCTCGGCACGCGACGCATGGTGAGCGAGGACCTCGTCGTCGGCGATCCGATCATCTCGATGCTCGAGGGCATCATCCTGCCCTGGGGCGAGCCGACGGGGCACCTGCGGCAATCGGTCATTCCCGGCCTCGCCAGCCACTTCGGCTTCGATCCGAACACGCCGTGGGGCGAGCTGCCGGCCGCGACGCGGCGCGCGATCCTGCACGGCTCCGGCACGACCGCGATCACGTTTCCGTACCGCGCCGGCGGCAAGGCGGGCTCCTACAAGGAGCCGTGGGAAGGCGTCCTCGCCAACGTCATGAAGCGCTACGAGGAGACGACGTCCGAGCACGTGCGCGAGCAGCTCCACGAGTACATGACGCTGCTGCCGTGCGACGCCTGCAACGGCACCCGGCTGCGGCCGGAGTCGCTCGCTGTCACGGTCGCGGGGCACTCGCTCGGCGACGTCGTCGCGCTGTCCGTGTCGCGCGCGTACGAGTTCTTCGGCTCGCTCCCGCTGACCGGGGAGCGGGATCTGGCGGAGGAAGAGTCGTCAGTCGTCAGTCATCAGTCGTCCGTGCACAATGGCGAGGCGCCGAAGAAGGGCAGAAGGGTCGACGCCACCCCGACGGACGGACAACTGAAAACTGACGACTCGGCCGACTTACATGAGGGGGCGGCCGCTCTCCCCTCCGAAATCGCCGGCCCCATCCTCAAGGAGGTCACCGAACGACTCCACTTCCTCGAGGACGTCGGCCTCGACTATCTCACGATCGGGCGGAGCGCGGAGACGCTGTCGGGCGGCGAGGCGCAGCGCATCCGGCTGGCGACGCAGATCGGCAGTCGTCTCGTCGGTGTTCTTTATATCCTCGACGAGCCGTCGATCGGGCTGCACCAGCGCGACAACGCGCGGCTGATCGCGACGCTCGAGCAGCTCCGCGAGCTGGGCAACACCGTCATCGTCGTCGAGCACGATCGCGCCACGATGGAGGCGGCCGACTACCTGATCGACATGGGCCCGGGCGCCGGCCGCCACGGCGGCCGCATCGTCGCGCAGGGCACGTACGCGGAAGTGCGGGCGAGCGAGCGCTCGCTCACCGCGAAATACCTGCGTGGCGAATGCGACGTCGACATTCCTGCCGAGCGGAGGATTCCCGACCCGAAGAATCAGGTCGTGGTCCGTGGCGCGCGCGAGAACAACCTGCGCGACATCGACGTGCACTTCCCGCTCGGCACCTTCACGTGCGTCACCGGCGTGAGCGGCAGCGGCAAGTCGACGCTCGTGAACGACATCCTGTATCGCGCGCTCGCGCGTCACTGCTTCGGCGCGCGCACGCTGCCCGGCGCGCACGACGGCATCGACGGACTCCAGCTGCTCGACAAGGTCATCGACATCGACCAGTCGCCGATCGGCCGCACGCCGCGCTCGAACCCCGCGACCTACACCGGGCTCTTCACGCCCATCCGGCAGCTCTTCGCCGAGCTGCCCGAATCGAAGATGCGCGGCTATTCGCCGGGTCGCTTCAGCTTCAACGTAAAGGGCGGCCGCTGCGAGGCGTGCGCCGGCGACGGGCTGGTCAAGATCGAGATGCACTTCCTGCCCGACGTCTACGTGCCGTGCGACGTGTGCCGCGGCAAGCGCTACAACCGCGAGACGCTCGAGGTTCTCTACAAGGGGCACTCGATCGCCGAGGTGCTCGAGATGACGGTCGACGACGCGGTCGCGTTCTTCGACGCGGTCCCGAACATCGCGCGACGGCTGGAGACGCTGTCGGACGTCGGTCTCGGCTACCTGCACCTCGGCCAGGCCGCGACCACGCTGTCGGGCGGCGAGGCGCAGCGCGTGAAGCTCGCCACCGAGCTGTCCAAGCGCGACACCGGCCAGACCTTCTACATCCTCGACGAGCCCACGACCGGCCTCCACTTCGAGGACGTGCGCCTGCTGCTGCGCGTGCTGCACCGCCTCGTCGACAAGGGCAACACCGTCGTCGTCATCGAGCACAACCTCGACGTCATCAAGACGGCCGACTGGATCATCGACCTGGGGCCGGACGGCGGCGAGGGCGGTGGGGGGGTCGTCGCCGAGGGGTCGCCCGAGGACGTCTCCAGGAACAAGGCCTCGCACACCGGAAGTTTCCTGAGGAGCGAGCTGGAGGGGGTCAGGGCGGCGTAGTTTTCTTTTCCCATCGGCGTCGCGGGTGTTTCATGTCACAACGACTTCCCGAAGCCGTGCCTCCGGCGCACTGACGATGCCGCAAACGAATGCCGGTAATGCACCTGCCCTGCTGCGGGTCGTGGAAGGCCGCTCCGCCACGGCCGTGGCGCTCGCGTCCCTGGTCCTGCTCGTCGTGCTCGGCTGGCTGGACCTGGCCACCGGCTGGGAGCTCAGCTTCTCGATCTTCTACTTCGTTCCTGTCGCGCTGGGCAGCTGGCGTGGCGGCTCGCGTGCAGCGATCGCGCTTGCGCTCGCGTCCGGGGTGGTGTGGTACAGCGCCGATCAGCTTGCGGGCCACATGTACTCGCGCTCATGGACTCCGTACTGGAACGCCTTCGTACGCTTCGGGATGTTCCTCGCGCTGGGCCTTACCCTTGCCGCCCTGCGCGCCGCCCTCCAGCGCGCGAACGCGCTCGCGCGAATCGATGCGCTGACGGGCGTCGCGAACAGCCGGGCCTTCCAGGAACAGCTCTTGTACCACATGGAGTCTGCGCGGCGGCATCGTGATCCGATCACGCTTGCCGCCATCGACCTGGACAACTTCAAGACGGTGAACGACATCGACGGACACGCCGGCGGCGACGACGCGCTCGTGAAAGTGGCCCGGGTGCTCACGAATCGGCTCCGTGCCGTGGACGTGATCGCGCGCATCGGGGGCGACGAATTCGCCGCGTTGCTGCCGCGCACTAGCCATGACGGCGCCGTACGCGTCCTCGAGGAGGTGCGGTCCGGCATCGAGGCGGACATGCTCCGGGATGGGCGACCGATCACGGCGAGCATCGGCGTCGTCTCGTGCCGCGGGGATATCGCGCCGGCCCACCTGCTCGAGGTCGCGGACCGGGCGCTCTATCGGGCCAAGGCGGACGGGCGGAACCGGATCGTGGCGGAACGCATCGGCGCGTCTTGATGGAACGGAAATCGTGCGTGACGGTTCGCGTCGCGCCTGCCCCGGCTCACCTGGACGGAGAGTCCGGCGGGGTCGCCCGCTGGCGCCTGCGCTCCTCCACCATTTCGTGGGCGACTTCCTGCCGATGCTCCTGCACCGCCCTTTCGTGCTCGTGCTGGGCCAGCCAGTTGTCCGGCCGCGCATCGACGCGAACGATCGACTCGGCCCGGCCATATACGATCAGAACGTCGCCCGCATCCAGCTTCGTCTTGCCTCGCGGAGTCCCGACGTAGCTGCCGTCGGGCCGCTCGATCCCCAGCACGTTCACGCCCTCGGAGCGCAGCTCCAGCTCCTGGAGCATGCGCCCCTGCATCCAGTCGCCTGCGCTCACCAACAGCTCGCCCACGCTGAAGTCTCCCCGCAGGCGGAGCAGCGACGCGTAGTCGGTCACGTCCAGCTTCGTCCATCGGCGCAGGGCCCGGCGGATGAGGAAGCTGAGCCAGCGGTCCACCCAGTGGCTGCTCGCCAGGAACCAGAGCAGCGCGAGCCCGATCGCCAGCACGCCGACGCGTGACAGAATTCCAGGCCCTTCTGCGCGATTGTACAGGAACCCCAGCACGAGCGACCCGATGACCGTCACGATTCCGGCACTGCCCACCAGCATCAGCAGCATGATGATGCGGCGGCGGACCGGATGGTTGACCACCTGCTCCGTCTCGGTCGTCGTAAAGCCCGCGCCCGTGAAGGCCGAGCGGGCCTGGAAACGTGCCGCTTCCACCGACATGCCGGTATGAATGAGCGCGACCGTCGCGACCTTCGTCACGAGGACCGAGATCGCCAGCACGAGCAGCACGGAGAGAATCGGAATCATGGCACCGGCCCTCCAATGCAGGGCTCGCGCCGCCGTGAATGCCGGTGGGAGGCGCCGCGCCGCGGCTCCGGATGCCGAAGGATCGGGCGGACACCTCCGACCGGGTCGGGACGGAAGCGGCGATCGCCGAGTTGGCATTCGGCTCGCCGATTCTGCACTTTGAACCGAAGCCGACAGAGCCCGAGGAAAGACGGCAGACCCCCGGAGTGCAACGATGAGCGGAGTGGAGCGCAGCGCCGGCTGGTGGAACGGCGTGTGAGGACCGCATGAACAAGCGTCCCTACGGGATTCTGATCGCGACGATCTTCACGCTGCTGTTCCTGCTGTTCATGTACAGGATTGCGGAGATCCTGCTGCTCCTGTTCATCGCCGTCCTCTTCTCGCTCTACCTCAGCTCGATCACGGATGCGCTGCAGCGGCGCTTCCGCATTCCGCGGCCCGCCGGCCTGCTGATCGCGCTCTCCGTGACGGCGCTGGCGGTGGTCGCGATCGGCTGGATGCTGATGCCCGCGCTGCTGTCGCAGACCGAGGCGCTGCTCCAGACGATGCCGGTGCAGTTCGCGAAGTGGGAAGCGCAGCTGCGCGCGATCGCGGAGAACCAGCCGATGTTCGCCGAGCTGCTGGGCGAGCCGGCGGCGGGGGAGACCTACGTCGGCCAGTTCGCGGCGCAAGTCACCGGCTACTTCTCGAACTTCGAGAGGTACCTGTTCAGCGGCATCGGCTTCCTGATCCACTTCATCTCGGTCCTGGTCATGGGCATCTACATGACCCTCCGGCCGGGCCTGTACCGGGAAGGCCTGATCGCGCTCTTCCCGCCGGTGCACCGGGAGCTGGCGCGCGACATCCTGGACGACCTGAACCGGACGCTGCGTGCGTGGATCGTCGGTCAGCTCCTGGCGATGCTGACCATGGGTCTCTTCACCTGGATCGGCTTCTACTTCCTCAACGTGCCCTACGCCCTCGCCTTCAGCGTGTTCACGGGCGCGGCGGCGATCGTGCCGTTCTTCGGCACCATCGTCTCGACCATCCTGCCCGCGATCGTCGTGATCGGCGCGGGCGGTCCGCTCGCCGCCCTGCTCGTGCTGCTGTGGGGCGTGGTCGTGCACCTGTTCGAGGCGAACTTCGTCGCGCCCATGATCATGGAGCGGCAGGTGTCGCTGCCGCCCGTGCTGACGCTGCTGTCCGTCCTCATCATGGGGCACCTGCTCCACTTCATCGGGCTGCTCGTGGCAGTGCCCGTGCTCGCGACCGTCCTGGTCATCGTCCGGCGCATCTACATCCAGCGCATGCTCGAAGGGCGCGGCTTCCGGCGGGCGGTGCGCGACCAGGCGGTGCAGGTACAGCTCCCGGAGGGCAATCAGGTGCTGGTCCACCCGAGCGCCTTCGAGCGCAGCGTGCCGGCGGTGCTGGAGGGGTAGTTCACTCGCCGGGATCAGCAATGAGATGACCTCGGCCGGGTATACGGTATACGGTATACGGTATACGGAATCCGATCGGTGGCACGCGGATTCCAGTGGCCTCCCCGGACCGCCGCGCCGCGGCGGCCGGCAGCGAACCCGATCAGGGAGCGGCATACCATGGCGATGATCAACTGCCCGGAGTGCGGGCATGCGATGAGCGAGAACGCGGCCGCCTGTCCGAATTGCGGGCATGTGATGGCCGGGACGCCGGGGCACACGGGGACGGTCGAAACGCACCCGCGGCGGCGGGTAGGCGTCGGACGCTGGCTGGCGGGCTTGTTCTTCCTGATCCTGCTCGTGCTGGTCGCGCTCTGGTATTTCAATGTCGTGAACTTCCAGTAGACGCAGGCGTCAGCCTCAGAAATCGCGCCTGGACGTGAGGCGTCGGCCCTCGCCTCAGAAGAGGCCGATCAGCCAGCGCACGAGCACGACGCCGATGAAGAGGGCGCCGACGAGGGCGGCCAGAAGCACGAGGAGCACCGCGCCGACGACCGCGCGGCTGCTGCGGTGCACGGGGCCGGGCGAGTCGAGATAGCTGCCGAGCAGGTCGACGTTGCGGCGGTTGGCGCGCCAGACGATGTCGAAGATGTCGCCCAGGACGGGAACCGCACCGACTGCGGTGTCCACCAGCACGTTCGCGCCCATGCGCGCGATCACGGCGGGCGGCGCACCCAGCCGCGCGGCGGCGACGATGATCCATGCGGACAGCGCGCCGCCGATCAGGTCGCCGCCGCCCGGCAGTAGTCCCAGCAGCGGATCGAGGCCCACGCGGATGCGCGTGCCGGGAATCGTCACGACATCGTCCAGCAGTCGCGCCAGCCGCTCGACGTCACGGGCCCGGGTCCGATCGTCCACACTCGCCTCCGGCAGGGGTTCGCCGGGCCATCGGGCAAGAGACGATCCGCGGCGCCGGACGAGCGGAGCGGGACCGCGCATTCCACGGGACCAGCGGAGGCACCGATGGCCACACGCCTGATCGACATCCACGACCTGTACGCCTACGACGACTGGGCCCGGGGCAGGGTGCTGGAAGCCGCCTCACGCCTGACGCGCGAGCAGCTCACGCGCGAGCTCGGCGGCAGCTTCCCCAGCATTCTCGGGATCCTCGCTCATGTGCTGAGCGCCGACTGGGTCTGGCTCTCGCGCTGGCAGGGGGCCTCGCCCAGCGGCTGGCCCGTGGACTGGGCCGTGGACGAGCTCGAGGCGGTCGCCGCCCATTGGCGTCGGATCGCAGGCGAGCGGCGCGCGTACCTCGCCGAGCTTCGCGAGTCGGACCTGGACCGCGTCGTCGATTACAGGAATACGCGGGGGAAGCCGTACCGCTCGGCGATGCACGAGATGCTGCGGCACGTCGTGAACCATGCGTCCTATCACCGCGGGCAGATCTCCGATCGCATCCGTATGGTGGGCGGCGAGCCGGTCGCCACCGATCTGATCGCCTGGTACCGTGAGCGGCCGGCAGGCGTTGCGACAGAGCCCATCCGCGCCTAATCTCAGGCGTGGTCGCAGCCCTCCCCCCGACCGCGTCCGATTCCAGGAGATCGCATGACCATTCGACGTACGCTCGGCGCGCTCGCGCTGGCGGTGGGCGTCGCCGGTCTCACCGGCTGCGACGACATCACCGGCTCGGACGACGCCACCATCATCGTCCAGAACAACGCCACCGCATCCGTCGAGTTCCTGTTCATCGCCGACTGCCAGTCGGGGAGCTGGGGCGACGACCGCCTGGGCTCGAACGAGACCATTGCGCCGGGCAACGACCGCGAGTTCCGCGTCGAGTCCGGCTGCTGGGATCTGCGCGCCGAGTTCCTCGACGATTCGTTCGCCGACGAGTTCGGCGTCGGCCTGGACGACGGCGACGAGTTCATCTGGGAGCTGATCGACTAGCACGCGGGTCGATCGCTGGTCCGCGGTCGATCACGCGCGGAGCAGGACTTCCGCGCCCGCGTGCCGCAGCTCGTGGTCGAGTAGCCAGCGCTTCCGGTGCAGCCCGCCGCCGTAGCCGGTGAGCCGCCCATCGGCTCCCACCACCCGGTGGCACGGCACGACGACGGCGAGGCGGTTCTCGCCGTTCGCGCGCGCGACCGCGCGCACCGCCTCCGGCCGCTCGAGCAGCGCCGCCTGCTGCGCGTAGCTGCGCGTTTCCCCGAACGGAATCCGCAGCAGCGCGCTCCACGCCTCGCGCTGGAACTCCGAGCCATCCATGCGCATCGGCAGCTCGAACTCGCGGCGTGCGCCGGCGAAGTACTCCACGAGCTGCGCTTCCACCCGCCGCAGCACCTCGTTGTGCCCCTCGCGCGGCTCGTCCGGGACCAGTCTGGCCAGCGCCTTCCGCTGACCGGGCAGGCCGCGCCGGTCGGCGAACTCGAGCAGCCACAGCGCCTCGTCCGAAGCGATCGCGATCATCTCGCCGATCGGGGTCTGGATCTTTCGCTGGATCACGGGTTCAGACCTGAAGGAATCGGGTCGGCATCGCCCCAATTATGACGACGGGCACTGACAGCTCCAAATTCCGTCGTCGGTATCCGGTAGGTGGTACGTCGTGTTCCGTAGACGATATCCGGGCAAGGGCATGGAAAGGTTCCGGCAAGGAATGGCGCTCCTCGGGCTCGTTTGTCTGGCGGGCTGCTCCACCGCTGCGCCGCGGGCCGATGATCCCGCGATCCCGGGCGGCTCGGAGGGAAGGGCCGATGCCTCCGCCAGCGACGTGCTGCGGCGCGCGGAAAGCGAACACTGGCTGCTGAAGCTGACCACCGCGGAGGGCGATACGGTCGTCGGCCGCGTGAGCGTCGACGCCGACGAGGTGCGGGTGAGCGGAACGAGCCATCGGTTCGACGTCTCAGCCGTGGAGTCCGTACACCGCGGCACGGAGCTGGAAAACGCGGAGGCGCGTCGCTTCGGCATCATGGGCGGCCTGATCGTCGCCGCCCTGGTCACTCCGCTCGCCGCGATACTGGTCGGCTTCGGCGCTTCGCACTCGGCCGGCCTCGCGCTGATCGGTTCTGCCGCCCTCGTCGGTTCCGTCATCGGCAGCGGCGTGGGCGAGATCGACCAGCCCGACGCGCCCGTCGCCTGGACCCAGGTCTGGCCCGCGCCGTAGGGACGAAGACCGCCTACTGAATACGGTCTACTGAATACCGCCTACGGCCTACGGTCCTCCCGACTCGTCCACGACCTCCTGCCAGACGATGCCGGACAGGTCGGCGATCAGATCGTTGGCGACGGCCGCTTCCTCGATGCCGCGCGTCAGCACCACGAGTACGTACGGCGCACGGCCGGGCGGATACACGATCGCGCCGTCGTGGTTGATCGCCGTAATCCAGCCGGTCTTGTTGGCGACGCGCGTGCCCGGCGGCACGCCCGCAGGGATGCCGTCGTCGAACTCCTGCTCGGCGAGAATGTCCGCGATGCGCTCGCACGACACGTCCGTGAGCAGCTCGCAGCGCGCGATCGCCTCGAGGACGCGCGAGAAGCCGTATGCGGTCGTCGTGTTGTTGAGGCCCGCGCGGTATGCCGGGATGTCCTCGACGCCGCGGAGCACGCGCATACCCTGTGCGTTCAGCCGCAGCAGCGTGTCGCGCACGCGACGCGGGTCGACGCGCACGATCAGGATGTTGGTGGCCAGGTTGGAGGAGCGCACGATCATGAGTCGCGCGAGCTCGGCATACGTGGCGTGGCCGCCGAGGCGCGCGTAGAGCGTCGGTTCCGAATCGTCTGCCGGCGTCAGCGTGTACGTGCTGCCGTCGAGGATGCTGCGGAAGCGATTCACGATCGGCACCGAATCCTCGAGCGACAGCTCGCCCGCCTCCGCCTGGCGGAACAGCTCGAAGAGGACGGGCACCTTCATCGTGCTGGCCGCGTGCAGGACCACGTTCTCGTCGATCGACAGGCGGCGGCTGGTCCCGCTATCGAGCAGATCGATGGCGACGACGAAGTCGTCGATCGAGTCCGGCACCGCGGCGCGCGTCTCCGCGATGCGCGCTTCCAGCCGCGACTGCAGCCGCGCCCGGTCCGCGCCGACCTCCTCGAAATGCTCGTGCGCGTGCTCCGACGTCGCCCCCGAGCACGCCCCGAGCAGCAGCGCCACCGTCACCATGCTCCTCATCCAGCCTCCTCCACCTCTGCAGGATTCGCCACCCCCGCGCCTGCCCCCGCGCTTCAATACAAAAGGTAGCCCGCACGCGCCGCCTCGAACGACGCCCGCGCCTCGTCCCACCCGCTAGTGATCGTCTCCGCGTCCGCGCCCGCCAGCACCTGCGCGCGCAGCCGCGCATTGCCGGCGATGTAGTCGAAGTTCGCCGAGAACTCGAGCCGGTCCGGGTGCATGCGCGCCACTTCGACGAGCGCGGCGACCGCGGTGCGCGTCGGGTCGTATGCGACGGGGTCGGTCGCGATGAAGCGGACGCCGCGCCGCTCGCCCGGCACGCGCTCGCCCAGATGCGACTGCCGCCCGGGATCCACCGCGGGGAAGAGGAGCGTCTCGAAGCGGACGCCCGGCAGCTCCATCGCATTCAGTCGTCGCGCGAGCTCCTCGTGATCGAGCCACGGCGCGCCGATCTGCTGGAACGCGGTGGGCAGACCGCGCCCGACCGACAGCGAAGTCTGCTCGAACAGGCAGGTGCCCGGGTAGTGCAGCGCGCTGACGGGTGACGGCATGTTGGGCGACGGCGGCGTGAAGAAGAGGCCGGTTTCCTCCCAGGACAGCGAGCGTCGCCAGCCGCGCATGGGCACGACCACGAGTCGCGCGTCGATGCCGTGCTCCTCGTTCAGCCAGTGCGCGACCTCGGCGACGGTCATGCCGTGCCGCATCGCCATCGGGTACAGCCCGAGGAACGACAGGAACGCGGAGTCCTGCACGTTTCCCTGCACGATGTCGCCGCGGATGGGATTCGGCCGGTCGAGCACGACGAAGAGCCGGTCGTGCGCGGCCGCCGCGCGCATCGCGAGCGCCATGGTCCAGATGTACGTGTAGTAGCGCGCGCCGACGTCCTGCATGTCGAAGGCGAGCGCATCGATGTTCGCCAGCTCCGACGCGGTGGGCGCGCGCGTCGAGTCGTACAGCGAGAAGATCGGCAGACCCGTCGGCGCGTCGCGTCCGCCCTCGACCGTGACGCCCGCCTGCGCGGCGCCGCGGATGCCGTGCTCGGGGCCGAACAGCGCGACCAGCTCCATGCGCGGGAGGCTGGCGAGGATGTCGATGGTGCTGCGCCCGGTGCGGTCGACGCCCGTGTGGTTCGTGATCAGCCCGACGCGCAGCCCCGCCAGTGGACCAGGTCCCTCCGAGCGGATGATGTCGATCCCGGTACGGACCGGCTCGGGAAGGATCTCGGGAAGTCCCGACGGCAGGGGCGCGCCGGGCTCCTCGACGGTCGTCGTGTCGATGGTGTTGACGATTGGAACGCCATCTGCCGGAGCGGCACTGGGGGCACACGCCGGCATACCGAGGAGCCCGACGAGCGCGGCGACCGCGATGGGCGCGAGGCGCGCGACCGGCGCGGGGGTCGCGGCGCGGCGCGAAGTCATCGTTCGGTTCCGGATCATGCCACAGTATGGCGACGCGCACCGCCCGGTGGCGAGCGCGGCGGACGCGCCGTACCGTCCTGCATGCTTCGAATCCGAATCGTCCCCATCGCTCTGGCCGCACTGACCCTGGCCTGTTCCTCGACCGCGGCCGAGCCGCTCGGCGAGGTCGTACCGGCGCCGGCCCGCCCGGCCGCGGTCGAGCCGGCAACCCACGAACCCGCGGATTTCACCCCGGTGCCGATCCGCACGGCGCCGGGCGGCGCCATCCGGCTGGACGACGCGCAGCGCGCGTGGGTCGAGTCGACGCTGGCGTCGCTGCCGCTCGAGCGGAAGGTCGCGCAGATGGTCGTGCCGTGGACGGGCGCCGCGTACCTGCCGGTGGACAGCGACGCCTTCGATTCGGTGCAGCGGCTCGTCGTCGACCTCGGCGTCGGCGGCGTCATCGTCTCGATCGGCGCCGTCGGCGACATGGCGCTGAGGCTGAATTTGATCCAGCGCCTGGCCGACGTGCCACTGCTGATCAGCACCGACATGGAGCACGGGCCGGGTCAGCGCCTCGACGCGGGTACGGTGCTCCCGTACGGCTGGGATCTCGGCGGCGGGACCGATTTTCCTCCGGCCATGGGCCTGGGCGCCTCCGGCGATCCCGCGCACGCCGAGGCGATGGGCCGCATCACCGCGCTCGAGGCGCGCGCCGTCGGCTTCAACTGGACGTTCGCGCCGGTCGTCGACGTCAACAGCAATCCCGACAATCCGATCATCAACGTGCGCAGCTATGGCGAATCGCCCGAGCTGGTCGCGCGGATGGCGGTCGCACACCTGCGTGGGCTCCATTCAGGCGGCATGCTCGCGACGGCCAAACATTTTCCCGGACACGGCGACGTCGCCACCGACTCGCACATCGAGATGCCGGTGCTGTCCGCGCCGCGCGCGCGCGTGGACGCGCTCGAGCTCGTGCCGTTCCGCGCGGCGATCGAGGCCGGCGTCGCCGCGATCATGCCGGCGCACATCGCCTACCCCGCGCTGACCGGCGACTCGATCCCGGCCACGCTCAACCCCGCGATGCTGACGGGCCTGCTGCGCCAGGAGCTCGGCTTCGACGGCCTGATCGTCACCGACGCGCTGGACATGGGCGCGCTCGTGCGACGCTACGGGCAGGGCGACGCGGCCGTGCGCGCGGTGCAGGCCGGCGCCGACGTGCTGCTCCAGCCGGTCGACCCGTTCATCGTCGTCGACGCGGTCACCGCTTCGGTGCGCGACGGCCGCATCGCGGAAGCGCGCATCGACGCGTCCGTGCGCCGCATCCTCGGCGCGAAGGCGGCGCTCGGCCTGCATACGCAGCCGCTCATCGATGCCGCGCTCGTGCCGTACCGCGTCGGCGGCCGCACGCACGACTCGATCGCCGCCGATGCCGCGCGCGCGTCGATCGTGATCGCTCGCTCGCAGGACGACGCGCTCGGAGCGCTGCGTCGCGGCCGCCGCGTGCTGCACGTCGTCTATGCCGCGTACACCGATCCCTTCGCCGGACGCACCATCCAGGCGGAGATCGCCAGCGACGTGCGCGAGTCGGAGCTGATCCGGCTCGACGCGCGACCCGACTCGAGCGACCTCGCGCGCGTGCAGGCCGCCGCCCGCCGCGCCGACGTCGTCCTGTTCTCGCTCTTCATCGGTCCGTCCGCCGGCGCCGGCGGCGTCTCGCTGCCGGCCACTCTCGCCACGGCCATCGACGACATCGCGCGCGCGAAGACCGCGATCGGGGTGTCCTTCGGCAATCCGTACCTGCTGCGCGAGGTGCCCGCTCTCGACGCCTACGTCCTCGCCTGGGGCGGCTCGGTGACGCAGCAGCGCGCGGCCGCGCGCGCGCTCCTGGGCACCGCCCCCGTCAGCGGCAGAATGCCGATCTCGATCCCGGGTCTCGTCGAGCGAGGCGCGGGCAGCGGCGTCGCGCCGGCGCCGTCGTCGTCGTCACCGTCGTCGTCGTCACCGTCGTCCGACCGCAACGCGCTCACACGCGTCGACTCCATCATCGAGCGGGCGATCGCCGACCGGGTGACGCCGGGCGCGGCGCTGGCCGTCGTGCGCGGGACGCACCCGCCGACGATCCGCGGCTACGGCCGCACCACGTACGACGCCGATGCGCCGGAGGTGACCGGCCGCACGATCTACGACATCGCCTCGCTCTCGAAGGTGATCGGCACGACGACGGCGGCGATGTCGCTCGTCGCGGACGGCCGCCTCGACCTGGACGCGACGGTCGGACGCTACCTGCCCGCATTCTTCCCCGACACCGCGCCCGCGCCGCATACCGTCAGCGATGTCGACGATCCCGACGCGTTCCACGGCCCGCTCACCGCGGCCAACGCGCGCATCACGATCCGCCAGCTGCTGACGCACACGTCGGGGCTGCCCGACTGGCGGCCGCTCTACCAGACGACGTGCGGCAGGGACGGATACGCGCGCGCGATCGCGGCGGAGCCGCTCGTCGCGATGCCCGGCACGAAGCGCTCGTACAGCGACCTCGGCTTCATCCTGCTCGGCCTCGTCCTCGAGGCCGCGGTGGGCGAGCCGCTCGACTCCATCGTCGCACATCGAATCGCGCAGCCACTCGGCATGCGCGACACGCGCTACAATCCGCACGGTCCGCCGTACACGCCCGCCCTGCTGCCGTCGGCCGACGCGCTCTGCCCGTTCACCGACGAGATCGATCGACGCCAGTTCGTCCCGCTCGCGCGCATCGCACCCACCGAGGTCGACGACTATCGCGGCGGACTGGTGCACGGCTTCGTGCACGACGAGAACGCCTACGCGCTCGGTGGCGTCGCCGGCCACGCCGGACTCTTCTCCTCAGCCGTCGACCTCGCCGCCTTCGGCCGCCTTCTGCTGCAGGCGGTGCAGGGACTCCAGGGCGCGATCGATCCCGTCGTCTCCCGCCGCTTCACGCGCGGCCCGACCGGGATCACGGCGGCAGACTCGGTCGATCAGCGCGTCGGCTGGGCCGGTCCCCGCATCTACGCCTCGGCCGGCGACGCCTTCGGCGCGACCTCGTTCGGGCACCTCGGCTTCACGGGCACCAGCATCTGGATCGATCCCGAGCTCGACCTCGTGATCGTGCTCCTAACCAACCGCGTGCACCCCACGCGCAAGGGCAGCGGCATCACGGAGCTGCGGCGGGCCGTGAGTCGCGCCGTTCGCGATGCCGTCGTCGACGCCCACCGATGAGCGATCCAGCATGCGCCTGACCGGACTCGACTGGGCGATCATCCTGGCCTACTTCGCGCTCTCCGCCGGCATCGGGCTCGCCTTCGCGAAGCGCGCGGGGAAGAGCATGAGCGAGTTCTTCGTGTCCGGGCGCGCGCTGCCGTGGTGGCTCGCCGGTACGTCGATGGTCGCGACGACGTTCGGCGCCGACACGCCGCTCGCGGTGACCGGCATGGTCGCGTCCAACGGCGTCGCGGGGAACTGGCTGTGGTGGAACATGGTGATGAGCGGCATCCTCACCGTGTTCTTCTACGCGCACCTGTGGCGTCGCGCGGAAGTGCTGACGGACGTGGAGTTCGCGGAGATCCGCTACTCCGGCCGCTCCGCGGCGCTGCTGCGCGTCTTCCGCGCGCTGTACCTCGCCGGGCCGATCAACCTGATCATCATGGCGTGGGTCAACCTCGCCATCGTGACCGTGCTCGATGTCGCGCTCGGCATCCCGCCCGTGTGGGGACTACTCTTCATGTTCGGGCTGACGCTGCTCTACTCGACGCTGTCGGGGCTGTGGGGCGTCGTCGTGACCGACCTGTTCCAGTTCACGCTCGCGATGGTCGGCTCCATCGTGCTCGCGATCCTGTCGGTGCGTGCGGTCGGCGGCATCGACGGTATGCTCGCGCGACTGCCCGAGCACTTCGGCTCGGCCGAGGCCGCGCTCGCGATCCTGCCCGCCGCGAACGCCGAGTGGATGCCCGCGACCGCGTTCCTCGCCTATCTCGCCGTGCAGTGGTGGGCCACGTCGTATCCCGGCAGCGAGCCGGGCGGCGGCGGCTACGGCGCGCAGCGGCTCGTCAGCGCGAAGACCGAGCGCGACGGCATGCTCGCGACGCTCTGGTTCAACATCGCGCACTTCGCGATCCGGCCGTGGCCGTGGATCCTGACCGCGCTCGCGGTGGTGATCCTGTACCCGAACCTCGAGAACCCGGCGGACGGCTACGTGCGCGCGGTCGTCGAGATCCTGCCGCCCGGACTGACCGGCCTCATGCTGGCCGCGTTCGCCGCCGCCTACATGTCGACCATCGGCACGCACCTGAACTGGGGCGCGTCGTACCTGGTCAACGACGTCTACGTCCGCTTCCTGAAGCCGGACGCCAGCGAGAAGCAGACCGTGCGCGCGTCGCGCCTGTCGACGCTGCTGCTCTTCGTGCTGTCGCTGCCCGTGACGTACTGGCTGCACGTCCAGGGCTCGATCGAGACCGCGTGGCGCATCCTGATTGCGCTCGGCGCCGGCGCCGGACTCGTCTACATCCTCCGCTGGTACTGGTGGCGCATCAACGCGTGGTCGGAGCTGGGCGCGATGGGCGTGTCCCTGCTGACCTTCGTGCTGCTGGAGCTGTTCGACGTGTTCGACGCGTCCGACCCGCTCGAGGGCGCGCAGATGATGCTCACTATCACGGCCGTATCCACGATCGGCTGGCTCGCGGTCACGTTCATGACGCGTCCGACAGACACCGACAAGCTGCACTCGTTCTACCGCCGCGTGAGGCCGGGCGGGCCCGGCTGGCGCAGGGTGCGCCAGGAGATGGGGATCGCCGACGAGCCCATCGCCGACGGCGCGCTCTCATGGGTGAACTGGGTCGCGGGCGTCGTTTCCGTGTACGCCACGCTGTTCGGCGTGGGCCGCGTCGTGTTCGGCGACCTGCTGATCGGATTCGCGTGGATCGCGCTGGCCGCCATGTCGTTCACGGTGATTGGCGTGAATCTGGGGAGAAAGGACGCGAGGGCGACGTCCTGATCTCGATCAGCCTTCGTCCGGGAAAACCGACGCGATCTGCAGTCGAAGTCCCGGCAGCACGTCCGCGCCATCCAGCTCCGTGTCGGGGCCGAGGATGTGGATGTGCTCGCGGGAGCGGTAGACGGTCACCGTCCGCGTCGGCGGGTCGATCACCCACACCATGCGACTGCCCGCCTCCAGGTACTGCTGCACCTTCTCCAGCACGTACGACGCCGAGTTCGATGGCGAGTTGATCTCCACCGCCAGATCCGGCGCGCCCGGCCAGAAGCCCTCCGCCGGTACGCGCGCCTCCGGCGCGCCGCGCGACGCCACCCACGCGACGTCGGGTGCCCGAACCGTCGCCGGCGCCTCCTCCAGGACGAAGCCGCCGCCCGCGAGCACCTCGCCGCCTGCTCGCTGAGCGTAATCCTCCAGCGCAGCCGCCACCCGCGCACAGATCCACGCGTGCAACGCCGCCGGATAGGCCTCGCGCACCAGCCGGCCGCGGCTCAGCTCGACCCGATAACCGTCTTCCTCCGCGAGCACGGCGTACTCGCGCACGCTCAACAGCGGCAGGTCCATCGGTGTGGAGTATGCCATGCGTCGAGGCTAATGACGGCGGCCGCTTTCCGACATGGCAGAATGGGCCAACTCGAGCTCGTCGCCGCCGAGCAGCATGGGCACGCCCTGGGACAGCAGCAGGGTGCCGAGGAAGTTGCGGCGCTGGCGCGCGCGCAGGTCGAGGATCGCCGGATCGTCGCTCGGTCCCTCGACGCCGTGGTTCCACGAGCGGTTGTGGCTCTCGCCGTCGCGGTTGTCCTCGCCGTTCGCCTCGTTGTGCTTCTCGTTGTAGGAGACCAGGTCGGCGAGGGTGAAGCCGTCGTGCGCGGTGACGAAGTTGATGCTCGCGCTCGGCCGTCGTGTATCCGCCTGGTACAGGTCCGAGCTGCCGGTGGCGCAGCGCGAACTCGTCGAGCAGCCCACCCTCGCCGCGCCAGAAGTCGCGCATCGTGTCGCGATACTTGCCGTTCCACTCGGACCAGACAGGCGGGAAGTTGCCGACCTGATAGCCGCCCTCGCCCAGGTCCCAGGGCTCAGCGATCAGTTTCACCTGCGGCGCGTTTCTTCGGCCCGTTCGGCCTGTGCTGTGGTCATGGAACCGTGGAAGGCAGACTGCATGCCTGCCCGGACGTCGGCGGTGACGTTCCGGAACGGGGCGTGCGGGAGGCCGCCTCCATTGGAGATCGTCGCGGGGTCCACCCGGGAAGGCGTCGGGAGATGACGGCAATACGGCCGGACCAGACGCTGGTCCATTTCTACCGCGCTGTGGTCGCGCACATGGACGTGTGGCGGCAGCGGATGGACGCGACCACGAACTGGGCGGCGGCGACGGGGGCGGGCATGATCACCTTCGCGTTCTCGACCCCGGATACGCCGCACTTCGTGCTCCTGCTGGCGATCGTGTTTCAGTCGGTGTTCCTGATCATGGAATCGCGGCGCTACCAGACCTACGATCTGTGGCGCCGTCGATTCCGCACTATGAACCGGCACATGATCGCGCCGGTCCTGCGGGGTGAGGACGACCTCGATGAGGAGGGACGCGGCCGGCTCGCGGAGCTCGCGCTGGATCTGGGACGGACCGTGCCGCATCTCGGCGTGGCCGACGCGATCGGTTATCGGCTGCGTCGCAACTACGGCTACCTGCTCGCGGTGACGCTGGTAGCGTGGACACTGAAGCTGGAGACGCAGCCGGAGGCCGCGCCGACGGTCGCCGCGTTGCTCGAGCGCGCGCGGGTCGGACTGCTGCCCGGCGAGAGCGTCGTGGGCGGCGTGTTCCTGTTCGCGGTCGGCGTAGTCATCCTCGTCCTGCGCGCGCCCTCGGAGCAGATGCTCGGCTGGAACGAGGTGCCGGCCCCCTTCCTCCGCTGGAACTGGAGCGGCCGGGATCGATTGAAAGGCGATCCCGGTCCGTCGTGAACCCGGAGGAGAGTCATGGCGCATAGCATCCTGCTGGCGGTACGGCCCGATGAGCGCGCGACGGCGACGCTGGAGACCGCGGCGTGGCTCGCGCGCGACCTGGGCGCCTCGATCACGCTGCTCTACGTCGCGGTCGAGCTGTCGACCGCGCCCCAGGTCGCGAACGCGACGGGAATCGCGGAGGACGCGGCGCGCGAGCGCATGCTCGAAGAAGTCATGCGGCAGATCGAAGCACTCGTGCGAAAGCGGCTTGCCGGGCTCGACATCACGGTGCAGGTGGAGGAGGGCGACATCGTCGAGCGCATCATGGCGGTGGCCGCGGCGACCGGCGCGAGTCTGCTCGTCGTCGGCACCCATGGACGGACCGCCGCGAGCCGTTTGGTGCTCGGCGACATCACGGACGATGTACTGAAGGCCGCCCCCTGTCCCGTGGTGGTAGTGCCACGTCCGCGCGGCCCCTCCGAGGCCTAGACCGTGGAGCCCGTCGCGGCGGTCGACGCCGCGCTGACGCGAGACGTCGCGCTGGCGCTGGCGGTTTGCGCGCTTGCGCTGCTGCTTTTCGTCTGGAACCGCGTCCGTCCGGACGTGGTGGCCGGCATCGTCGCCACGGTGCTCATGGTCTCGGGTCTGCTGACGCCCGCCGAGGCGGTGAGCGGCTTCGGCAACGAAGCGACGATCATCGTCGGGCTTCTGCTCGTACTTTCGGCCGCATTGCTCAGGACCGGCGCGGTCGAGCAGCTCGGTCTGCTCGTGGGGCGCATCGCGCGGGACAGCGAGCTGCGACTGCTCGTCGCCGTACTCCTCCTCGTGGTGCCGCTGAGCGCGTTCGTCAACAACACCGCTGCGGTGGCGGTGCTGCTGCCGCTCGTGATCGGCCTGGCGCGAAACGCATCCTTTTCCGCATCGCGCGTACTCATGCCGCTGTCGTTCGCGGGTCAGCTCGGCGGCACGCTCACCTTGATCGGCTCGAGCACCAATCTGGTGGTGGCCGGGCTGGTGGTGCAGCTTGGGCTCGGCCGGATCCGGCTCTTCGACATCACACCGCCGGCGTTCGCGATGGTCCTCGTGGGCGTCTTGTATCTGTTGACGGTCGGACGCTGGCTGCTGCCGCACCGCGAGCCGGTGGCGGACTTGCTCGAGAGCTACGAGCTGCATGATTACCTCGCGTCGATCCGGGTCGGCGCGGAATCGAGCTGGGTGGGCCGCACGATTGCGCACTTGCGACTGCGCGAGACGGAAGGGCTGAACGTCGTCGCGATCGAGCGCGAGGACGGCTCGCACGCCGTGCCCGTGGCGTCGACCGTCATCAACCCGGGCGACATGCTCCTCGTCGAGGGCACCATCGCCGCGCTCACTGCGCTGCGCGACGTGAGCGGGGTCGACCTCGGCGTAGCCGAAACCGCCGCGGGCTGGCCGGCCGCTCCCGTTCGGGAACGCGCCGACCGGGAGGAGGACGATCCGCTGCGCACGGCCGAAATCATGGTGCCGCGCCGCTCTCACGCCGCCGGTCGCACGCTGCGGCAGATCGGTTTTCGTGCGCGCTATCAGATCGGCGCCATCGGCCTCCGACGCCACGGTCAGCCGCTCCACGAGCCGCTCGCGGACGTCGTTCTGCGTACCGGCGACCTGCTGCTCGTCCAGGGTCGGGCCAGCGCCCTGCGCGCGCTGCACGAGGAGGGTGAGCTCGCGCTGGTTGGCGCCGTCGAGGTTCCGGTTCGCCGCCGGAACAAGATGAGGATCGCGATCGCGATCATGGTCGGCGTCGTCGCCATGGCCGCGCTCGGGATCGCGCCGATCCTGGCCTCGGCCATGGTCGGGACGTCGCTGGTCTTTCTGACCGGCTGCCTGACCGCGGAGGAGGCCTACGAAGACGTCGACTGGTCGGTGATCGTGCTGATCGGTGCGCTGCTACCGCTCGGCATGGCCATGCAGCGCAGCGGCGCGGCGGCGTTCCTGGCCGGGCAGACCCTCGACCTGGCTGCGCCGCTCGGCCTGTACGGCCTGCTCGCCGCGGTCTACCTGCTGACCGTCGCCCTGACTTCCATGATCTCGAACGCCGCCGCCGCCGTCATCCTGACCCCGGTCGCGGCCGCCGTCGCGACGGGCGCCGGCTCCTCTCCGCTGCCCTTCGTCGTGGCCGTCATGTTCGCCGCATCCAACGCCTTCCTGACGCCCGTGGGCTACCAGACCAACCTCTTCGTCTACGGCCCCGGCGGCTATCGCTTCGGGGACTATTTCCGGCTCGGCGCGCCGCTGACGGCGCTCACCGCCGCGGTCGCGACCCTGGTCGTACCGGTCTTCTTCCCGTTCCGGGCGGGCTGACCGGCCCGCACTGGCTCGCTCCCTGCTAGGCCCCTCCTCCATGAGCCAGCACGAGAGAATCCCGGTCCAGATCGTCGCCGACTACGAGGACATCGGCCGCATCGTCGCGGACCAGATCTCCGCCCTGATCCGCACCCGCCGGGCGGCGGGCGAGCGGGCGGTACTGGGTCTCGCCACGGGCTCCACGCCGATCGGCATCTACCGCGAGCTGATCCGGCTGCACCGCGAGGAAGGGCTCGACTTCTCCAACGTCGTGACGTTCAACCTCGACGAGTACTACCCGATGCATCCGGGCAGCATCCACAGCTACCACCGGTACATGCGGGAGAACTTCTTCGATCACGTGAACATCCCGAAGGACCAGATCCACGTCCCGAACGGGGACGTGCCGCGCGATCTGGTTCCGTCGGCCTGCCGCGATTACGAGGCGGCGATCACCGAGGCCGGCGGCATCGACCTCCAGCTGCTGGGCATCGGCCGCACCGGTCACATCGGCTTCAACGAGCCGGGCTCGGGGCGTGCCTCGCGCACGCGGCTGATCTCGCTGGACACGGTCACGCGCAAGGACGCGGCAGCGGACTTCTTCGGCGAGGAGAACGTGCCGCGCGAGGCGATCACGATGGGCGTCGGCACCATCCTCGACGCGCGCGAGATCGTGCTCATCGCCACGGGCGAGCACAAGTCGGGCATCATCAAGCGGACGGTCGAGGGCGACATCTCACGCGAGGTCGCCGGTACGTTCCTCCAGGAGCACCCGAACGCGACCATCTATGTCGACGGCGCGGCCGCGTCCGAGCTGACGCGCGTCAAGACGCCGTGGCTGCTGCGCGAAGTGGAGTGGACGCCGGAGCTGACCGACCGCGCGGTGATCTGGCTGTCGCGCAGCATCGAGACCCCGCTGCTGCGCCTGTCGACCCACGATTTCCGCGAGAACCACCTCGGCAACCTGATCGCCGGCTACGACTCGGTGGACCGGCTGACCAAGTCGGTGTTCGCGCGGCTGGCCGAGAAGATCCGCGACAACGAGCGCCTGCCCGACGGCAAGCGCGTCATCGTCTTCAGTCCGCATCCCGACGACGACGTCATCAGCATGGGCGGCACGCTGGCCAAGCTGAACGAGAACGGCAACGACCTCGTCGTCGCGTACATGACGTCCGGCAATATCGCGGTCTTCGACCACGAAGTGCGCCGCTACGTGGACTTCCTCACGCGCTTCCACGGCGACGTGAAGGCCGACGGCCGCCGAGAGATCGACCGCGTCACGTCGCGCATCCTCGAGACGCTCGCGAACAAGAAGCCGGGCGAGGTGGACATCCACGAAGTGCAGGACATGAAGCGCCACATCCGCGAGGCCGAAGCCGTGAGCGGTGTCGAATCGCTCGGCATCAGCGGCGGCCGCTGCCGCTTCCTGAATCTGCCGTTCTACCAGACCGGCAAGGTCCGGAAGGAGCCGATCGGCCCGGCGGACGTGCGCATCGTGCGCGAGCTGTTCGAGGAGCTGCGCCCCGAGATCATCTTCGTCGCCGGCGACCTCTCGGACCCGCACGGCACGCACCGCCAGTGCAAGGAAGCGATCGAGCGTGCGCTCGTCGAGTACGACGGCGAGCCCCCCGAAGTGTGGTACTACCGCGGCGCCTGGCAGGAATGGCC
>DATKDR010000074.1:0-37665 GCA_035512635.1 Longimicrobiales bacterium | reverse complement strand
GGTCGCGCGAAGCCGATCCGCACTATTCGCCCTAGCTGGCGCGGACGCACGTCCGCGAGAAGAATGCCCAGGAGTTGTAATGCCTTACATCATCACCGAGCCCTGCATCGGGACCAAGGACGCGAGCTGCGTCGAGGTGTGTCCCGTTGACTGCATCTATGAAGGCGGAGACCAGTATTACATCCATCCGGATGAGTGCATCGACTGCGGCGCATGCGAGCCCGAATGCCCCGTGACCGCCATCTTCCCCGACACCGACGTGCCGCCCGAATGGACCAACTACATCGAAAAGAACCGCGAGCACTTCTGACCCCGCGGCGCCTGCTCCCCCTCCTGTGCGCGCTGCTCGTCGGCTGCGGGGGCGGTGGCGCCACCGATGGCCCCACGCCGCGCCATGAGGACATCGTGGATGTGCTCCAGGCCTCCGCCGCGGCCTGGAATCGTGGCGACCTCCAGGGATTCCTCGAGCCTTACGAGAACAGTCCCCGCACGTCATTCGCGGGGCAGTCGGGATTCATCCGCGGCTACGACGCGCTGCGCGAATCCTACGCGCGCGGCTACTGGTCGAGCGGAGCGCCCGCCGACAGCCTCGCCTTCGAGGTGATCGAAGTCCGGCCGCTCGGAGCCCGGGCCGCGCTCATGCTCGGCCGCTATCTGCTCTCCGATCGCACCAGCGGCGCCCTTACCAGCACCGGCATCTTCTCCCTCGTCTTCGTGCACACCGCCGACGGATGGAAGATCACGCACGACCACACGTCGGAAACGCCCTGAGGGCCGCAAACCGTCCTGACGGTCGCGGCAAAAAAAAACGGAGGTCCGGCACCCTCACCGAGCCTCCGCTCTTCTTTGCCCCTGACGAAGGAGGCTACATGCCGGCCGCGCGCAGCGCTTCGAGCGACAGCGAGGACGGCAGGGGCTCCCCCACCGGGGCGCGCATCACCTGGTCGCGTATGGTTCGGGTCCGACTCAGAACCAATCCGGCTGCGACAGCGGCGATGGCCATCAATCCGACACCAAACGTGCGAATAGGCACCTCCCTGTATGTGTTTCGATCCGTTCCGCCGACTCGGGCGTGCGCGTTACAATCGGGCAGGAAGTATGCCCGTCGACGCCTGCAGGCTGGAATCTACCTGCGACGTCCCGCAGGTCCTACAAACACACCACATTACGTTGAAGTTCCAAGATGATCCGACTCGTTGCAGACCATGCGGCCGCCTCGCAGGAGGACGAGATCTCTCGCATTTTTCCAGTCGCCGGACCGGGGCGCCGGCTCTTGGCCGCCGCAACGTTAACGCTGCTGCTCGCCCTCGCCGGGTGCCGCGTGATGCCTAACCCCGTGGACCTCGTTCTGGTGAATGGCCTGGTCTGGACCGGTGAGGCCGGTGCGCCGTTGGAGGAGGCGGTGGCGATCCGCGACGGCCGCGTCCGGGCCGTGGGCTCGACCTCGTCGATCGAGCGCTACCGGGACGACGAGACGCGGGTGATCGATCTCGGGGGACGCCTGCTGATTCCCGCCTTCAGCGACGCGCACACGCATTTCATCAGCGGCGGCTTCCAACTGGCCGGAGTCGATCTGCGGGTGGCGGAGACACCGGAGGAGTTCACGCGGCTGCTCGGCGCATACGCGTCGATGCAGCCGGTGGGGACCTGGATCGATGGCGGCGACTGGGACCACGAGCGGTGGCCGGGTGCGCCCCTGCCCGACCGGACCTGGATCGACTCGGTGACAGCCGACCACTTCGTGTTCGTCTCCCGGCTGGACGGCCACATGGGTCTGGCGAACAGTCGTGCACTCGAGCGGGCGGGCATCGACGAGAGCACACCCGATCCCCCGGGCGGCACGATCGTACGCGACCCCAGTGGCAGGCCGACCGGTGTCCTGAAGGACGCGGCCATGGACATGATCTGGGAGGTGCTGCCCGAGCCGAGCGCCGGTGAAATCGACGAGGCGCTGATGCGCGCGCAGGCCCACGCGCTGTCGCTCGGTGTCGCGGCCGTGCACGACATGGGGTCGTGGGAGGGACTCGATACGTACGTCCGGGCGCAGCGCGACGGTCGTCTGCGCATGCGCGTCTACGCGGTGGTGCCGATCGCGACGTGGCGCCGCCTCGTCTCGTACGTGACGCGCCATGGCCGGGGCGACGACATGCTCCAGTGGGGTGGCTTGAAGGGCTTCGTGGACGGATCGCTCGGCTCGACGACGGCCTGGTTCCACGAGCCGTACGTGGACGAGCCCGGCACTACCGGTCTGATGGTCACCGACACGTCGGCGCTGCGCGAAATGATCATGGCGGCGGACGCTGCGCGCCTGCACGTCATGGTGCACGCGGTCGGCGATCGCGCCAACGACTGGCTGCTGGACGTCTACCGGGACACGGAGTCACGGAACGGTGAGCGGGATCGTCGCTTCCGCGTGGAACACGCGCAGCATCTGACGGACGAGGCGATCGGCCGCTTCGGCGAGATGGGCGTGATCCCTTCGATGCAGCCCTATCATGCCGCGGACGACGGTCGCTGGGCGGAGAAGCGGATCGGGCCGGACAGGATCCGCAACACGTATGCATTTCGCGACCTGATCGATTCCGGTGCGCGTCCCGCGTTCGGCAGCGACTGGACGGTGGCACCGCTGGATCCACTCGAGGGGATTCGCGCCGCGGTGACTCGCCGGACCATCGATGGCGCCAACCCGGACGGCTGGGTACCGGAGCAGAAGATCAGCGTCGAGGAGGCGCTGGTCGGGTACACCCGCAATGCGGCCTTCGCGGGCTACATGGAAGACGACATCGGTCGGATCGCCGAGGGCATGGCCGCCGACCTCGTCGTGCTGTCGGACAACATCCTCGGTGACGATCCGGGCGCTCTCGAGCGCGCTCGCGTCGACCTGACGCTCGTCAACGGAGCGGTCGTCTATCGCAGGCGGTGACGGCGGGCGGCCGCCGCGCCCCGGCTCAGCGGCGCTCCACCACCATGGCGAAGCCGAGCGCTCCGGCTGCGCACACGGAGATGAGCCCGACGCCGGCACCGCGCCGCTTCATTTCGTTCAGCAGCGTGAGCGTGAGGCGGGCGCCCGTCGCCCCGAACGGGTGTCCGATGGCGATGCTGCCGCCCATGACGTTGATCCTGTCCTCGTCGATCAGCCCCACCTTCCGGTCACGGCCGAGCTCGCGGCGGGCGAACTCGTCGGAGTCGAGCGCCTGGAAGTTCGAGAGCACCTGGGCGGCGAACGCCTCGTGGATCTCCCACAGCTCGACGTCCTGCATGGTGATGCCGGCACGGTCCAGCGCCATGGGAATCGCCCACGCGGGTCCCTGGAGCAGCTGGTCGTGTGGATCGAGCGCGGTATATGCCCAGGAGCGGATGTAGCCGAGCGGCTCGTGGCCGAGCTCCCGCGCGCGCTGCTCGCTCATCAGCACGACCGCGGACGCGCCGTCGGTGAGCGGTGACGCATTGCCGGCGGTGACCGAGCCGTACTTGCGGTCGTAGACGGGCTTGAGCGCAGCCAGCTTCTCGAGCGACGTGTCCGTGCGGATGCCGTTGTCGTGATCCGCGGCGATGTCGTACTTCGGCGGCGCGAAGACGGGGAACATCTCGGCGGTCAGGCGGCCGTCCTTCGTTCCCTGCGCGGCCCGCTGGTGCGAGCGAAGCGCCCAGCGGTCCTGCTCCTCCCGCGAGATGCCGTTCTCCTTCGCCATGCGCTCGGCGCTCTCGCCCATGCTTTCGCCCGTGGTAGGCTCGGCGATCGCGGGCGCCTGCGGCGCGAGCTCCTTCGGGTTGAATTTCGCGAATGCCTTCAGTCGATCACCCAGCGAGCGCGCCTTCGACAGCTTGACCAGCCGGTCGCGCATCTCCTTCGAGAACAGGATCGGAATGTCGGTCAGCGATTCGGCGCCGCCGGCCACGACGACGTCGGCATAGCCGCGCTCGATCATCTCCGTGGCGGAAGTGATCGCCTGGTTCGATGACGCGCACGCGCGCGAGACGGTGTAGGCGGGCACACGCGCGTGCAGCCCGGCGCGCAGCGTCACTTCGCGCGCGATGTTCGGGGCGAAGACGGAGTGCACGACCGTGCCATAGACGACGTGGTCGACCTGCTCCGGCTCCAGGCTCGATCGGCTCATCACCTCGCGCACCGCGAGCGTGCCGAGATCGACCGAGGTCAGATCCTTGAATCCGGTGCCCGACCGCATGAACGGCGTGCGGCAGCCGCTGACTACTGCCACCCTGCGTGCTGCCGCGCCGCTCGATCCGTTGCCCGCTCCGTTCACCCTATCACCTCGCCCGTGACGCGTCCTCAGGGCAGATCGTCGAGCAGCTCCTTCAGCCGATCGTCGTCCACCGCGCCGGAAATCGTAACCGTCCAGTTGCCGCGGCGCACCGTCCGCGTCGGTGCGGCCTCGTCGAGTGACGCTTCCGCTCGATTGGCCGATTCGAGCCCGAGTGCCTCGTCGTCGACAACACGCCGCTGTAGGACCTCGATCGTTTCGCCGCGCGACGTCCTCTGCACCGTCCGCACCTCGAGGTACGGTCCCGAGCCACGCGTCGCCGCAGCCGTGATACGTGCGCCCGGGATCACGACCAGCTCACCCTCCGCCACCCGGTCTGCATCCGCGGGCGCGATGGTTCTCCAGCCATCCACCGGGCGCTCGGCCGCCGCCGCTCCGACCATGGCGTCCGCCGCGGCGGCCGGCGGCTGCGCGGCCGGTGGCGCCATGCGACGCGCCGGCGGCGTAGCCGCGGCCTGCCGCTCGCCCACGGGCTCGCCCGCGAGCATGGGCATCTCCTCCGCGGGCCGACGCGACGAACGCACCTCCGCGGCGTCCTCCTCCACCGCGTACTGCTCGATCGAAATGTCGGCGCCCGCGGCCTCGTCTGGCGCCACGTCGTACTCGGCGCGCTCCGTTGTCGGACGAGGCGTTGCGTCCGGCGGCCCGACCGACTGCGTCCGGGGCGCGAGCGGCGCCTCGCTGGCGGCGATCCGTTCGAGCGGCTCCTCGGCCGGCTGGGCCGCCGCCGCGCCGGTGGACGCGAGCGCACGCGCCTCGGCATCACCATCACCATCGGCATCGGCGGATGCGGGGACGGACACCTGCACCGGCCGACCGCTGATGTCCGTCATCGGCCGCAGGTCCGAGTCCAGGCTGGTGTCGCGCAGAAGCCAGCCGAGTCCCACCGCGAGCACGATGGTCGCCGCCCAGGCGAAGCCGTTGAAAGGCGACGCGAAGAACGCCCGCCGGTTGCGCCCTGACCGAGCGGTGAGCGGCCGGGCGTCGCCCCGGCCATCCGTGCCGCCCGGGTCACTTCCGTCTGCCGCATCCGCGGCGGCGATCTCGTCGGCGCGCGCGCGGATCGCGTCGAACAACGGCATCGCGAAGGCGCGAGGCTGCGCGACGCCGAGCAGCGCCGCCGCTTCGTCGCGCAGCCGTGCGGCCTCGTCCAGCTTCGCGCGGCAGTCGGCGCACGCGGCGAGGTGTAGCTCGACGCGCTCGGCGTCGGCCGGATCGGCCGCGCTCAGTGCGCCATCGAGGAAGGCGTGCAGCCTCCCCTCATCCACGTGCGACATCGTTCCGCTCCGTCTCCGTATAGAGTTCGACCAGTCGGCGCCGCGCGCGCGCGAGCGTGGTACCGATCGCGCCCACCGACAGCTCGGTCTGCTCCGCGATCTCACCGTAGCTCAGACCGGCCTGCCACAGCAGCAGGATGTCGCGGTCGCGCTCGCTAAGTCGGTCGAGCGCCGCGCGCACGCCCGCGTCCCGCTCGCGATCCTCCATCTCCCGGTGCGGATCCGGCGCGGGCGTCGGCATCGCCAGATCGTCGTCCTTGATGAGCGCGAGGTGCTTCTTCCGCCGGATCGCCGTGCGCGCCTCGTCGCGCGCGAGGTTGGTCGCGATCGTGAAGACCCACGTGCGCGGCTGCTCGGGATCATGCGACAGCGCGCGCGCGAAAGCCTCCTGCGCGAGATCCAGGGCCCGGTCGGAGTCCCATACCTTGCGGTACAGGAATCCGACCAGGTCCTGGAACGACTCGCGGTACACCAGGGCCCAGTCTGTCGGCATCCAGCGATGCTAGCGTGCCCTGAAGTCGCGTACCAGCGCGGCCCGGTCACCCGTGAGGCGCGCGCCGCCGTCCTCGACGAACGCCAGCGTCAGCCTGCCGCCGCCGATCGTGACCGCGTCAAGCTCCCGCAGCACCGGCTCGATCTCCGGCAGCAGTCGGATCAGCTCGAAGTAGGCCTCGCTGAACGGCCGGATGCGCAGCGTGCGCGCCTCCGAGCTGGCCGTCAGGTCCGTCCATACACCGTCGCGCAGCACGAACATGCGACCGGCCACGACGCGCCGGCCTCCCGCCGAGGCGCCGCCGATCCCCTGCGCCTCGAGCCGCTCCTCCACCGCGACGTCCGCCGCGGCCATCTCCGCAGCGCTCGACGCCTGGCGGCGCGCGGTTTCCGCTCGCGACGACATGACCGCGCCCTGGCCGGTCGCCGCCGCCGGCGGCGGCGCCATCGGCATCGGCCGTATGGACGCATCGCCGTCGAGCGCGCCCATCCCCGGCTCCTGCACCAGGTGCGACGTCCACTCGGTCAGGATCCCGTAGCGCAGCGCCGTCTCCCGCACTTCGTCGATCAGCTCCTGGTTGCGACCGTTGAGGCGGATCTGCTGCATCAGCTCACCCACCTTCCGTGACGCCCACAGACGCGGCACGTAGTCGTGCGCGGTGCTGTGACCGGCGAACGTGACGGCGCTGGTGAACCGCTCCGTGCGGCCGCCGCGATGGCCGCGCAGGCGCAGGTCGCCGCGCGCGTCCGTGTTCCTCGCCCGGTAGCGGCCGAGCACGATCAGCTCCTCCCCCGCGAACAGGTCCGGCAGCTCACCCGGGTACAGCTCGACCAGCTCCACCGGCGCACCGTCGATCGTCAGATCCGTCAGCACCGGGTGCTGCACCTTCGCCGCGAGGCGTCCGACCGCGTCCTCGACGCTCTGATCCGGCGTCACGTACTCCGTGGCGCCGCGGCCCGCGTCGCTCAGTCGATCGAGCAGGTAGGTGTTCACGTCGAAGCCGACGCCGAACGCGAACACGCGCGCCCGCGAACGCTCGCGCTCCGCGCGCTCCGCGATCGCCTCCGGGTTCGTTTCGTCGACGGTAGGCAGCCCGTCCGTCAGGAAGACGACGATCGGCAGTCGCTCCGCCGGAGAATCGAGGCGGAACGCCTCCGCGAGCGCGGCCGAGATGTTGGTGCCGCCGCTCGCATTCAGCCCGTCGATCCAGCGCCGCGCCGCCGCGAGCTCCTGCGGCGTCGCCGGTGTCCAGTCGTTGCGATACGTCGTTACGCGATTGCTGAACGCCGCCAGCCGGAAGCGGTCACGCGGCGCGAGCGACGACAGCAGCTGCCGCAGCGCGTCCTGCGTCTGGCGCATCTTGGAGCCCGACATCGAGCCCGACACGTCCACAACCGCGACGACGTCGCGCGGCGTCGCGTCGTCCCCGTCCGGCTGACCGGGCGACAGCGTCAGCATGAAGTAGCCGTCCTCGGACGCGCTCGGCCGATGCGTGACCAGCGACATACCGACGAGACCGCGCGCGAGCGGCAGGACGAGGGTGAAATCCCCCGTGAGTTCACGCTCGGGCCGGACCGTCAGCCGCCCGTTGTCGCGACGCACCACCAGCTCGTGCGTCGGTGAGAAGGGCTCGCGGAAGCGCGTGCCGTCCTCCGTCACCAGCTCGAACGTGAGCGGCACATTGAAGATATTGCGGCGCGCGCCGGGGCGTGTGTCCGGCGTTCCCATCGGACGCGGCACCGGCACCGGCTGAACGCCGCCAGGTGTGCGCGCGCCCGCCGCGTAGCGGAAGAGCAGCGCGTCGCCCGCGCGCTCCAGCACCTGCGTCCAGCGCATCGTGATGCGGCGCGTCTCGCCCGGCTGGAACGGAAAGACGCGGGCGCGCACCATGCCGTGCCCGATCAGCTCGATCAACGCCGGGTCGCGCTGCCGGCGCACGATCTCCTCGTAGATCGCACGGGCGCGCTCGGCGTCCATCGTCTCCCCGCGCAGCTCCTCGTCGCCCTGATACAGCGAGAAGTTGCTGAACACCGCCTCGCCGGGGAGCGGGTAGACGTAGTCGCCCTCCCCGATGCCGCCGCCGCGGTTCTCGAACCACTCCTCGACCTCGATCTCTGCCACCCGATCGAGCACGCGCACGTGCACCTCCGTGCGCAGCTTCACCACGCCCAGCTCCGCGACGACGCGGCCCGGGATCGGCTCGATCCAGCCCTGTGCCAGTGCGGGACTCGCCACCAGCGTCAGCGCGGCGAGGAACAGCGTCCGTTTCAGACTTCCGAGAAGCGCCTGCATGGGTCCACCTCCGTGGGGTGTGTCCGGGGACTTCCACGGAGAGGGACGAACGAGCGGCGGGTTCTTGCACACCAACACAAAGAAGCCCCGGTCGGCCGACCGGGGCTCGTCGCAACCTTTCGGCGGAGTCGACCGCTGCCGCTACGACTGGTCCGTCCGCTCGCCCGCGCCCACCTCGCGCGGCGTCGAGACGCCCTGCACCTGCACGCGACGCGGCTTGGCCTCTTCGCGCTTCGGCAGCACGACCTGGAGCACCCCGTTCTCGTAGCTCGCCTCCCAGGCTTCCGAGCGCACGTCGCGCGGCAGCACGAAGCTGCGCTCGAAGCGGCCGTACCGGCGCTCCGTGAGGCGGTAGGCGGTGCCCTCGCCGTCCTCCTTCAGCATGCGCTTCTCGCCCGAGACGCGCAGCACGTTGTTGTCGATCGTGATGTCGATCTCGGATGCGTCGATGCCCGGGACCTCCATTCTCACGCGCACATCGTCCGGCGTCTCGACGACGTCCGTCGCGAGCGGCCGCCACCCCCGACTCTGGGTCTCCGTCTCGAAGACACGGTCCAGCTCGCGCTGCGCGTCCAGCAGAGCATCCAGCGGTGCGGCCCAGCCGCTTCGGTTCGTACGGGTCAGCATGGTTTCCTCCTGTCTCGTCTACGGTCCATCCTGTGCGGCGATCCCGCGCCGCCCCTTGTCGCGGCGGGATCGAAGGCAGCCCGCGTGCCGGCCGTGCCGGTCATTTTGGCAAGCCGGCCGCGAATTCGCGGCACGACTCCGGCAGGTCGGAGGCGGGACCGGCTGCCGCGGCGGCAGCGCGACGGTTCAGGGGAGGGATTGAGCGAGGCTGTGGAGGAGCGATGACCAGAGCCGTACCGCGCGATCGACCGTTCCGCGCCCGCCCGCGCGCGGCGCTGCTGCTCGCTCTAGGCCTGGCATTCGCCGCCATCGGCTGCGGCGACGACCCCGTGCGCGTGACCGATGACGTGATCGGCACCTGGACCACCGTCGGCGAGGACGGCGGCAGGGAGTACATCCGCATCACCGAGAGCGAGCTGGACGTGTTCAGCGAGGAGCCCTTCGCCGACTGCTTCGAGCGAACCCCTTACGAGATCCTGGAGATCGACGGCGTCGCTTACCGCGTCACCGACCAAACCGACACTTTCTCCGTGGAGCTGCGACGCGACGAAGAGAACCTGCGAGTCGCCGCGTTCGGCGTTTCCGTGGATTACTCGCCGACCACAATCGATCCGCAGACCCTGGCGCAGTGCGTAACGCCGAATCCCGGCGTCGCCTGCGCCGACGCGCCCGCCCTGCTCACCGGTTCGACGGTGGCGGGATCGCTGGCGATCACGGACGCCGCCAACGACGACGGCAGCCGGTACGACGCGTACCGCATCCAGGTCGAGGTAGCTGTCGATCTCGTTCTCGACATGCGCTCCCCCGAGATCGACAGCTACCTCTACCTGTTCTCGGAGACCGGTGCGCTCATCGCCCGGAACGACGACGCCTCCAACAGGACGCTCAACGCGAGCATCGAGGCGTCGCTGGACCCCGGCTGCTACCTCGTGATGGCCACCAGTGCCGCGCCCGCCGAATTCGGTGAATACGTCCTCGAGCTCACGTCTCCCGCGACTTCGCCTGTCGAGCCTTGACGACATGCGATCCGCCGGGTATGCGTGACACATCGTGAAGGCTTGTGGCGGCGGGCCGCTCGTTGTGCGGTGCCGCCGTTACGTTGTTTTCGGAGGCGAGGGAATTGAGATGACGCGGGTTCGCAGTGGCATTTCGGCGATCGCCCTGGTCGCGGTCGCGTGCGGCGGGAGCCGCGCGCCCGCGGACCCGCCGGCCGCCATCGATGGGCCCCGCCTCCAGTGGGGGCTCGTCCTGCATGGCGGCGCGGGCACGATCACGCGCGAAAGCATGACACCAGAGCGCGAGCGCGCGTATCGCGACGTGATGACGCAGGCGCTGCGGGCGGGGCACGCGCGCCTCCAGGCCGGGGGCAGCAGCCTCGACGCCGTCGTCGCCGCGATCACGATCATGGAGGATTCTCCGCTCTTCAACGCCGGCCGCGGCGCGGTCTTCACCGCCGAGGGCACGAACTCGCTCGACGCGAGCATCATGGAGGGAAGCACGCTGAGAGCCGGGGCGGTCGCGGGCGTCGGCCGCGTCAGGAATCCGATCGCGCTCGCCCGCCTCGTCATGGAGCGCTCGCCGCACGTCATGCTGTCGGGCGCGGGGGCGGAGGAGTTCGCGCAACTCCAGGGCATCGAGCTGGTCGATCCGTCCTATTTCTACACGGAAAGCCGCTGGCGCTCGCTCGAGCGGGTGCAGGAGCAGGAACGGCGCGCTCGGGAGAATGCCGACACGACCAGCGCGCTTACCGTCGACGAGAAGTTCGGCACGGTCGGCGTCGTCGCCCTGGATCGTAACGGCGTCATCGCCGCCGGCACCTCCACGGGCGGCATGACCAACAAGCGCTGGGGCCGCATCGGCGATTCGCCCATCATCGGCGCCGGCACTTACGCCGGCCCGAGCTGCGGCATCTCCGCCACCGGCTGGGGCGAATACTTCATCCGGAACGTCGTCGCGTACGACGTCTGCGCACGCATGGAGTACCGCGACGTGAGCCTGCGCGAGGCCGCGCACCAGGTGATCATGGTGCGCCTCGAGTCACAGGAACCCGAAACCGGCGGCATCATCGGCCTCGACGGCGAGGGCAACGTTGTCGCCGTGTTCAACACCTCCGGCATGTACCACGGCTGGATCGATCAGGACGGGAGCGTCGGGATCGGGATTTACGCGGAGTAAAGCGAAGGTGAGGTAAGGTAAGGTGAGGTAAGGTGAGGTGAGGAAAAATCGCAAGGCCGGAGCGCGCTGAGGAAAACTGCCGTTCACGTTCACGTCGAACGTTCACGCTCAGGTGTTTGCCTCACCTCACCTCACCTCACCTCACCTCAGGAGGGCGTACCGCCGCTCTCCCGGTCCGCCTGCTTCACGCCCTCCTGAAACGCATCCCACGCGAGCAGCGCGCACTTCACGCGCGCGGGAAACTTGCCGACGCCCTGGAGCACGCGTGCCTGGCCGAGTGCCTTGTCCTTCGCGGCGCCCGCGTCGCCGTGCATCAGCTCGGTGAAGCGACGCGCGATGGACAGGCCTTCCTCCGGCGTCTTCCCCTTCACCAGATCCGTCATCATCGAAGACGATGCCTGACTGATGGAGCAGCCCTCGCCGGTGAACGCGATGTCCTCGATGCGGCCACCGTCGAGGCGGAACTGGAGGCGGATTTCGTCGCCGCATGAAGGATTGCGCATGTGGATGTCCGCGTCGTGCGGATCGACGGCGCCGCGGTTCCTCGGCCGCTTGTAGTGGTCGAGGATGACTTCCTGGTAGAGCGAGCCGAGGTCGGGCGTCGAGCGATCGATCGTCATGCCGGAATCAGCCGAAGATCCGTTGCGCGCTCGCGACGCCTTCGGCGAGCCGGTCGAGGTCTCCCGTCGACGTGTAGATCCAGCAGGACGCGCGTGCGGTCGCGGGCACGCCCAGCCGGCGCATGAGCGGCTGCGTGCAGTGATGACCCGAGCGGATGGCGATGCCTTCGGCATCCAGGATCGTGGCGATGTCGTGCGGGTGGATGCCCTCCAGCGCGAACGAGAACACCGCCACCCGTTCCTCGGGCCGCTTCGGGCCGAAGAGGCGGAGCCCCGGAATCGCAGGCAGCTTTTCCAGGCCGTACTCGATGAGCGAGCGCTCGTGCGCGGCGATCGCGTCGTGGCCGATGCCTTCGAGGTAGTCGACCGCGGCCGCCATGCCCACCGCGCCTCCGACGTTCGGCGTGCCCGCCTCGAACTTGTGCGGCACCTCGGCGAACGTCGATCGATCCAGCTCGACCAGGTCGATCATCTCGCCGCCGCCCTGGTACGGCGGCATCTCCTCGAGCAGCTCCCGCCGGGCCCAGAGCGCGCCGATGCCCATCGGCGCACCCATCTTGTGACCCGAGACGGCGTAGAAGTCGACGCCGAGCGCCTGCACGTCGATGTCGAGATGCGGTCCCGCCTGCGCGCCGTCGATCAGCACCTTCGCGCCGGCGGCATGCGCCACCTCGCAGATCTGCGCGACCGGATTGATCGTGCCGAGTGCGTTCGATACGTGGTTGAACGCGACGAGCTTCGTGCGCGACGACAGCAGCGCCTGCATCTGCTCGAGGCGCAGCCGTCCCTCGTCGTCGACATCCAGGAAGCGCAGCACCGCTCCCGTCCGCTGCGCCAGGAGCTGCCACGGGATCAGGTTCGAGTGATGCTCCATCACCGTGAGCAGGATCTCGTCGCCCGGCTCGAGCGAAGTCCAGCCCCATGTCATCGCTACCAGGTTGATCGCTTCCGTCGTGCCGCGCACCCACACGACCTCGGAGGGATCCGCGGCGTTGAGGAAGCGCGCGACCGTCACGCGCGCCGCTTCGAACTCCTCGGTCGCGCGGCGCGACAGCTCGTGCATGCCGCGGTGCACGTTCGCGTTGTCGCGCTCGTAGAAGCTCCGCATCGCGTCCAGCACCGGCTTCGGCCGCTGCGCCGTCGCGCCATTGTCGAGATAGACGAGCGGGTGCCCGTTGACCTCCTGCTGCAGGATCGGGAAATCCTTGCGGATTTTCCTCACGTCGAGGGTGGGGGCGAGCGTGGTCGGCATCATCTAGTTTCCTGCGCCCGCAGTCGGGAGGGCGCGCTTCGCGCGCGGGAGGCATCGCTCCGCTCAGGGGAGGAGCCGCTCCGCGGCAGGGAGGGCTCCGCAGGGAACGACGTCCGCCTGGCGACCCAGCCCCCGCGCAGCCCTCCCCGCGCAGCCCTCCCCGCGCAGCCCTGCCGCGAGCGCAGCGAGCCCACCCTCCTCACGACAGCCTCACCCAGACCTGACCATCCTCCACCTCTACATCGAACGTGCGCACCGGCTTGACGGCGGGCAGGGACAGCGCATTGCCGGTGGTCACGTCGAAGGCTGCGCCATGCCACGCGCAGGTGAGACGGTGGCCGAGGACCTCTCCTTCGGAAAGGGGGAAGTCCTTGTGCGAGCAGTTGTCGCGTAGTGCGTACACTTGGCCCTCGGTGTTGACGAGGCAGATGGGGATGCCATCCACTTCGATGCGGAGCGTCGCGCCCGGCGCCACATCCACCAGCGCGGCGACTCGAACGAAACCTTCCACGATCAGCCGATTTTGGCGGTGATCGCCTCGCGCAGCTCATCGACGACGCCCGGCATCGGCAGGCGATCGAGGACCTGACCGAAGAAGCCGAAGACGACGAGCCGCTCGGCCTGTGCGCGCGGAATGCCGCGCGCCATGAGGTAGAACAGCTCCTCCTCGTCGAGCTGTCCGACCGTTGCGCCGTGCGAGCACTTCACGTCGTCGGCCTCGATCTCCAGATTCGGCAGCGAGTCCGCGCGCGCGTCGTTCGAGAGCAGCAGGTTGCGATTCGTCTGATACGCATCCGTCTGCTGCGCGCCCGGGTGCACGCGGATGATCCCGCGGAAGACCGCCCGCGAGGAGTCATACAGCGCCCCCTTGTAGAGCAGGTCGCTCTGGGCGTTCGGCGACTTGTGATCCTGCCGCGTGTTGTGGTCGAAGTGCTGATCGCCTTCGGCGAAGTAGAGGCCGAGCATGTCGCTGCGCGCACCCGGTCCGTCCAGCCACGCGTGCAAATCGACACGGGCGACGTCGCTGCCGAGGTTCACGACCAGCGTGTCCAGGTCGGCATCGCGCGAAGCGATCGTCTTCTGCATCGACAGGTGGCGCACGCCGCGGCCCCAGCGCTGGAGCGCCACGTAGTGCACCTGCGCCGCGTCCTTCGCGATCACCTCGACCGCGCCGCACGACAGCACGGGCTGCTCGAAGTCCTCCGAGGCGAACTCCTCGACGTAGTCGATGCGCGCTTCCGGCTCCGCGATCACCAGCGTGCGCGGGAAGATCGCGATGCCGCTGCGCGTCAACCAGCGCGCAACGCGGATCGGCTTGTCGATCTGCACACCGCGCGGCACGTAGAGGAAGACGCCGGACGTCCACAACGCACCATTGAGCGCTGCGAACTTCGAGAACTCGGGGGTCACCTCACGGCCGAGATACTCGCGCACCAGCTCCGGATGCGATTCGGCGGCGGAGAGCAGGTCGCTCAGCACGACGCCCTGCTCCTCCAGCGAGCGGTCGAGCGACGCCTCGACCAGGGCACCGTCCACGATCACCACCCGCCCGGACGCCTCCCGCCCTTCCAGCATCGCGCGCGCCGAGGCGACGCCCGGATTCCCGCCATTCCCGCTCGGCGCGCCCGTCAGCGGCTCCTCGGTCAGCCGATACGCATCGAGCGAGAGCTGCGAGACCTCCGTGTAGCGCCACTCCTCCAGCGAAGTCGTCGGCAGCGGCGTCCGCTCGTACACGGCCCACGACTCCCGCCGCAGGTCGCCCAGCCATGCCGGCCCCTGTAGCGCCAGCCGCTCCACGGCCGCCGCATTGAACGCCGCGTTCACGCCTTCAGCCTCGATCACCACAGTCCCGCTGTCGCCCGCCACGATCCCCGTATGCCTGTTGCCCGTTTCAGACCTCACCTCACCTCACCTCACCTCGTCAGGCGGCGCTTCAGCCGACCGACCCCTCCATCTCCAGCTCGATCAGTCGATTCAGCTCGACCGCGTACTCGAGCGGCAGCTCGCGAGCAACCGGCTCGATGAAGCCGCGCACCACCATCGCCATCGCTTCTTCCTCGCTCATGCCGCGGCTCATCAGATAGAACAGCTGCTCCTCGCCCACCTTCGAGACCGATGCCTCGTGGCCGACGCTCGCGCTGTTCTCCTCGATCTCGATGTACGGGAACGTGTCCGTGCGCGCCGTCTCGTTGATGAGCAGAGCGTCGCACTCGACGTTCGACTTCGCGCGCTCCGCGCCGTCGTACACCTTGCACAGCCCGCGATACGTCGCGCGCCCCGTGCCCTTCGAGATCGACTTCGAGATGATCTGCGACGTCGTGTGCGGCGCCGCGTGCACCACCTTGCCGCCCGTGTCCTGATGCTGCCCGTTGCCCGCGTACGCAATCGACAGGATGGAGCCGTGCGCGCCCCGCCCGACCAGGTAGCAGGACGGATACTTCATCGTCAGCTTGGAGCCCAGATTGCCGTCGATCCATTCCATGTTCGCATCCTCGTTCACGAGCGCGCGCTGCGTGACGAGGTTGTACATGTTGCTCGACCAGTTCTGGATGGTGACGTAGCGGAAGCGTGCGCCCTTCTTGACGACGATCTCGATCACGCCCGAGTGGAACGACTCTGTCGTGTATACGGGCGCCGTGCAGCCTTCGATGTACTGCGCCTGCGCTCCTTCTTCGACGATGATCAGCGTGCGCTCGAACTGGCCCATGCGCTCCGCATTGACGCGGAAATAGGCCTGGAGCGGCGTATCGACCTTGACGCCCTTCGGGATGTAGACGAACGACCCGCCCGACCACACGGCCGAGTTGAGCGCCGCGAACTTGTTGTCCTGCGGCGGAACGACGGTCGCGAAGTGCTCGCGGAAGAGGTCCGGATACTTTCTGAGCCCGTCCTCGATCGACTCGAAGATGATGCCCTTGTCCTCCCACTCCTTCTTGAGGGAGTGGTAGACCATCTCGGACTCGTACTGCGCGCCGACGCCGGCCAGGATCTTCTTCTCGGCTTCCGGAATGCCCAGGCGGTCGAAGGTGTCCTTGATCTCCTGCGGCACGTCGTCCCACGAGCGCTCCATCTTCTCCTGCGGGCGCAGGTAGAAGTAGATCTCGTCCATGGTCTGCTCGAGACCCGACAGGTCGCCGCCCCACTTCGGCATCGGCTTCCGGTGGTAGACCTGGAGCGCCTTCAGCCGGAAGTTCAGCATCCACTCCGGCTCGCCCTTGTGCGCCGAGATCTGCCGAACGACGCCCTCGCTCAGCCCCTTCTGCGCCTTGAAGACCGGCTTGTTGTCGTCCGTGACGAAGCCGTACCTGTATTCGTCGAGGTCGAGTTCTGTAATCGTCTCGTTCTTCGGCATTATCAGCCCCCGGGCTGTTGGTCCTTCGTCGCTGCGTTCCGGCGGTCATCAGACAACCGCGTCGGTTGCGCCCTGCGTGCTGCATTCAGTCGTCAGACAAACGGCTCGGCGAATCGGCACCGCGCATTCAGTTACTGACAACTGATGACTGAATGCTTCGCGGCGGCCAAGCCGGAGCGGCTGTCTGACAACTTCTTAAGCGCCGGCCGCGCCGGCCGCCGTAACCTCCTCCTCGATCCTCCATGCCTCGTACCCCGACGCATCCAGCTTCTCCGCCAGCTCGGGACCGCCGGACTCCACGATCCGCCCCTGCACCATGACATGGACGCGGTCCGGCTTCACGTAGTTGAGCATGCGCTGGTAGTGCGTGATCAGCAGCACACCCATCCCGTTCTGCTCGTTCAGTCGCGTCACGCCCTGCGCCACCACCTTCAGTGCGTCGATGTCCAGCCCCGAATCCGTCTCGTCCATAATCGCGAGCGTCGGCTTCAGCATCGCCATCTGGAGGATCTCGTTGCGCTTCTTCTCGCCGCCGCTGAAGCCCTCGTTCACCCCGCGCGTCGCGAAGGAACGATCCATGTCGAGCAGCTCCATCGCCTCCACCAGCTGCTCCTGGAACTCGAAGATGTCCAGCTCCTCGTCCCCCATGCCGGCCTGCACCGCCGTCCGCATGAAGTTCGCGATGCTCACCCCCGGAATCTCCATCGGATACTGAAAGGCGAGGAACACGCCGGCCTTCGCCCGCTCGTCCACTTCCATCGCCAGCAGGTCCCGGCCGCGGTACGTCACGCTGCCCGACGTCACCTCGTAGGCCGGATGCCCGCTCAGCACCTTCGCGAGCGTGCTCTTGCCCGATCCGTTCGGGCCCATGATCGCGTGGATCTCACGCTCCGGCAGCTCCAGGCTCAACCCCTTCAGGATCTCGGCACCCGTCTCCCCGATCATCGCGCGCAGGTCCTCGATCCGGAGCAGCGGCTCGTTCATGCCTTCCTCGTCTGGCTCGTAGCGTCGCCGGCGGTCGCCCGCCGGAGCATCGTTTCAAGAATGATTCTGGATATCAGCGGAACCTAGGCACGGCTGCGGGGGGAGTCAAGCCCGCAAAGAGGCCTTTGCAGCGGGCGGAGGAGCCGCTGCAAAGGCCTCGGAAGCAACGATTTAGGGGAGCGGCGTCAGGCGGCTTCGATGACGTAGCAGACGCGCCAGGACTTGAGGTTCTCGGGATCGTCGCCCGGGGTATCGTCGCCGGGCCCGTACCAGCCGATCCAGGAGGAGGGCTTGCCGGAGAAGGAGCGGCGGTAGGAGGGCAGCTGGTCGTTCTTGGAGAGGAGGTCGACCTCCTCGCCGGCGATCTCGATGGTGAGCGAGTCGGCGACCTCGTCCTCGAACAGGAGCTGATCAAAGGTGATCTTGTTCTGCGCAAAGCTGCTCGAGATGGAGAGGTATCCCTTCTGGGGCAGCGGGGTCTTTACGACGCGGCCGTTCTCGCCGGCGCTGACGGTGGCGACGAAGCGGAACTCCCCGGCCTTCTTGAAGAAGGGCTCGTGCGTCTCGAGGACCTGGATCCAGCGAAGCACGATACGGATGCGCTCCGGAGTGGCGTTCGACATCTGACCTCCTGATCAGCCTGCGGATGCGAGTGTTGTCAGGTGCTCGTCGGTTGGCGGCGACCGGAGCCGGCCGTAGGATGGAGACGGGTCGGCGCGGTGTCGAGGGGGACATTATACCGGATGGAGCGCCTGCCGACAGCCCTTTTCGAGTCGGAGAGCGGATGACGGAAGCGTGGGGCGGCCAGGACGGGTGTACGGTAGTGCTCGGGGGCGGGGGCGTGCGCGGAGTCGCGCACATCGGCGTGCTCCGCGCGCTGCACGAGCGAGGGGTGCGGATCGACGAGATCGTGGGCACGAGCATCGGCGCCATCGTGGGAGCGGCGGCGGCGGCGGGCGTGGACTGGCAGACGCTGTCGGAGCGGGCCGCCCGCTTCACGCGCGACGACATCGTGATGGTGAACCGCTGGGCGCTGCTGCTGAACGGGATCCGTCAGACGAGCGTGTTCACGGCGGAGCGTCTGATCGCGTTCATCGAGGAAGTGGTGCCGGCGGTGGGCTGGTCGGACCTGGCGATGCCGTTTTCCGTGAATGCCGTGAACATGCAGACGGCGCGGGTCGAGTGGTTCGGCGCGGGCGGTCGCCTGGACGTGCGGCTGCACGACGCGCTCTACGCGTCCGCGGCGCTGCCCCTGTACTATCCGCCCGCCGAGATCGAAGGCCGCTACTACTTCGACGGCGGCATCCTCGATCCGCTGCCGATCGAGCGGGCGATCGAGCGGGGGGCGGAGTGGATCGTCGCGGTGGATCTGTCGACGGAGCTGAACGAGAATGCCGCGGCGGAGATCTTGAAGGGACTGGTGGGCGTGCACCACCGGGTGCTGAGCGTGCTGCGGGCGCACGCGCGCCGACAGGAACCGGGACAATGGAGCCGGCCCGTGCTGGTGATCCGGCCCGATCTGGGCAGCTACGGCACCTGGGACTTCGACAAGGCCGAGCTGTTCCTGGACGAAGGCTATCGCGCGGCGATCGCCGCGCTGGGCGAGGCGCCCGAAGCGCTCAGCGCCTGACCAGGAGCGGCCGCATCGTCACGGCGCCAGGCGACGGTCCATCTCCGGTGGCGGCGGCGGCGGCGCGCCGACTGCCGCGAGCACGGCCACGATGCGATCGATGCCCCCTCGCACGAGCGACGAGGGCACGCCCGATCCATTGCTCAGGATGCTGAAGATGATCTCCCGTCCGTCGTGAGCGACGAGATACCCGCTCAGCGAGTTGACGTGCGTGATCGTGCCGGTCTTCGCGAACACCCGTCCCTCGTACGCGACGAGCCGGGTCTCGAGCGTGCTCTCCACCTCGCCCGGCTCCGCCATGGCCGCGCGGTAGATGCCGCCCCAGTCGGTTTCGCCTGCGTGGAACAGCAGCCGCATGATCGCGTCGGGCGACAGCAGGTTCTGCACGGACAGACCCGAACCGTCGACCAGATGGAAGGCGGCGGAATCGATGCCGACGACGTCGACCAGGTATCGCTGCGCGACCTCCGCTCCCTGCTCCCAGGCTCCCGCCTCTCCGAGCTCCGCGCCGAGCGTCTTCCACAGCTGCTCGGCGATCCAGTTCTGACTGGCCTCCAGGATGGCCTCGACGATGTCGCGAAGCGGAGCGGAAGCCCACGCCGCGACGGGCTGGAAGCGCGCGAGCTGCGTATTCCAGCGGCCGGCCGTCTCCACCGGTGAATCCGCGTTCACGACGATCAGCTCGCCGGTGATCTCCACGCCGCGTTCGCGCAGCAGGCTCATGAGCGCCTGGCCGGCGAAGGCCGCCGGGTCGTGCACGGGGAGGTGGATCGTGTCCGGCGTCGCGTTGACCGGCACGCGGCCGGTGAAACGGATCGCATCCGTGCCCGGGGTGCGGACGAAGCCGACTTCGTTTCTCGAAAACGCGGTGTCGGTGACGAGCGAGTCCTCGATCGCGATGAGGCCTTCGGGTGCCAGAGCAGTGACGCTGCCGGGCTGCCCGACCTCGGCGGCCGGGCTGACGATCAGCGTCATCGTCGCCTCGTCGATCGCGAAGGCGCCCACCGGCGCGGCGTAATACCAGTCGAGGTCGCCGACCTCCCAGCTGGGGTGGATTCGCTGAGCGTCGAAGTAGGTTGCATCGATGACGAGCGGCCCGTCCACTCTGCGCACGCCGGACCGGGCGATGGAATCCGCCAGCATGCGCAGCGCGGCGAGCGGCTCGCCGTGGAAGCGCGCCGACAGGGTGGGATCCCCGCTGCCCGTGACGACGAGCGACGAAGCGGCTCCGTCCTGCAGATTCTCGGCGTGCACGGTCGTGACGTAGCGGAACTCCGGACCTAGGCGGCCGAGTGCGACCGCGGTGGTCACCAGCTTCATGTTGGACGCGGGCACGAAATGACGATCCACGTTCACGCGCAGCAGCATGCGGTCGGCGCGATGATCGTACGCGCCGACGCCCCAGTGCATGCGGTCGAGCGGCGGCGTGTTGCGCACCGAATCGACGACACCGGGCAGGCCGAGCAGGAGCGGCGGGCGGCCGGCTTCGCTCCTGCTGCCACCGCCGCTCGCGCAGCCGAACAGGGTGAGACCGATGAAGAGGAAGCTGGCGCGGTGTGGCTGCATGAGCTGCATTGAATTCGGGTCCGGAGGTTGTCTTTGCCTTGGCCGGTCGCGGGGCGCGAAGATGATAGCGAACGGCCCGGCTCTGCGCATCGTACGACCGCCGCGGCTCATTCGGTCCATTTCACGCATCGGCGCGTCCTCGTGACCCCCACCGACCCTTCCGCCACGACCCCGTCGGGCGCCGACCTGTCCGAGGCCGCCTTCCGCGCGGCCGCCGCGCGCGCTGTCGACATCGTGGCGCGCTACCTCGCCGACCCGGCCGTATGGCCCGTGCTGGCGGCCGGTCCACCGGGACATCTGCGGGCGGCTCTGCCGGAGCGGGCGCCCGAGCGTGGTGAGCCGATGGAAGCGCTGCTCGACGATTTCGAGCGGCTGATCCTGCCGCACACCACGCACTGGAATCACCCTGGCTTCATGGCCTATTTCGGCATCACGGGTTCCGGGCCGGGCGTGATCGCGGAGCTGCTCATCGCGGCGCTCAACGTGAATGCGATGGTGTGGCGCAGCGGTCCGGCCCAGACGGAGCTGGAGGAGGTCACGCTGACGTGGCTCCGGCGTCTGCTCGGTCTCGACGATGACGCCTGGGACGGCTCGATCAACGACACGGCCTCGATCAGCACGATGCACGCGCTCGCGGCAGCCCGTGAAGCGGTGCCGGGCCTCGAGGCACGCACGCGCGGGCTTGCGGGTCGACCCGAAGTGCCGCGGCTGCGCGTCTACTGCTCGGAGGAAGCGCACTCGAGCGTCGACAAGGCCGCAATCACGCTCGGCTTCGGTCTGGAAGGTGTCCGTCGCATCGCGACCGACGATCGGCTGGCGCTGGACCCGAGCGCGCTCGAGCGCGCCATCGCGGAGGACCGCTCGGCGGGTATGCTCCCCGTCGCGGTCGTCGCCACCGTCGGCACGACCTCCACCACCGCGCTCGATCCGGTGTCCGCCATCGCGGACCTGTGCGCGCGGGAGGGCATCTGGCTCCACGTCGATGCGGCCTACGGTGGCGCCGCGGCGCTGCTCCCCGAGATGCGCCGCGTGCTGGACGGCTGCGAGCGAGCGGATTCGATCGTCGTGAATCCGCACAAGTGGCTCTTCGTGCCGATCGACTGCTCCGTGCTCTACACGCGCCGACCCGACCTGCTCAGGCGGGCGTTCAGCCTGGTGCCCGCCTACCTCGAGACACCGGGCACCGGCGACGCGCGCAACCTGATGGATTACGGGCTCGCGCTCGGCCGCCGATTCCGCGCGCTCAAGCTCTGGTTCGTGCTGCGCTGGTTCGGCGCGGAGGGCATCCGTGAGCGGCTGCGCGAGCATATCCGCCTCGCGCTTCTGCTGGCCGATCGGATCGACGAGGACCGGCTCTGGCAGCGGCTCGCTCCCGTCGAGTTCTCCGTCGTCGTGTTCAGACGATCGTCGCCCGGGCTGGACGATGCTTCACTCGACGCGCTGAACGCGGCGATCATCGAGCGCGTGAACCGGAGCGGCGAGGTGTTTCTCGCCCAGACGCGGGTGCGGGGGCGGCTCGCGATTCGGGTGGCGATCGGCAACCTGCGCACGACCGAGCGTCACGTCATGCGAGCGTGGGAGCTGCTGCAGGAAGCGGCGGACGGTAGGCAGTAGACGGTAGGCAGTAGACGGTAGACGGATCGGATACTGGATACCGGATACCGGATACTAATACTGGCACTCGATGGTCATGTGGTCCTCCCGGATCGTGTCGAGCAAGCGCTCGTCGATGTCGACGCCGAGGCCGGTGCGACCCGGCACCAGGATCGTGCCGTCCGGCTCGAGCGTGAACGGGGGATCGACCACGTCGCGGTCCCAGTAACGGTCGCTCGCCGACAGGTCGGCCGGGTAGCGGAAGTTCGGCAGCGACGCGAGCGCCAGGTTGTGCGCGCGACCGATGCCAGTCTCCAGCATGCCGCCGCACCAGACGGGCACCCCGGCATCGGCGCACAGGTCGTGGATGCGGATTGCCTCGGCGAAGCCACCGACGCGTCCAGGCTTGATGTTGACCACGCCGGCCGCCTGCAATGCGAGAGCGGACTCGCATTCGGCCGCGCTGCCGATCGACTCGTCCAGGCACACCGGCGTCTCCGTCATCGCCTGCAGCTTCGCGTGCGTGACCAGATCGTCTTCCGCGAACGGCTGCTCGATCATGAGCAGCCCGAGCGGGTCGAACCTGCGCAGGTGGGCCATGTCGGAGGCGCCGTACGCCGCATTCGCATCGACCTGCATGGCCAGCTCGGGAAACGCCTCGCGGGCGTGCCGCACGAACTCCAGGTCGTGTCCCGGGGCGATCTTCAGCTTCACGCGACGATAGCCCTGGTCCACGTACCGCTGGATCTCCGTCAGCAGCTCCTCGACCGATGGCTGGAGTCCGATGCTGACGCCGACCTCGATGCGGTCCTTCGAGCCGCCGAGCAGCGAGGCGAGCGAAACGCCCCGCTGCTGCGCCTCGAGGTGCCACGCCGCCATCTCGAGCGCGGCGCGCGCCATCGGATGGCCCCGAATCGCTCGCGTGAGCGCCATCGCGAGCTCCCGCGCGCCGGGGAACTCCAGCCCGAGGATCGCCCCGCACAGGTGCCGCTCCATCATCCAGCGGGCGGTCTCCGTCGTCTCGTACGAGTAGTTGGGCTCGTCGCCCGCAACGCATTCGCCGACGCCTGTGCCGTCCTTCGTAACCAGCCGCACCAGGACGACGCACCGCTCCTCCTGCGAGCCGGAGGAGATACGGAACGCCTGCTTCAGTCGCATTCGAATGGTCTCGAGGACGACGTGCTCGACGATGAGCATGGAACGCCTTGTCAGGAACGGATGATGGCTACGACTCGAGGGGCACGAGACGGTAATGCAGCGCCTCGTGTGCGCGCTCGGCATCCACCACCAGGTAGCCGCGGCCAAGATAATGCTCGAACGCCTCGCGCGTGACCCTGCGATGTTCGGCGGCGGCGGCCGGCGCTGCGCGCTTCAGCGCCTGGATGTCGAGCGGCACGCTGATGCGGATGGCTTCCGGTGCTGCGGTTAGCGCCTCGCGCGTGCCGCCCGTGGCCGCGTCATCTCCGCGCGCATCGCTTGTCGCCGTACCGGTCGCCGCGCCCTCGACGGAGCGCACGGTCTTCAGGCGCTCGGCGACCCGCGAAGAGCGGATGTGCCACTCGGCGACCAGCCGATCGGTGCCGATGCCCGCGTGCAGCTCGGAGCCGGTTTCGCCGTAGACGTCGCGCAGGTACTCGCGCGCGACCACGCCGAGACGCCGGAAGTTGATGTGCGCGTTCCTGGCTTCGAGCGGATCGAAGGTCCAGTAGACGACTTCGATGCCGCGCTCGAGCAGCACCTGGCGCTGATGCAGCTTGAGCGCGATGCCGAGGCCGATCCCGCGTGCGTCCGGTCGCACCGCGAGCATGTCGGACCAGTGGACGAGCCGGTTGCCTTCGACGCCGCTGATGCCGAACACGAAGCCGGCGAGGGAGCCGTCAGGGGCGAAGGCGCCGGAGGCGATGCCGCCGGTGCGCTGCGCCGCCCACAGGATCGCCGGCGGGACGGTCTGGTCGAACTCGGCGCCCCAGATGACGCGCTGGAGCGAGACGCACGCCGCCATCTCCGCGTACCCCTGGAGCGGTCGGATCACGAGCTGCTCGAGACGAAGCGACGGCGCCATCGCTACAGGTTCTCGATCAGCCGACGCAGGAAATCGGTGCGTGGCTCGAGCGCATCCACGCGGATGTGCTCCTCGAGCGTGTGCGCGCCCGCGCCCGGTACCCCGAGGCCGTCCAGCGTCGGCACGCCCGCGGCGGCGGTGAAGCAGCCGTCGCTGCCGCCGCCCGTGGCTCCTTCACCCAGCTCGAATCCCGCTTCCGCGGCCTGCGCGCGCGCGGCGCGATAGAGCCGCTCGCTCTCGGCTGTGCGGACCAGCGGCGGCCGGTTCATGCCGCCGTCGAGCGCCAGGCGCACGCGCGGGTCGCGCGGACGCAGCGCCCGCAGCGCGGCATCGACCCGCTCGCCTTCCGCGACGGCGGCGAAGCGCACGTCGATTTCCGCTTCTGCGTGATCGGCGACGACGTTGCTCGCGGTGCCGCCCGCGATGCGTCCGATCGTCACCGTCGTGCCGAGCGCGGCATGCGCGAGCGCGGCCATCGCTTCGATCTGATGCGCGAGCTCCGCGATCGCGTCGATCCCCGCCTCCGGCTCGATGCCCGCGTGCGCGGCGCGACCGTACGCCTCCAGCCGGTACTTGCCGACGCCCTTCCGCGCGGTCTTTGCCGATCCGTCCGGCAGCGGCGGCTCCAGCACGAGGACGGCGTCGCACTCGCGCGCGATCCGCTCGATCAGCGGGCGCGAGGTGGGGGAGCCGACCTCCTCGTCGCAGGTCAGCAGGATGATGACCGGGCGGGCGCGCGTGGCGCGCATCAGCGCCTCGATCGACAGCGCGATCTGCGCCTTCATGTCGAAGATGCCGGGGCCGTACGCGCGTCCGGCGTCGAGCCGGAAGGGCAGGCGCTCGAGCGTGCCCGTCGGATGGACCGTGTCGTAGTGGCCTAGCAGCAGGAGCGGCCGCCGAGCGTCGCCCGCGCGACGGGCGAGGATGTGCACTCCGTAGCCGCGTGCGTGCGTCGTCTCGACGGTGCAGCCCGCGGCGCGGAGATCCTCCACGATGAGTGACGCGAGCTCGCTCGCGCGCGCTTCGTCGCCGGTGGGCGTTTCCGCCTCGACGTATCGGCGGATGCGCTCCAGCATCGCGTCCGGACCGCCGAGGCGCTGCGCGTCCGTACCCTGGCGCGTCATGTCCCGGTCGGCGGCGCGGCGCTCGCGTCCGCGCGCGCGAGCAGCTCCATCGGATGCACGACGGGCGTGGCATCCCCGCGCAGCAGCAGTCCCGCGGCGATCTGCATTGCGCAGCCGGGATTGGCTGTCGCCACCACGTCCGGTGCGGCAGCCTGAATCGCATCGATCTTGTCCTTCAGGATGCGGCCGCCCAGGTCCGGGTGGGTGAGCCCGTAGATGCCCGCGCCGCCGCAGCATTCCGCCGCACGCTCGAGCGGCACCAGCTCGATGAACGGCATCGACTGGAGCAGCCGGTACGGCTCGACGTGGACGCCCTGCCCGTGGTGCAGGTGACACGCTTCGTCGTAGGCGACGCGGAGCTTCCTCGACGTCCCATCCGCTCCTCCGGCCGCCGACGACGACGTGGTCGCGGGCGGGGACGGCACCCCGGGTTGAGCGGACGGGGCGGTCCCCGCTCCGGACGGCAGTGGCGCCAGCTCGTGCACGAGGATCTCCGACACGTCCCGCGTGCGGGCGGACACACGCGTCGCCGCCGCGGCATACTCGGCCTCTCCGTGCAACAGCTCGCCGTACTCCTTCATGAACGCGCCGCAACCCGCGGCGTTGACCGCGATCAGCTCCGCACCCGACTCGTCGAATGCGACCACGTTGCGTCGAGCCATCGCCGTTGCGTCGTCGAGCAGGCCTGCGTGCGCGTGCAGGGCACCGCAGCAGCCCTGGCCTTTCGCGTGGACCAGCTCACAGCCTCGCGCCCGTAGCACCTTCCTCGTCGCGCGGTTCACCCGGTCGAAGAGCGTGCCCTGCACGCAGCCGGTCAGGATCGCCGCGCTGGTCGTCGACGGGGGCGTCGATGGCGCGGGCCTCGGGGGCACACCGGCCGGCGGCGCGGTGATCGCTCTCCTCCCGCGCTGCGGCGCGGAGCCGGCGAGCATCGCGAGAGCGAAGCGGACGCGGCCGAGACCTGCCGGCGTCAGCCGCAGCAGCCCGCGCGCGAGACCGGTGTCACGGAACACGCGCGCGAGCGCGAGGACGGTACGCATCAGCCACGGTCGGCGGAACACGCCGAGCATGACGCGGACCGTCGGAGCTACGCCGCGTGCTTCGGCGATCACGGCGCGCGCGCGCTCCAGCAGGAAGCCATAGCGCACGCCGGCCGGGCAGACCGGCTCGCACATGCGGCAGCCGAGGCACTGGTCGATGTGGAGGTCGAACCCGGGTGAGTCCGCTTCGAGGCGGCCTTCCACGACGGCACGCATGAGGTGCAGCCGGCCGCGGGGTGAGTCGGCCTCGTTGCCGAGTCGATTGTATGTGGGACATGCGGGCAGGCAGAAGCCGCAGTGGACGCAGGCGAGTAGCTTGTCCTCCTCGGCCGCCAGCGCGCGAGCGAGCGAGGCGACCCGCGGCGCCTCGGATGCGGTCTCCTCCTTCACGTGACCCAGCGCCCGTGCTGGAGGATGCCCGCGGGATCGAACTGTCGCTTCAGCTCCCGCGTCAGCCGCAGCGTCGATTCGGGCACTCCGCCCCATGGGTCGACCAGCCGCAGCAGCTCCGTCGTTCCCCGTTCGATGATCACCGTGCCCCCCTTCATGCCGGCACGCGCCTCCTCGATCGCGGCGGCGATCGCCGCGGCCCCGGGCGCGGTCGAACCGCCCCGCGGCATCACGCGCGCGATGCCGTCTCCCGCATGTGCGGCGATCGTGCCGCTCGTTCCGGCGATGCCCTGCGCGATGGCGAGCGTGCCCTCCAGTCGTGACGGCAGATCGGCCACCCGGATGACCAGGGGGGCGCCGGCCTCGGCGGCGGCGAGTCGCTCGAGTGCGTCGTCTTCGCGCCCGATGCTCGCGCCCGCACGCGTCGCCACGCCGTTCGCCGCGTCGATCCCGGCCGCCACGGTTTCGGCCGCCCCTTCATAGAGCGCGATCAGCCGCCACCGCGATCCGATCAGCTCCAGCGCAACGGGCTCGACCGGGGCCTCGAGCAGCTCGCGCGCGGCCGCGGTCAGTACGTTACGCGTCGATCCCTCCAGAACGAGAGTGGCAGACGACCTCGGCAACGGCAGCAGCCGCAGGTGCACACGGGTGATCACTCCCAGCGTACCGGCACTGCCGACGATCAGCTTGTTGAGATCGTAGCCCGCAACGTTCTTCACGACGCGGCCTCCGACGCTGAGCACGCGGCCGTCGCCCGTCACCAGCTCGATGCCCAGAACCTGGCGGCGCGGCGTGGCCCAGGAGCGGCGCATCGGGCCTGCCGCGCCACGCGCGAGCACGCCGCCGACCGATGCGCGCGCGCTCGTCGGATCCAGCGGCAGGCGCTGCCGAGCGGCCGCCACCCGCGCGCGCACGTCTCCGATCTGCGTGCCTCCGGCGACGCCGATCGTCAGGTCGTCCGGCTCGTATTCGGTGACGCCCCTGATGCGTGCGGTCGACAGCAGCACGTCGATCCTCGAAACCGGTCGGCCCGCGCTGCGCGCTGTGCGGCCGCCCCCGATCTCGACCGTCCATTCCTCCTCGCTGCACGCCGCGAGCACGGCGGCACACGCGTCCGAACCGTCGGGCATGACCACGACGCCCGGCGCGACCTCGTGCACCGCATCGTCGTCGCGGCCCGAACGGACGGCATCCCCGCCCGCGAGGCCGCGCAGGCGCTCGATCATGGCGCCACCTTCACGCGCGTCGCGGGCCCGACCCACTCGCGGCACACGCGCACGGGCAGCACCTTCGCCGGATTCGCGAGACCCGCGGGATCGAAGACGCGCTTGACCGAGCACATCGCCTGCAGCGTCGGCTCGTCGAACAGGCCGTTCATGTACTCACGCTTGTCGAGGCCGATGCCGTGCTCGCCCGTCACCGTGCCGCCGGCCTCCACGCACACGCGCATCATCTCGCGCGACGCCCGTTCGACGCGCTCGAGCTGATCGGGATCGCGCCGGTCGAACAGGATGCAGGGGTGCAGATTGCCGTCGCCAGCGTGGAACACGTTGGCGATGCGCAGGCCGTGCTCCGCGCCGATCTCCATGACCCGCGCGAGCACGCGCGGCAGCGCGGTGCGCGGTACGACCGCGTCCTGCACGAGCAGCTCGGGCGCGAGGCGGCCCAGCGCCCCGAATGCCTTCTTGCGGCCGCGCCACAGCGCGTCGCGCTCGGTGTCGTCGTTCGCGAGCCGCACTTCGCGGGCGCCGCGTGCGGTGCAGATGTCGGCCGCGCGCGCGGCTTCCTCGTCGAGTCCGGCGCGCGCGCCGTCGAACTCGATGACGAGCGCGGCGGCCGCGTCCACGGGATAGCCGGCGGCGAAGATGCTTGCTTCCACGGCGCGGATCGTCGCCTGATCGATCATCTCCAGCGCGGCCGGCAGCAGACCCGCGCCGATGACGTCGCTCACGGCGTGGCTCGCGTCGTCGAGCCGGTCGAAGATCGCGAGCATGGTGGCGCGTGCTTCCGGCAGTGATGCCAACGCGAGCGTCAGCTCCGTCGCGATGCCGAACGTGCCCTCGCTGCCGACCCACAGCCCGACCAGGTCGTAGCCGATCGTTTCGCCGTCGCCACCCATCTCGAGCACGCTGCCGTCCGGCATCACGACCGTCAGCGCGAGCACGTGATCCGTCGTGACGCCGTACTTGAGGCAGTGCGGACCGCCCGCGTTCTCGGCGACATTGCCGCCCAGCGTGCACGCGCTCTGCGAGCTCGGGTCGGGTGCGAAGTAGAGGCCGTGGGGGGCGGCGAGTCGCGACAGCTCGGCATTGATCACGCCCGGTTGCACGCGCGCGCGCCGATTCGCCGCATCCAGCTCCAGCACCTGGCCCATGCGCGCGGTGGAGACGACGACGGCCTCCTCGAGCGCGAGCGCGCCACCGGAAAGACCCGTTCCCGCGCCGCGTGCGACGAAGGGTATGCGCTGCTCGGCGAGCGCGCGCAGCACGAACGCCGTTTCCGCGGTGTCGCGCGGCAGGATCACCGCGCGGGGCGGGACGCGGTACGCCACCAGCCCGTCCGATTCGTAGACCAACATCTCCGACGGGCTGGTGAGCACGCCCTCGTCGCCGAGCAGGGCGCGCAGCTCCGCCGCGAGTCCCGCATCGAGCGGTGGCGGCAGCGTCACGCCCGCCATCTGCCCTCCTCGACCGACGCCTCACCCGCGGCCTCCAGCCAGCGCAGGTAGGCCAGTGTCGCGCCGCTCGCCGCGGGCCGCAGCCGCGGGTTCAGATCGGCGCCGTACACGATGCTCATCACCTGCTCCGGCGAGGCTCCGGCCGCGCCCGCATCGCTGAGGGCGCGGCGCACGCGCGCGAGTCGCTCGTGTCGGTGCGCGACGTAGCGATCGAGCGCGACCGCAGGTTGCTCGAACGGCTCGCCGTGCGCCGGATAGAGCACCTCGACATCCAGCGACTGGACGCGTCGGAGCGATTGCAGGTACGCCTCGAGGTCGCCTTCGGGCGGAGCGACGAGCGCGGTATCGAGACCACCGAGCATGAGATCCCCGACGAACGCCGCCCGCCCGGCCGGCCAGTGGAAGGCGGCGTGGTCGGGCGTGTGTCCGGGAGTCGCGATCACGTGGAGCGCCCCCGCGTCGGTGTCGATGCGTGCGCCGGCGGCCAGGCTGCCGGCGGCGACTCCGCGCACCGGCGCATCGACCCGGGCGGACAGAGCGCGCGCGCCCTCCGCGTGATCGGGATGATCGTGCGTGAGCAGGATCGAAACGACGACGCCGTCGCCGATGACTTCGGCGACGGCGTCCAGGTGTTCCGGAAGCTCCGGCCCGGGATCGATGATCGCGATCCTGTCGCGACCGACGATGTGCGTCCGGGTACCGTCCAGCATGAGCGGCGCGGGATTGGCCGCGCGGATGATCCGCAGGCCGTCGCGCTCGCCCAAGTTCGCCTTACGCCTCGCGGCGCTCCGCGACCAGCACCTCCGCCAGCTTGTCCGCGACGCGCTGCACCGCCTCCTGATCCTCATCAGCGAACGCATCCTTCTTCCGCGAATCGATGTCGATCTGACCCAGGATGTCATCACCCGCCCGGATCAGCACGACCATCTCCGCTTTCACCGACGGCGAACAGGCGAGGTAGTTCTCGACCTTGGTGACGTCGTTGACCACCTGGTTCGAGGCTTCGGCCACGGCCGTGCCGCACACACCCTGACCCACCGCGATCTTCGCGTGCTCGGTCGGCTCGCCCATGTAGTTGTGGAGCCACAGCTCCTTGTCGTCCGGGTTGTACAGATAGATGCCGACCCAGTCGTACTTCGGATCCGCGGCCTCGATCTGGATCACGGCCTCGCGCATGATCGGGTCCGACAGGTACCCGCCTTCACGCATTTCCTGCAGCTTCATCACTACGTCTACGGCTTCCAGCATCATTCCCTGCTTCGTGCGGTGTTCAGCGCCGCGTTGTTGCGACACTGCCCTGATCCCGGCTTTCCTGCCGGACCCGGAAGCTATTCGAGCGGTCCGCGTCAGTCCAGCCGGGCCGGCGCACGCCGAGCCGATCAGGGAATCCAGCTCTCGCCGGACTCGAGCGAACGACAGAACGCCGCGATCAGGCGAGCGGCGTTCTCCAGGTCTTCGGGATCGATGATCTCGTTCGGCGAATGCATGTAGCGGTTCGGTACGGAGATCAGGCCGGTCGGGATGCCGTGCCGCACCAGGTAGATGGCGTCGGCGTCCGTCGACGAGAATTTCGGGTTGGCGGTGATCGTGTAGGGGATGTTCTCCTTCTCCGCGACGGCCACCAGTCGCTCGAAGACCAGCACGTGGGACGAGGAGCCGCGCGCCAGCACGGGACCGCCGCCCAGCTTGTGATCGCCCAGCTCCTTCTTCTCCGCGCCCGGCGAGTCCGTAGCGAAGGTCACGTCCACGACCAGCGCAACGTCGGGCTCCACCGTGTATGCGCTGGTCTGCGCGCCGCCGCCGTGGTAGCCGATTTCCTCCTGTGCGGTCGCCACCGCGGTGACGCTCGCCCGCGGCTTCTTCTTCTCGCGCGCGATGTGCCGGATCGCCTCCAGCACCACGAATGCGCCGATGCGGTTGTCGACCGAGCGGCTCGCCAGCAGGCGCGGCCCCAACTCCATCACGGTCGTGTCCAGGACACAGGGGTCGCCGACACGCACCCCCCGCTCGACCACCTCGGCCCGGTTCGCCGCGCCGATGTCGATCCACAGATCCGTGATCTTCGACGCCTTTTCCCGCTCGTCCGGCTTGATCAGGTGGATCGGCTTCTTGCCCACCACCCCGCGCACCAGCTCACCCTTCGCCAGGACCCGCACCCGCTGCCCCACCAGCACCTGCGGATCCCAGCCGCCAATGCCGTCGAAGTACAGGAAGCCCTCATCGTCTATGTGCGTGATCATTAGGCCAATCTCGTCGATGTGGCCGGCGAGCATCACCTTCGGCGTGCCGCCCGGGTTCACCGTCGCGTAGGAGTTGCCGGTCGTGTCCCCGTGCACGTCCTCCGCAAAGCCCGCCGCCTCCTCGCGCCACATGCGCGCGGGCCCCGCTTCGAAACCCGACGGCCCCGGCGTGTCGAGCAGTCGCTTCAAAAATTCCAGACTGTGCTTTTCCAAGGGAACGCTCCGTCGGTGCGTCGGTTGGGACGGGTGAGCCCGCGAGGAGGCGGGATCAGGCCTGCGGAAGTCCCGAAAAGGTATTGGCGCAGCGGGGAAAGGCCAATAGTGGCATCGGCCGCCCCGGGATCCGATCCGCCGGCCACCCTTTGAACCCGGACCCGCTTCGGGGTTACCATCTGCACCGGTAGCCGGTAGCCGGTAGACAGTAGCAGTGGATCGGTAGCTGCACCGTACCGAATACCGAATACCGTAGACCGTCTCAGACGCCTGACGCCTGGATAAATGGAACAGACCTATTTTCGACGCGGTTTCGGCCTGAAGAAGGCGATCGAGCCGCTGTTGCAGGCCGAATATCACAGTGCGCTAGTGGAGCAGATCCGCGCGCGCGGCTATACCGCAACCTATGGCGAGGTCACGATTCGCCTCGCCGAACAGTTCGGCTTCTGCTACGGCGTGGACCGGGCGGTGGACTACGCGTACGAGACCGCGCACAAGTTTCCAGGCAAGCGCATCTTCCTAATCGGCGAGATCATCCACAATCCGCATGTGAACCGGCGCCTGAAGGAGCTGGGCATCCACTTCATCTATCCGGACGCGCACGGCGAGTTCGATCTGGAGGGCATCACGCCGGACGACGTCGTGCTGATTCCGGCGTTCGGCGTGACCAAAAGCGACTTCGAGCGTCTGCGCGCGATCGGCTGCGTGCTCGTCGATACGACGTGCGGCTCGGTGCTCGTCGTCTGGAAGCGGGTGGATTCGTACGCGCGTGAAGGCGTCACCGCGCTGATCCATGGCAAGTACCGGCACGAGGAGACGCGCGCCACCGCGTCACAGGTCTTCAATCACGAGCGGGGCCGTTACATCGTCGTGCGCGACATGGCCGAAGCGAAGCTCGTGATGGACTACATCGAGCGGAAGCCGGACGCGCTGTCGCGCGACTCATTCATCGACCATTTCCGCGAGAAAACCTCCCCCGGCTTCGATCCCGACCTGGATCTGGATCGCATCGGCGTCGCCAATCAGACGACGATGCTCGCCAACGAATCGCTCGCCATTGCGGCCGCCGTGAAGCAGTCGCTGACCCGGCGGCACGGCAGCGAATTCGTCGAGCAGAACTTCAAGAGCTTCGATACCATCTGCTCCGCCACGCAGGAGCGGCAGGACGCCATCATCAAGATGATGCAGAGCCCGCCGGACGTGATGGTGGTCATCGGCGGCTACAACTCCTCGAACACGAACCACCTCGCCCACCTCTGCCGCGAGTACACGGCGACGTACCATGTCTCCGATGCGACGCGCATCGATCCCGACGCGCGCACCATCACGCACAAGCCCGAGCTCGCGCCCGAGACGCCCGAAGAGACCGCGCTCGACTGGCTGCCCGGCGGACCCGTAGAGGTAGGCATCACCGCCGGCGCCTCGACGCCCAACAACAAGATCGGCGAAGCCGTCGAGCGCATCCTGGCGACCCGCGGCATCACCGTCGAAGTGCCCCTGTCCCCGACTGCTGCGCCGTAGGATCGTCCGCGGGCCGTTCTCGTATTGTGGTAGAGCAAAGGCCACTTGGGCTTTCGGCGAGGCGCGGACCTGTTCTTCCGATCGGTTCTAAGTTATTGTCCTGTTATGGAGTTAGGGCCTCACACCGTGGCCCGCTCCATGCAGTACACGCGCGCACGGGACGACCTCGCTGGAAATCAGTCAGGAGCAGGGATTATGAAGGTGCAACGTCCAAACCGACGACAGACGGTCCTCGGCGTGACCGTGCTGGCGGCGATCGGCATCGTTTTCATGGGCACGCAGACCCGGCCTTTCGAGGGGCAGTGGGCCCGGTTGACGGGTGCGGATCCGGACCGCCGCATCGTGGTATCGCTCGATGATCGGCGACTCTGGCTGCTGCAGGGCAGGGACACGATCTTCACGGCGCCGGTCGCCGTGGGCAGCGGCCAGACCTTCGAGTTCAACGGCCGCACCTACCGCTTCGAGACGCCGCGCGGGACGCGGCGCGTGCTCGCCCGGGCGGATGATCCGAACTGGACGCCGCCGGACTGGCACTACTACGAGAAGGCGGCCTTGCGCAGTCTGACGCCGGTTCACATCGAGCCCGGCGAGGAGTATCCGCTGTCGGACGGCAGTCATCTCGAGGTGCGCGGAGAGGACGTCGGCCGCGTCAACCAGTACGGCAACTTCTACGCGTGGACGCCCGGCATGGAGCTGATCTTCGACGGCAAGATCTACATCCCGCCGTTCGGGACGCGCCAGCGGATGGTGCCGAACGTGCTCGGGCCGCACAAGCTCGTACTCGGCGACGGCTACCTGATCCACGGCGTGCACGACCTGAACGAGACGTCGATCGGATCGGCGGCGAGTCACGGCTGCATCCGCATGAACAACGACGACCTGCGCTATCTGTACGCGCTGGTCGCTACGGGCACGCGGGTCGACATTTTCTAGAAGCGGCTACCGGCTTTCAGCTGTCGGCTTTCAGCTTCTGCTGAGCGCTGATGGCTGAAAGCTGGAAGCTCGCGTTCAGCACCCGCGCGATGCGGCCGATTCCTTCCTCGATCATCGCTTCCGACGTCGCATACGACATCCGCACATAACGATCGTCACCGAACGCTTCGCCCGGCACGAGCGCGACGCCGGCCTCATCGAGCAGGCGCGCGCACAGCGCCACCGAGCCGGGGATGGCGTCGTCGTAGTGCGAATCGACGCGGAAGAAGAGGTAGAACGCACCGCGCGGCTCGACGAAGTCGAGGTCGGGGAGCAGCTCGGCGAAGAGCCGGACGACCAGGTCGCGGCGCGCGCGGAAGCTGCGCTGCATGGCGCGCACCTCTTCGCGTCCGGCCGGATCCTCGGCATACGCCGCGAGCGCCGCGTACTGCGAAGGCGTGGCCGCGTTGGAGGTCATGTGGCTCTGTACGCCCCCCATGGCGGCGGCGATGGCCGGCTCCGAATAGGAGAAGCCGATGCGCCAGCCGGTCATGGCGAACAGCTTCGAGGCGCCGTCGATGACGATGGAGCGGGCGGCGATGTCGGGACCGAGGTCGAGCAGCCCGGGCGCCCGGGTGCCTTCGTGATAGAGTCGACCGTAGATCTGATCGCCGATGAGCCACATGCCGCGCTCGAGCGCCCATTCGGCGACGGCTCGTAGCTCCCGCTCGTCGTAGACCGCGCCCGTCGGGTTGACGGGGGAGTTGAGGATGATGCCCGCGCAGCCGGTCGCATCGATGGAATCGAGGATGCGGGGCGTCATCTTGAAGCCCTGCGCCGGGTCGCCCGCCACGATCAGCGGCTCGGCCCGCGACAGGTGCACGAGCGCCGGATAGCTGGTCCAGTAGGGTGCGGGCACGACGACGCGGTCGCCCTTGCCGAACAGCACGAACATCGCGTTGAAGAGCGCCTGCTTGGCGCCCGCCGTGACCACGACGCCGGCGGGATCGGTCGCGACGCCGCTGGCCCGCGCCAGGTCCTGCGCGATCGCTCGCCGGAGCTCCGGCAGCCCCGCCGCCGCGGTGTAGCGGGTGTGACCCTGCCGGATCGCCTGGATGCCGGCTTCCGAGGCGAAGACGGGCGTATCGAAATCCGGTTCGCCCGCGCTCAGGTCGACGATGTCGGCGCCGCCCGCGGCCAGCTCCTTCGCGCGCGCCGCCACTGCGAGCGTGGCGGACGGCACCAGCTCCCGCACGTTGTCACTCTTCTGAAAGGTCATGGTCTGAATATGCCCGCGGTTCCCCGTATGACAAGCGCGGTGGCACCCGCGTTGCTCCATCGACGGCGCGGGTCCACATTTGGGCGCGTCCAGCCGCCTGGAGCGGTGTCGTTATTGTCGATTTCCAGCCCTGTGATGGCGAACTACGAACGCTTGACGGCCACTCCCACCGCCGAAGTGCTGCGGATCGCGGAGGATTTCCTGACGAGCCGCATCCCGATACGGAAGGTGAGCAGTGACGCCCATTCCATCGTGTTCGAGGGAGGCGACGGCCGCGTGGCGATCCACGCGCACCGTCACGGCCTCGATACGTCCGTGATCGCAGACACGGGCCAGCTGCGCACGTCGCGACTCGACAACGAGGTCCAGCATTTCCTCAACCAGCTCCCGTACCAGCCGGGCGATGTGGTCGCCCGGTGATGAGCGCCGACCTGTTCTCCGACCTCGGGCTCGCGTACAGCGTCGCCGCGGCAGCCGAGGAAGCCGGCTTCGACACGCCCACCTCGATCCAGGAGGCCGCGATTCCGCTCCTGCGGCGCGGCAACAACATGGTCGTCGTGGGAGCGCCGGGATCCGGCGCGCGCACCGCGATCCTGCTGTCACTGATCGATCGCCTGCTCGCGGAGGGCGCCGCCACGCCGGACGAGGAGGAGGACGAGGGCGGCCGCCCACGTGCGCTCGTCCTGACGCCGACCGGCGACGAGGCGGCGCGGGTCGCGCGCTCGGCTTCTCGGCTCGGCGCGAGCAGCGGCATCCGGGCCCGCTCCCTCGATCGGCCCGATGCCTGGATCCCGGGTGCCGCGATCGCGTGTGCCAGCGTCGGCGTCGCGATGGACGCGATTCGGGGCAGTGTGCTGAAGCTCGACGCGCTCGCGACCGTCGTCATCGACGGCTTCGACGCGATCCGGGCCCTCGGACTCGAGGAGGCGCTGGACACGGTGCTCGGCCAGATGCCCGCCGAAACGCAGCGGGTCGTCCGCGCCGCAGCGCCATCGCCGGCGCTCGACGATTTCGCCCAGCGTGCCATACGCCGGGCGATGCGCGTGCCTTCGCGACCGGCAGATGCGAAGGACTCGCCGGCGCCCGCCACTCCGCTGCGTGGTGTCGAGCTGTCGCTCCTCGAGGTGCCGGCCGGTGCCGGACATGACGCACTCGCGACACTCGCGGCGCGCGGACCGGTCCGCGCTCATTTCCGCTCCAGCAACGGCGCGGCGGCAGCCGCCCGCGAGCTGACCACGCGCGGCTTCGACCTCGAACGTCTCGATGCCACCGTCACGGTCCCGGCATCGCTCCCCTCCACGCGCGAAGTGGAGCCGCTCGAGGTGAGCTTCGGCGCACCGGCCGATGCCGCCGCGCTCGCGCAGCGGCACCGCGATGGCGGGATCCTGATCGTGGATCCGCGCGAGCTGGCGCACGTGCGTGCGCTGGCGGCCGAAAGCGGAGCGAATCTGCGACCTTCTTCGCTGAGCGCGGGAATCACGGACGCCCCGCTCGAGAGGTTCCGTGCGGAGGTCCGCCGCGCGCTCGAGGAGGAGGACCTGGCTTCGCAGATGCTCGTGCTCCAGCCGCTCATGGCGGAGCACTCTCCCGCGGAAGTCGCGGCTGCCCTGAGCGCTCTGCTCCGCGCGCGCCGTCCTTCCGCCGGCGCCGTCGCCACTGCCGCGCGCGCCACCGGCGCCGGCGCGCCACCGCCCGCCCGCTCCTGGACGCGGCTCTACATCGGAATCGGCAAACGCGACGACGTGCGCGCCGGCGACCTGGTCGGCGCTATCACCGGTGAAGCGAACGTGACCGGCGAAGTGATCGGCAAGATCGACATGCGCGACACCTTCAGCGTCGTCGAGGTCGAAAGCGGCGCCGCGCAGCACGTCATCGATTCGCTCAATGGACGCACGCTGCGCGGGCGCGCGATGCGCGTGGACTACGATCGCCGCGGCGAAGGCGAGGAGCCGGCGCAGCGAGCTCGCGCCGGCGGCGCCGCCGAACGCCAGCGGGCTCCGCGCGACGGCGGCGGCGGCCGTGGCCCCCGTGGAGGCGGCGGCCCGCGTGGCGGCGGTGGCGGC
>DATKDR010000073.1:0-2662 GCA_035512635.1 Longimicrobiales bacterium | reverse complement strand
ACGTACGCCTGCTGCTGGCTGGAGCCCGCGTAGCGCCAGAAATTGTGTTTCGTATTAAGCCTTTACAGTGTAACTGGATACAATTATTCTCTCAGCCAATTCTAGGCACGCGAAGGAGGGAAGGCAAGATGGCGGCTATGGTCGACCGCGCCGGAGTGACGTTACTGGAGGGTGCCCTCGTCTATGACCACGAGGGCGATACCGATCAGCCAGCACTCGGCGACATTCTGGTCATTGGGGACAGGATCGCCGCGGTTGAGCCGGGAATCGGGACGCGCTTGCGGCGGGGCGAGGGCCACCCGGCCCTCGGAGAAAGGGGTGTCAGCCGCTGGATAGACGCGCGCGAGCGAATGGCGATCCCGGGCTTCGTGAGCGGGCACTATCATTCCCACGATGTGCTGCTGCGCGGCTCCTTCGAGCCGGTGCCGCTCGACTACTGGCTCATGACCGCAACGCCGCCCTCGTATCCGCCGCGCTCGCTCGAGGAGCTGCGCGTACGCACGCTTCTCGGCGCGGTCGAATGCCTGCGCGGGGGGATCACGACCGTGCAGGACATGGCGACGATCTATCCCTACAGCGAGGACGCCGTCAGGACCGTTCTCGACGCCTACGCCGAGGTCGGCATCCGCTGCATCTTCTCGATGCAGGTAGTCGACATCACCGGCCTGGACACGCTGCCCTTCTGGAAGGAGTGCGTGCCCAAGGAGTTTCACCAGGGAGTGAAGATCACCGTCGAGCCGTTCCGGGACGTCAAGCTGCCACAGCTGCTCGAGGACGTGTACAAGGCGCATCGTGATCATCACCCCCGGATCACCTGGTCGCTCGGTCCTTCGACCCCCGAGCGCTGCACCCGCGGCCTGCTCGAGGCGATGGCCGACCTGTCGCGCCGCCACGGCCTGCCGATCTACACGCACATCTACGAGAACAAGGCGATGGCGCTCGCGGCGCGCTGGAAGCTGAAGCAGTACGGCGGCTCGCTCGTCAAATACCTCGCCGCGACCGGCGTGGTGGGTCCGCGCGTGAGCCTCGCGCACTCGGTCTGGCTGCTCGAGTCCGAGATCGACGAGCTCGCCGCCAACGGCACCAACGTGGTGCTTTGCCCGGCATCGAATATGAAGAGCAAGAGCGGGGTTGCCCCGATGCGCGAGTTCGTCGACCGCGGCGTCAACGTCGCCCTGGGCACCGACAACTGCGCCTGCTCGGACGCCCAGAACATGTTCCTGTCCATGAAGCTGTTCGTCGGCCTGGCGGCCGTCAGCAAATTCGAGCCGGGAGCGCCGTATGCCCGGGATGCGCTGCGCGCCGCAACGCTGGGAAGCGCCCGGACCGCCGGCATGGAGAACCAGATCGGGGCGCTCAAGCCCGGGATGAAGGCGGATCTCTTCCTGGTCGACCTGACGGACCCGAGTTACCTTCCGCTCAACAGCGCGGCGCGGCAGATCGTGTTCGCCGAAAGCGGGCGCGCCGTCAAGCTGGTGATGGTAGACGGTCGGGTCGTGGTCGAGGACGGCCGCGTTACCAGCATCGACGAGCCGGCGCTTCGCGAGGCGCTCAACGCCGTCATGCCGCAGCTTCGCAAGGACCGGACGCGCGTACTCGAGCAGGCGCAGAAGATATACCCCTACATCCTTGAAGCGGACCGGCGCGCCTGGCAGGAGGACGTCGGCACTCACCGCTACCTCGGCCGATCCCCGAACTGAGAAAGACCGAAACCATGGCCCAAAGCAGCCTGCTCGTCGTCAACGGGACGGTCTACGATCACGACGGCGATACCGACCGGCCGGCGCACGCCGACATCCTGGTGCGCGGCGGGCAGATCGCCGAGGTCGGGGCCGGAATCGCGGCGCGGCTCGCCGCGGCGGGCGAACGTGCGGGCGAGACCCTCGATGCGAGCGGCATGCTCGTGCTGCCCGGATTCGTCAACGCCCACTACCACTCGCACGACGTGCTGATGAAGGGCGCGTGGGAGACGCCGCCGCTCGAGATCTGGCTGATGAAGGCGCTGCCGCCGAGCTATCCGAAGCGCAGCCGCGAGGAGATCAAGCTGCGCGCGCTGGTAGGTGCCTGGGAGTGCCTGCGCGGCGGGATCACCACGATCCAGGACATGGTGACGCTCGCGCCGTGGGATCCGGATCACCTCGACGCGGTGCTCGAAGCCTACGACGAGATCGGCATCCGCGCGGTGGTCGCGCTGCAGTTCGCGGACATCCCGGGCATCGCTTCGATCCCGTTCTGGCAGGAAGTCGTGCCGAAGGAGCACCACGCGGTGCTCTCGGGCGGCATCGAGCCGCCGAAGGATAAGGTCGATCTGTTCGATATCGTCGAGCAGCAGTACCGGCGCCATGCCGGGCGCCACCCGCGGATCACCTGGGGGCTCGGTCCCTCCGGTCCGGAGCGCTGCTCGCGCCGCTTCCTCGAGCGGCTCGCCGCGCTCTCGGAAGCCGAGGACTTGCCGGTGTACACGCACATCTACGAGGGCAAGTACATGGCGCTGCACGCCCGCCAGGCCTACGGGAAGCATGGCGGCTCGCTCATCAACTGGCTGGGCGAGGTCGGGCTGCTCAACCCGCGCATGAACCTGGCGCACAGCGTATGGCTGCTGCCGCAGGAGATCGAACGGCTCGCGCAGACGGGCACCAACGTGGTCCTCAACCCGGTGGGC
>DATKDR010000072.1:0-139976 GCA_035512635.1 Longimicrobiales bacterium | reverse complement strand
GATAGAAGTGGAGCCCTTCCTTGAGCGTCTCGAGAGCGGCTTCGTACTCGCCGTCATTGTACAGACGATGGGCGCGCTCGTCGTACTCCTCGGAGCTGAGGAACGGGGTGGGCATCGCCGCCACCTCCCAGTCTTGAGTCGATTTGACGCATGAAGCGACGAGGACGCTCGTGTCGCTTCGTTCGAATGTAATCGGCCGCCGCGCAGGCGAACAGATGCTTGAGGCGAGGAAGATACGGCGAGGAGGTACTTCGAGGAGGTACTTCGAGGAGGTACTTCGAGGAGGTAACTTCGAGGAGGTACGGCGAGGGTCTTGCTCCACCTCCTCGCTCCACCTCCTCGCTCCACCTCCTCGTCCCACCTCCTGTTCCTCAGTTTTCCGCGGGCACGCCTTCTCCTCCTCCGACCGGATAATCCACGACGGGGGAGCTGAGCCAGGCCCAGTCGACGAGGAGACCCCTCGGGATCCGCTCGCGGGGCGTCCCGTAGCGGTCGAAGGGCAAACCGTGCTTGCGGTTGAGGTAGAAGTTCATCGCGTTCGCGGGCGTGCCGGAGATGCGAGAGCCAGCCTCACCGTGCAGTACGACCATCGCGGCGACGATCTCGGGCTCCTCGCCGGCGGGGCCGGCGATGCCGACGAACCAGCCGTGATCCTCGCCGTGCGGATTCTGGGAGGTGCCGGTCTTGCCCAGCAGGTCCCAGTTCTGGAGCCGCGTGAGCCACGCGGTCCCGCCGGGCCCGACGACGCGCCGCATGCCCTGTTGGATGACGGCGATCTGGTCGGGTGTCGACGGCAGCTCGAAGGTGATGGGTGCAGTCGTGTCGAGCTGCGCCAGCCGCGGCGCAGGCGCCTGCGCGTCCGGCCGGGCGAGTGCGACGACCGTGTGCGCGAGCTTGAGCGGTGACCAGGTGATCGCGCCCTGGCCGATGGAGAGCGACATGATCTCGTTCTCCGGCGGCACGTAGCCGTACCAGTCCTCCATCCACTTGAGGCCGGTCGGGAAGATGGGCCTCACCTCGGTAGGCAGATCGATGCCGGTGGCCCGGCCGAATCCCAGCCGCGTCCCCTGCTCGAGGAAGCGCCGGAGGCCGACGCGGATGCCCACCTGATAGAAGTAGACGTCGCAGGAGTTCTTGATGCCGAGGATCAGGTTCTGGCGGCCGTGGACGGCGTGACAGCGGGCATAGCGACCGCCGTAGCTCATGCCGCCGGTGCACGGGATGGGCATGAACTCCTCGGGCCGGATCACGCCGAGGTCGAGCGCCATCGCCGCGTGCAGCAACTTGAAGGTCGAGCCGGGCGGCTGATTGGAGCCGCCGGCGCGGTCCATCAGCGGCACGTTCTCGTCTTCGTTCAGCGCGCCCCAGTACGACAGGTCGATGCCGCCGACAAAGCGGTTCGGGTCGTAGCCGGGAGTGCTGTAATAGGCGAGCACGCCGCCCGTGCGGGGATCGAGGGCGACGAAGCCGCCCATGTAGCCTTCCGGCCAAATCTCGGCGATGTAGCGCTGGAGATCGAGATCCAGGTGTAGGTGCAGATCGCGCCCCGGAATCGGCGGAATCCCCGTCTCGCGCGGCAGCCAGCGCTTGATGCGTCCCGAGGCGTCGACCTCGATGTAGCGGACGCCGGGCTCGCCGCCGAGAACCGCCTCGTACTGCCGCTCCAGCCCCGCCTTGCCGATCCAGCGGCCCTGTCGGTACGCCGCGAAATTCGGCAGCAGCAGCTCCGCCTCGCTGATCTCGGCGACGTAGCCGACGATATGCGCCACGACGTCGCCCGCGGGATACCGTCGCTTCGGGTACTCGTTGATGAGGACGCCGCTGAACTCGCCGCGTCGCTCCTCCAGGCGGGCGATGCGCCACGGCTCGGCGTCGCGCAGCACGATGATCGGCAGGTTGGGCGTGCGACGGTAGCGCCGCATCGTGCCGGTGATGTTGTCCGGGCTCAGCTCCAGCAGCCCGCTCAGCCGCGCGAGCTGCGCGCGGATCGAGTCCTCCGGCGCCGGCATGAGCGCGACCTCGTAGCCGACCGTGTTCTCGGCGACGACCTGACCATGGCGATCGTAGATCGTGCCGCGCGGCGCGCGCTCCACCAGCGGCCGCAGCCGGTTTTCCTTCGCCACCAGCGCGTACTGCTCGCCGGCGAAGACCTGCATGCGCACGAGGCCCCACGTGAGCGTGAGGATCGCGACGAGCAGCGTGACGCGTGCCCATTGCGAGCGGCGACGACGGGCGTGTCGCGGGGTGTGGACGTTGACCGAATGGATCACCATGCTGGGCTACGCCGAGTGCAAGGAATGGTCCCCGTGGGAGGGAGGGCTCGCTGCGCTCGCGGGAGGGCGCGGACCGCGCGCGGGAGAGGCGCTGCGCGCCGGGGAGATGGGGGTCATCGGCGCTCGAACATGTACGCGCATTCGGGCATGGAGGCGATGCCGTCCCGGTTCAGGGCGTACGTGTTGCCCGACCAGATGGCCGCGCCACCGTTCCGGCCCTGCTTGTCGAGCGCGTAGAACTCGACGTTGAAGTTCGGCCGGCCGTCCGGCCGAAGGAGACGCGGCTCGACGGTCCAGGTGACGATGCGCCGGCACGCCTCCAGGCACGCGTCGGTGGGGCTGAGGCCGCGGCGCATCGCCTCGACGACGGTGTGCGAGCCTGCCGTCTTGATCACCGCCTCGCCCCTGCCCGTGGAGCCCGCGGCGCCGACGTCGTTGTCGACATAGAGGCCCGCGCCGATGATCGGTGAATCGCCGACGCGGCCGGGCAGCTTGAAGAAGAGGCCGCTGGTGGTCGTCGCACCGGACAGGTTGCCCTGGGCGTCGATCGCATCGCAGTTGATGGTGCCCCAGGGACGCACGCCGTCGTGGGAGTCGAGCATGCCGAATTCGCTGTCCGCCGACCGGCCGCGTGTGCCGATGTCGATCGTGTGCCCCTCGACCTGCTCGCCGGATTCGCCGGGCACGAGCCAGTCGTCGTCATCCGAGTGTTGCGCACGCCATTCCAGCCAGCGGCGACGGGATTCGTCGGTGAGCAGGTCGTCGTCGGCGTCGAAGCCCATGCGGCGCGCGAACAGCCGTGCGCCTTCCCCGACCAGCATCACGTGATCCGTGTAGCGCATGACCGCGACGGCGACGCGGGAGGGAGTGCGGACGCCCTGGAGCGCGCCGACCGCTCCCGCGCCGCGCGTCGGGCCATGCATCACCGATGCATCGAGCTCGACGACGCCGTCCTCGTTCGGCAGGCCGCCGTAGCCGACGGTGATGTCCTCGGGGTCCAGCTCGACGATGTTCACGCCGCGCACGACCGCTTCGAGCGTGTCGCCGCCGTTCTGCATGACCCGGACGGCCTCGGCGACCGCCGCGGCGGCGTTGTTGCTCCCGACCGCGGCGGGGCGGATGAGCGGGCGACGCAGCGCCGGCGCGCCGATGCCTTCCCTGCTCGAGAGCGACGCGGCCGCCTCCGGTACGGAAACCATCGCCGCGGCGCCCAGACCCGCACCGGCTGTCTTTCTGACGAAGTCGCGTCGCGTGGTCATATCGGGCTCCAGGCTCGGGGTCAGGCCTTCATGTCGAGTGGCGCGGCAATACCGGCCGGTCGCTCGGCGAGCCTGCTCAGACAGGCGTCGGCGATCACGGGATCGAACTGCGTGCCGCTGCCCGCCGCGATCTCGGCCAGCGCGGCCTCCCAGCTGCGGGCGGGGCGATAGGCGCGCGGCGAGGTGATCGCGTCGAGCGTATCGGCGACGGCGACGATCCGCGCGGCCAGCGGGATTTCTTCGCCCGCGATGCCGTCCGGGTAGCCGCCGCCCTCCCAGCGCTCGTGGTGGTTGCGCACGATGGCGAGCGCGGTCGGGTCGTCGAGGATCGGCGTCAGAATGCGCACGCCGATCACCGGATGCTGCTGAATGTGCTCGCGCTCCGCGCGCGTGAGAGCGCCGGGTTTCGCGAGCACGTCATCGCGCGTGCCGATCTTGCCGATGTCGTGGAGCTGCGAGCCCGCTGCGAGGGAAGGAAGCTGGATGCCGTCGATGCCGCGGCCGATCTCCACCGCGTAATACGTGACCCGGTCGGAGTGACCGCGTGTCCGCGCGTCCTTGGCTTCCAGGGCGGTGACGAGCGAGCGGATGCCGGCGAGGTAGAACTGCTCGAGCCGCTCCGCCTGGATGCGGACCCGCTTCTCCAGATCCTGGCGGTAATCGTGGTTTTCGAGCAGCAGCCGGCGATGCTCGATCGAGCGCGCCACGCTGTGCGCGAGCTGCTCGAGATCGAAGGGCTTGACCAGGTAGTCGTCCGCGTTGAGACGCAGCGCCTCGACCGCGGTCTCGACCTCCGTCTGCGCGGTCATGACGATGATCTGGAGCGTGGGATCGTGGCTCTTCAGCCGCCCGACCAGCTCCAGCCCCGTCATGCCCGGCATGAAGACGTCCGTCACGACCAGGTCGAAGCTCGCGTGCTCCAGCCGCTGGAGCGCCTCCTCGCCGGAGCCGGCCAGCACACAGTGGTGGCCGTCGCGTCGAAGCCGTCGATCGACCATTTTCGCGATCGACGGCTCGTCGTCCACTACCAGGATGCGCGCCGGCCCGGCTCGCTCGAGCGGGTCGACGGAGGTCGGCGGTACTGCGCCCGTATTCAGCAAGCCAGGCTCAGGTCTCTCCCGCGAAAAAAAGGCGGCCGGGGGATGGCCGCTCTGAGTTCAGGCCGCGTCTTCTTCCGCAACGGCGACTTCCGTCCGCCCGTGCGGGATGACCGGCTGACAAAAGCGCATGCCGATGTCGCGCAGCTCGTTCAGTTCCCGCTTGCTCAGCATCGGATAGCGCTCACCCATGAAATCGATGGTCTCCTCCATCCACTCCATCTTCTGTTCGTCACTCGACTCGAGGACGCCGCACTGATGGATGTGGCTGAAAAGCTCGTCGCGTGCGCGATCGAGCGGTGTATCGCTCCTGCGTGCCAAAAAACCTCCACCGCTTGTGGTTGTCTGAAAATTCCCGAAGCGGCGACCCGCGGGCCACCGCACCCGTTGACATTTCGGGCGTCAATATAATCCGGCCGGCAGCGAGTGCAAAGGATGCACCGGCTGCCGGAGAGAGCGCATATTACCCGCGCCTGCCGCGTTTGTTGCAGCGGGACGGGCGGCTCGTCGCCATGCGATCGTGGAGCGGCGCGAGGGCAGCGCGGGAGCGACGTGGCATGGGCAAGTTCGCATGGCCAAAGGAGGCGGATCGTGTTCCAGCGGGTGGTGGTTGGAGTCGATTTCGGCGGGGGCTCGCTCGAGGCGGCGTCGTGGGTCGCGCGCCACCTCCAGCCGGAGGAAGTGATTCTGGTGAACGTCGTGCGGCCCGTGGTTCCGCCCGCCTACATCCACGGCGCGCTGGTGGATCCGGAGGCGCTGCTCGAGGCGAATGTCGAGGATGCCGCGCGCCGTCTGCACGATCTGCGTGAACGGCTCGGCGTGGACTGCACGCTGGACGTGCGCTCGGGCGATCCGGCCACGCAGCTGGAGGTCGCCGCCGTCGAGCACGAGGCGGATGTCGTCTTCATCGGTGAGCGCGGAGCGCGCCGCTCGGCGTGGGGCACGCGAGGGCGCACCGCCTACGCGCTCATGGCGCGCGCGGGCGTGCCCGTCTGGTTCTGTCGCATGCTGCGCGAAGGTCGGCCCCGCTCGGTAATCGCCGCGGTGGGTGCCGTCGCGAGCGGCATCGACGTGATCGCCGCGGCGCGCGCGGCGCAACAGGCGTGGGGCGCACGCGCGGAGCTGATTCACGTGGTCGACCGCACGTTCGTGCCGCGACCGCAGGCCGAGGAGGTCTCGCAGCGCAACCTGGACGAAGCCGTGCAGCGCGAGGCGGAAACCTGGCTCGGCGAGCAGCGTCGCAAGGCGCGCGTGCGCGGAACCGACGTGTCCCTCGAGGTCGTGATCGGCGACCCGGCGGCGGAGCTGCTGGCCGCGCTCTACCGCGGCGAGCACGACCTCCTCATCCTGCGCGGCCCCGCCCCCTCGAGCGGTCTCATGCCGGACCGGGTGTCACGCGCGCTGATGAGCACCTCGCCGGCGTCGTTGCTGCGCCTGCCTACGCAGGAGCCGACCCCCGAAGCAGCGTAAGCTCGAGTGCGGGAGCGCGGTGAAGGAGGCTGGCGTTCTCGGGAGGTCGTCGGTCAGCCGCTTCGGCTGCTTCGATGCGAAGCATTCGGTCATCAGTCAGGCGCCTGGGTGAGCTGACGCGAAGCATTCGGTCACATGCGTTTTCGCATGAGAAAGGGCCGCCCGCGCGGTCGGCCCTTTCGTTTTGTCCGCAGAAGCGATCGTGTCCGAATGCGGTACGGTCGTCCCGCCGTAACGGCTGACCCGTGGAACCCGGGGCTCCAGCTTTCCCCAGCGAAGCGCCGCCATGTCGGGGATGTCCGCCCTCCGTGGACCGCCCCGGCACTTCGTTTGCTCTTGCGGCGCCGCGAGGCGGACGCGCGGTAGTCGCCGCGCTCCGGCCGTTCCGGGAACCCGACGGGTCCAGCCATGGCCGTTTTGCTCCGACCGGAGATGGTGCGAAGGTACCGCGACATGGCGGTGCTGCTGGTGAAGTACGGCCGGTCGGACCTGCTGCGCTCGACGGGCATCGACAGCAAGCTGGCGGGCCCTCCGCTGGACGGGGCGGAGGAGGGGCATTCGCGGGACGCGGACCGCCTGGCCGCCGATCTCGAGCGGATGGGTCCGGCATTCGTGAAGCTCGGGCAGCTCATGTCGACGCGCAGCGACATGTTCCCGCCCGAGGTGCTGGAGTCCCTCTCGCGCCTCCAGGACGAGCTGGAGCCGATGCCGTTCGACGTGGTCGAGCGGATCCTGAACGAGGAGCTGCCGGTGCGGCTGTCGAAGGCATTCGAGAGCTTCGAGCCGGACCCGGTCGCCGCGGCGTCGCTCGGACAGGTGCACCGCGCACGCCTGCGCGACGGCCGTCTCGTCGCCGTGAAGATCCAGCGCGAGGGGATCCGGGAGGTCGTGCGTCGCGACCTGGAGGCGCTGGATCGCATCGCGACGTTCCTCGAGGAGCACACCCGCCCGGGCGAGCAGTATCGACTCAAGGAGATGTTCGTGCGCTTCCGCGACGCGCTCCTCGGTGAGCTGGACTACCGCACCGAGGCGACGAACATGCGCATCATCGCCGGGAACCTGACCGATCTCGACGGCATCGTCGTGCCGCTGCCGGTCGATGACTACACGACCGAGCGCGTGCTGACGATGGATTACGTGCGCGGCCGCAAAGTTACGGCGCTTAGTCCGCTGGCGCGCATGGAGATGGACGGCTCGGAGCTGGCCGACCAGCTCATGGAAGCGTACCTGAAGCAGGTGCTGATCGACGGCTTCTTCCACGCCGATCCGCATCCGGGCAACGTCTTTCTCACCGATGACCGCCGCATCGCGCTGATCGATCTGGGCATGGTCGAGCGCGTCACGCCGCGGCTGCGCGATTCCCTGCTGCGGCTGCTGCTCGCGGCGAGCGAGGGCAAGGGCGAGGATGCGGCCGATCAGGCGTTGCGCATGGCCCGGCTCGAGCAGCACGCGAATCGGGACCTGTTCCGCACGCGCGTCGCCGACATCATCGCACGGCAGCAGTATGCGAGTCTCGAGCACATGCAGGTCGGCGCGATCCTGCTCGAGCTGTACGGCATCGCCGCCGACTGCGGCGTGCGGCTGCCGGCGGAACTGAGCGTTCTCGGCAAGACGCTCCTCAACCTCGACCTGATCTCCACCACGCTGGATCCGTCGTTCGACCCGAACGCGTCGATCCGTCGTCACGCGGGCGAGGTGATGCGCCAGCACATGATGAGCAGTCTCACGCCTGGCGCGCTGTTCTCGAACATGCTGGAGGTGCTGGAGCTGGTGCAGCGGCTGCCGAGCCGCGTCAATCGCGCGCTCGAGGGACTCGAGCGCGGCGAGCTGCGACTGCGACTGCACGCCATCGACGAGCCGCGGCTCATGAACACGCTGCGCAGCCTGGCCAACCGCATCACGCTGGGGCTGCTGGTTGCCGCGCTCATCATCGGCGCCGCGCTGATGGCACGCGTCGAGACCTCCGGCCAGATACTGGGCTATCCCGCGATCGCCTTCGTCCTCTTCATGGCCGGCGCGATCGCCGCCATCGCGCTCGGCATCCAGATCGTCTGGTTCGATCGGGACGAGTCGCATGAGTAAGCTGGAAGCGGATCGGGCGGAAGCCGGGCAATCGACCGACGGGGAGCTCGCCGAATCGGTCAGCCGTCTGATGCGCGGCCTCAACCACGACCTGAAGAACCCGCTGGGCGCCGCGGATGGCTACCTCGAGCTCATGCTCGAGGGGTTTCGCGGCGATCTCACGGACGAGCAGCGCCAGACGCTGGAGCGGGTGCGAGTGCTGATCGCCTCGGGCATCGGCATTCTCGAGGACGTGGTCACGTTCACGCGCGCCTCACTCGGCGAGCTGCCAGTGCGCGCGCTGGAAACCGACCTGAACTCGGTCGCGCGCATGGCGCTGGAAGGACATCGGCAGCGGGCTCAGGACGCGGACATCGCCCTGGAGTTCATCACGACCGACGCGCCGGCTCGCGCGGTCACGGATCCCGAGCTCGCGGCCAGGATCCTGAGCCGGCTCCTCGCGAACGCGCTCGATTACACGCCGGAAGGGGGACGGATCGAGATGAGCGTGAAGCCCGCGGCGGACACCATCTCGATCCTGGTGAGCGACACCGGGCCCGGCATCGAGCCCGAGGACCGGGAGCGGTGTTTCCGGGAATTCGAGCACGGCTCGCCACCCGTGCGCACACGCGTGACGTCCGGTGTCGGCTTCGGGCTTCCGCTCGCGCGCGCCCTCGCCGGCCGGCTGGGCGGCATGCTCGAGCTTCGCAGCGAGCCCGGCCGGGGCTCCACCTTCGAGCTGGTTCTGCCCGCATCAGAGACAGTAGACAGTAGACAGTAGACAGCATCCGGATACCGGATACCGGATACTCGATACCGGACTACCGCCTGGTCATCGCCAGCAGCCGGTCGGCGCGCTTCGCCACTTCGCCCGGGTCGTCCCCGCACACCGTAACGTGGCCGATCTTGCGCCCGGGCCGCGGCTGCTTGTCGTACAGGTGCACGTGAGCGCCCGTGACCGCCAGCAGCTCGCGGATCGGGGGAGCGGCTCCGATCAGGTTGATCATGACGGAGTGGCCGATCGGGTGGACCGCTCCGAGCGGCAGACCGCACACCGCGCGCACGTGGTTCTCGAACTGGCTCGTGCGGGCGCCTTCGATCGTGCAGTGGCCGGAGTTGTGAACGCGCGGCGCCATCTCGTTGGCGAGCAGGGCGCCGCCGACGTCGAACAGCTCGATCGCGAGCACGCCGACGTAGTCGAGCGCTTCGAGCATCCGGCGCGCGTACGTCTCCGCTTCCCGCTGCATCTCGTCGGCGACGCGTGCGGCCGGAAAGGTCGTGCGGCGCAGAATACCGCCCTCGTGCAGGTTCTCGAAGAGCGGGTAGCAGAGGACGTCACCGTCGACCGAGCGTACGGCGAGGATCGACAGCTCACGATCGAAGCGGATGAAGCCTTCGGCGATGAGCGGACGCGCGCCGAGCTCGCGCCAGGCGGCCTGGAGGTCGGCCGCGGAGCGCACGATCGCCTGGCCCTTGCCGTCGTAGCCCCAGCGGCGGGTCTTCAGGACGAGCGGCGAGCCGAGCCGCTCGCCGGCTTCCGCTAGACCGGCCGCGTCGTCCACCGCGGCGAACGCGGCGGTCGGAATGGCCCGCTCCTGGAACGTCGTCTTCTCGACGACTCGGTCCTGCGACGCCTCGAGCGCCGCCGGAGCCGGCCGCACCGGCACGCGCTCCGCGAGCCAGCGGGCGGACTCGACCGGCACGTTCTCGAACTCGTAGGTGGCGACGTCGAGACCCGTCGCGAAACGCTCGAGCGCGTCGCGGTCGTCATAGGGCGCGACGACGTGACCGGCGACGTGGGCGGCGGACGCCGACAGCGAGGGCTCCAGCACGCGCGTGCGGATGCCGAGTGGATGTGCGGCGAGGGCCAGCATGCGGCCGAGCTGTCCGCCGCCGATGATGCCGAGGTTCATTCGGCCGCGGGATCCGGTCTGGACAGCACGTCGTCCGTGCGGCCGCGGCGATACTCGCGGACGGCGTCGAGATAGCGTGGCTCGGAGAGGCCGAGAACGGCGGTCGCGAGCAGGGCGGCGTTGACCGCGCCGGCTCGGCCGATCGCCAGCGTGCCGACCGGAATGCCGGCCGGCATCTGCACGATCGAGAGAAGCGAGTCCATACCCGACAGCGAGTGCGTGTGCATCGGCACGCCGAGAACCGGGAGCGGCGTCTTGGATGCGACCATGCCCGGCAGATGGGCGGCGCCGCCCGCGCCGGCGATGATCACCCTCAGGCCGCGCTCCTCGGCCGTCGCCGCATACTCGAACAGCAGGTCGGGCGTGCGGTGGGCCGAGACGACTCGCCGCTCGTACGGCACGCCGAGCTCCTCCAGGATCCCGGCCGCGTGAGCCATGGTCTCCCAGTCCGAGGAGGATCCCATGATCAGACCCACCAGCGGATTCGCCATGCTGTCACCCCGTGCGCGAGAGTCGGTCGAGCGCGAAGGCGGACAAGATGCTGCCCGGCGTCCTTCCGATCAACGCGGCACGGACCGCTCGGCTGCCGGCTCGGCTGCTGGCTCGACCCGTGCCTCCAGCCGCCCCTCGATTCGCCGCCGCCACGCTGCCCGGCCGGCGTCGCGTGCGCGCCCCAGAGCGGCGCGCGCCGGCGGCGTGCGCAGCAGCAGGAGCAGAGCGAGGATCGCGGCGAACACGAGCGGCCGTCGCAAATCCGCCTTCACCAGCCAGATGTAGTGCAGCACGCCGAGCGCGGCACTCACGTAGATCAGGCGATGCAGCATGCTCCAGCGTCTGCCCAGCCGCCGGATCCAGCCCTTCGTCGACGTCACCGCGAGCGGGATGAGCAGCAGAAACGCCGCCGTGCCCACGGTGATGTACGGTCGCTCCCTGATGTCGTCGAGGATGTACTCGAACGCGAAGAACTGATCGAGCACGATGTAGGTCGAGAAGTGGAGCGTCGCGTAGAAGAACGCGAACAGGCCTAGCGGTCGCCGCAGCTGGATCAGGCGGTTCCAGCCGCTCAGGCGGCGCAGCGGGGTCACCGCGAGCGTCACGAGCAGCAGGATGAGCGTCGCCTCGCCCGTCTCGTGCGTGACCTCCTCGATCGGATTCGGCCCGAGGTCGTTCGACCAGGTGCGCCACGCGAGCCGCGCGGCAGGGATGAGACACGCGACCCAGAGGGCCGGCTTCAGGAGCCTTGGGGCTTTGGCCTTGTGCCTTGGCACCCGCGGGGACTCGTGAACGTGATCGTGAGCCTGAACGTGAACGGCTGTTCTCCGGGTCCTGCCGTTCACGTTCATGTCGAACGTTCAGGTTCAGGCCGCGGTCGCCCAAAGGCTAAAGCCGCATCCCTCCGGGTCCGCAACGCCCAACGCCCAATGCCCAAAGCCTAGAAGTTCCGCTGCAGGTCCATGCCGGCGTAGAGGCTCGCGACCTGGTCCGCGTAGCCGTTGAACAGCAGCGTCTCACGTCGCCGGAATTCGCCGATGCGCCGCTCGCGCGCCTGGCTCCAGCGGGGATGATCCACGTCCGGATTCACGTTCGAGTAGAAGCCGTACTCGTCCGGCGCCGCGATATTCCAGGTCGTCGGCGGCTGCCGCTCGGTGAAGCTCATGCGCACGATCGACTTGATCGACTTGAAGCCGTACTTCCACGGCACGACGAGCCGCAGCGGCGCGCCGTTCTGGTTCGGCAGGTCCCGGCCGTAGAGTCCGGTCGCGAGCAGCGTCAGCGGATGCATGGCCTCGTCCAGCCGCAGTCCCTCGACGTACGGCCAGTCGAGCACGCTGCGGCGCTGCCCCGGCATCTGCTCCGGGTCGTGCAGCGTCTGGAATGCGACGAAGCGGGCGCCCGCCGTCGGCTGCGCGCGCCGGATCATGTCGCGCAGCGGAAAGCCGCGCCACGGAATGACCATCGACCAGCCCTCCACGCAGCGCAGCCGGTAGACGCGATCCTCCATCGTGTGCGGCCGGATGAAATCCTCGAGCCGATACTCGCCGGGTCGCTCGCACAGTCCGTCGACGCGCACCGTCCACGGCCGTGTCACGAGCGTGTGCGCGTTGCGCGACGGATCCTCCTTTCCCGTTCCGAATTCGTAGAAGTTGTTGTAGCTCGTCACGACCTCGAAGGGCGTCAGCTCTTCCTGCGACGTGCCCGAAGCGGCCGGTCGTGCACCCGACGGCTCGCACGCGCTCAGGAGCGCGGGCGATGCGATCGCGGCCGTGGCGAACGGCAGTGCGGACATGAACTCCCGCCGGCTCAGCCAGATCGACTCCGGCGTGATGTCCGATGGCTGCAACCCCTCGCTCCTGCGGATCAGCATGCTCCCTCTCCCGTGTCGGTCGAGCCCTAGGGTCCTTCGGCGGCCGCCGCCGCGCGCACCACGTCGTCGATCGCCCCCCGCACGACCGAGCCTGTGAATGCGCTGCCGTTCGCGAGAATAACGAAGACCAGCTCGCGACCGTCGTTCGTCGTGACGTAACCGGATAGCGCGTCGACGTTGCGGATGCCGCCGGTCTTCGCGCGTACGCGCCCGGGCAGATCGGTCAGGCGGCTGCGCAGCGAGCCGTGCGCGCCGGCCGAGACCGGCAGCGCCTCCTGAACGGCCGGTTCGGTGCGCACCCACAGGAGCACGCGCGCGAGCGCGCGCGGCGTCATCAGGTTGCCGGCGGACAGGCCGGATGCGTCGCGCAGGCGGAACTCGTCCTCGGACAGGCCGACGATCCCCGTCAGGAAGTCCCGCTCCACGTCCAGCCCCGCGTGCCAGGAGCCGCCCTCGCCGCGCTGGCGGCCCAGCGTCTTCAGGAGCTGCTCGGCGAACCAGTTCTGGCTCGAATTCAGAACGGGAAAGATCAGGTCGGCGAGTGGCGCCGACGAGTAGCCGAAGAGAGAGCGCGCGCCCGCGCGCGTGCTGCCGTCGGGCAGGACGACCGAACGGTGTTCGCTGCGTTCGACGCGCACCACCGGACTCCCGAAGCGGATCCCGCGCGACTCGAGCACGTCGCGGAACACCGTGCCCGCGTAAAGGGCGGGATCGCTGACCGCGAAGTATTCCGTCCACGGCCGCGCGTCCACCGGAATGTTCCCGTACGCGATGATCGTGTCGTTCTCGCTCGCGCGCGCGAAGTCGAGCGTGCGTGGCTCGCCCGCGGCCACCGTGCGCGTCTGGTTCAGCAGAGTGAAGTACGAGCTCGCCGGCTGCGCCTCGATGCGCGCCGGCTCGCCCCGCTCGCCGGGCTGGATCCGAAAGTCGATCGAATTGTCGTTGAAGCCGAGCGCACCGACGGGCGCCGCGTACCACCAGAGCAGATCGTAGCTCTCCCAGTCCTCGTGGACGTGCAGCGAATCGAGGTGACTCTGGTCGGCGACGAGGCCGCCGCGCACCTCGCGCACGCCGCGCGCGGCGAGGGAGTCGGCGAGCGCTTCCCAGACCGCGAGCATGCGGCCGTCATGGAAGCGGCCGGAGATGCCGGGGTCGCCGCGGCCGTACAGGACGAGGTCACCGTCGAGCACGCCGTCGCGGATCGGCCCCGTCGCGTACAACGATGTGCGCAGCCGGAAATCGGACGGCAGCAGGTGCGCGGCGGCGGACGCGACGACCAGCTTCAGGTTCGAGGCGGGGATGAACAGGCGGTCCGCGTTGCGCTGGTACAGCACTTCACCGCTGTGCGCGTCCTGAACGAAGATGCCCCAGTGCGCGCGGTCGAGCGGGGGCCGGTCGACGATCGTCGAGATGCGCGCGGCGAGATCGGTGGCGTGGGCGACGGCGCCACCGGGTGCCGCGCTGCCGGCCTGCGACTGCGCGCGGGCGGGCGCCGGCGGCAGGGTGAGCGACGCGCCCAGCAGGAGAGCGACGACGAGAGCGCCGACGCTCGTGCGAATCCGTGAAGTCATGTCTTCAGATACGGCCTCAGACGTCCTGTCGTTCCGCCGCCGGTTTCGCCCACTCGGCAAGGGCGCTGGCCACCTGATCGGCGACCGCCTCGGGCGTGCTCGGCTTGATCTGGTGCCGCTCGAGCATGAAGACCACCGCGCCGTCGCGCAGCAGCGCGATCGCCGGTGACGAGGGCGCGTAGCCGGTGAAGTACTCGCGCGCGCGGGCCGTCGCCTCGGCGTCGCCGCTCGCGAACACGGTCACGGCGCGATCGGGCGCGGGTCCCCGCCGCAGAGCCTCGACCACCGCGGGGCGCATCGTGCCTCCCGCGCAGCCGCAGTTGGAGTTGACCGCGACCAGAACGGTCCCGGGCGCAGTGAGCGCCGCATCCACGTCGTCCGACGTACGCAGCTCCGCGAAGCCGTTTTTGCTGAGCTCGTCCCGCATCACGCGCGCGAGCAGATCGTATCCCGACATTGCCGCCTCCGAATCATGCTGTACTGTGCTGCTCCGCCGATGGACGGCGGAGCGAAAGTCCACCCTTACAAGCTCGAGCCATTTGAACGATCGGGCAACGCACGGACTGCCCCGCGAGGTCGGGAATACCCTCCGGCTCGCCGGACCGATCATCGCCAGCCAGCTCGGCCAGGTCGGCATGAACACCGCCGACACCATCCAGGTGGGACCGCTCGGGGCCAGCGCGCTCGCGGCCGCCGGCATCGGCGGCGCGATCCACTTCTTCGTGCTGTTCATCGGCATAGGCGTCCTGGTCGGCATGGGACCTCTGGTGAGCCAGGCCTTCGGCGCCGGCCGCCTCGCCGACTGCCGTGACGTGGCGCGCCAGGGCCTCTGGCTCGCGCTGGCGCTGTCGATTCCCGTCGCGACCACCATGCTCTTCGGCCGCGAGGTCGCGCTGCTCTTCGGTCAGCAGCCCGACGTCGCCGCCCTTGCGGGCGCCTACATGGTCGCCCTCGCGCCCGGCGTCCTGCCGGTCATGCTGTTCCTCGCGCTGCGGCAGTACCTCGAGGGCATGGGGCACGCGCGCCCGTCGATGGTCGTCTCGCTCGCCGCGCTCGGCCTGAACGTGCTGCTCAACGACGTCCTCATCCACGGCGCCGGCCCCGTCCCCGCGCTCGGCGTCGTCGGCAGCGGCTACGCGACCACCATCGTGCGCTGGTTCATGTTCGCGGCGCTTCTCGCCTATACCGTCCTGCATCGCGGCTTCGATCCGGTGCGCGGCGCGCCGGCGCGCGCGTGGCGCATCGACCGCGTCCGCATCGGCCGGATCTTCCGCATCGGCATGCCCATCGGACTCCAGTTCGGTCTCGAGATCGGACTGTTCGCTTTCGCCGCCGTCATGATGGGCTGGTTCGGCCCGATTGAGATCGCCGCCCATCAGGTCACGATCAACATCGCGTCCGCCACCTTCATGGTGGCGCTCGGCACGAGCATGGCAGGCTCGATCCGCGTCGGGCAGACCATCGGCGCCGGCGAGCCGGCTGCGACCCGCCACGCGATCGTCGCGACGTACATGCTCGCCGTCGGCTTCATGGCCGCGTGCGCGCTCGCCTTCCTGCTCGCGCCCGTCTGGCTCATCGGCCTGTACACGCACGATCCCGCGATCCTCGCGGTCGGCCGCGACCTGCTCATGGTCGCCGCCGCGTTCCAGGTGTTCGACGGCGGACAGGTCGCCGGCATCAGCGTGCTGCGCGGCGCGGGCGACACGACCGTGCCGATGCTGCTCGCCGCAGCCGGTTACTGGGGGATCGGCATGGTGTGCGCGCTCGGCCTCGGCTTCGGCACGGCGCTGGGGCCGGTCGGCGTCTGGATCGGCCTCTGCGCCGGCCTCGCCGCCGTCGCACTCACACTGCTCTTCCGCGTGCGTGCCGTGCTCTGGAGGCGGCGGCCCTCAGCCCTGGTCGAACAGCCCGAGCTGGGCCGGTAGCTTCCCGGGCGCGAGCGGCGGCGGCGGCGGCGCGCGAAAGGACGCCGTCGACAGCTCGTAGCGCGCACGCCTGCCGTCGAAGCCTGCTTTGCGGCGCGAGGCTTCGAACAGCGTGTCCAGGTGCTCTGCATACACCCCCGCGCCGCTCATGCGCCGGTGCCATGTCGAGTCGTACAGGTCGCCGCCGCGCATCTCGCGAACCCGGTTGAGCACGCGCGTCGCGCGATCGGGATACACGCGCTGAATCCAGTCGGCGAACAGGTCCTTCACGCCGTGCGGCAGTCGCAGCGGCACGTAGCCCGCCGATACCGCGCCCGCCGCCGCGGCCGCCTCCAGGATGCGCGGCATCTCATGGTCGGTGAGCCCGGGAATCACCGGCGCCACCATCACGCCGACGTCGATCCCCGCGTCCGATAGCGTCCGGATCGCCTCCAGTCGCCGCTCCGGCGTCGACGTGCGCGGCTCCATAGTCCGCTGCAGCTCCCGGTCGAGTGTCGTAACGGAGATATGGACTTTGACCGCGTGGTGCGACGCGAGCTTCGCGAGCAGATCGACATCGCGCGTGACCAGGTGGTTCTTCGTGATTATGCCCACCGGATTGCGCGCCTCCGCCAGCACCTCGAGGCACCCGCGGGTGATGCGCAGCCGGCGCTCCACGGGCTGGTAGCAGTCGGTCACGCCACTGATCACGATGATCTGCGGCTGCCACTTCCGGCCACTCAGCTCGCGCCGCAGCAGCTCCGGCGCGTCCATCTTCACGAAGATCCGGCTCTCGAAGTCGAGCCCGGCGGAGAGGCCGAGGTACTCGTGAGTCGGACGAGCGAAACAGTACACACACCCGTGCTCGCATCCGCGGTACGGATTGATGCTCGTCTCGAAGCCGACGTCCGGACTCTGGTTTCGAGCGATGATGCCACGCGTGTGATCGCGGAAGAAGCGAGTGCGGCCCGCCGGATTCCACGCCTCCCCGGCCTCCGCCGCGTCGCGCACCTCGTCGTCCACCCAGTCACCGTCGAGCTCGATCTCGACCAGCTCGAACCGGTTCGCCGGATTCGACGCGGTGCCGCGCCCGCGCACGTTGCCGAATGTCTTCAGCTCCTTCGCCTGCCGTGCCATGCCCGAAGAAATACCGAAGACCCGGTCGGCGCGCCAGTGCCTGTCGTTTGACTTTGTCTCACCCACGCGGGAGATTTAGGGCGGACTAAAACTGCATCGGAGGCGATTCGTTGCGACGACGCGACAGGAAAGGCGGGGCGGGGCGAGTCGTGCTGCTCACGCTGGTGGCGGCACAGGGGGCGTTCGCGGCGGCGTGCGGCCGGCGGAGCGATGCCGCGCCGAGCAACGGCGTGAGGGCCGTGGCGACGACGAGTATGATCGCGTGGGCGGTGGCGGAGGTGGGCGGCACGCGGGTCGAGGTCGAGGGGTTGATGGGCCCGGGGGTGGATCCGCACCTGTACAAGGCGACGGCGAGCGACGTGAGGAAGCTGGCCGAGGCGGACGTGATCTTCTACAACGGGCTGCATCTCGAGGCGGCGATGGGCGAGCTGCTGGAGGAGATGTCGGCGCGGCGGCCGACGGTCGCGGTGACGCGGACGATCTCGCGCGACTCGCTGCTCGCGCCGCCGGAGTTCCGCGGTGCGTACGACCCGCACGTCTGGTTCGACGTGGAGATGTGGAGCCGGGCGGTGGAAGCGGTGCGGCAGGCACTGGTCGAGCTGGATCCGGCGGGAGCCGCGGAATTCGACGCGAACGCGGCGCGTGTCACGACGGAGCTGCGTGAGCTGGACGGCTGGGTCCACGCGCGGGTGAACGAGCTGGATCCGGCGCGTCGCGTGCTGGTCACCGCGCACGACGCGTTCAACTATTTCGGGCGCGCGTATGGTTTCGAGGTGCGCGGGCTCCAGGGGATCAGCACGGCGTCGGAAGCGGGCACCGCGGACGTGCACGAGCTGGCGGTCATGATCGCGGAACGTCGTATTCCTGCGGTCTTCGTGGAGACGTCGATTCCGCGGCGCACGATCGAGGCGGTGCAGGCGGCGGTGCGTTCGCGCGGCTTCGACGTGCAGATTGGCGGCGCGCTTTTTTCCGATGCGATGGGAAATCCCGGCACGGACGAGGGGACGTATCCGGGTATGGTGCGTCACAATGTGAACACGATCGTGGACGGGCTTGGCGCCGGCGAAGGGGCGGTAGCGCTGCGCGCCCCTGCCGATGTCGGACCTGGCCAACGGTGGCGGTAATGCCGAATGCAGCCCGCTTGCTACGCAGAAGCGGTCGTCCACTGGTCCTGAAGGACGCCCACCTGCGCAGAAGCAGTCGTCCACTGGTCCCGAAGGACTCCGAAACCGCATGACCGACCGTCTCGCTATCGAAGTCAACGACCTGACCGTCGCGTACCGCGAGCAGCCGGTTCTGTGGGACGTGGATCTCGAGGTGCCCGAAGGCGTGCTGATGGCGATCGTCGGTCCGAACGGCGCGGGCAAGACGACGATGATCAAGGCGATCCTCGGTCTGATCAGCCCGGCGGCGGGCCAGATCCTCGTCCACGGCAAGCCGTACCGTCAGCAGCGTCGCCTGGTGGCGTACGTGCCGCAGCGCGGCACGGTCGACTGGGACTTCCCGACGTCGGTGCTGGACGTGGTGATGATGGGTCGCTACGGCGCGCTCGGCTGGCTGAGGCGGCCGGGTCGCAACGAGCGGGATGCGGCGATGGCCGCGCTCGAGATGGTGGGCATGGAGGATCTGGCCCACCGTCAGATCAGCCAGCTCTCCGGTGGGCAGCAGCAGCGCGTCTTCCTCGCGCGCGCTCTCGTGCAGGACGCGCGTGTGTACCTCATGGACGAGCCGTTCCAGGGCGTGGACGCGCGCACCGAGCGGGCGATCGTCGGCGTGCTCCAGGAGCTGCGCGCCGCCGGCGACACCGTGGTCGCCGTGCACCACGCGCTCCAGACCGTGCCCGAGTACTTCGACTGGGTGACGCTGCTGAACGTGCGGCGCATCGCCGCGGGCCCCGTCGACGAGGTCTTCACCGAGGAGAACCTGCGCCTCACGTACGGCGGGCGAGTCCCCTTCCTGAGCGGCAACGGCGGCAATGGCGGGGACCGCGGCAACGGCGGCGAGAGCCTCGGCGCGGTCGGCGCTGCGAGCGACCTGGCCGGTGAGCGCGCCAGCCACGGCAACCCGGCCGGCTGACGCCCGTGGACCTGCTGTTCCAGCTCTTCCAGGACTACACGCTGCGCACCGTCGCGCTGGGTGCGGCGGCGCTGGGCATCGTCAGTGGCACGCTGGGCGCGTACGCGGTGCTGCGCAGGCAGAGCCTGCTCGGTGACGCGATCTCGCACGCGGCGCTGCCGGGCATCGTGCTCGCCTTTCTGCTGACGGGGAGCAAGTCGACGCTCGTGCTGGTGCTGGGCGCCGGCGTGGCGGGGCTGATCGCGACGCTCATCGTGATGACCGTGACCGGCGTTTCGCGTGTGCCGGAGGACAGCGCGCTCGGCATCGTGCTCTCGGTGTTCTTCGGCTTCGGGCTGGTGCTGCTCACGTACGTGCAGAAGCTGCCCGACGCGCGTCAGGCGGGTCTCGAGACGTTCCTCTTCGGACAGGCGGCCACGCTGCTCGAGCGGGACGTCATCGTCATCGCGAGCCTGGGCGCGGTCGCCCTGCTCGCGGTGCTGCTGTTCTGGAAGGAGTTCAAGCTGCTGAGCTTCGACCGCGAGTTCGGCGCGACCCTCGGCTTCCCGATGCGCGTCATCGACGTGCTGCTCACGACGATGCTCGTCCTCGCGATCGTGATCGGGCTGCAGACTGTCGGCGTCGTGCTGATGAGCGCCATGGTGGTTGCACCGGCTGCTGCCGCGCGGCAGTGGACGCATGGGCTCGGCCGCATGGTCGTCCTGTCCGCTCTGTTCGGCGGAGTCGCCGGCCTGAGCGGCGCGCTCGCGAGCAGCTCGGCGCCCGGCGTCGCGACCGGGCCCGCCGTGGTGCTCGCGGCGACCGCGATCGTGATCGTGTCGCTGCTCTTCGCGCCGGCGCGCGGCGTCGCCTGGCGCGCGCTCGAGCGACGCCGCCGCCGCCGCGAGATCCGCGAGGACGCGGTGCTGCTCGACCTCTACGCGCTGGCCGCACAGCACGGCATGCGCGAGCACGCGCACCCGGCGGACGTGCTGGTCGCGATGCGGCCGGGCGTGGGCGTTGAAGGCTCGCTCGATGCGCTCGCGGAGCACGGCTACGCGCGCAGGAGCGGCGATCGTGGCTGGGTCCTCACCAAGGACGGCCGCACGCATGCGCGCGACCTGCTCGATCAGGAGCGCGATCGCTCGTGAGCATCACGCTCGAGATCCAGCTCGTCGCGATCATCGTCGCGCTCGCCTGTGCGCTGCCCGGCGTGTTCCTGGTGCTGCGGCGCATGGCACTCATGAGCGACGCCATCAGCCATACGGTGCTGCTCGGCATCGTGCTCGGCTTCTTCGTGACGCACGACGTGACCTCGCCGCTGCTCATCCTCGCCGCCGCGGGCATGGGGCTGCTCACCGTCGTGCTGGTCGAAGCGATCCGGTCGACGCGGCTGGTCGCGGAGGATGCCTCGATCGGCATCGTCTTCCCCGCGCTCTTCAGCGTGGCGGTGATCCTCATCGGCCGCTTCGCCGGTGATGTCCACCTGGACACCGATGCGGTGCTGCTCGGCGAGATCGCGTTCGCGCCCTTCCGGCGCTTCGAGGCGGGCGGCCTCGATCTCGGACCCCGCGCCGCGTGGCTCATGGGCGCGATCCTGCTCCTGAACTGCCTGTTCCTCGTGGTGTTCTACAAGGAGCTCAAGCTGTCGACGTTCGATCCGGCGCTCGCCGCCGCGCTCGGCCTGTCACCGACGCTGCTCCACTACGCCTTCATGGGGATGGTCTCCGTCACGGCAGTCGGCGCGTTCGACACCGTCGGCTCGGTGCTCGTCGTCGCCCTCATGATCGCGCCACCCGCCGCCGCGTACCTGCTCACGGATCGATTGCCGCTGGTCATCGTCCTCAGCGGCGCGATCGCGATCGCCGCGGCGATCACCGGCTTCTGGATCGCGTGGTGGCTCGACGCCTCGATCGCGGGCTCCATGGCCACCATGGCGGGCGTGCTCTTCGCTCTCGCCTTCCTGCTCGCACCCGAGCGCGGCGTCGTCTCCCGCGTGCGGCAGCGCGCGCGCCAGCGCGTCGAGTTCGCGCAGCTCATGCTGACCATCCACCTGCTGCACCACGAAGGCACCGCCGCGGCCGCCACGGAAACCCGCGAGGACCATCTGCATCATCACCTGAAGTGGGAGCCCGAGCGCGCCCGCGCCATCGTCGACGGCGCCGTCGAATCGCGTCTGCTGCGGCGGGAGCAGGACGGCCGTCTGGCGCTCACGGAGACGGGACGCAGGCGGGCGAGAGAAGGGATGTTCGTGTAACGACCAGTATGCGCGGCTGGGGGCGCCCGGCCACCTGCCGAGCACGAGCACGTGCACGTGCAGGTGTACGATCGGCAAGCGGTGTTCGGGGGTATTCGAGTTGCGCGGGTGAGCCGGAGGGCATTCGTGCACGTGCTCGTGGATCGTGCTCGTGCTCGGCAGGTGGCGCGTCGTCCGGCCCGCGCGGCCTACGACGTCAAGGGCTCCACCTGGAGGGTCGCCGCGAAGCGCCTACCCAGCACCTGCTCCGCGCCCCCTTTGCCACCGATACGCACCCGCAGCGGACCCTCGAACGGCGCGCGCTCCAGCACCTCGATCTCCGTCCCCGGCAGCATGCCCATAGCGGCCAGGTAGCGCAGCGCCTCGGCATCCTCGTCCGAGACGCGCCGCAGCACCGCACGCGTGCCCGTGTCGATCTCCGCGAGCGACGGGTAGTGCCGCTCGTTGAAGGCGCCGTCCGCCGCGGGAATCGGCGCACCGTGAGGATCCGACTCGGGCGCCCCGAGAACCTCCGACATGCTCTCGACCAGGCGCGCCGACGCGCTGTGCTCCAGCGCCTCCGCCTCCTCGTGCACCTCGTCCCACGCGTAGCCCAGCACCTCGACCAGGAACAGCTCGATGATGCGGTGTCGGCGAATCGTCGCCACCGCCCGCTCCATCCCGCTCGGCGTCAGGCGCGCGCCGTAGTACGGCACGTGCTCGATGAAGCCCTGATCGGCAAGCCGCTTCAGCATGCCCGTCACCGAGCCGGCAGTGACACCCAGCCGCTCGGCAACCGCCGACGTGCCCGCGGCGCCTCCCTCGCCCGAGAGATGGAAGATGGCCTTGAGGTAGTCCTCGACCGCGGGTGACGTCATGACCGAAAGCTAGGCCGTCGACGCGATGGCGGACAGTTCGCGTGCGGGGGTCCGCTCCTGCGGCCGTCTCCTCCCGCGTCCGTCTTGCCTCCGTTCTGACCGCAGGTCAATATGAGGGCGTGAACCGCCGTACCAACAGGAGTGCCGTGGTCGCACACGCCCGTTCAGCCGAACAGAAGACCGCGAAGGCCGATGCGATCGCGCGGGCGGCGCTGTCGCTGCACCGCGAGATGCGCTTCGAGGAATGGACCGTTGCGCAGGTGGCGCGGCGGGCAGGCGTGGCGAAGGGCACCGTGTTCCTGTACTACGAGTCGAAAGAGGCGCTGGGGCTGGCGATCGCGGAGCGGCTGCTGGGGGAATGGCTGGACGAGCTGGACGGTCGGCTGGCGGCGCCGCAGTCGCCGGTGACGACGGCCGCGCTGGCTCAGACGATCGCGGGTTCGCTGGAGTCGCGGAGCGTGCTGGGTCGCACGATGGCGCTGGTGGGTCTGATGGAGCACCACGCGGGCCGGGCGGCGGTGGCGGCGTACCGCGAGTGGCTGCTCGACCGATCGAGACGCAGCGGGCGGCTGCTCGAGGCCGCACTGCCGTTCCTGCGGAAGGGAGAAGGAATCCGGCTGCTGCTGCTCGTGCAGGCGCTGGTGATCGGCTACCACGCGATGTCGGAGCCGACGCCGGCTGTGGCAGCGGGAGTCGCGGATTCGGAGCCGTCTCCGTTCCGGATCGATTCGAGGCGCGCGGTGGCGGAAGCGTTGTGGATGCAGCTCGAGGGCCTGCGCGCCGCGCGGTTGCCGGCGCCGGCTCCCTCGCGAGCGCGTCACGCCTAGTCGAGCCGCTCGCTCACCTCACCTCACCTCACCTCACCTCACCTCAGTCCCGTCGTCGATCCATGCGGATGCCGGGAGCGAGATCGAAGCGGAAGTTGGGCCGCTCCATGCCGAGCGCGCGCACGGTCGGCTCTAGCATGTGCCGGAGAGCTTCGGCGGTGTTGACGCGCGGCTGCGTGGAGTCGCGCAGATGGGCATTGCCCTGCGTTCGCAGCGCGACCTGGAGGTGCGTGATGGCGCGCCGCTCCACTTCCCGACCGGTCCGATCGGATCGGCTCCAGCTCACGTCGGTGTCGATTTGCATCTGTTGCAGCACCGGCTCGACGGCCAGCACCTGGAGGGGTGGTAGCTCGACGTGGATCGTGGAGTCGTCGACCAGCGTGATCATGTCGGGCGTGAGGCGGCGCACGTCGAAGCCATAGAACACGCGGCCCGGCGCACGGACGGTGGAGCGGGCGCTGCCGATATTCAGTCCGAGCAGGTTCGGCAGGAAGATCTTGTTGTTCTCGATGGTCGTCGACGCGACGACGTCGAGCCTGCCGGTGACCAGGAACGCCTGCCGCGCCTCGCGCTGCACCGTCGCCGTGATGGCGGAGCGGACCCGGTCCTCGGAGAGGGCGGGCAGACGGCTGCCGCGGCCGGCGAGGAAGATGACGGCGACGAGGCCCGCGACGAGCGCGATGGCGAGGGCCCAGCGGGCGACCTTGATTAGCGTCATGGATTCGCGCGTTCTTTCGCGGCGCCGGTCAGCGGGGCATGATTAGCGCAGGGCAGGGGCGACCGTGCGAGGGCCGTGCCGCCGGACCCGGACGAGCGGATGAGCCGCCGTCGCGGCGAACGCAAGAGTGCTCAGGAGAGTGCGTTGAATCCGACCACACAGACCGAACGCCGGCAGGCGATTCCTTCGACCGCGGCCGCGCCGCCGACGTGGACGATCCAGGAGTCGCTCGACCTCTACAACGTCGAGGGCTGGGGCATCGACTACTTCGGCATCAATGCCGAAGGTCACGTCACGGTGCATCCGAGCAAGGATCCCGAACGCGGCATCGACCTGTTCGAGCTTGCGCGCGACCTGGAGGCGCAGGGTGTGACCATGCCGCTGCTGCTGCGCTTCTCGGACATCCTGCGCACGCGCGTCGAGATGCTGACCAATCGGTTCGAGCGGGCGATCGAGGAGTTCGGCTTCGAGGGCGGCTACACGACGGTCTACCCGATCAAGGTGAACCAGCAGCGCCACGTGGTCGAAGAGATCCTGTCGTTCGGCCAGGCCAAGGGCGTCGGGCTCGAGGTCGGTAGCAAGCCGGAGCTCCAGGCGGCGCTCGCGATGACCGAGCGCGCCGACCACGTCATCGTCTGCAACGGCTACAAGGACGAGGAGTTCATGCGCCTCGCCCTGATGGGCCAGAAGCTCGGGCACACGGTGCTGATCGTCCTCGAGCGCGTCGCCGAGGTCGAGACTCTGCTCCGCATCGCCGACGAGATGGAGGTGACGCCGACGGCCGGTGTGCGCATCAAGCTGGCGAGCGCCGGCGCCGGGCGCTGGTCGGAAAGCGCGGGCGAGAAGAGCAAGTTCGGCCTGTCGTCCGCTCAGCTCGTGCGCGTGCTGGACCGGCTGGAGGACGCCGGCCGGCTGAACTACCTGCGCATGGTGCATTTCCACCTGGGCTCCCAGATCCCGGACATCCGCAACATCAAGCAGGCGATGACGGAAGTCGCCCGCTTCTACGTCGAGCTGCGCTCGCTCGGCCTCGAGATCGACTACGTCGACGTGGGCGGCGGCCTCGGCGTCGACTACGACGGATCGCGCTCGTCGGGCATCGCCAGCGTCAACTATTCCATTCAGGAATACGCGAACGATGTCGTCTACACACTGGCGGAGGCGTGCCGCGAGGCGGAAATCCCGATGCCGCACGTCATCAGCGAGTCCGGCCGCGCGCTGACCGCGCACCACTCGCTGCTGCTCGTCAACGTGATCGACGCGGAGATGCAGGATCCTGAGACGCCCGAGGCGCTGGACGACGAGCTGCACCCGCTCGTCCACGAGCTGGCCGAGACGCTGCGTACGATCGGCAACGCGTACCTGCGCGAAGCCTATCACGACGCCATGTACGCGAAGGAGCAGGCGCACATCCTCTTCAACAGCGGCGTCCTCAGCCTGCGCGAGCGCGCCATGGTCGAGAGCTTTCATCTCGCGATCCTGAATCGCATCGCGGCGCAGGGCGCGCGTGACCCCGAGGAATACGAGGACCTGCTGCCGGAGGTGGAGTCGTACCTGATCGACCGCTACTTCGGCAACTTCTCGCTGTTCCAGTCGCTGCCGGACTCGTGGGCGATCGACCAGCTCTTTCCGATCATGCCGATTCACCGTCTGGACGAGCGGCCGACGCGACGCGGCACGCTTCAGGACGTGACCTGCGACTCGGACGGCAAGATCGACCGCTTCGTGGGCTGGCGCACGCCCAAGACCAGCCTCGAGCTGCACACGCCGAAGCCGGGCGAGCCCTATCTGCTCGGCATCTTCCTGACGGGAGCGTACCAGGAGATCCTGGGGGATCTGCACAATCTCTTCGGCGACACGAATGCCGTGCACGTGCGGCAGACGAAGACCGGCTACGAGATCGGTGACATCGTCCACGGCGACACCACGACCGAAGTGCTGCGCTACGTGCAGTTCGACGCGCAGCAGCTCGTGACGACGTTCCGGCGCAAGGTCCAGGCGGCGCGGCTCCCGCGAGGCGAGGCGAACGAGTTCATCGCGCACTACATCGAGGGACTGGAAGGCTATACCTACCTCGAGGGCGAATAAGACGAGGGCCGGCGGGGAAGGTGAGGGGACCTGCCGAGCACAAGCACGTGCGGGTGTACGTTCACGATGTCTCTCCCGATATCCCGTCTCGCCGGCGAGCTCGACGGCGACGGCCAGCGAAGGCCAGTTGTACACCTACACGTACTCGTGCTCGTGCTCGGCAGGTCACCCGGTGACCAAGGGCGCCCGAACGCCTCCGACTACAGCTCCTCGAGAGTGACCGTGTAGTCGCCCATCTCGCTTGCGCCGAGGGAATTGGCCTGGATGGCCCAGGTGCCGCTCTCGGGGAGGGTAACCTCGAGCTGCGAGTCGAGATTGCCGCCGCTGTCGTCGTCCGAGTCGATGATGTCCACCTCGCCGTTCCGCCAGCGACCGAAGGACAGGTAGGAGTCGAAATCGTCGGAGCGCAGCGTGATGCGCACGCGCTGTCCTCTGCTGCCGCTGAAGGTATAGACGTCGTAGAACGATTCGTCTTCCAGCACGGCGTCCGACGGCTCGAGCGCGCCGTTCAGCGTCTGGCCCACGGCGATCGCGCGGACGCTCACCGGTCCGGGAGCAGGCAACTCCTCGATGAGCAGGCTGTAGCCGCCGGTTTCGTCCGGGTTCAGCGAGGTCGCGCGTACCGTGTACTCCCCCGTGCGGTCGAGCGTGGCGACGATGCGCGAGTCGAGGCCGCCGCCGCTGTCGTCGTCGCTGTAGTCGCTGAGGAAGTCCTCGCCGTCCAGCTCGCCCAGCTCCAGGAAGCTGTCGAAGTCCGCCGAGCGGAGCGTGACGGCGATGCGCTGTCCCTCGCTGCCGCGGAAGGAATGGAAGTCCTGCCAGGAGCCCTCCTCGCTCATGGCGTCCCCGGCGCCGAGCGTGCCGGTGATCGACTCGCCGACCGTCGCAGGCGTGACCGTGAGCGGTCCGGGAGGCGCCATCTCGTTCACCGACAGCGAGTACTCGCCCGTCGCGTTGCCGCCGAACGAGGTGGCGTGGATGGCGTACGTCCCGCTGCGGTCGGCAGCGAAGACGATGCGCGAATCGGTGCCGCCGCCGCTGTCGTCGTCGCGCGTGATCTCCTCGAGCTCGTCGGTGCCGCGGCCGACGATCAGATAGGTGTCGAATGCGCTCGAGCTCATCACGACGGAGTAGCGCTGTCCCCCGACAGCCTCGAACGTGTACAGGTCGTAGAAGGACTCGTCCTCCTCGTCCTGCGCATCGCTCTCCTCCAGCTCGCCCGCCACGCTGGCGCCGACGGCGATCCGCTGGGCGACCGCCGGCGCGGGCTCGGGCAGCCGCGCCAGCGAGATCGTGTACGCGCCCGTGCCGTATTCCGCGTAGGCCTGCGCGATGACCCAGAAGGTGCCGGTGCGCGGCGCGACGAAGCGGACGCGGGCATCGAGCTCGCCACCGCTGTCGTCGTCCTGGGCGAGGGGATTGAAGATGCCGACGGAGCGGTCGCCGACGACGAGGTAGGTATCGAACTCCTCGGACGCCATCTCGACGGCCAGCCGATCGCCTTCCGCCGCCTCGAAGCGATAGAGATGGAAGCGCCCGTTCGTGCCCCAGGTCGGATCCTCCTCGGTGATCACGCCCGTCGCGCTTTCGCCGGGGCGCAGCAGCCGCCCGTCCGCCTCGGCCGTGACTTCGACCCGCGGCGCGGGCGGCTCCGGTGCTGGGGTCGATGGGCCGCAGCCGGCGGCGGCTCCCGCGAGCGCGAGGGTCAGGATCGGTCGGAAGCGCATGAAGCCCCGCTGAAAATGGGTCCGGTAGGCGCCGGCGAGCGCGCGGCGCGAGCGCATGATTGAAGGGGCGTCCGACGTCCGTCAAGGATGGCCTTTTGCGCGGCGGATGCGATGCGGGCCGGTCGGCATCGCTAGCGGACGGCCCAGACCTCCGTGGCGCCGCCTTCGGTGAACGCGAACACCTCGTATGGCTGCGCCGGCCGGCCCGGCACCTCCATGCCGGGAGATCCCGAGGGCATGCCGGGTACGGCGAGACCGTGCACGTCGGGCCGCTCGCTCAGCAACCGCGCGATGTCGGCCGCCGGCACGTGGCCCTCAATGACGTAGCCGTCCACGAGCGCGGTGTGGCACGACTGGAGCGGACGCGGCACGTCGTTCTCCGCCTTGATCGCGTTCAGCGCCGGCGTCTCGATGGATTCGACGGTGTAGCCGTGCTCGCGCAGGTGATCCTCCCACGCCTTGCAGCAGCCGCACGTGGGGCTGCGATAGACGGTGACCACCGCGCCGCTGCCGTTCGCGACGATGCGCTCCGGTGCGGAGCCGGCGGCGTCACCCGCCTGGGCGGGCCTGTTCACGAGGAGCGCGCCCGCGCCTGCCGCAGCCAGCGCGACGCCGAGTCCCACGCCCGTGATCATCTTCGCCCTGCGCGTCATCTCTGCTCTCCTTGCGGTCGGTATCCCGGGCCGCGCACGAAGCGGCCGGGCAGCGCTCCCGTGTGCTCCCCGTCCCGCAGCACCTGCGTTCCGTTCACGAAGACGTGCACCATGCCTGTCGCGTATTGGTGCGGCCGGTCGAACGTCGCGTGGTCGATGATCGTCGCCGCATCGAATACGACGACGTCCGCGTGGTACCCCGGAATCAGCCGGCCGCGTTCCCGGATGCCGAGATTCTCCGCGGGCAGCGACGTGAGTCGCCGCACCGCCTCGGCGAGCGGAATCACCCGCTCCTCGCGCACGTAACGGCCCAGCAGGCGGGCGAAGTTGCCGTACGCGCGCGGGTGCGGATTCGTCTCCAGGAAGTCGCCCTCGGGCGCGATCGAGCCGGCATCCGAGCCGAAGCTCATCCACGGCAGCTCGATCTGGCGCCGCACGTTCTCCTCCGACATCAGGAAATAGACGGTGCCCACGTCGCCATCGTTGCGGATGACCAGCTCGATCGCGGTCTCCTCCGGCGACCGGCCGTACAGCGCGGCGACGTCGGCCAGCGTGCGCCCGGTCAGGTAGCGCAGCGTATCCTCGTCGAAACCGACCAGCAGCACGCGCTCGGGCGAGCCCGCGAGGAGGTACAGGCTCTCCCAGTCCGGCGAGCCCGTGCGCATCTCGTCGATCAGGCGAGCGCGCGTCGCCGGGTCGCGCAGCCGCTCGAGCCATGCCTCGCGGCCACCCTCCTGCACCCACGGCGGCATGGCGGCGTCGAGGCCGGTCGCGCCGGCCGTGTACGTGTACATGTTGGCGGTGATGCGCAAACCTTCGGCGCGCGCCCCCTCGATCCTGCGTACGACCTCGTCGAGACGATCCCAGTTCGCTTCGCCCGCTAGCTTCAGGTGGTAGATCTCCGCGGGCAGGCTCGCGCGGCGCGCGATCTGGATCAGCTCGTCGATGGCGTCCATGATGCCGTCGCCCTCGCTGCGCATGTGCGAGATGTACATGCCGCCGTAGCGACCTGCTTCCTCGGCCAGCGCGACCAGCTCGTCCGTCTCGGCATACGCGGCGGGCGCGTAGATGAGCGAGGTGCCGAGGCCCATCGCGCCATCCTGCATCGCCTGACGCACGAGCGCCCGCATGCGGTCGAGCTGCGCGGGAGTGGGATCGACGTCGTCGTAGCCCAGCTCGTGGATGCGCACCGTGGTGGCCCCGACGAAGGAGGCGACGTTGGGCGCGACGCCGCGGCGCTCGAGGTGCTCGAGATACTCGCGGAGCGCGGTCCACGGGATGTCGTCGTCGTCATCGTCGTCGTCGTCGTCGCGGGAGGCGCGCATGCGCGCCTTCATCGAGTCGCTCAGCGGCCCCATCGACCAGCCCTCTCCGAACACTTCCAGCGTCACGCCCTGCCGGATGTCGGACTGCGAGCGCGGATCCTCGAGCAGCGGCTCGTCCGCCCAGCTCAGCATGTTGATGAAGCCCGGGGCGACGGCGAGGCCCGTGGCATCGATGACGGCGCCGTCGGTGATGCCCGACGGGCCGCGCGTGACGTCGACGATGCGGTCGCCGCGCATGACGACGTCGCCGACGAACGGCTCCGCGCCGGAGCCGTCGTGGATCAGTCCGTTGGCGATGACCGTGATGACGGGTGCCGGCGGCGCGGGCGGCGGGGCCGCAGGCCCACAGGCGACGAGCGAGGCGCAGACGACGACAAAGGCCAGGGCGCGTGGCGCGCCAATCGAACGCCGCTCGCGCGTGCGCGGGTGCGTCGTTTTGGTCGTCATGTCAGGCATCGGTTGCATCGGTCCTCAGTCGGGGTTCGCGCGGGCACTGCGCGCGCCCTCGCGCAGTCCCTGGAAGAAGCGGCGGGCGTTCACGCCGAGGGTGCGCGTGCGATAGCCGCCCTCCTGCACGACCAGCGTGGGCAGGCCGAGCGAGCCGATCATGCGGCCGTTCCGCTCGAAGTCGTCGGCTCCGAGCGACCAGGAGCCGGTCGGGTCGTTCTTCGCAGTATCGAGCCCGAGGGCGACGACGAGGAAGCGGGGATCGAATTCGCGCACGCGCCGGAGCGCCGCACCGAGCGCTCGCGCGTAACGCTCGCCGTCGACGCTCTCGGGGAGCGGCAGGTTGAGGTTCGAGCCCGCGCCGGCCCCTACGCCGGTTTCATCCGGAAAGCCGCTGAAGTACGGATACGCGAATGCCGGGTCGCCGTGGATGGAAAGAGTGAGCACGTCGCCGCGCTCCCAGAAGATGTCCTGCTGACTGTTGCCGTGATGGTAGTCGACATCGAGCATCGCGACGGTTCCGTGCGCGCTCAGATGATTGGCGGCGATGGCTGCCGTACCGAAGTAGCAGAAGCCGCCGAAGGCGCGTCGTTCCGCGTGGTGGCCCGGTGGCCGGACCAGCGCGTACGCCATCCACGATCCGCCGAGAACCTCGTCCGCCGCCGTGAGCGCGCAGTCGACCGCTGCGCGCGCGGCGCGATACGCATTGCGATTCAGCGGCGTAAACGTGTCGATGCAGTAGTAGCCCGCGCGGATCGCAAGGTCCTTGGGCGGCCGCGCCACGTTCCGGATCGGGAAGACGTAGGGGTAGACGGAGCGGTCCGGGGGCGTCGCCTCGCACACCGTCTTCAGGTAGCGCACGTAATCGGCGTCGTGCACCGCGAGGACGTGCGAGTCCGGGTAGTCGCGAGCCGCGACGCGGTGGAACCAGCCGGTCGGCTCGATCTGCCGCAGGATCGAGCCGACGCGAACGGGCGCCTCCACGTAGCCCCGCTCGCGGATGTGGTGGATGTCGTGGCTGTCGTTCACGACGAGCGCGATGCGGTCCGGCGCGCGATCGGCGCCGACGGCGGACTCGACGCTCGGCCGATCCGCTTTCGACGCGAGCGGCGCGCGCAGCCGCACGGGATCGTCGCGAAAGGACGCCACGACGCGGTCGACGTAGGCCGGGGGGCAGTAGTCACCATAGCGGCGCGCGAGGATCGCGCGCACGACCCGCTTCGCGTGGCTCCGGCCGAGCGGCGCATCGCGTGTGAGCGGATCGTACACGAGAAGAGGCGCGCCGCCGCCGGGCTCGACCGGGGTCTCGTAGTCGGTGCCGGCGATGGGCCGAGCGCCGAACGCCTCGTAGAAGCGGATACGCGCGCGATTGGCCGCGCGCAGCTTCGGATCCGACTCGAGCTCCGGCGTGTCGGGCGCGACCTCGAAGAAGACCGCCGTACAGCCCACGGCTGCGGCCTCTTCGCGCACGCGCTCGTAGAGCGCGCCGCCGATGCCGCCGGTCTCGCCGCGCGCGGCAGCGATGAAGTCGAGGAATGCGAAGTTCAGATCCGCGGCGTGTCGCATGAGAGCAAAGCCGCGCACGCGTCCAGCGGGCGACTGGGCCACGAAGAGGATCGCGCGGAAATCGGGATTCGGCCGCCTCAGGTCGTCCGGCAGCGCCGCGACGCGCGCTTCCGGAATCTCCGGAAAACGGTCCCGCAGGATGCGCTGCGTCTCCTCGACCGCCGCGCGGTCGTGCCGATGAACCGTGTCGTAGATGCGGCGGATGCGGAGCATCAGTCGAGCCGCGCTCCCGGCACGAAGCGGCGGATCGGGTAGCGCGTCGGGTCCCTCTTGAAAGCGTCGTCCAGGAATCCCCAGTTCACGACACCGTCCGGCGCGCGCGGCTCGAGCAGGGCGAAGGCGACGCGCGCGAGCGGCTGGTTCATGTCGACAATCCAGTCGTCTTCCTCGAACCCTCCCACGCCCGTGCGCCACGCGCCGAAAACCTCGCGCTCGCGATGCCCCTGGAACGGGCGCTCTGCAATGTGCGTGGAGTCGATCCGAAACCTCTGGATGGCGTAGTCGACCGCAATCGTCGGATCCGGATTTTGCCATTGCCGAACCCGGATGCCGTGCGCGCGAAGCAGGTCGAGCACACTCGTGAGCGAATCCGGGATCACGTAGCGGCTGGGGACTCGCTCCGTCTCGGTCGCGGCGAAGCGGTCGTAGTTCGGCATGCGCTCGCCGCGCACGACATCCAGACGCGCGAGATAGCGCTCGCCGCTCAGCGGATTCACCCGCGCCTCCACCTCGCCCAGCAGGAAGATCGTGTCGCCCGAGGAGGCGATCTCGGCGCGCAGGGGGAGACGCGTGCCGCGCAGGTCGGCGCGATCGGCGGCTTCGGTCGCTGACCGGATCCCGGTCGCGTTTGCCGCCGCCCAGTCCAGCACCGCCGTGACGAATATGCGCGTCGCCTGCACCCGGTCCTCGAAGGACGCATACGAGTACGCCTCGCTCAGAATGCCGAAACGATTGCGCAGCCCCGCGTAGCTGTTATTGAAGCGCGCGCGGTAATCGAACGTGTACCAGCCGCGCTCGCCGGTCATGCCCCATTCCCGGATCGGCAGGTTGCCGTAGTACCAGGTCAGCCAGCCGCGCGCCTCCATAGCGCGCGTCACGTCCGGCAGCCAGCGCTCGCGCAGGATTCCGACGATGGTATCGTCCGTCGCCGGATGCAGCGGCGGCGAGTAGGTGAGGTGGTACGCGTGGTGGGTGCCGTTCGTCGTATGCAGATCCACGACGACGTGCGGGTCGTACTCCGTCATCAGCCGCACGAGGGAGCGCGCCTCGGGCGACTCCAGCTTCGTGTGGTCGCGATTCAGATCCAGCCCCTGCGCGTTCTCGCGCGTGCCCACACCCGCGAAGGGACCGTGCTGGTCGGAGCGGTGATCCAGACGGATGCGCTCGTTGCCGTCGGCGTTGTAGATGGGCGCGATCAGCAGGACCAGCGAGTCGGTCCAGGCGCGGTGCTCGCCCGCCGCCAGCTCGCGCAGCAGGATCTGAGTGGCCTCTTTCCCCTCCACCTCGCCCGCGTGGATGTTCGCGAAGACGAGCACGCGCGTGCGGCCCGTCGAGCGTACGTTAGCCGGTTCGGGGGACGACGCTCCCGCCACCACGAGCGGCAATGCGCGCCCCTCCATGCTGTAGCCGAACGTCGTCGCGTGCAGCCTCGGCGAGGCGTCGACGGAATCGATGAAGGCGACGACGTCGTCGTAGCGGCTGGTCTCGAGCCAGCCGCTGCGCTCGGCGCGCGTGAGGAGGCCGTGAACTGGGGCAGGCGCGGGCGCGTGGGCAGGCGCGGGGGTGGGCACGGCTGGAGCAGCGGACGCGCAGCCGCTCGCCACCATGAGCATGAGCAGAATGAGCCGGAATCGCATGCGGCAGAATGGCCCGGCAGACTCGCTGCCGCCAGCCGCGGCGGCCCGACGTGCGGCACCGCAGGGGGTCGAGCCGACACCATCCGAGTCAGGTGCGCGCGCGCGTCACTTCTGTTAGCGTGGTGGAGTCACGAATCGTTTTGCCAGAGGTCGAGTCGCAGACATGTCCAGAACCACCATCCTCGTCCCGATCGCAGCGCTCTTCATCGCCGCGCCCCTCGCCGCACAGGAGCCAGTCGTGCTCGAGGTCGGCGACGCCGCGCCCGTGTTCCAGGCGCCCGCCGACGACGGCACGATGTGGCACAGCACGGATCACGTCGGCGACAGCATTCTCGTCGTCTACTTCTATCCCGCCGCGATGACCGGCGGCTGCACCAAGCAGGCGTGCGCGTTCCGCGATGATCGCTCGCAGCTCCAGGAACTGGGCGCGATTGTCGTCGGCGTGAGCGGCGATCGGCTGGAGAACCTGCGCATCTTCAAGGGCCAGTATCAGCTCAACTTCCCGCTGCTCTCGGACCCGAACGGCGTGGTGATGCGCGCCTTCGGCGTGCCGACGCGCGCCGGCAGCACGATCACCCGCACGATCGATGGCAGCGAGGTCGAGCTGACGCGTGACCTCACCGCTGCGCGCTGGACCTTCGTCATCGGCCGCGACGGCCGCGTGCTGTTCAAGGAGACGCAGGTCGACGCGGAAGGCGATTCACGGGCGGTGATGGACGCGATCCGGCGGCTGGTCGCCAGCTGATCATCGTCGCTGGATCGCGACGCGACGCTCGAGCGAACACTCACGGCGGACGGGTGAACGCATGGACGACGACGTTCGGCTGCGCGGGCAAAGACTCTCGCTGATCCTGGGTGGTGCGGCGGTGCTTCGGAATCGTCGCGGTGCTCGTGAGGAGGTTGGCCCATGGGTTGCCGGTTGGCTGCGGCCTGCGCACTCCTGATCAGCATCGCTGGCTGCTCGTCCGCAGCCGGACCTTGGGCGCAATCCCCCGCCCCTGCCGCAGTTCCTTTTGAGCGCTTCGTCCTGCCGAATGGCCTGAGGCTGATCGTCCACGAGGATCACGACGAACCAATCGTCCATGTGCGCATGTTTTACCATGTCGGCGAGAAGGATGCAGGTCTCAACCAGACTGGTTATGCGCATCTTTTCGAGCATCTCGCGTTTAGTCAGACCGAGCACCTGGATCGATCGATCTGGAGTTTCCTGGCAACGATCGGCGCGCGCGACTACGACGCAACCACTCGCTATGACTACACGCATTACTTTGCGACGGTGCCTGTGCAGGCGCTGGATACGCTGTTCTGGCTAGAGAGCGAGCGGATGGCGCATCTCGTGAGCGCGCTCACGGAGGAAGACCTGCTCCGCAGTCGCGCGGAGGTGTTTCAGGAGGAGGAGCGGCTCCTCCAACTTCCACCCATTCGACTTCTGAAGGAAACCTGGGATCGTACATATCCGGAAGGCCATCCCTATTTGGGATTCGATATCGGCTCCGAGGATCTGAACCACGCCACGCTTACAGACGCGAGGTGTTTCTACGCGCGCTATTACCAACCATCGAACGCAGTGTTGGTGGTTGCTGGAGATGTGGACGCTGAGGCGGTGCGAGAAAGGGGCGAGGTCTACTTCGGCCTCATACCGCCAGGTTCACCCAGGGTGCAGTCGCGCCCGCGCATAGGACGGAGCGGCGCCCAACGTCAGCGAATCGAGGGCGTTTTGCCCGATGACCACCTCCGCCTGGTCTGGAACACGCCGGGATGGGGTACCACCGACGCCGATCATCTGACACTCGCCTCCACGATCATCGCATCACGCGTTCGGGCGCGGTTGACAGTCGATGAACCTGCAATGGAGGTCGATGGCGCGACCGATATGCGAGAGCTCGGTGGCCAGGTGATGCTCGATGTGGTTGCGCCATCACATACGATCTTTCCCGCTATTGAACGAATCATCGAAGACGAGATCGACCAGTTGGCCACAGAAGGTCCGAGCGCCGTCGAGCTGGACCACGCCAAGGCTCAATATCGGAGGCAGTTCCAGGAAGACTCAGCGGAGGTGGCGGGGGTGACATATCTGCTGGGCAAGGCCGAGCTGTTCCGGGGAGACCCGAGCCACCTGGAGGCGATGCTCCGGAGCATCGAAGCAGCAACCTCCGAAGACGTGCGCCGGGCTGTGACCATGTGGCTCACGGACGGCGCGTTCATCCTGGAGTTTGCGCCAGCCGCGGAGCAGGGAGCACAGAGCTACTGAGTCGCGGGCGCTCGACAAGCGGCGCGCGACGCAGCGGCCAGGCCGGCTCAGTCCCCGTCCACCGACAGGAACTCTCCCCACTCCGCCTCACCCATCCGCACGCCCACGAAGAAGGTGCCGAACTCGCCGTACTTGGTGCTGGCCTCGTCGTAGCGGAGCTCGGTGACGACGCGCTTGATGTCGAGCGGGTCGCGCGCGAAGAGGGTGACGCCCCACTCCCAGTCGTCGAAGCCGACGGCGCCGGTGATGACCTGGAAGATGCGGCCGGCGAAGCGGCGGCCCGACAGGCCGTGCTCGGCCATCATGCGGTTCCGCTCGGCGACGTCGAGCGCGTACCAGTTGTCCGGATGTACGCGCCGCTTGCTCATCGGATAGAAGCTGATGACGCGCATGTCGGCGGGAGGCTCAGGATACAGCCGCGTGCGCACGTGCGGGCTCGCGGCCTCCGCCGCTGCGGCCTCGTCGAGCAGCGCCGCGTACTTCTTCAGATCGTCAACGGCATCGGCGGCGGCTTCCGCGCTCGCGTGATACAGCCCCGCCTCCGTCACCGACGTGAAGTCGTAGTCGATGGTGAGCAGCGCGCCGAGGCGGGAGCGACGGATCGCGAGCTGCACATCGGCGAGCTCGTCGAGCGTTTCGCGGAAATGGACGAGCATGAAATCGGCGCCGCCGCCGATCAGCCGATAGGCCGCACTCCAGCCGGCGCGCTCGGGCGCGGCGAGGCCGGCCATGAGGCGTTCGGTCTCGGCGAGCAGCGTGGCACGTTCCTGCGCGGACGAAGCGCGCAGCGCGCGCCAGTCGACGCGCATGACCTGATGCAGCGCGTACCAGCCTTCGATGGTTCTGGGTGCGAGCTCCGACATGGGGCCGGATGGTAGGCTGGCGCGGGGAAACGGTCAAACCTCCGGAACTGCCGGGCGGGTCGAATGCTCGAGGCGGGGGCGAACCTCGACGACCTGCCGTTCACGTCGAACGTGAACGGCTGTTTTACCGGGCGTCGAGGGTATGCCGGCAACGCCGGAAGGCGCCCGCCGTCACAGCGGCCCGCGCTCCCATGGGCCCCAGACGCCGAACGTCATGCCGAGATGGCCTGCGCCGCCGGGCGCGGTATCGCCCTGGATGTTGAAGAAGAGGACGCGGCCGTCGGGACTGAAGCACGCGCCCGCGAACTCACGACCGTTCAGGATGTTGCGCGCGAAGTCGAAGATGACGCCGTCGCGACCGAGGCCGCGCACGTACGAGCCGCTCGTGTCCTCGCACAGCACGATGCCGCCGCGCGGGCTGACCGTGATGTTGTCGGGACTCTTCAGCACGTCGGCCGACGGCGACTCGTACAGCAGCGTCAGCTCGCCGACGTCGTCGTCCGCGCCGGGCCGGTACTGCCAGATCTGGCCGCACTGCGCGTTGCCGCCGCTCGTCGCGTTGAAGTGGATGGCGCCGTCGCCGTACCAGCAGCCCTCCAGGCGCGAGAAGAGCGCGCCGCCGTTGCCGTAGCCTTCGGCGAAGACCGTGAGCGGATAGCGCTCGGCATCGGCCGGATCGGGATCCTCGATGTCGATCCAGACGACGGGCAGCGGCCGCCCGACGCGCTGGTGGCTGATCGTCATGCGATGCGGTGCGTCGCGGAGGCCGAGCATCTGGAGACGGCCGCCCTCGAGGAACCGACCGGGCGCAGCGGGAAGGAAGCGATAGAAGCCGGCGGTCTGCGCGTCCTCGGTCAGGTATGCGATGCCGGTCGCGGGGTCGATGGCGACGGCCTCGTGGATGAAGCGACCCATCGCGCGGATCGGCTGCGGACGCCGAACCCGCGCATCGGCGCCTGCGGGCACCTCGAAGACGTAGCCGTGCGCCCGTTCGTATCCGCTCGAGAGGCCGAGCGTCGTTTCCTCGCACGTGAGCCACGTCCCCCACGGCGTCGGACCGCCCGCGCAGTTCACGAGTGTGCCGGCCAGCGACTCATGGTCGGCGACGAGGCGCGGCATGCCGTCGCTCGCGATGCGCACGCGCAGCGTCGTGGTACCGCCGCCCGCGAGTCGATCGTAGGCGAACTCCTCGTCCAGCGCCGTTTCGAGCGGGCGGCTGCGCACCTCGTGGTTGCGGACGAGCAGCACGTCGTCGTCCGGCCCGGCGAACGCGGCCATGCCGTCGTGCGCGAGCGGCGTCGGCAGGCCGTCCGACATGCGGTCGCCCTGGACGCCGAACTTTGCGTAGCGGAAGCCTTCGGGCAGCTCGAGCTCGGGACCCGCGGGTCGCAGGGGACCGTAGCCGGGCGTGCGACGCGTCGCTCCGTGGCGGGAGCCCCCGGCGCGCGGATCCACCGCGTATGCGATCAGGCCGCCGAGCGAGGGCGCGAGCGCCGTGAGTCCGCCCGCGGCGGCGAGGCTGCGCAGAAACGTGCGACGGCCGGTATCGCTCATCGTCGTATTCTCCCTTGAAGCATCACTGGGCGCAGCATAGGACGACGACGCGGATCGGGCGAGGCCCGACCGCGTCGGCCGTGTTACTTCCCTGCCTGGCGCGTGCGCCACGCGTGCCGCTTCGATATGCTCCCGCATGCCGCAAGCTATGAACAGCCAAAGCGTTCCGCGCGCCGGACGTGCCCTGGACCTGCTCGGCCTACTGCTCTTCCTCGCCGGCGCCGCCCTCTACGGTCGATCCTGGCTCGGTCTGCGCGCGATGGACGAGTTCGAGCGCGCGCCTGGCGATCCGACGTTCGCTGCGCTGGAATACGCGGACTGGCTGGCGCGGATCGGCCGCGTCGGCTTCGGCCTCATGGCCGCGGGCGCCGTCGTCGCCGTGAACGCCGCGCTGGTCGCGCGACGTCTCGCCCGGAGGTCCGCGGTCGGCGAGTGACTCGTTCGGCGCCGCCCTGCCCGCTGTGTCTCGCCAGCGAGGCGAAGGCGAGCACGCACGCGCACGGGCGGGACTACTTCCTCTGCGCTGCCTGCGACCTCGCCTTCATGGATCCCGACCAGCGTCCGGACCGCGCCGCAGAGCGCGCGCGCTACGACACGCACCGCAACGAGATCGCGGACCCGGGCTACTGCGCGTTCCTCCGACGCCTGCTCGATCCGCTGCTCGAGCGACTGACGCCCGGGGCCGAAGGGCTCGACTACGGATCGGGTCCGGGCCCCGCGCTGGCGGCGATGCTGCGCGAGGAAGGCTTCCCCACCGCCGTTTACGATCCCTTTTACGCGCCGGACGCCCGCGCGCTCGAGCGCACCTACGATTTCATTACGTGCACCGAGACGGCGGAGCATTTCTTCGCGCCCGCCGCCGAGTTCGAGCGCCTGGATGCGCTGCTCCGCGGCGGTGGCTGGCTCGGTGTCATGACGACGCTGCGCACTCCGGAGCGGCCCTTCGAGGACTGGTGGTACGTGCGCGACTACACGCACGTGTGCTTCTACAGTGCCCGTACGATGGAGTGGATCGCGGAGCGGTACGGCTGGGCCCTGGAGCGGCCGCACCCCAACGTGGCGCTGTTCGGGAAGGCCGATTCGTGACCCCTCCGCCTTGTGGCGGCCGGTGCGAAGGCATGGATGGCAGCGCCGGTGCCACAGGTGGCGGCATTGCCCGGCATCCTCCGCCGGTGCGATATTGGCGAGCCGCCGTGCCCACCTGGCGAAGCCCTTTCTCCAGGCTCGAATATGCCGCTCTTCATGGATGTCCACCGCAATCTCGACGGCGTCACGTCGGAGGCGTTGCGCGCCGCACACCTGAAGGACGTCGAGGTGCAGGAACGCTTCAACGTCCACTACCACAAGTACTTCTTCAACGAGCAGACGGGCACCGTCTTCTGCCTGGCCGAAGGGCCCGACGCCGAGGCCTGTCAGGCGGTGCATCGCGCGGCGCATGGGCTGATCGCGGACGACATCATCGAGGTCCAGCCGGAGCTGGTCGAGGCATTCTTCGCAACGACCCGCTACGACGACGTGGGCGCGGCGGTGACGACCGAGGGGAGGCCCGACGCGGCCCTGCGCGTCATCATGTTCACGGAGATCGCCGATTTCACCGCGGTCGCCCGCGAGCACGAGGACGAAGCCGCCCGCCTGCTCGAGTGCCACGATCGCGTGGTGCGTGAGGCGCTGGCGGCGCACGGCGGCCACGAAGTGCGCCACTCGGGTGAAGGCATCATGGCCTGCTTCACGTCCGTGTCGGCCGCCCTGCGCGCGGCGACCGACATCCAGCGGGAGTGTCGGCGAGCCCAGCATCCGTACGGGCCCCGGCTTCGCATCGGCATGAGTGCCGGCGAACCCCTCGCCCAGCACAGGGATCTGTTCGGCGCGGCCGTGAACACGGCACGTCGCATCTGCGAGGCGGCCGAGCCCGGCGAGATCCTGGTGTCCAGCGCGGTGCGCGAGCTGGGGATGGGCAAGGGCTCACGCTTCCACAAGGCGGGGCAGCGCTCGCTCAAGGACGTTCACGAGGAGCAGCTCCTCTACACGGTCGAGTGGTGGCTGCACCTCGATGACGATCCGGGCACACGGCCGGCGCTGCGACGCGCCGCGCGCGCGGTGGGCAACGCCTGGAGCGAGCTCGCGCGCAGGCGCGTCGTGAAGGTGGCAGCGGCGTACGCGGTCGTGCTTTTCGTCGTGCTCCAGGCGGCCGAGCTGACGCTGCAGCCGCTCGGACTTCCGGCATGGTCCTACACGCTCGTGCTCGTGCTCGGTCTGCTCGGCCTGCCGGTGGCCACCGTGCTGGCATGGGCTTTCGATGTCACGCCGCGAGGCCTGGAGCGCACCGCGGCCACGCCCGCCCAAAGCAGTCCTCCGACCTGACGCCCGACCGGCTCTTCCGCCATCAGCGGCCAACGCATCGTTCTGTCCTGGTGACGGAGCGGAACGAAAAAGCCGCGACCCGCCTTTTAGCGAGCCGCGGCTCCTGCCCTTCATGGTCGCACAAGGACTCGAACCTTGGACCTCACGGATGTGAACCGTGCGCTCTAACCAACTGAGCTATGCGACCAACTGGACCTTCAAGCAATCTGTTCCGGCGACCGAAGCCACCAGTAGCGTGGCCACACCTGCGAAGTCGCTCCGGAGGAGCAACTGAGCTATGCGACCTGGTACCCCCACGGGGAATCGAACCCCGGTTTCCTGGCTGAGAACCAGATGTCCTGGGCCACTAGACGATGGGGGCGTGACCCGATCGGGAATGTCACCACCCGACGGAGGACGAGGAATATAATCGAAGCGGGGGCGAGGTCAACCGTCTCCGCGCGCCCTTTTCGTGGTGCGGCCGTCGCTCCAAACGTCTGCGCCGCAACTACTTACGAGCTGCGGGGTAGCAAGGGCTCGGGTCGCGGCAGCCGTCCCGGACGGCGTTCGACCTGGTACGTGCGTTGCACTTTGTCGCCGCCCGGCGCCGATCCTTTTCACACCCCCGAGAGATACGAATGAAGGCAGCGCAGCCTCTAAATCGACTGTTTCTGGTCGCAGCTCTGGCGGCCGGTCTGCTGGCGCCGGTGGCATGCTCGGATGGCGAGGGTCCGCTGCCTCAGACGCACATCCGTTCGGTGGTGCGCGGCATCCAGCGGCCGGTCGTGCGGTCGATCATCGGCGACACCGTGCATCTCAGCGATGACGTCGGCGTGTTCTACCGCAATCGCGGCTACCAGCCGGTGTGGACCGAGGGCGAGTCCGTGCTGGACGAGGCGGACGAGGCGCTGGGCGTACTGCGCGGCGCGGTGCACGACGGTCTCGATCCCGAGAGCTACAGGTACGGTGCGGCGCTGCGGCTGCGGCATCACTTCGACGAGGTGGAGCACGAAGTCGACGACGCGACGGAGCAGCGGATGCTAGGCGACCTCGATCTGATGCTGACCGAAGGCTTCCGCCGCTATTCGCGCGACCTCGCGATGGGGACGCTGGACCCGGAGGCGTCAGGGGTCGAGTGGGAAATCGAGCGCAACGCGGATCCGGGCACGCAGCCGATCGAGGCGGTGGCGAACGGCGCGCCGCCGCTCGACGTGGTGAACGCGCTGCGTCCGATCACGCCCTACTACACGCGCCTGATGCGCGCGCTGCAGCGCTATCGCGAAGCGCACGCGGCCGGCGGCTGGCCGCTCGCCGGCGAGGTCGGCAAGATCGAGCCGGGCGATTCCGGGGCGGGCGTCACGCGCGTCCGCGCGCGTCTCGCCGCGAGCGCGGACAGCGTGGAATCGGCGCTCGCGCGTGCGGGTGAGGCGCGCCCCGACTTCTACGACGAGCGCCTGGTCGAAGCTGTGAAGCGCTTCCAGTACCGGCACGGGCTGGAGCCGGACGGCGTCGTCGGCGGCACGACCGTCGAGTCGATGAACGTCCCGATCGAGCACCGTATCGTGGCCATCCGCACGAACCTGGACCGCTGGCGCTGGCTGCCGCGCGACCTCGGCAACACGTTCATCATGGTCAATGTCGCGGGGCAGGAGCTGGAAGTCGTCGAGAACGACACCGCAATCATGTCGATGAACGTGGTGGTCGGGAAGGTGGGCTATGAGACGCCGATCTTCCGCGACACGCTCGAGCACATCGTCGTGAATCCCTACTGGAACGTGCCGCGGAGCATCGCGGACGAGGAGATCTGGCCCGCGGTCGCCCGCGATCCGGGCTACCTCGCCCGCAATAACATGGAAGTGGTGAATCGGGGCGGGGCCCGTAGCGTGCGCCAGCGACCGGGGCCCCAGAACGCGCTCGGCGAGGTGAAGTTCCTGTTCCCGAACCGGCACAACGTCTACCTGCACGACACGCCTGCGGACCATCTCTTCTCGCAGCGGGAGCGCGCGTTCAGCCACGGCTGCGTGCGCGTCGAGCGGCCGCGCGACCTCGCCCGGCTCCTCTTCGAGAAGGTCGTGGACACGGACCCCGATCGCTTCGACGAGCTGCTCGCGCGCGACAGCGAGCAGTGGATCAACGTGAAGCACGAGATACCGGTCTACATCCTCTACTTCACGGCCTGGGCACGGCCGGACGGCGTCGTCAACTTCTACAGCGACATCTACGAGCGCGACGAGGGGCTGCGCGAGCAGGTCGATGCTCGCCTGATCACGGGCATGGAGCGGCGACTCGCGAGGTGGATGAGGGCGGCCGAGAAACATCGGGCGGGCGAGTAAGGAGGTACTGCGAGGGCCGCGTCATCTCCTCGCTTCATCTCCCAGCTTCTCCACGACGGCCCATGCGAGCAGGGGCACCATGATCTCGTGGTGGCCCGTGATCTCGTAGCCCTTTCCACCCCCGGACCGGGTCGGCCGCTGCACGACGTTCACGCGCGGTCGGTAGTGTCGGATCATGTCGAAATCGGCGGCGACGAAGCGGCGGGGCGTGCCGCCGTTCAGGTTGCGACACACGGTGAGCGCCTTGAGAAACACCTCGGGCATGATGACGGCGGAGCCGATGTTGAGGACGACGCCATCCTCGAGCTTCACCAGGTGCGCGGCGAGCCGCCGGAAATCCGTGTGGCTGGTGGCGCCGATGGCCGCGCCGTCGGCGGCCGGGTGCTGATGCGTGATCTCGGCGCCGATGGCTGAGTGCACGGTGAAGCCGATGCGGAGCCGCCGCGCCGCGAGCAGCATCGACAGCCCCGGATGGGCGAGGTCGGTGCGTGAGTCGAGCGCGCGCGCGAACGATTCGCCGAGGCCCCAGCCGTTCTGCATGCCCGCGCGCGCGGCGTCGTTCATCTCGCGGCCGGTCTCTTCGGCCATGCCGAACGTGCCGTCGCCGAGTCCTGCCTCGACGTCCTCGCTCGTGCCGCCCCAGCGCGCCATCTCGTAGTCGTGGATGACGGTCGAGCCGTTGGTCGCGACGTGCGTGATGACGCCGCGCTCCATCAGGTCGATGAGGACGGGACCCAGGCCCGTCTTGGTGACGTGTCCGCCGATCATCGCGACGACCGCGTTCCGTCCCCGCGCGGCGGCCACGACGGCGTCCACCACGGCTCCGAAGTCCGATGCCGCTAGGATGTCCGGCAGCGACTCGAGGAACTCCGCGAAACGCGCTCCCGACTGCGGCGCTTTCGCGAACTCCTCCGCTCGCACCTTGTTCGGCCGCGTCGCCACGGGAATCGTGCGCAGCTTCGAGAGGTCGGCTTCGGGCGGTCGGGTCTCGTCGGTCACGGGAGGATCGTACGGTCTCCCGAGCGCCTTCACAACGACGGCTGCGCTAGTTCAGGTCGGAAGCCAGCACGCGCATGCCGGGGCGATAGGTCTCGAGCTGAAGCTGGAGATTGCCGATGATCGGGACCCGCGAGGTGATCTTGACGAGCAGGCGCCGGTTGTCGTCGGTCAGGTAGACGAGCGCCTCGCCGCCTTCGCCGAACAGGCCGTCGGTCTGGATGATCGGCTGGAGCACGAGCGTGTTGAACGTACCCGCGGGCACCTCGATCCGCTCGCGTCGCAGCACGCGTACGGTGACGGGATTACCGTCCTCCTTCCAGTAGCGATTGAAGGAGTAGGTGCGCCCGACCTCGAGCGGGATGGTGCGGATGAAGTACAGGAACGAAACGTCGTCGAGGGGCTGATCGCTGGCGAGCGGCCCGGTGATGCCGTTGTTGCGCTCCCACTCCATGCGATCGGTGTGGAAGTCGGTCGTGCGGTGACGCTCGAAGCGGACCTCCTTCTGATCCTGCTTGAAGCGCAGCGCATGCAGGCTGCCGACGTCCATCCAGGACTGGAGACGGTCGTCGACGCGCGCGAACGTAACGCCTCCCTGGAGGCGGAAGACGAGCGGGTACGTATGCCGTCCGCGCACGGTCTCGAGGGGCAGCACGTCCATGGAGGCGTTGCCGACGTCGCCGAACAGGCCGAGTCGGACCTCGTAGGTCGCGCGCTCGCCCGGGCCGAAGGGCACGGGAGCGACCGTGGCCGCACGCGCCGATGCGGGTGTAGTCTGGTTCTGCGCGGCCGCCGGGGAGACCGTCGCCGCGCCGATGCCGACGGCGAGCGCGAGCAGGACCGCGGCGGTCGGGCTGGCCGCGCCGGTGCCGGCGGCCGCGACCGGCTCGCGCGAACGGACGTAGCGGGCGAGCTCCCGCAGCCTGGCCGTCGTGCTGAAACGGCTGGTCCTGAAACGCCTGTCGTATCGAACGTTCACTTCGACCTCCTCGATGCGGCGTGCGTGCGGGGCCACGGCACTCAGAAGACTCGCGTTCGCGAGCGGTCCATCCGTTCCAAGAAGCAGTTTTCGGTCCTCGAGCGCGCGGCGCAGCGTGGTCACCCGGTAGGCGCGCATGCCGAGCAGCGGATCGCCGCCGTTCTCGGCGGGAGCGCCGCGGCGGGCGAAGTAGCCGCTCAGTCGGCAGACCCACGCGTGCGCGCGGCTGGGGTGCCGGCCCTCACCGCGCGCGACCGTGGTGACGACGTCCGCGCCGCCTTCCAGCCGCTTGATCAGCGTCACCGCATCGGCCGGATCCTCCGTGAAGTCCGCCTGAAGCACGACGGCGGCATCGCGCTTCGGGTACGTCGAGCGACGCACCGCCTCGTCCAGCAGCTCTCTCAGGCACGGCGCGTAGCCGAGCCGCTTCTCGTGCCTGAGCACGGTCAGCGGGAGGACGCGCACGTAGGGCTCGAGCACCTCGAGGGTGGAGTCCGTCGACGCGTCGTCGAGCAGCAGGATCTGGTAGTCGCGCTGGAACTCCGCCATCTCCTGGCGGATCTTCCAGAGAACGACTCCGACCGTGTGCTCCTCGTTGTACGACGGAATGCAGAAGTAGATCACGCTGCTGCTTCTATAAATTGTTGGCCGCTCTCGGTTTACGATGCGGCACAAGCGCTAGTTCCTGACCCTGCTACACCGGCGGCGGGACCGGGTTTCCCGCTGCGGGCTACCGTCGTCCCGTCGCCGGCTACCGTCGCCCTTCGCCGGTGCCGGCGCCGCTGGCTTCCGATCGCACGTTTTCGGCCGAAGGCCGCGTCTTCCAGCGGTTGTGAAGCCAGAAATACTGCTCCGGCGCGGCGCGAATCTCGTCCTCGAGCTTGCTGGTGAAGGCCGCGGTCAGGCGGGTGACCGCCTCCTCCAGCGGGCCACCGCGGTCCACGTCGATCGGATACGTGCGGGATTCGTAGGTGCCGTCCGGCAAGCGCACGGCTACGCCGAAGAACAGCGGGGCGTTTGCGCGGATGGCGAACAGCGCCGCGCCACGATGGGTGGAAGCCGGCGTGCCGAAGAACGGGACGAAGACGCCGTGCCGCCCCGCGTTCTGATCGGCTGCGAAGGCGATCAGCCGGCCCTGCCGCAGAGCGCGCAGGACCTGCTTCGGTGCGCGCCGGCGGTCGATCTGCCCCACGCCGAGCGCCTCGCGCATGGCGGCGACGTCCCGCTCGACGAACGGGTTCCGCTGCTTCTGCACCACCGCGTCGGTCGGGATGCCGCGCACCGCCAGCGACGCGCCGCCCAGCTCCCAGTTGCCAAAATGAGCCGTGGCCATGACCACGCCGCGGCCCTGGGCTACCGCCTCCTTCAGCCGCTCCAGACCGGGCACGGCGGTGCGCTCGCGGACCTCGTCGGGGCGTCTCGCTCGCATTGCGACCATCGTGAGTGCCTCGCGGCCGAGGTGACGATAGCTCGCGCGGGCGATTCGGTCGCGCGCGTCGTCGTCCAACGCGGGAAAAGCGCGACGAAGGTTCGCGTCGACGAGATCGCGGCGGACGTGGAAGATCCGATCGGCGGTCGCGCCCAGGCCTGCGCCTGTCGCGTCGCGAGCGGAGGAGGGAAGCGAACCGGCGAGCCCCTGAACGCCGCGCAGGGCCCAGTGCTCGAGCCGATGGCGGACGGGGTGCCGGCTCAGAGCGCCAGCTTCACGGCGAGGGCGAGAAACATGACGGCCAGGCCGAGCAGCGCCTGGTACTCCCGGTTGGCGAGGTAGCGCTGCAGCTGGAACGGGGCGGCGACGACCGGTGCGGGGGGTGCCTCCATCACAGCGATACCGCCCTCGTCACCCAGCGCGAGCGTCGGCCGCGCGGGGCGCGCGGGCGAGGTCTCGCCGGTGACGTCGCTCCACGACGCGAGGCGCGGCAGGAACCGCGGAACCGCGGTCGCATAGCGGTCGAACTCCTCTCCGAAGAGCTCCGCCAGTCGCTTCTCCTCGCGCCGCATCGTCTTGCCGTAGATGACGGTGAAGAAGACGAGGAAGGCGGCCAGGAACCAGACCACGCCCGACGCGACGGCGAAGCCGAGGCCGATCAGGAACGTGCCGACGTAGAGCGGGTTCCGCGTGAAAGCGTACGGGCCGTGCGTGGTGAGCACGCGATTCTTCCGGATGGCGCCCGCCGCCCATGCGCGCACGAGGCCGCCGGCCAGGGCGAGAACCAGGCCCGCCAGGATCAGGGGCACGGTGGGCCGCGCGAGCAGCAGATACAGCGGCACCATCGCCCACACGGATCGGAGCCGGATTTTCGTCCACATTTTCGTCTTGATGGGCGGAGTTGTTCGGCCTGGTGCCGACGCGGTTCCGTGGTACCCCGACCGCGCCGGAGGTTTCCCTGTTTTCCTGCCGGGGCTGCGCCTGCGCCCCCGCCGGCACCGTATTATGGTAGGCCCCGCGCAAACGGTCCTGGGAGGCTGACTTGAAAGATATGCACGGGCCGACGATCGTGACAACTTCGAATGCCCCTTCTCGCGGGCTGCCGTAAGCCGGGTGCGCGTTCTCCTCGTCGGACGTTCGCGCGAGCGCGACATCGAACAGCGCATCCGCCACGCGCTGCTGCGCGCCGGGCACGAGGCGACTCTCGTCGATGAGCGGCGGCCGCGGTACGCCCTTGGGCCCTGGCTGGGAAACGAGGTCGGCGGAGCGTGGCTGCGGGCGCGCTTCGCCGCGTTCCATCCCGAGTTCATGATCCTCGGCAAGCCCCTCGGCATCCCCGTCCGCGTGCTGGGGGACCTATGCGCGCGCGTTCCCGCGGTCATGTGGTACCGCGACCTGCGCGTGCCGCCCGATGCCGATATCGTCGCGCGCGCGCGGCAGGTCGACACGCTCTTCCTGACCGCGGGCGGACAGGCGCCGCTGTTCGAGGCCGCGGGCGTGCGCCGCGCGCTCTACCTGCCGGACGGGGTGGATCCGGAGCTCGACCGCCCGCTCGAGCCCACGCCCGAGTTCGAATGCGATGTCGCCTATATCGGCTCCGGCGACCCGTACCGTGCGGCGTTCCTGGAGAAGGTGGCGCGCCGCTTCCGTCTGAAGACGTTCGGCCGTCGCTGGGAGCCGTGGGCCGAGCAGGTCGGATGGACCGGGCGGGAAGCACACCACGACGACTTCGGGCGCGTCTGTGCATCGGCCAGGATCGTGCTGGGCGTGGAACGCGGCTTTCATCGGGAGGCGCTGGTGGCCGGCTACTCGTCGAATCGAATGTGGCGCGTCGTGGTCGCCGGCGGCTTCTACCTCGGCTACGCCGCGCCCGGCGTGCGCGACCTGCTGCGGGACGGCGAGCACTGCGTCTTCTACAACGACGACCAGCAGGCGCTCGACCTGATCGGGCGCTACCTGGCGGACGATGCGGCGAGCGAGCGGATCCGCGCGGCCGGTCGACGCTTCGTGCTGGAGCACCACACGCTCGACGCGAGACTGCACAACCTGCTGACGATGTCGCCTTTCGTGAACCCACTGGCCGCAGGCGATCATGACGGGTGATCCGCACAAGCCGACCGTGCTCATCTACCGGAAACGCCTGCTGTACTGGTCGGAGACGTTCATCGCCGCGCAGGGCGGCGCGCTCGAGCGTTACCGGCCGGTCTATGCCGGACTACGCCACAAGGCGGAGGGGCGGCCTTACCTGGGGGATTCGCCGAGTGTCACCCTGGAAGATCACGCGCTGTGGTACCCACTCGAAAAAGCGGTGCTACGCGCGACCGGCCGCGTGCCGGCGCGCTGGCGGCGCGCGATCGGCGCGTACGCGCCCACGCTCGTGCACGCGCACTTCGGCTGGGAGGCGCCGGATGGCCGCGCAATCGCGCGCTCGTTCGGCATACCGCTCATCGTGACCTTCCACGGCATGGACATCACGGTGCAGCGAAACACGAGCGCTGAACGCCGTCAGCGGGGTACGGCGTTCCGGGAGGCGACGCGCATCATCGCGGTTTCGCATTTCATCGCGGATCGGCTGCTGGCGGCGGGCGCGCCCGCCGATAAGGTGATCGTGCATTATATCGGCATCGACACGGACAGGTTTTCGCCCGGCGCGGCGCCACGTTCGGAACGCGAGATCCTGTTCGTGGGGCGCCTGGTGGAGAAGAAGGGGGTGATTCACCTCCTGCGCGCGATGCCGCATGTGCAGGCTGCGGTTCCCGGCGCCTCGCTGACGATCGCCGGCGACGGCCCGCTGCGCCCGCAGCTTGAGCGGGCTGCGGCCGAGCTGGGTACGGATGTCCGCTTCCTCGGCGTACAGAAGCCGCCGCAGGTCGCCGCGCTCATGCGTCGCGCGGCCGTGATGTGCGCGCCGTTCGTCGTCTCGCCCAACGGCAATGCCGAAGGACTCGGCCTGACCGCTGTCGAGGCGCAGGCCTGCGGCACGCCGATCGTCGCGTCACCATCGGGCGGCTCGACCGAGGGATTTCTTCACGGCGAGACCGGATTCCTCGTCCCGCCCGGCGATCCCGAAGCGCTAACCGTGCGTCTGATCGAGCTGCTGGGGAACGACGAGCTGCGCCGCCGCTTCGGCGAGCGCGCCCGCGCGTTCGTGCTCGAGCGCTTCGACCTGCGCAGGCAGACGGCGAAGCTGGAGGAGATCTACGACGCCGCGCGAACCCGGTCGCGTGGAGTCTAGCGCCTAGGGCAGCTCGTCGATCCCGCGCGTCGCGCGCACTTCGCCGCTCGCGCGAATGCGCTGGCGGATCTCGATGTTGCGACGCACGCCGGCGGGATCGCGCCAAGGCCGCTCGTGGTGCAGGTGCAGCGCGAGCGTGCGGTAGCGGATGCGCCTGGGCCTGATGCCCAGGTTCTCCAGCCGATCGCCGAGCGCCGCGTCCTGCCCGCCGTATCCCATCTCCATATCGAAGCCGTTCGCCTCGATCAGGTGCGTGCGCCAGGTCGACGCGTTGTTGCCGACCCAGCGCACCTTGTGTGACGTGGCGAAGTCCAGCAGCCGACCCCACGCGCGGCTGCGGGTGAAGCGCAGCGCATAGCGGCCCGGCCGATAGCCGTGCGAGCGCAGCCAGCGCAGGTCGAAGACCCGGCCGCTGCGCACGTCGTTCAGCGTGATGGCTTCGCTGGTGATCCTCGGCAGCTTGACGTAGCCGCCGGCCAGGAATCGATCCGGCGCCGCCTCCCGCACGTGCACCTCGACCAGATCCTCGCGCGGGATCGTGTCGCCGTCGGAGAAGACGACGTAATCGCGCTGCGTGGCGAGGATCGCGCGGTTCAGGATCTCGCTCTTCCGGAAGCCGCGGTCCTCGTGCCAGACGTGCACGACATCGATGCCGGTCTCGCGCGCGCAACGCTCGATCAGCGCGCGCGTGTCGGCGCCGGAGCCGTCGTCCGCAATTACCAGCTGAAAGCCGGGCATCGTCTGACGCGCGTAGCCCGCGAGCGTCAGCTCGAGCGCGTGCGGCCACTCGTACGTGGACAGGATGACCGCGACGCGCTCCGCGCCGAGCGGCGCCCGGGGCGGAACGCGCAGGGGCGTCTCAGGCACTCGCGAACTGCATCTCGTAGAGCTGCCGATAGGTACCACGTCGATCGAGCAGCTCCTCGTGCCGGCCGCTCTCGACCAGGCGACCGTTCTTCAGCACGAGGATGCGGTCCGCGTGGCGGATCGTCGACAGCCGATGCGCGATGACGAACACCGTGCGTCCCTGGAGCAGGCGATTGATCGCCTCCTGCACGAGCCGCTCCGATTCCGTATCCAGCGCCGATGTCGCCTCGTCGAAGATGAGGATCGGCGGGTCGCGCAGGATGGCGCGTGCGATGGCGATGCGCTGCCGCTGGCCGCCCGACAGACGCGTGCCCCGCTCGCCCAGCACGGTCTCGTATCCCTCGGGCAGTCGACGGATGAACTCCGACGCGTGCGCCGCGTCGGCCGCCCGCTCGATCGACTCCTGCGACGCGTTCGGCAGGCCATACGCGATGTTGGAGCGCACCGTGTCGTGGAAGAGCACCGTCTCCTGCGTCACGATGCCGAAGCGCGAGCGCAGCGAGCGCGTACTGAAGCGGCGGATGTCGACGTCGTCGATCAGGATGCGACCACCCGTCGGATCGTAGAAGCGGGCGAGCAGGTCGACGAGCGTCGATTTGCCCGCTCCGCTCGGCCCCACCAGCGCCACCACTTCCCCGCGACGCACCTCGAAATCGATGTCCTCGAGCACGGGCTCGACGGGATCGTAGCCGAACGTCACGTGCTCGAAGCGGATGGTGTCGTGCTCGCCCGGAAAGTCCATCGCATCGATCTGCTGGCTGATCTCGATGGGCGCGTCGAGGAACTCGAAGACCCGCTCCGCCGCGGCGAGTCCCGGCCCGATGATCGAGCGGAACTTCGACAGCCACTTCGCCGGCGAGTACAGCTTCGTGCTCAGCACGAGGAACGTGATGAACGCCGGCGCCGTCAGCTCCGCCTCGAAGACGAGCCGCGACCCGAACCAGAGCAGCAGCACCGTGCCGATCGCGGCCATCGTCTCGGTGAGGGGGCCGGCCGCGGCGCGCATCGCGTCCGTACGCACGAACGTGCGGTAGTAGCGGTGCGACAGGCGATGGAACCGATCGCGCTCGTAGCGCTCGGCGGCGAACGACTTGACCAGTCGGATGCCGAACACCGTCTCCTGGATGTGCGACGCGACCTCGCCGGCGAGGTCCAGCACGCGTCGATCGCCGCGACGGAGGCGGCGCAGGAGCGGCAGCCAGATGCCGAACATCGCGGGCAGCGCGACCAGCGCGATGAGCGTGAGCTGCCACGAGATCGTGATCATCAGCGCGACGGTCGCGAGGATCTCGAAGATAGAGGTGGTGAACTTCGCGATGTTGCGCGTGACCAGCGTGCGCAGCCGGTCGACGTCGGACGTTAGGCGGGTGATGACCTGGCCGGCGCGCGTGTGCCCGAAGAAGCGCAGGTCGAGGTCGACCAGGTGGTCGTACACCTCGTTGCGCATGTCACGCGTCACCTTCTGCTCCAGCCGCACGACCAGCACCTGCTGCGCCCAGTCCATGATGTTCTTGAGAAAGAACACCCCCAGCATGAACAGAATGATGCTGATCAGCGCCTGCTGCGGGGCCGCGGTGTCGGAGATGAAGTGGCCGACTGTATTGTCGAGCAGCCACCTGAGCGAGTCGTTGGCGGCCGCGATCGAGGTCGGCTCCGCGCCGAACAGCGAGTTCAGGAACGGGATCAGCGTGATCAGGCTGAACGCGTCGGTCGCCGCGAACAGGAACGTGGCGAGCACGCCTCCGACCAGCAGGCCCTTGTAGGGCGAGAGGTACGAGAGGACACGCAGGTAGAGGCTCACGACCGGATCAGCGGCTGGTGCGCGGCGTGAGCACCGCGATGGGCAGGATCATCTCCTCGGGACTCACGCCGCCGTGGAGGAACGAACCGCGATAGCGGGCCTGGTACTCGCGCAGCTTGGTCGGATAGACGAAGAAGCTGTCCTCGAGGGCGAACAGGTAGTTCGTCGCCATGGGCCCTTCGGGAAAGCGCAACAGGCGCTCGTCGTTTACCGAGAAGACGGCGGAAGGATCCTCCGCGCGCAGGTCGTTGCCGAACTTGTAGCGCAGGTTGGCGGTCGCATCGCGACGCGCGAAGACCGTGACCGGCCGGCGGCACAGGATGGAGCCGTGATCGGTCGTGAAGACGACGGTCACGCCTTCGCGGGCGGCGAGCTCCAGCACGCGGAACGCGGTGGAGCGCTCGAACCACTGTCGCGTGAGCGCGCGCAACGCGGACTCGTCGCGCGCGACCTCCATCAGGATCGCCGACTCGCTGCGCCCGTGGGTCAGCATGTCGATGAAGTTGAAGACGGTGGCGACGACGCCTCCCGCCCGCAGAGCCCCCGCGACGCGCGCGACCACGTCGTCACCGCCCTCGTCGGTGAACACCTTCTCGTAATGGACGGGGACGTGGCGACCCGTGCGCTCGAGGAGGTCCCTCAGCAGCTCGTCCTCGAAGGCGTTCATGCTGCCTTCTTCCTGGCGCCACCAGGTCGGGTACTCGGCCGTGATGGCGTCGGGGTACTTCCCGCTGAAGAACGCGTTGCGCGAGTAGGGCGTCGCAGTCGGCAGGATGCTGTAGTACAGCTCCTCCTCGATGTCGAAGCGCTCGGCGAGCAGCGGCGCGAGCACGCGCCACTGATCGAGCCGCAGACAGTCGATGACCATGAAGAGGACGGGCCCCGCGTCGGCACGCCGCAGCAGCCAGCGCTCCGCGACGTCGACGGAAAGCGCCGGCCGGTCCGCATCCATCCCGGTTACCCAGCCGGTGTAGTGCTGGACGATGTAGCGGCCGAACTCGCGGCGCACGTCGACGAGCAGCTCCTCGACGGAGTCGGCGAGGCCAGTGTCGCCCGCGTCGCGCAGCCGGATGTCCCAGTTGGTCAGCTCGTCGTAGAGCGCGGCATACTGCCGCCAGTCGCGCGCGCCGTCGCGAAGCTCCTGGAGCTGGAGGTAGCGGCTGGCGAAATCCTGCGCCGCCTGCTGCTGGCGGAGCTGCTGCCCCTGGAGCACGCGCGTGACGACGGACAGGACCTGCATCGGACTCGCCGGCTTGACCAGGTACTCGTCGACGCGGCGGCCGATCGCTTCCATCAGCGTCCGGTCCTCCTCCGACTTGGTCACCATGACGACGCGCGCGTGCGGGTCCTCGCGGCGCAGCTCGGACAGGACCTGGAGCCCCGACTGCCCCGGCATCTGCTCGTCCAGCAGCACCAGGTCGTAAGGCTTCTCGCGGATCAGCGCGAGCGCGTCCATGCCGTTGGCGCTCGTCTCGACGGTGTAGCCGCGCTCCCGCAGGAAGAACAGGTGCGGCTCGAGCAGCTCGACCTCGTCGTCGACCCACAGGATTCGTTGCTCTCTCTTCATGGCGGCCAAACTAACGATTCCGGAGGCCGCGCGTAATTCGTAGACGGCATTCGGTATTCGGTCGACAGTATTCGGTATTCGGTCTACCGCGTACCGCCTACCGCCTACTGTCTACCGCCTACGGTTTGCGGACGTAGGTGCGGAGCGCATAGCCGACCTTCTCGATGACGGAGTGGGCCTGGACGCGCTTCATGCCGTCCGCCCGGTACTCCATCGACGCCGGATAGACATCGTCGGGGTGCTTCGCGTAGCCGTCGACGATCAGGTCCTGGTACTTGGCGTACGGCCCCAGTCGCTTCGGATTGGTATAGCCGTAGAGGCCGATGACCGGGCGCTCCAGGGCGCGGGCGATGTGCAGCGGACCCGTGTCGGGGCTGATGACGATATCGGCGCCATCCAGGATCCAGACGAGCCGACGCAGATCGTCCCCGAGCGCGTTCACGGGAACGGTCGAGCAGCGGTAGAGCGTGGCGTCGGTGATCTCCTTTTCGATCGCGGACGGACCGCCCACGAGCACCGCCGTCAGACCCATGTCCCGCTGGATCGTGTCGATCAGCCGCGTGTAGCGCTCCGCCATCCAGTTCTTTTCGGGCTTGCTCGTGCCCATGACGATCGCGACGACGGGCCGCTTCAGGGGTGCGAAGAACTCGCGCTGCCGGCGCCGCTCCTCGTCCGTGATGTCGATGCCCCACTCGACCGGGCGCGGATCGAGGCCGAGGTAGCGGACGAACTCGAAGTACTGATCCTGGACGTGCTGAACCGGATGCGCGGGCAGGCGGTGCGTGGTGAACAGCCAGTTCAGGTCGCGTGCGCGTGCCCGATCGAAGCCGAGCTTGATCGGCGCATCGATCATCGCCGTGAGCACGCCCGCCTTGAAGTAGACCTGGAGCGCGAGCACGAGGTCGAAGCGTCGACCTTCGAGCTGCCGGCGCGCGTCCGCGAGCGAGCGCCAGCCGGCGATCCCCCGCTGGCGGCGGAAGATGATGAAATCGTCGATCGCGGGGTGATTCTCGACCAGCTTGTGGGCCGCGGGCTGGATGACCCAGGTGATCCGGCATCGCGGCCAGCCTCGCTTCAGCGCGTTCGCGACCGGCAGGACGTGCACCGCATCGCCGATCGCGCTCATCATGACGATGCAGACTTCGCGCGGCGGCGCGGGCAGCTTCAGCGTGCGCGGCTCGCTCATGAACCCGCTCCCTTCGCGTCGGCGTCCACCGGTTGCGTCCCCTCCGTCGCGGAATCGAGAGCGTACGCTTGCGCGAACGCCTCGCGCTCCCCGGCCTTCAGCTTCGTCCGATGCGCGCGCTCGAACTTGCGCAGCGAGCGCGCGAAGCGCCGCAGCATGAGGTCGCGCTCGAAGCGAGCGGCTGCGTCCCGCATCACCACGGCGCGATCCAGATCGAGCAGCCAGGCGCGCTCCGCGTCGCGCGGTCCGGCGATCAGGATGTTGCCCAGATTGAGGTCGTTGTGCACCACGCCCGCCTCGTGTGCCCGCCGCAGCAGGCCGCCGGCGAGCCGCATGGCCTGACGGCGCCGCTCGGCGGCGGCGTCGTCGAATAGTCGATCGGCAAGGTCGCGCGACTCCGGCAGGAAGCGCGTCACGATGTCGGCGCGGTACCAGCCGCCCGCCGGGTAGACCGCCGCTGCGACCACTTCGGGGGTCGCGACGCCACGCGCCCGCGCCTTCACGCTGGCCGTCAGCTCGCGGATGGGACGCTTCACGCCGGAGTCGAGATAGCGGTCGCGCACGAATCGCGCGATGAATCCCCCACGCCGATAATGTCGCACCATCCAGCGCTCGTTCGTGTACGACCCCGGCGCCGGGATGTGATACGCGACACCGCGGCCCGCCAGCGCACGCGCACCCGGTCGGCTCGCGGCGAAGTCGAACAGACTGCCGGACAGCGACAGCGCCTGCCGCGCCGCGTCCAGCGCCTCGGGCAGCGCGATCAGCTCCACGTCGTCGATGATCTCCCGCCGATAGGGCGCCGGCAGGTCGTCCTGCGTCTCCTGCATGGTCGGGATCATCGGCCGATGCACGGGCGACGGCAAGCCGCGGTGGGCGTTGGGCTCTAGGCTCTAGGCTCTAGGCTCCAGGCTCTAGGCGAGGCTGCGGGCCATTGCGGGTGCGCCTCGTAGGACGGGCACGTAACTTCGGCGCCGCCGCGGCGCATTGCCTGATGCCTAGCGCCTAGCGCCTGGAGCCTAGAGCCCTTGAAGCCATGCTTCGACGGATTCTTGCGACGTTTCTGATAGCGGTACTGGCCGGCTGCCAGGGCATGCCGGGATACGAGCACATGCCGTGGCACGAGGAGCGGGTCTGGCCGGCCGATCCGGCGGACATGGTCCTGCTCGACGGCCGGGTGTTCCTGGCGGACGCGGCACAGACGGAGCACGAGGCGATCGCGATTCGCGGGAATCGGGTGCTGGCGGTCGGCGCGAGCGAATGGATCGCAACGATGATCGGGCCGCGCACGCGCGTCGTGGAGCTGGGCGGCCGGCTCGTGACGCCCGGCTTCAACGACACGCACATGCACCTCGCCTCGGGCGGCGTGTCGATGCTCGAGGTGGTGCTGCAGGGTGCCACCTCGCTCGAGGAGGTCGGCGCGCGGGTGCGTGCTGCCGCGGCTGAAGCGGCGCCGGGCGAGTGGATCACCGGCCGCGGCTGGGACCAGACGCGCATGCGGCCGGAGGCACTCGGCACGGGCGGCTGGCCTACGAAGGAGGTGCTCGACCTGGCGGCGCCGGACAATCCGGTCTACCTGCGGCGCGTCGACGGCCACGTGGCGTGGGTGAACACGCGGGCGCTCGAGCTGGCGAACATCGACCGCACGCTGCCGCATCCGGCGGGCGGCGAGATCGTGCGCGATGCGCGCGGCGATGCGACCGGCATCCTCAAGGAATCGGCGATGAACCTGGTCGGGCGCATCTTACCGCCGCCGGATGCGGCGAAGCTGCGGCGCGGCATCGAGGCGGCGATGGCGGTCGCGGCGCGCAGTGGCGTGACCAGCGTGCAGACGCAGGTCGAGGCCGAGGACCTCGTCGTCTACCGGCGGATGCGCGACGCCGGTGAGCTCACGCTGCGCGTCTACGGCTGGGACAGCCTCAGCGCGCGCAACATCGCGCGCCTGCGAGCGGACGACGTCATCGCCGCGACGGGCGACGAGTGGCTGAGGGTCGGCATGCTGAAGGGGTTCACCGACGGTACCCTCGGCTCGCGCACCGCCTGGATGCTCGAGCCGTACAGCGACGTTCCGTCGACGCGCGGCATCCAGCGGCTGACGTACGACCAGCTCGTGGAGCTGGTAGTGGATGCCGACGCCGCCGGACTCCAGGTCGCGCTGCACGCGATCGGCGACGGCGGCAACCGGATGGCGCTGGATGCGTACGAGCGCGCCCTGGTGGTGAACGGCGCGCGCGACTCGCGCCATCGCATCGAGCACGCGCAGATCCTCGACGCGAGTGACATCCCGCGCTTCGCCGGCCTCGGCATCGTCGCCAGCATGCAGCCGACGCACGCGACGAGCGACATGCGCTGGGCGGAGGAGCGCATCGGTACGCGGCGCGCGCGCGAGGGGGCGTATGCATGGCGCTCTCTCCTCGATGCGGGCGCGGTGGTGTCGTTCGGCACGGACTTCGGCGTCGAGCCGATGGAGCCGGTGCAGGGACTCTACAGTGCGGTGACGCGGCAGAGCCGGGAGGAGCCGGGCACGCCACCCGGTGGCTGGCTGCCGGAGCAGCGCCTGACGATCGCGGAAGCCATCCGCGCGTACACCGCGATCCCGGCATGGGTCGAGTTCCAGGAGCAGCACAAGGGAACGCTCGAGCGCGGCATGCTCGCGGATCTGGTGGTCTGGGACCGCGACCTGCTGTCCGTCGATCCGGGCGCCATCCTGGAGGCCGAACCGGTGCTGACGGTGGTCGACGGCCGCGTGGTGTTCGAGACGGTGGCCGCTGGGCGAACCGTGGGCGCGAACTGGCGTCCTGCCGGCGACGGCGGCGACTAGCGCGACGCCCGCGCCCGCGGCCCGCGGCTACGTGCCGTCGAACTCGAAGGACCACCACTCGGCGACCGCGCGTCCCTGCCGCCGCGCGGGCTCGAAGACCCATTCGTTCGCGCGCCCGATCACGTCGCGATCCCAGCCACGGTCGCCGCTCGACGGAATGATGCGCGTGGAATCGGCGACCACGCGGCCGCGCGCATCGACGAAGACGTAAACGGCGAAGGTGCGGCCGCGCGCGCCGCGCGGCACGCCGCCGGGTGGCATGATGATGCCGCGCGGGTTGGGCGGCACCACACGCGAGCGTCCCTCTTCGCTCGTGCCGGCGTCGCCTTCCCCGGTCGCGTCGGTCGCGCCTGGCGTCTCGGCGGGTTCGCCCGTGCCCTGGCTGAGCGCGGCCAGGTCGACCGGCTCGACCTCGATCTGCGGCTGCGGCTGCTCCACCTGGACATCCGGCACGAAGACGGGATCCGGCGGACGCGGGATCGGCTGGGGCTCGGCGATGCGCAGGTTCACGGTCTCGAGCGCGCCACCCTCGGCCGCCATGTCGTCGTCGCGGTCGGCCCCTGCAGCGGCGAGAGGCGCGAGCGGGATGCTGTCGTCGCGGAAGAGGAGGAGGACGACGACGTGGAACAGCAGCGAAGCGACGATGCCGACGCGCATGGCGCGACGAAAGCGTCGATCCTGCCGCTCCGCGATGGTCCGCTTCCTGGTCACAGCCGTCCGCGCTCCCGTCCGTAGGCTCGCCCGTCCATCCGGGCGCTCATACACGCCCCGGCGTCTCAGGTGTCGTTGGTGGGACGCGACGGCAGGATTCGGCGGCGCCCCCTTCCGGTGGATCGGAGGCCGATCCGCCGCGCCCCCTTTCCCATGCCGGACCCGTAACTCAGGATACGGGTACTCCGCACACCCATTTCCATCACAGGCGATCCGAATGCGCGTCACGCTCGCGGTCCTGGCCGATTACGCCAACATCTCCCAGGAAGGCAAGCTGAACATCCTGGGCATCTTCGACCGGATCGCGGTCTCGGAGCTGCCGACGTCACTGCCGCAGATGCACTTCATCATGCGGCTGGAAGCGCACGCCGCGGAGCGCGACCGCAGCCATGCGGTGGAGATCCGGCTGCACGATCCGGACGGCAGCGCCGTCTTCGAGATCAAGGGTGAGGTCGTGCCACGCGGCGGCATGCCTGGGCAGCCGGTGCTGACCAACCAGATCCTGGGGATCAACAACCTCCGCCTGAAGCAGGTAGGGGGTTACATGTTCGTCGTTTTCGTCGACAACGACCTCAAGGCGGAGGTGCCGCTGGTGGTCGACCACACACCGCGCCCCTCCGTCGACGCGTGAACCACGCACGACCGCACGTGCCCGGACGCGAAGGCATCGAGCTGGTCCTCGTCGATTTCGACGACACCATCGTCGAGACGGCTCCCCGCTTCCAGAACGCGCGGCGCCGGCTGTTCGAGCTGCTCGTCGCGGCGGGTTTCGACGCGGACGCCTGCGAGCGTTTGCACTACGAGGAAGTCGACCCGTCGATGCTGCACCGGTTCGGTCTCGGTCCCGGACGCCTGGTGCATTCCTTCCCCGAGACGTACCGCCGACTGTGCGTCGCCATCGGACGCGCACCGGAGGATGCGACGGTCGCGGAGCTGATCGCGCTCGCCCGCGGCGTCGCCGGCACGCCGCCCCTGCTCGACGGCGCGCTGCACGCGCTCGAGCGGCTCGCGCGCGCGCTGCCGACCGTCGTCTACACCCAGTCCGGCGAGCCCGATTATCAGCTCGAGTGCCTGCGCGAGGCCGGCGTTCTCGACGTGGTAGGCCGGGACCACGTCCGCGTCACGGATGTGAAGACCGGCGCGCGACTGCGGGAGGCGCTCGACGAGCTCGGCGTTTCCGACCCATCGGCCGCGTGGATGATCGGCAACAGCATCCGCTCCGACGTGAACCCGGCGCTCGAGATCGGCGCGAACGCGATCCTCATCCAGATCGACGATCCGTGGCACCACGACGAGGTCGAGCCGATCCGCACCGGCTTCCCATCGGTCCGTTCGCTCGCCGAAGCGGCGTCGCTGCTGCTCGCTTCCGAACCTGACCCGAAGCCGTGGCCGCGCTGACATGCTGAATTCACGTGCAGTCCTCGCCCATGCCCTGGCGCAGGGCGCATTGCTCACGAGCGCGCTGCTATTGCCCACGTCCGCGTCCGCTCAGACGCCGCCCCTCGAGCGCGAACTGCGCGTTTTCTTCGATTGTCCCGATTTTCACTGCGACCAGGATTTCCTGACCGAAGGGATCGGGTGGGTCGACTTCGTGACAGACCGGCAGGTGGCGGACGTGCACGTGCTGGTGACCCGGCAGACGACGGCCGGCGGCGGCGCCGAATACACCCTTCGGTTCATCGGCCGGGAGCGCTTCGAGGGTCGGGAAACGAGCCTGCGGCAGATCACGGCAGCCGACGCAACGGATGATGATCGGCGGCGGGTGCTGGCGCGCGCGGCGAAGATCGGCCTGGCACCGTTTGCGGCGGAAACGCCGGTGGCGGACCGCCTTACGGTATCGCTCGAGGAAGGGGCCGAAACTGGCGAGCAGGCTCCGCAGGAGGATCCCTGGCACGGGTGGGTGTTCCGCGCGAGCCTGAACAGCTTCTTCAACGGGCAGAGCAGCTATCGATACATGAACGCCTTCGGCTCCTTCAGCGCGAGTCGGACCACCGCCGACTGGAAGCATTCCGTTTCGGTGCATGGCAGCCGACAGCACGAGGAATTCGAGATCGACGACTCGACCACCATCGAATCGGAGCGTGAGAGTTATGGTGCCGGCAGTCTCCTGGTTAAGTCGATCAGCGAGCACTGGTCCGTCGGCGGGAACTCCGGATGGAATCGTTCGACGCGGAACAACTTCGATGCCTCGTTCACCATCGGTCCAGCCATCGAACTCAGCTTCTTTCCGTATTCGGAGTCCACAACACGGCTGCTGACGCTCCTCTACACCGTTGGCCCGCGCTACTACGACTACAATGAACGCACGATCTACGGGCGTATCAACGAGTCGCTGCTCCAGCAGCGCCTGACGCTCGGCTACGACGCAACCCAGCCATGGGGATCGATCGATGGAAGGCTGTCCGCCCGCCATTACATCGTCTCATTCGGTGGCGATTCCCGCTGGGCGGATCCGCAGTACACCCTGTCAGTGGGTGGAGGCGCCGAGGTGCGCCTGTTTCGCGGCCTCTCGCTGCGGCTCGACGGATTCACCGAGATGGTGCGTGACCAGATCGAGCTGGCGGCGGGCGATCGCACTCCCGAGGAGATCCTGACGCAGCAGCGCGAGCTTGCGACCGATTACAGGTATTTCGGCTCGTTCGGCTTCACGTACCGTTTCGGCTCGATCTACAGCCCCGTCGTGAACCCGCGTTTCCCATCCTTCTGAGCCATCAAAGCACGCCGCCCCAGTTCCGCTCGACGATCTCGAGCAGTGCGTTCTCGTCGGCGGGCGGGAAGTAGCAGGAGCCGCCGTCCCAGTCGAAGCGGTAATGACCGAGTGACGTGAGCGTGAGCGCCGCGCCGCGCGGCGGAATGGGCGGCAGCAGCCATCCGCGCAGCACGACTTCGGCTCGCTCCGCGCGGCGGATGCCGGTCACCTTCTCCCATGGCAGAAAGCGCGGCTGTCCGATCAGGCGCCGAAAGCGGATGCCGGTAGCGTCCACCTCGAGCGCGGTCACGGTGAAGAGGCCGACGCCGGTCACCAGCGCGGCGACGAAGACCAGTGCGGCCGTTGCCGCCGCGAAGGCGGACAGCACCGAGTGGAGCAGCACATAGGCGACGAGCAGCGAAGCGGACGCGATGAGAAGGAGCGTGACGATCGTGATGAACGCGTCGCGCGCGTCGCGCGGGTGCGTATGCGGACGGATGAGGAGGGTGGCCAACTCGCGGGCGGAGTGCGGCGCTTCGATCAGACCCAGCCCGTCCGCTCGCGTAGCGAGCTTACGTGCGCGACGTGATGACGCGAGTGCCAGGCGTAGAGCTGGAGCAGGAAGTCGAGATCGCGCGAGCCATGCTCCGGATGCATCCATCGGCGTGCGAAGGCGTCATCGGTCATCGAGCGGAGCAATGCCGTCCAGCGCGCGTGCAGCGCGTCGAGGAGATCGAGGGAGACGGCGACCGGCAGCCGCGCATCCGGCAGCTCGGCCCAGAGCTTCTCGTCGTAGCCCTTGATCGGCGGCGCGTCCTCGGTGAGCGCCAGCTTCAGCCGGACGTACGCGTTCAGGTGACTGTCGGCCACATGATGCACGACCTGCCGGAGCGTCCATCCCGCCGGCCGGTAGGGCGTGTCCAGCTGCGCGTCGTCCAGGTCCTCGACCGCTTCCCTCATGCGCGTCGGCAGCGCCTCGATCGCGGCGATCCAGCCGTCACGCTTCTGCGGCGTCGGCTCCGTATCCAGCAGGAAGCGCCCGACCGGATAGCGGAGCGTCTCGAGGTCCTGCATCGCCTGTGACATGGGTGCACCTCCCGCTCGATCGTACACTCAGCGACCCGGTCCGGGCGAGCGCTGCCGCTGGCCCGGCGCCGACGGCTCCTCCAGACCCTGATGCTGCATGATACGCTGGAGCCGCGCGTTCAGCCGGCCCACCAGAATGCGCGTCGCGCGCAAATCGTGATTCGACTCGATGAACATGAGCGCCATGTCGCCGGCGCCCCAGAGGAACCCGGCGAAGACGATGAGCCGGGTCGCCTCGATGAGGAGCGTGGGCAGTGCACCCGCGCCTCCCTGCGTAAGGCCGATGATCACCTCGGCGATCAGCAGCAGGATCAGCAGCACGGCGAGCACCTTGAACAGCCGCGCGATGTAGCGCAGGCCCGCGTGCGGCTCGAGGTCCTCCTCGCGCACGCGCATCTCGGGCGCGAGCGGCGTCTCGTCGGCGGGCTGATTCGAATCGTTGTTCGTCGCGTTCATGGTGCTCTCCCCGGGCTACCAGCGCGCGCGATAGCCGCGTGTGTCGACGTGAATGAAACCCGAATGCGCACCGGTCGGCCGGTAGATGCCGATGCCGCCGATGAGCGTGGGATGGTCGCGCTCCACCTGCTCTGCCGCCTGCGCCATCACGCGTGCATCCCCGATGTCGACGCGGCCATCGCCGTTCAGGTCGTCCATGCGGCCGTCGCCGTCGTTGTCGATGTAGAAGTCGGTCGCGTCGCCGTACATGTGACGCGAGAGGTCGCCGCGTCCCGCCGGACTGCCGCCGGCCACGTTGTAGTGCGGGTGCCGGAAGCCGCTGATGATGCCGACGTTGGCCACCGGATGGCCGCGTCGCTCCAGCTCCTGGATGGTCAGCTCGAGCTTGTCTAGCATGCGCGGCGAGACGACGACGTACTTGGGCCAGACGTCCGCCTGGCCCTTGGTCAGGAAATCGCCCAGCACGAAGTGCTCGCTCACCTGGAGATCCCGATTCTCCGGCGTGACGCGGATGAGGCCGCTCGGCGTTTCGTATCCCTCGCGCGCCGCGCGCCCCTCGAACGGCCACGTGCCGAGCAGGTACCTGCCGATGCGGCCGCCGCGTTTCTCCGTGATGGGCACCGGCACGACGTAGGTGAACCCGGGCAGCGGCCGCACCGCGTCGTGGGCGCGCAGCACGACGTTCCAGATGCCGGGCTCGGGATCGCCACCGGTCGTCCGTCCCGCGGGATCGCCTTCGGCGGGCGTCAGCTCCGCGATGACTTCCGGCGGCAGCGAATCCGGCAGCACCAGCGTGTCGCCCGGCTCGACGATGCGTACGCGCAGGGCGCCGCTCTCGCCGCGCCAGTCGGCGGACAGAGCGACGCGCCTCACGATCTCGTCGAGGACGAAAGCGGCCGGGGGCGGCGCGTCGGGCGATAGCGCGCTCGCGGTCAGCCGACTCGCGAAGGCCGGGGGCCGGTCCTCTTCGATGACGATGGCGATGCTCCAGGTCCAGCCACCGACGAAGAGCGCGATCAGCGCGACGAGCAGCGCGTCGAGGCGCCGCTCGGTGCGCGGGCTCACTCCCGTCCGCTCCCAGATCGAGCCCGGCTCGCGCCGTCGCGGAAAGAGGTGCGGATCCTCGTGGGTCATGGGGTCCTGCAGTGTGCGGGTGCGACGATGCCGGTCATGCGCCCGTCGCCACGGTCCAGCCGCGGCGCTCGGTGCGGATGGCCCGCATCATCCGGATATAGCTCTGCGCATGCTCCAGTGGGCGGATGTGGCTGCCGGCGCCGTCGTAGATGGTGCGGATCGGCACCCACGCCATCGGCCAGCCGTTGCGCACGCACAGCACGATCATCCAGACCTCGAACTCGAAGCCGCTCTCGCCGCTGTCCAGCATTGCGCGCATGAGGCGGCTGCCGATGACGCGGTAGCCCGACTGGTTGTCCGGAATATCGGCGCCCAGCGCCCACGAGAGCGAACGGCGGCCGGCCTTGTTCGACAGGCGGCGCACGAACGGCATGTCGTCGTAGTCGCGCGCGCCCACGACCATCTCCGGCCGCTGCTCCCGCCACGCCGCGAGCAGCTTCGGGATCTCCCGCGGATCGTGCTGTCCGTCCGCGTCGAGTGTCAGCACCGCGTCCGCACCCTGCTCGAGCGCGTGACGAAAACCGTTCTTCAGCGCGGCGCCCTTCCCCTGGTTCGGCAGCTGCCGGACGACGCGCGCGCCCGCCCCTTCGGCCACCACCGCCGTGTCGTCCGTGGAGCCGTCGTCCACCACGAGCACGGGCAGATGACGCGCCGTCTCGCGGATCACGGGAGCGACCAGATGCGCCGCGTTGAAGGCGGGGATCAGAGCCAGGACATTGTCCGCCACAGGGCCCCCCAGGAGGAATTCCACTCCGGCGGCGTGCGAAATTCGTTCCCGGCTGTGCTCCCCGCCCGGAGATCAGGTGACCGTGGAGGGCGGCGGAAACGCGGCATCGAGCCGCTCGAGTTCGATCTCCAGACCGCCGACCATCATGGCGATCACGTTGTAGACCAGGGCGGCGATGGCCGTGCCGATGAAGCCGAGCACGCCGTAGATGAGAGGGGCGAGGAGCATGAAGGCGGGGCCGATCATCCGCTCCGGTCCGCCCATGTCGTTCATCATCGGACCGGATACGAAGATCATCAGCAGGAAAACGGGAACGACTACGAGCGACATGATCGCGTAGGCGATGCCGCCGATGATGGCTGCCTTGAGCACGCCGATGCGTCGGATGCGGTGCTTCATTTCTGCATCTCCAGGTCAGTGGGTATCGGATTATTGTTCCGGATTCCGGATTACTGATTACTGAATACTGTTTACTGCTTCATCCCGCCGCGCCCCAGCCCTCGACGCGGAAGGCATCCGCGTCGCGGCCGACCTTCTCCAGGTCGATGCCCCAGAGCTGACGCCCATCCGGTGCCTGTCCCACGCCGCCGAGGTATTCGGACGCGGTGCGATCGGGCAGCGGCTGGATCAGCGTGCCGGTGAAGCCGGTGAGCGCGTCGACCGCCATGGCCATGCGACCGGCCTCGAAGCCGAGCACGACCAGCGCGCGACGTTCCGGTCCGCCGAAATCCGGGTCGAGATCCGCGAAGCCGATGACCGGCAGCGCCTCGCCGTGGAGCACGACGAGACCGTCCTCGACGACGGGGGCGTCCTCGCGCTCGATGATCTCGGCGACGTAGCGGACCGGCAGGCCGACGGGCCGACCGTCCAGGTCCACGACGAGATACTCCTCGTAGCGGAACAGGATCGGGAAACGGAGGATGAAGCGGCTGCCGGCGCCGCGGCGGGTCTCGATGTCGATGCGGCCGCGGTGTCGCTCGACGACGGCCGCGACGACGTCCATGCCGACGCCGCGCCCGGAGGTTTCCGTCGCTTCCTCGCGGGTCGAGAAGCCGGGCCGAAAGATGAGCCGCAGCCGCTCGTCGCGATCCATGCGCGCGCCCTCCTCCTCCGTCAGCAGATCTCTGCGCAGCGCCTTCTCCAGGATCGCGTCGGGATCCATGCCGCGGCCATCGTCCTCGATCTCGACGACGAATGCGTCGGATCCCTGGACGAAGCGGAGCGTGAGCTGTCCCTCCGCCGGTTTGGAGATCGATTCCCGTTCGGCCGGCTTTTCGATGCCGTGGTCGATGGCGTTGCGCAGCAGGTGCGGCAGCGCCTCGGACAGGTCGCGGATCACCGCCGCGTCGCCGTCCAGCTCCTCGCCTTCGATGTGCAGTGCGACCGGCTTGCCGAGCGCGCGCGCCGTGTCTCGCACCAGGCGACGCAGCCGCGGGACGATCTTGGACACGCCGAGCGTGCGGATCGCGAGCAGTCCGCGGCTCAGCTCCTCGGCGCGCCGCGCGAGCACGAAGTCGCCGTCCGCCTGCGCCAGCGCGCGCAGCGCTTCCGTCGCGGCCACGAGCTCGTCCAGATCGTTCACGTCGACGGGGATCACGAGCGTCTCGCGCGCCGCCGCCAACACGCTGCCGGCCCCTGCCGCGGCGGCCGCGGCGACCTGGGGCGAGCCGGACGGCGCCGCCATCATGCCGGGCGGGATGGTCGGCGGCTCCGCGTCGTCGGACTCGGCACCCTCGGCCGGTTCGTCGCCGCCGGTGCCGGCGGCCACTCCCACGGGCTCGAGGTTCGACCGGAACGACGGCGGTGAGACCAGCTCGGGATCGTCCGGCGCGAGGCGCACGATCCGATCGAGCAGCTCCTGCGGCGCCTCGTCCGTCGGCGAGTCGACCAGCCGGCGCAGCTCGTCCGTAACGTCGAGCAGCAGCTCGGCGAGCGAATCGTCGCGCAGCGCGCGTCCGTCGCGCACGAGCCCCAGCGCGGTCTCGAAGCGATGCGCGAGATCGCCTACGGCGCCCAGGCCGATGGCGTAGCTGTTCCCCTTGATCGTGTGCAGCGCGCGGAACGCGGCATTCACCTGATCGGCCGAGTAGCCGCGCGAGAGCGCGTCCGCAGCCGCGTCGAGACGCTCCGCCATCTCCTCGAACTCCCGACGGAACAGCTCGATCCAGCGCGGATCGACGGCAGGCGGCGGCGCGTTCGTCATGCGGCCGGCTGGGGCGTCGTGGCCATGGCGGCCTGCAACCGCAGCGACCCGAACGGGACCAGCACTTCGTCGTGCAGGAAGTGGAAACGGACGGCGCGTTCCCCGTACACGAACGGGCCGGCCACGCGGAAAGGCCTGCCGCCGACCACGCCGGTGAGACCGGTGGGTCCCGTCACCCAGCGCACGCTCTGCTCGATGGCGCGGAACGCCGGCGCCGGGATGATCGATGTCTCCCGGCCGTTGCGCACCACCAGCTCGAGCGGCATCGCGACGGACTCGATCTCGGCCGGCAGCGGCTCGTCGTCGTCCCAGCGCACGATGTCGGCGATCTGGTCGAGCACGGGCGCGCTCGCGTCACCGACCGTCTCCAGCAGCCGGTCGAGCAGGTGCGTGCGCGCGGACGCTCCGCCGATCATCTGCCAGACGTTCAGACGCTGGTTCCACGTGCGCGACGGCAGCTGCGGCCGCGCGCGCACCCGCACGTCGTCGAGCGACTGCATCGCCAGCAGCAGCGCCCCCGCGGCGTCCTCCCGTCCGACGCCGCCGCTGATCCACATCGCCGCCTCGACTGCGTGGTCGCGTGCGGCCATGACCGAGCGACGCACCTCGGCTGAAGCATCGCGCGACAGCCGCTCCAGCCAGCCGATCGCGCCGAGCAGCGTCATCACGACTTCGTCACGCGGCCGCCGATTCGCCAGCCCGAGCCCCGCGCGCAGCAACCCGTCGTGCGGCTGGTCGATCTCGCTCACGTCCGGGTCCCCCACGATGGCAGCAGCCGCCGGCCGAGCGCGCGTGCGATAAAGCGCGCCCGATCGCCCACGGGCAGCCGCAGCAGGTTCGTCTTCACCACGCCTTTCGTGAAATACGACTTGCGTGAGTAGTCGATGGCCACGTCGACCGCGATCGGACGCCCTTCGGCGAACGCAATCAGCGCCGCGTCCAGCGCCGCCTCGATCTCGTGGTTGCGATCCACGCGCACGCACTCGACGCCGAGGGAGCCGGCGAGCGATGCCAGATCGTAGCTCGAGACGGTGCTCGCCGTCTTGCGGCTGAGCGCGGTGTCCTGGAACTGCGCGATCTGCGCGAGCTCCCGGTCCCGCAGCAGGAACACCGCGATCGGCACTTCGTGCGCGACCGCCGTCGCCAGCTCCAGACCCGTCATCAGGAACGCACCGTCCCCCGCGAGGGCGACGACCGGCGCCTCCGGTCGGGCCAGCTTCGCGCCGATCGCCGCCGGCACCGAGTAGCCCATGCAGGAATAGTCGACGGGGGCGAGGAAACGGCCCGGTTGGTCGAGGCGCAGCTGCTCCATCGCGAGGAACGTCCCGTTGCCGCTGTCGGTCGCGTAGATGGTATCCGGGCCGAAACGACGCTGGAGCGCCGACAGCAGCGCCCACGGCGCGACCGATTCGCTCGCCGCGGCCTCCTCGCGCCACTCGTCGACGACGGCCGCGTGTCCGCGCGCAACCCGCTCGCGCAGGTCGGCGTCCCGCGGGCGCGGCGCCTCATCGAGCCGCGCGAGCAGCGCATCCACAAAGAGGGCGGCGTCCGCTTCGATCCCGACCTCCGCCGGGAAGTTCCGCCCCGGCACGGCCGGGTCGATGTCGACGTGCATCAGCCGCCCCGGCGGCACCAGCCCATACGAGCCCGTCGCCACCTCGCCGAAGCGGCAGCCGATCGCGAGCGTCGCGTCGCACCCGGCCACGACCTTCCGGACGAACGCCGGCGCCGCGTCGCCGAATCCCGGCCACAGAAACAGCGGGTGGCTCTCCGGAAACACGCCCTTGCCCTGGATCGTCGACGCGACCGGCACCTCGAGCCGCTCCGCGAGCTCGACGAGCCGCGTCCGCGCCCCCGCCGCGCCCAGCCCCACGTACAACAGCGGCCGCCGCGCCGCCCGCAGCACCGTGACCGCCCGCTCGATCAGCTCGGCCACCCCCGCCCCCGCTCGCGTTCCCGCTCCCGCTCCCGTTTCCGCTCCCGAGTCCTCATGTCGAAACAGGTAGAGATTCGCCGGTACCTCGACCACGACCGGGCCGGGCGCGCCCGCCCGCGCGAGCGCGCACGCGCGGCGGACCGTCGCGTACAGCTCCTCGCCGCGCCCGACGCGCAGCTGAGCCTTGGTCACGGGGGCGACCATGGCGAGCTGATCGACGTCGTGCAGCTGATAGGCGCGGCCGGTGTCCGTGCGGATGCCGCACGTGAGCACCAGCATCGGCACGTTGTCCATGAAGGCTTCGGCGATGCCCGACATCGCGTGCGTCAGGCCCGCGCCGGGCACGACGTTGACGCAGCCGAGCCGGCCCGACGCGCGCCACACGCCGTCGGCCATGAACGAGGCGCCCTGCTCGTCCGTCACGAGGATCGGCCGCACGCTGGTCGACTCGGCCAGTGCGTCGTACAGCTCGATGTTGTGGGTGCCGGGGATGCCGAAGGTGAACGGGACGTCCTCGTCCTCCAGCGCGCGTACGACCAGGCGGCCCCCGGTCGTCTTCATCCGAGATCCGGGGCGGCGTCGCCTGCGCCGATCACGGAGTTGCGGCCCGCGCGCTTCGCGGTGATGAGCCGCGCATCGGCGGCAGCGAGCAGCTCCCCGGGATCCTGGAGATCGCCCGGCACTCCCGCGACCCCGGCCGAGACGGTCATGCGCAGCGGTTCTCCGCTGCGGGCCAGCCGGAACCTGCGTTCGGCGATGTAGCGGACGAAGCGCTGGAGCTTCACCGTCGCGCCCTCGGGCGGCGTCTCGGGCATCATCACGACGAACTCCTCGCCGCCGTAGCGGGCGACGAGGTCCGTGGTGCGGAATTCGGTGCGCAGCGCGTGCGCGAACTGCATCAGCGCGTCATCGCCCGCGGCGTGCCCGTGATCGTCGTTGATGTACTTGAAATGATCGATGTCGATCATGGCGACGGAGAGCGGATGCTTGTGCCGGCGCGTGCGCGTCACTTCGGTTTCGAGGCGCTCTGCGAACGCGCCGCGATTGTACAGCGAGGTGAGCGAGTCGATGCTCGAGCGATGCAGCAGCTCGCCCTGTCGGAGCACGATGACCGTCGCGAGGGCCGAAGCCGCCGTGAGCAGGACCAGCCGCGCGATCTGGCTGCTCCAGCTGAACGAGCCGTAACGCTCCGATGACACGCCGTCCGGGAGCAGATCGAAGGTGGACGCTGCCACCGAGACCAGCACGGCGTACTGCGCGACCGCGAGAACGCCCGCGAGCATCGACAGGCGGGGATCGTGACGCAGCGCGGTGGCCATGATGGCCAGGTAGTAGACGCCGAATACGACGAGACTGTTGGTCGTGGTGAGCGGCTCGCCGAACAGGAGGAAGACGCTCAGTGTCAGCGTGATGAGCGTGACGTCGACGGTCGTGCTCACAAGTCCGATCCAGCTCCGGCGCGGATCGCGCCGGACCGCGCGATAGATCAGCGTCGCGATGATCAGCGCCGTCACGAGCACGGCCGCCCCGACCAGATTCTCCCAGTGGGCCAGCTCGATCGCGTTCACGATCGGGATGGGAGCGAGCAGCAGCAGAATCCACAGCCGGATGCGTGCGACGAGCAGCTCGCCGCGACCGCCCGCCTCGACCTCCAGATCGTCGGGCGGCCTCAGGAGCGAGCGCAGGCTCATGCGAGCGCGGCCTCCGCGCGCGGAAACAGGGCCGCCTCGGCCCGGAGGCCCTCCGCGACGCGGTCCGACAGGGCCATGATCGTGACGTACGGATTGATCTCGAGCGAGTCGGGGAACAGGCTGGCATCGGCGATCCGCAGCCACGGCAGGTCGTGCACGCGGCCGAAGGAGTCGGTCACCGAATCGCCCGCGTCCGAGCCCATCGCGCAGCCGCCCATCAGGTGCGCGGCCGAGACCGACACCTTGCCGGGCAGGAAGTGCTCCGCGGCGATCAGCTCGTCGACGCGCGCGGCGTCCTCGCGCTCGATGAGCGGGGGATCCGCGCTGGGCGCGTGCACGCGCAGGGCTCCGGCACCGAAGAAGATGCGCGCCGACGCGCGCGTGGCGGCGACCATGGAGTCGATCGTGTGCCGCGCGAAGGTGTAGTCGACGGCCGGCCGTCCCACTCGATCCACGCGCACGCGGTTGCCGTCGGCCGCCTTGTCGCAGGCGAGGACCAGGATCATCTGGAGGCGCGGAAACGCACGCATGAGCGCCGCGTGCGGCTCACCGAAGCCGGTCAGGTTCTTCGCCGTCGTGAATGGGAAATACATGCACGTCTCGAGTACGTAGCCGTCCTGCTCCGCGCGGTCGACGAAGAAGGACTTCGGGTGCCCGACATCGTTCGTGATCGGCGCCGCGTGTTCCGCGACCAGGATGTGCGCCGGGTGACAGGTGAAGCCCGCGCCCAGCCGGCGCAGCCGCTCGCCGAAGCCGGAACGCAGCAGCAGCGCCGGCGAACCGATCGCACCGGCGGACAGTACGACGGTTCCCGCGCGGATCCGGTACTCGCCGGGCGCCCATTCGGAGGCCGCACCCTTCTCGCCCGGCCGCTTCTCCGTCACGCGCACGTAGAGGTTGCGCTCGGCGTCCAGCCGGAGCACTTCCGCACGGGTCACGACTTCGACGCCCGCGGCCTCGGCCGCCGGGAGCTGCACCCGATGCGTCCCCATCTTGGCGCCGTTCGGGCAGCCGAGATTGCACACGCTGGCACCGAAACAGCCGCTGAGATTGAGCGGGAACTGCTCGGCGTGGAAGCCCGCCGCGCGCGCGCCCGCCACGAACAGCCGATTGTTGTCGTTGATGCGTTCCGGCGGCAGGTAATACACGCCGTTCTGCGCCATGTACTTCCGGGAGCGCGCCTCGACGTCGGCGTGGTCCAGACGCGGAACGCCCCAGTCGCGGATGACCCGCTCCGGCACGATCAGCGACGTGCCCGTATAGACGAGCGTGGATCCGCCGTACGCGTGCGCGAACGCGAGCGTCATCGTGCCGTCGGCGGTGAGAAACCCGCCCGCGTCCTCGTAGAGGGCGCCGGCCATCTCCAGCTCGCGGCCGCTGAATTCCTCGATCCGGAAGCGCGGCCCCTTCTCGAGCACGAGGACGCGACGCCCGTCGCGCGCGAGCGGTGCCATCTCGGCCGCTACCGTGCCGCCGCCGGCACCGGAGCCGACGATCACGATATCGTAGAACAGCTCGGGCAGCGGTGCCTCCGTGGCGAGGTTTCGGTCTCAAGATGCCGCGTGACGCGGCGCCGGGCCAGCATTTGCGGCCGCCAGCATTCAGGTCGGGCGCCCCGGTTCGGGCCGCGAGACCAGCTCGTGGGCGGGCACGACGTCGGGCAGGGGCGTGGCGGGCGTCAGCCCCGGCCGCGCGGCCCAACCCCCCTTCGCGGCGCCGTAGCCGATCGCCTCTGCGGTCGACGGCTGCGCATACCAGCCCATGTAGACGAGGGTGCGCAGTCCCCAGAAGCCCCGACGCAGCAGCAGCACGCGCGAATCCTGCAACCGTTCCAGCAGCCGCTGGCGTGCGTCGGCTTCGAGTGAACGGAAGCGGCGTCCGTGGCGGGCGAGCGCCAGTCCGTCGATCAGGCGCATGTAGACCACGAGTTGGCGTCGCATGCGCGCGGGACGATCCGCGAGGGCGCGCTCCACGATCGCCTCGACGCGCGTCCAGGCGGCCTCGTCCAGCGCCGCCATGTCCGGCACGACGGTCTTCGCGACCGCCCGGAACGTCGCTCGGACGGGACGCAGAACGGCGGACGCGGAAGCGGCGGCGGGATTCATCGATGTGTGCTCGGGCGCGGGTTCGACTATGGTAGCCCCTGCCCGGCGCGCGGCGCCAGCACGATCTGCAACGAAATGAAGACGAAATCGTTACACTCCACCCCGGTCGCGGTCCTCTTCGATCTCGACGGCACGCTGGTCGACACGAAGCGGCTCTACCTCGAATGCTACCGACGGGCCGTCGAGCCGCGGCTCGCACGACGGCCCTCGGACGAGGAGCTGCTGGCGCTCCGCCCGCGCTCCGAGATCCGCTTCCTCGCCTCGCTGGTGGCGCCGACGGAGGTCGCCGGCTGCCGCGCCGATTTCTACGAGTATTACGATGCCCTGCACCCGAGCCACTTCGACGGGGTCTACGAAGGCGTCGCGACGCTGCTCGAGGGCCTGCGCAGCGCGGGCCATCGTGTCGGCATCGTCACCGGCAAGAGCCGGCGCGCCTGGGAGATCACGGGCCCGGTTGCGCAGCTCGGGCCGTTCGACGTGATCGTCCTGGACGACGACGTCGACGACGCCAAACCCGACCCGCACGGCATCCGCATCGCCCTGGAGCGGCTCGACACACCGGCCGCGTGCGCCGTCTACATCGGTGACACGATGTCCGACGTGCTGGCCGCCCGCGCGGCCGGAGTGACGCCCGTGGCCGCGACCTGGGGCCGACGCTCCGATCGGGAAGGCTTCGCGGCTCGCGCCCTCGAGGCCGGAGCGGTGCTCGCGCACCGGCCGGCGGATGTCTTCGATGCGGTCCGTCCCTTCGGGGCGCATCGCTTGCGGGCCTGACCCGGCCGCGGCCGGCACCTCCAGCTCAAACCGTCACGAGAACAGGTATCGACATGAGACCCGGAAACCACCTGCTGCTCCCCCTTCTGCTGTCGCTTCCGCTGTTCGGCTGCGCGCCGTCGGCCGATCCCGTGGCCGCGCCCGCGCCCGTCGCGCAGGCGACCTGGCCCCCCGCGCGCCCGCTGCCGCAGCCGATCTACCACCCGGCCGCCTTCGCCGACGCGATCGAGGCGGGTACGCGGACCGAGGCGGGCCGCCCTGGGGATCGGTACTGGCAGCAGTGGGCGGACTATCGAGTCGACGTGCGCGTGGATCCCTCGAACAAGCGGGTCGACGGCACGACTCGCATCACGTACCACAACCGCTCGCCGCGACCGCTGCCCGTGCTGATCGTCGAGCTCGCGCAGAACCTCCACGCCCCCGGCGCGCCGCGCAGCGAGCGGGTCGAGGTCACGCAGGGGATGGAGCTGCACCGCGTCGCCGCCGCGGGCATCGAGCTCCAGCCGCTCGAGAGTCTCCAGGCCGCAGGCTATCTCGTCGACGGCACCCGCATGGCCATCCGTCCGGCGCAGGCGCTCGCGCCCGGCGCCTCGATCGAGCTCGACATGTCGTTCGGCTTCACCATCCCGCAGCAGGGCACCGGCGCTCGCATGGGGCACAGCGACGAGAACCTCGTCTTCCTGGCCTATTTCCACCCGCGCATGGCGGTATACGACGACGTCATCGGCTGGATGGACGACCCGTTCCTCGGCAACGCCGAGTTCTACCACGGCTTCGGCAACTACACGTACTCCGTCGACGCCCCGGCGGGCTGGCTGGTGGTCGGCACCGGCACGCACCTGAACCCGCAGGAGACGCTGGCCGACGCGGTCGTCGCCCGGCTGCGCCAGGCCGAAGCGAGCGACTCGATCGTGCGTGTGATCGGTCCCGGCGAGGCGTCGGCGGCGACGCGGTCGGGAACGGGCGGACGCCTGGTCTGGCGCTTCGACGCGGACACGGTGCGCGACATCGCCGTGTCCATCACGCGCGCTTCCCGCTGGGACGCCGCGCGCACGCGCGCCGGCGATCGGGACGGCGATGGCGTCATCGATTACGCACGCGCCGACGCCATCTGGCGTCCGACCGCTCCCCGCTGGCAGCACGCCGCGCGCTACACGCAGCACGCCATCGACTTCCTCGCGCGCTTCACCGCGACGCCCTACCCATGGCCGCACATGACGGCCGTCGAGGGCGCCGGCATCATCGGCGGTGGCATGGAGTTCCCCCAGATGACGCTCATCGGCGATTACACCGCGGCCGGCGACACCGCGCTCTACAACGTGATCGCGCACGAGCTCGCGCACATGTGGGTGCCGATGATCGTGTCGACGAACGAGCGCCGTTTCTCCTGGTTCGACGAAGGCACGACGTCCTTCAACGAAAACCAGTCGCGCAAGGAGTTCTTCCCGGGGGTGCGCGCCGATGACGACGATCGGAATGATTACCTGCGCTTCGCCGGCACCGAGAACGAGGGGGAGATGATGCGCCGCTCCGACTTCCACTATCCGGGTCCCGCGTACGTCGTCGCGTCCTACCGCAAGCCGGCGACGGTGCTGGTCGCGCTGCGCGAGCTGCTCGGCGAGGAAACGTTCGAGCGCGCGTACCACGAGTTCTTCGATCGCTGGGCGTACCGGCATGCGTATCCCTACGACCTGTGGAACACCTTCGAGGACGTCAGCGGTCGCGACCTCGACTGGTTCTGGTACTCGTGGTACTTCACGACGTGGACGCTCGATCAGGCCGTTGCTTCGGTCGAGCCGAGCGCCGGCGGCGGCGCCCGCATCGTCATCGAGGACCTCGGCCGCTTGCCGATGCCGGCCCGCGTGCGGATCACGCGCGCCGATGGCAGCGCGCTCGAGCGCGAGGTGCCGGTCGAGACCTGGCTGCGTGGCGAGACGCGCGCCACGCTCGAAGTGCCGGACGGGTCGGCGGTGACGCGGATCGAGATCGATCCGAGCGGCAATTTTCCGGATGTCGCGCGGGAGAACAATGTGTGGACGCGCGACTGACGCCGCGCGAGGTGAGGTGAGGGAACGGGAACTGAGGTGAGAGAAGGCGAGATGCCGCCCGCCTCACCTCACCTCACCTCACCTCACCTCGATTCCGTATATCGACGACGAGCCGTGCCGGCTGCCCGAGCGTGAACGCCCGGTAGGGATTGGGGGAGCCGACGCCGATGACGTAGTCGACGTGGGCCTCGAAATCACAGATGCGGCGCAACTCGCGTAGGTTGGCGCCGGCGGGGTCGACGAGGCGCCGCTGTGTGGTCGGCCGGCCCTCGTCCGTATGCGCGTTCGCGGGCTCGAAGGCGACGTGGAGCCAGCCGTCCCCCGCGACCCACACCGCCTCGCCCGAGCCGCACTCGTACTGCGGCGAGTCGACGTAATCGATGCGCCAGACGGGAACGCCGGAGTCGAACTCGAAGACGACGCGGTCGTAGCCGTCGTGTCGCGCGGTTCTGACAGTGCGGAGGATCGTGATGCCGCCGGGCGTTCCGCCGCTGCTCGCGCCCGTCGACCAGCCGCTCGGGTCCGGTGTCGCTCCCGCGGGTCGCTCGACCATCCATGGGCCCGTATCGGACGGCGCGACGAGGGGATCGGGCAGACTGCCGGTCGGGGCGGGCGGCGCGAGCGCAAGGGAGTCGATCTGTCGCCGCGCCTGTTCGTCGCCCGGGTCGGCCCCACCGCAGGCGATCACCCCCAGCAGAAGCGGCATGGCCAGCCGGCGTACGGTTTCAGGCATAGTTGCTGCGTTGAGGGGGCCCCGGACGGACCGGGAACGTGCCTATTCGGGGATTTCTTCTTCGGTGCCGTCACGGTTTGGCCAGACGAGACCGATGACTTCAATGGGAGGGTGGGCATGAAGATGCGCAAGTTCCTGAGCCTGATCGTGGCTCCGCTGTTCGTCGTGGGCATGGCGGCCTGTGACGTGGAGCAGACGGAGGAGGGCGAGCTGCCCGACGTGGATGTCGAGGGCGGCCAGGTACCGGAGTACGACGTGGACGCCGCTGACGTGGACATCGGCACGGATACGACGACGGTCATCGTTCCGGATGTGGACGTCGAGAGCCCGGACGACGAATAGTCGCGAGCCGGCTCTGCGCCAAACGGACGCGCGGCGGATCGATCGATCCGTCGCGCGTTCGTTTTTTCGGGCGCCGTTGCCCGCCTCACCCCGGCGGCGCACTTTTTCCCGCTGGTACGGTCTGCGAGACACTGATCCTGACGCCGACGCCTGAGGCCCGACGCCCGACGCCTGGAAGCCCGAGGCCAGAATGTCCGACATTCGCGATATCGAGGTGGAGAAGCGGCCGACGACGATGCGGTTCGACGGCCGCGTCCTGTTCCTGGTGGACGACGCCGAGCTGATCCGCCGCCAGCTGGCGGGCGAGGACCTGGAGTTGACCGACGAGCTGCGGGCGCAGCTGCGCGACCAGATCTCGACCGACGAGATCACGCCGGCCTACATCTGCTACTACTTCGACGAGACGCTCGGCCAGTTTCCCTACCTGGGCCTGCGCGCGGGCGGCGAGGCGCCGATCGGCCGCGGCGCAGTGAAGAAGGGTGGCTTCGTCTGTTCGGTCGCGGGCAAGCGGCGCGGCAAGGGATCCAGCCGCGAGCAGTCGCCCTACGCCGAGCTGATGGCCGGCATCCGCGTCGTCATCGCCGAGAACATCGAGCGCATCTACAACGAGAACTGCCAGAACCTCGGCGTGCTCACGTCGACGGACTTCTCGCTGATCGACCGCATCCGGAGCGGCGAGGAGATTCAGCTCTCGGAGTTCACCGATGGCCTCGATCCTATCACTCGCCAGATCATCGAGTACGGCGGCCTCTTCGAGTTCAACGTCGCGCGGCTCCAGGGTCGGGCTGAGACGCCTTCGATCGAGTCGATGAATTCCGGATCCCGGATTCCGGATTCCGGACCGCGCGACGCCGGCGCAGTCGACGCGGAGGATTCGCGGCGGCAGCGCGGGGCGGGTGACGGCAACGACGATCCCACACCGAATGCGTGGCTGCCGGAGGACGGGATGGCGCAGGCGGCGGTGACCTCGCAGCCGTCGTCTCATGCGGGCGACGACGGCCATGGCCTGAGACCGGTCGGCCCACGCGGCGGACACCGGCCGATGACCGTCGCGGAGAAGATCTTCGGGCGACGCTGGGTGACCGATGCCGCGCAGGGCGCCGTCGGCGTGCCGTGGGTCAAGCCGGGCGACAGCGGCTTCGTGCGCACCGACTGGCGTTTCTCGCACGAGTACGTGTCGCCGATGGCCGCCATCTTCTTCGAGGAGAAGCTGGGCGCCGACGCGAAGGTCAACGATCCGTCGACCATCATCATGTTCCGTGATCACCTCACCTACCTGCACGAGGTGATGCCGAAGGAGCGCGTGCAGCTCGGGCTGCTCGACGTCGCGCGTCAGCTCAAGGACAAGCAGGAGGAGTTCGCGAAGAAGCAGGGCGTCATCTACTACGGCGAACGCCTCGGCCTCCGTGTGGGCTCCGAGGCCATCTGTCACTCCAAGATGCTCGAGGAGTACGCGGAGCCCGGCCAGCTCATCGTCGGCACCGACTCGCACACGCCCCACTCCGGCGCCATCGGCTGCATCGCCTTCGGCGTCGGCACCACCGCGATCTTCAATTCATGGATCACGAAGGACGTGCGCGTCAGCGTGCCGCCGTCGTTCAAGGTGGTCGTGAAGGGCCGCCGGCCGCGCAACGTCACGGCCAAGGACATCATGCTCGACATTCTGCGCCACCCGTACGTGAGGGACGGCCATGCGATCGGGCAGATCATCGAATACGCCGGGCCTGTCGTCGAGGAGCTGTCCATCGACGAGCGCGCGACCATGACCAACATGGCCGCCGAAGTCGGCGCGTTCACCGGCATCGTCGCGCCCGACGCGCGCGCCGTCGAGTACATGGTCACCGAGCGCGGCATGGACCGCCGCCGCGCCGAGTCGCTCATCGTCGGCCTCCAGTCGGACCCCGACGCCCACTACGTGAAGGTCATCGACATCGACGCGTCGAGGCTGCGGCCGATGGTCGCGCTGCCCGGCGACCCCGGCAACGGCCGCTACGTCGACGAGCTCGATGAGCCGGTGAAGATCGACGTCGCGTATGCCGGCTCCTGCACCGCCGGCAAGAAGGAGGACATGGACATGTACGCGACCGTGCTGCGCGAGGCCCACGACCGCGATCTGCGAGTCGCCGAGGGCGTCAAGCTCTACATCCAGTGCGGCTCGCAGGAAGTGAAGGAGTACTGCCGGCAGAAGGGATACCTCGACCTGTTCGAGGCCGTCGGCGCCGAGTTCATCGAGCCCGGCTGCGGCGCGTGCATCGCCGCCGGCCCCGGCACGAGCGCGCGTCCGGACGAGGTGACGGTGTCGTCGCAGAACCGGAACTTCCCGGGGCGCAGCGGCCCCGGGCAGCTCTACCTGGTCTCGCCCTACGTCGTCGCCGCGTCCGCCATCGCGGGCCACATCGTGACCTGGGAGCCGGGTGCCCCGTTCCGGGCAGCGCAGCCTGCGGCCGCGCTGAGGTGAGGTGAGGCGAGGTGAGGTGAGGTCGGGTCGGAAGCGGAGGACTGGTCGCACTTCCATCGCATCTGGCGCGATGACGCCGGCGCCGAATGGTCGGCCCGCGTGGACCGCTTCGCGATGCGCTGCGGCGCGTGCGACCTGACACGCTACCTGCACGTCCTTACGCCGGCGGGCGAGCGCTGGACCTTCACCCTGGCTCCTGACGCCGACCTGGACGGCGTGCCGGACGCCGAGCTCGAGCGAATGGTGCGGGAGCGCGCCACGCGCACCTGAGGATGCCGCCTGTACCTGGTGAGTCCGGCCCCGCCGCGAATCAGGTCGCAGATACCTGAACGTGAACGTTCGACGTGAACGTGAACGGCAGTTCCCCGAAATCGAAGAGGGGCGAACGCCGACGAAGCGCCCGCCCCTCCTCCTCCCCCCGAAGGCCTCCCCGCGCAGCCCACCCGCGCGAAGCGCCCTCCCCGTTCCCTCAGAACTCGTACATCAGGCGCAGCAGCGTGAACCGCCCGAGCGCCGGCGCGCCGACGAAGGTCTGGTAGTCGGTGTTCAGAACGTTCTGCACGTCGACCGTAAGGCTGAGGCCCTCGGCGAACGGCAGCCGGTAGCCCGCGGTGACGTCGAACGAGGTATAGCTCTCCACGTCGCCGGAATAGACACCCGAATTGGCGGGGAAGCCATTGACATAGCGGCCGCGCACCCGGCCGGTCACACCGAAGTCGTCGTTCCGGTAGCGAACGGAGCCGGTCGCCTTTTGCGTCGGCGCATTCAGCGGAATCGTTTCTTCGGTGACCTCGCCCTCGTTGGCGACGAACTCGTCGTCGCTGATGAAGGCGAGGCCCGCGTCGATCTCCCAGCGATCGTCCACGATGACGGTCGCGCTCATGTCGATGCCGAAGAGCTCGACGCGGCCGAGGTTCTGGTAGGTCAGCATGAGGGCGGGAAAGGTGCCGCCCGCCTCCTGGGCCGTGATCACGCCGATCGGCAGACCCGGGCGCGGCGCGAGGGTGGATCCGTCGCAGACGTCGACGGGCTCGTTCGCGCCGCCGATGTTGACCGCGAGTGTCGTGGCCGTGACGCAGTCGGCGCCGTTGGCGAGAAGGTAGGCCTCGATGTCGGCCGGATTCAGGAACACGTTCGGCGTGACCACGCGCAAAGCCGACGTGAAGTCGTCGATCAGGGAGTAGTAGGCGTTCGCGCCGAGCAGCAGGTTTTCTCCGATCAGTCCCTTGTAGCCCACCTCGAACGTGTTCGTGATGGTGGGCAGGACCTGGGGGATGTTCTCGATGCCGCCGACGCCGCCCGGCGTCGATGCGAAGGTGCTGGTCGCGGTGTTGAGCGTACGAATGTCGATCGCGACGTCGCTCTCGGTCGGCTCGAGCGAGGCGAGGAACGCGCCGGCGGACGGATTGCTGGCGGAGACCACGGCCGCCACTTCGTCCCAGACCCGCTCCGTCGTCGTCGGATAGAACGTCTGGTCCGAGCCGCCGAAGAAAAGCGCGAACGGCGAGCGGTGCATCGGCACGCCGTTCTCGTCGAACGCGAAGTGCAGCCCCTCGTCGGTCGTCCCCTGCGCGCGCACGTCGTACTGGAGGCCGGCGGGCAGCGGGATGGTCCCGCCGGAGATATCGAGGAACAGGTTCAGCGTAGTCGGCGTCGAGAACGCGCGGTTGTACGTCGCGCGGATGTTCTGACCCTGCGTCGGCTGCCAGACGACGGCCGCGCGCGGGGAAAAGACCGGCTCGTCCAGTCGCGAATGGCCGTCGAGTCGCGCGGCGAGCGTCAGCTCGAAGTGGTCGCCGAGCGGCGTTTCCGACTGAACGTAGCCGCCGAGCTCCATGACGTCGTCGTCATCCTCGTTGCGGCCGTTGATCGTGCCTTCGGTGTTCGGCATGGTGCGGAGGAAATCGACGCCGTAGACGAAGCGGGTGTCCGCCCACAGCGTCATGTTCTGCACCTGTGCGACCAGCAGCGAGGAGCGATCGACGAGCGGACGTCCCGAGCGCAGCAGATACGTCTCGGTGTTGTCGCTCTGGTTGAAGAACACCTGTGCGAAGAGGTCACGCCACAGCGTACGGACCTGACCGTAGTTGTAGCCCCAGTCGACCACCTGCCCGCCGCCCAGGCCGGTCAGATCCACGCTGGTGATCGCGGTCGTGCGCCCGCCGGACGCGATGAAGCTCAGGTCCTCGCTGGGGCGCCAGTCGGCGCGCAGATCGAAGGCATAGCGCTCGAGCCCGTTGTCGCGGCCCGCCGCGACGTTGTCCACGCTCTCGATCATGGTCTCGAGCGCGCCGGGCTGACCGAAATTCAGGCCCTGGGCGAAGTTCGCGCAGTTCGGATTCGTGCGCTGGTAACCCGCGGCGATGCAGCGGTCGGCTATCGCCTGCTGTTCGAACTCCTCTGGATCGGCGAACTCGAATTCCTCGCCCATGAAGAAGATGCCGGACGCCTTGATGCCGACGGTCTCCCCCAGACGCAGCGCGTAGCGGCCCTCGAGGTTGTAGACCGGCTCGGACGAGCCCCCGAAGGTCGCGCTGACGGAATCGGGCGCGCCGTCGCCGTCCTGATCGAAGAACAGGCCCTCCGTCTGCTCCTGCTGCTGGCGCATGCCGAAGCCGGCGGAGAGCATGCCGCCCGGGTAATCGATGGGCGACTTGGTGATCGTGTGGATGACGCCGTTCGCCGCGTTCGGCCCGTACAGCGCGGAGCCCGGCCCGAGCACGACTTCGATGCGCTCGATGTCGAGGTTCGACGTCGGATTCAGGTGCAGCACGTTGGCGCGCAGCGACGGCACGCCCGCGATGCGATTGTCGGTCAGCGTCAGCGTCGCCCCCGAGAAGATGTTGTTGAAGCCGCGCACGACGACGTAGTTGCCCTGGAGGCCGCTCTTGATGACGTCGACCGCGGCGACGCTGCGCACGTGATCGGCCATCGTGATCGCGGGCTGCTCCTCGATGTCCCGCGTCGACTGCACCTCGACGGCGGCCGGCGCGTCGAGCGCCTTCTCCTCGGTGCGCGAAGCGGTCACCGTGATCGGATTCAGGTCGAACGCGCGCTCCGCGAGCTGCACCTCCAGGCTCGCGGTCTCACCCGCGGCGACCGTCACGGGGATGCGCTGGGTCTCCCAGCCGGGGACGGTGAAGACGACGGTGTACGAGCCCGGCGGGACGAACAGCCGGAAGGCGCCGTCCTCGTTGGTGAGGACGGTCGCCTGCACGCCGCCGTCGGCGCGCAGCGCGTCGACCTGCACGGCGGCGATGCCGTCCGTCGTCGAGACGACCGGCTGCGCCTCGGCCGGCCGCACCACGCCGGCGATCGAGCCGCTCTGCTGTGCGGACGCCGGCTGCCACGCGCCGAACAGCGCCAGGGTCACCATCAGGGTCCACCGAACGACTGCGCGGGGGGTCTGCATCGGCCTCGTGACCTCGGGAGATTGTCGCGACAGATGACGGCCGCGGGGCGGCCGGGAAAAACGGAGCGGGCGGCGACGGGAACTCCCCGACCGCCGCCCGCGAATCCTCGTCTAGGAGCGGCTGCCGACGATGCGCAGGTCGGCGTCGACCTCTCCAGGAGTGCCCCCGACGGCGCCGAAGTCGAACGTGACGTTCGGAAGGATGATGGTCAGCGTGTTGCCGATCATCGAGAACGTGCCGTCCTCGAAGTCATCGAGCTGCCCCAGCGCGTCGGTCGCCGCGTCGAAGTCGATTCGAAGGGTGTTGCCGCCGGTAAAGTCGATGTCACCGCCGATATCGAACTCCTGCGGCCCCGCCGGAGTCGGCAGCTTGAGGGTTCCCGTAAACGAGTTGTCGGCTGCGACCGTCATGTCGAGGATCCCGTACGGCCCGCCCACACTGGCTGGAAGGCCCGCCAGGTCGATCGACTCGCCACTCTCATCGGCGGTGTAGCGGAACTCGGTCACGGTGTAAACGCCGGCGATATTCGGATCCGGATCCCCGTCGCCGTTGTCGTCACATCCTGTTAGAGCTGCCACCGCCATGATCGCCACGAATGAACGTGCGAGCTTCATACTGCCTCCGGTCGTTTCCAGGGGTAAATGGGCGTGGGTGTGTAAGGATTGAACATTCTCCCCGCTCCTTGTCCAGTCAAGGAGCACGGCGTAGCCTATCGTTCGGCCCGGCCACACGCGGGCCCCATGTTTTTGCGAAGCGGGAGCGATCGATGAGGCTTCTGGGCTCCACCGGGTGGGGGCATCTGCTGGTGGCGCTCGCTGCGCTGTGGCTGGCGCCGGCGGGCGCCTCGGCGCAGGGCGCGGGCATCCACACGCAGAGCGGCTGCATGACCGGGCGCAACGGCGCGGGCGTGGCGCATCCCTGCCAGGACGGCTCCGCGGTCTACTACAATCCAGCGGCACTGGTGCGGGAGAACGGTGCGGTCAGCTTCGGCGTGACCGTTATCGACCAGGCGGGCTCGTTCGTGCACGACACGACGGGGACCGAGGTCACGCGGGTGCCGGGCAGCATGATCGTGCCGCACGGCTGGGCGACGTACCGGCTGTCCGAGCGCATCGGTCTGGGGCTGGGCGTGTGGCAACCGTACGGCCTCTCGGTGGACTGGCCGGTCTGCCCCCCCGAGCAGCCGCGCTGCGGCACGGGCTTCGAGGGCCGCTTCGCCGGCTATGCGCACTCGCTGCGCGGGGTCTACCTCCAGCCCACCATCGCCTACGATGTCATTCCGGGGCGCCTGTCGATCGGCGTCGGCGTCGATCTGGTGAAGGGCGACATCGAGATCAGGCGACGACTGGATCTGGCCGAGCAGACGACGGGTCCCTTCACCTTCTCGCAGCTCGGCATCGCGCAGGGCACCGACTTCGCCGATGTACGCATCGCCGGGGACGGCTGGGGCGTGACCGGCCACGTGGGGGCGCTGTTCCGGGTCAGCAACGGGATCTCGGTGGGCGCCCGCTACCTGCATTCGGTCGAGCTGGCGCTGGACGGCACGGCCGACTTCACGCAGGTGCCGACGTTCCTAACGGTCGGGCCGCTGGGCACCATCTTCCCGACGACCATGTCCCTGGACGACTTCATCGCGGCGTCGGGTGTCTTCGAGCCGGGGGGTGTCGCCTCGGATCAGGACTTCTCGACGAGCATCACGCTGCCGGCGCAGGCCGTCGCCGGCATCGCGCTACAGCTCGACCCGACGCTGCGTGTCCTGCTCGATTACCAGTGGACGCAGTGGTCGCAGTGGGACCAGGCAGACGTCGACTTCGGAGTGGCGCTCGACGAGCGGCTGATCCTCGACTTCGAGGACGCCGGCACGGTCCGCTTCGGCGTCGATTACGCGCTGAGCGACCGGGTGACGGTGCGCGGCGGGTTCACCCTGGCCGAGGCGGCCGCGAGGGATGCCTCGGTGTCGCCGTTCCTGCCGGATTCCGAGCGGGCGTTGTTCGGCGGCGGCATGAGCTACCGTGCGAGCGAGCGGCTGTCGCTCGACGTCGTCGCCATGACGATGAACGCCGCCAGCCGGCGCGGTCGTCTCGTGAGGCGTGAAAGCATCGACGAAACGGCCGAGCAGTTGAACGGGGGCCTCTACTCTTCCGATGGGCAGCTCTTCGGAGCGACCGTGACGTATCATTTCGGCGGAACGCGCTAGCGGCATGAGGACAGGAATGAATCGCAGGATCGCGCTTCCGCTGCTCACGGCCGCGCTCGCGCTCACGCTCGGCGGCTGCATCGAGGACGAGACGATCGTCGTGCCGGAGCAGACCGAGGAGCAGCAGATCTTCCAGCGCTACGTCGCGCTGGGGAACTCGCTCACGGCGGGCTACATGTCGGGCGGCATCAACGACAGCACACAGCGGCTGGCGTATCCAGTCGTGCTCGCGCAGAGGGCGGGAGCCAGCTTCTCCATTCCGTCGCTCGCGATGCCGGGTTGTCCGCCGCCGCTCGTGGGCGTTCTCGACACCGACGAGACCGGCGCGACGATCCTCGAGCGGGACCGGGTCTCCGGCGGCACCAGCAGCAGCTGCGCCCTGCGCTCGCAGCCCGCGCCCGAGGTCGTCCAGAACGTGGCGGTGCCGGGCGCGAGGATGGCCGACGCGTTCGACATCGATCGGCCGGGCAGTGCGACCAATCCGCTGACCACGCTGCTGCTGGGCGGCATGTCGCAGGTCGAGGCGATGCGGCGGGCGCAGCCGACGCTCGTCACTTCCTGGCTCGGCAACAACGACGTACTCGCCGGGGCACTCCGCGGTGATCCGGCGCTCATGACGCCGCTCGATACGTTCGCCGTCTATGAGGCGCGTGTCGCGGGGGGCATCGGTGGAGCGCGTCCGCTGGGTGTCGTGCTGATCGGCGTGGTGGACGTCACGCTGGCACCGGTGCTCCAGCCAGGCCTCTATTACTGGGTTGCCGACTCGCTGGGCTTCGCGCCGAAGCCGGTCAGTGCGGACTGCGCGCCGACGGATGCCACGGGCGCGCGCAATCCGCTGTCGATGAACACGGTATCGTTCCTGGCGTACGGCGACCCGGAGGTGACGGTGGTGAGCTGCGATCCGGCCGCTCCCTACGTGCTGACGCGCGAGGAAGCCGATTCAGTCGCCGAACGCGTCGACGCGTTCAATTCGATCCTGCGCCAGCAGGCGATGTCGCGGAGCTGGATGTACCTGAGCTCCACGCAGGTGCTCGACCAGGCGCTGCTCGGCTCGGAGGGACGCAACCGGCTGCGGCGCTGCGAATTCCTCGACAATACGCTGACGCTCGAAGCCATGGTGTTCCTGGTCGAGACGCAGTGCCCGCATCCGAGCGCGCCGAACTTCTTCGGCTCCTTCGTGACTTTCGACGGCATCCACATGAGCGACGAGGCGCATCGCTTCCTGGCCGGTGCCCTCGCAGACGTGATCGAGGCCCGCTTCGATCTGACCCTCTAGCGGCCGCCCCGTCCGCCGAAGCCGATCATCAGCCTGAGGTTCGGGCCGGAGAGAGCCACTTCCGGGCCGCCGAGCACGTCGCCGTCCTCCGCCGACCAGCCGTCGGACGACGGCGTGTATGCCCAGGTGCCGCGCAGCCCCGCGAAGAAGCCACCCGGGAACGCGTACTCGATGCCCACGCCTCCCGCGCCGTAAACGGTGAAGGTGGAAAGCGTGGATGAGCGGCCGGGGTCCCCGAGCACGTCGTCCCACGAAGGATCGCCCCGCTCCTGCACCTCCAGCGAGGCTCCCGCGCCTCCGAGCTGGACGAGCGGGTAGATGTCGAGCCCCTCGGTCTGGAGGATCGAGAAGCCGACCAGGATCGCGCCGTGGAATCCGGAGAAGGCGGCGCGGCGCGCGTCGGCGACCTGCGCTTCCTCGAGCGAGAGGAGCACCGCGCCCTCGACACCCGCGAGGACGCGTTTCATGCGCGCGTGGAGTCCGCCGCCCACGACCACCATGTCGTCGTCGACCGGCGTGTACGGCTCGGGCAGCCCGCCGAGGCGCGCGTTCATCTCGTCGACGTCGACTTCCGCCCAGCCACCCATGGCGTAGATGCGGAACTGGCTCGCAGCCGGAGGGCCGCCGCCCATGCCCGGCCGCAACTGCGCCCCTGCCCGCGCCGGCAATGCCTGCAGAACGAGCGTCGTGAGCGCGAGCATGACGAAGGCGCCTGACTGCTTCATGACTGCGACTCCTGTCGGGCGGCGGAGTCTCCCGCGCCCTCGGTGAGGATGCTGCCCGCAGGAACTTCGGTTCCGGGCGCGAGCGAGTGCGACAGCGCGGCACGGTGCGGCTCCAGCAGCAGAACCACGGTCGATCCGAGGTGGAAGGCCATGATCTCGTCGCCCTGTCGGACGGCAATGGGTGGATCATAGCGGCGCGTCTCCCCAGGCGCGCCCCGCACGTTCGTGCGCCACCCGCGCGACTGCGGGTCCGCACCGTGCTCCGGACGCAGACGCTCGAAGCTCGCCGCGATGCGGCCCACGTTGTACGCGCCGACCGCGACCACGGCCACGCGGCCGAGCGGACCCTCGATCCAGCACACCAGCCGCTCGTTGCGCGCGAACAGGTCGGGAATGCTCGAGACCGCGGCGGCATTCACCGGCAGCAGCGCACCGGGGATGTGGCGCGCGAGCGCAATATCGCCGCCGCACGGCGCGTGGATGCGGTGGTAGTGGCGCGGGCTCAGGTAAAGGGTGACGAAGGTGCCTCCGTCGTAGCGCTCGCCCGCGTCGCCACCGCCGAGCAGCTCGCCCACGCTGTAGTCGCGGCCCTTGGCCTGGAGCACACGCCCGCGCTCGATCCGGCCGAAGCGGCCGACGATGCCGTCCACCGGACTGGCGAGGGCGCCGTCACGGTCCGGCCAGGCACGCGCGTCCGGTCGCAGCCTGCGCACGAAGAAGTCGCCGATCGAGCGGTACTCCTCGAGCGGCAGCTCGACCTCGCTCAGGTCGATGCCGACCGTGCGCGCGAACGTCGACAGCACGCGCCGCCGCATCGGTCGCGGGATCGGCGCGTCCGCCAGCATGCCGGCACCCCGGCTCAGCGCGCCCTGCGGCAGCCGCGCCAGCGCCGCGAGCACCGCGCTCCACGCGGGGCTGACCGGCTCGGCCGGCTCGGCTTCCGCGGTCGAGCGGCTCCCGCCCCGGTCACTGGACGGATCAGGCGTCGTGCACCCTATCGGCCGCGGAACTCTCCTCATCGACCCGGCGGCGAGCCGGCAGCGAAAACTTGAACGCCGAGCCTTCGTCGTCGAACTCGACCCACGCGCGGCCACCGAGCGACTGCGCCGTTTCCATCACGATGCTGAGCCCGATTCCGGTGCCCGGGACGACGGTATCGTGGGCCCGATAGAAACGACCGAAGAGCCCGGCGCGACGGTCGGGCGGGACGCCGATGCCGTTGTCCCGCACCTCGACCACCAGCTCGCCCTCGGGCGCGTCCGCGTCGGACCAGTGCGCCCGCACCTCGACCCAGCGCTCGGACTTCGAGGAATCCGCATACTTGATCGCGTTCGAGAGATAGTTGACGAGACAGAGCTCGACCGCGGCGGAGTCGACGTCGATCTCGGGCATGTCGTCGGCGATGCGAATATCGACTCCGCTGGTCTCGGCCATCTCGCGCAGTCCGCGCGCGGCCTCGGCGGCGACCGCGCGCAGCTCCACGTTGCCCTGCCGCCGCGGGTCGGAATCCATGCGACTGAGCGACAGCAGGTTCTCGAGCGTCTGCTGCATCCCGTCCAGATTCTCGGCCGCGATGGCGAGGAAGCGATCGCGCTGCGCGCGGTCGTCGAAGACGAAGGGCTCGCGCAGCATCGCAGTCGCGCCCGCGGCCGCGCTGATTCGGGTCTTCAGCTCGTGTGTCACCAGGCGGTTGAAGCCGCGCAGCTTTTCCTCGCGCACGCTCACCTGCTCGTCGGCCAGCCGCAGATAGTGGGTCGTCGTGAACTGCTGGATCACGGTCACGGCCCGGAAAAGGCGCTGCGCGCACGAGAGCAGTTCGCTGCGGCTGCAGTCCTGGTTGATGTCGTCGACCATCGAGACCAGGAACGCGAACAGCACGCCGCCCAGGATCTCGTATTCCTTCAGGACCTCGTGGGCGCTGAACCCCTGGCTCAGCCGCATCTCGCCCAGCTCCATCGCCTTCGCGATCACCGCGTCGTCCGCGCTGATCTCCTCCGCGGGATTCTCCATGTAATCGGCGATCCCGTCCATCAACAGCGGAATGTGGTCGAGCAGCGCGTCGCTGGGAAAGACTTCGTTGGGGTCGATCGAGGCGCGCTGGCTGATGCGCTCCAGCCACCGTTCCGTCATCTGCTCACGTGCCGCACGTAGCCGCCCGGCCAGCACTTCCGCCAGGGGACAGTCCACCTGCTCCATTCGTTTCCTTGCCTTGCCGGTCCGCGGGTCCGGTCGCCCGGCATAAGAAGCGATACTCATGCCAAGGAACGGTCGTTCTCGCACTTGCGTCCGCCCCACCGGGTTCTAGCTTCCGCTTCTCCATGAGAGCCAATCGATTCCCGGTCATCCTGTCGCTCGCGCTCGCAGGCGCGCTCGGCTGCGCGACCGCCGCGCCCAGCGGCGAGTCACGCGGCCCCACGGCGCCGCGCCGCCCGCCCGTGCGCGAGTCCGCGCCCGCCGGCGGATCGCATCACGGACTGGCAGACACGACGCTTCCCGAGCCCCTGCCCGCAGCGCTGTTCGATCCCGCCGCGCGGCTGCCCGCGCCAGAGCTCGAGTACCGCGGCGCCATCGCCCTCGGCCTCGCCCTGCGTCGGCTCGGGCCCACCCATCGCGTGCTCATGATCGGCGCGCACCCGGACGACGAGAACACGGCGATCCTGGCGGAGCTCGCGCTCGGCCGCGGCGCCGATGTCGCCTATCTCTCGCTTACGCGGGGCGAGGGCGGGCAGAACCTGATCGGCGGTGAGCTGGAGGAAGCGCTCGGGCTGATCCGCACGGAGGAGCTGCTCGCCGCCCGCCGGCTGGACGGCGCGGTGCAGTTCTTCTCGCGCGCGTACGACTTCGGCTTCTCACGTTCCGCCGACGAGACCTTCCGCCACTGGCCGCGCGACAGCGTGCTGGCCGACGTGGTCGCGGTGATCCGTCGCTGGCGGCCGGACGTGGTCATCAGCCAGTTCACCGGCACGGCGCGCGACGGCCACGGCCACCATCAGGCGGCCGGTATCCTAGCCCGCGAGGCCTACGTCGCCGCGGCGGATCCGTCGCGCTTCCGCGGGCAGCTCGAGGCGGGGCTCGCGCCGCACCAGCCGACGCGCTTCTACCAGTCGTGGTACCGCACGCCGGATGCGGACTCGCTCGTCGTGCTCGAGACCGGCTGGCTCGATCCGCTCCTCGGCCGCTCGCGCTACCAGATCGCGATGGCCAGCCGCAGCCGCCACCGATCGCAGGACATGGGGCGCGCGGAGTCGGCGGGGCCGCAGTCGTCGACGCTGTCCGCGGTGGCTCCGGGTCCCGCGCTGGATCCGTCCGATATCTTCGAAAGCATCGACGCGACGCTCGCTGCGCGCGCCCGGGCAATGGCGGAAGGCGACGCCCCGGGTCCGCTCGTCGAGCTCCTCGAGCGATACGAGCGACAGGCGACGGCGGCGCGCGAGACGTTCCGCCCCGCCCTCGGTACGGCCGCCACCGCAGAGTCGCTCCTCGATGCCGTCTCGACGCTGGACAGCGCCTACACGGTCGCGGGCGCGCTGCCGCCGGACGCGGCGCGCGTCCTTCGCTTCCACATCGCCGCTGAACGCGCCGACGCGTCGCGGGCTGCGCTGCTGGCGCTCGGCGTCGTGCTCGACGTGACCGCCGACCGCGCGAGCGTGAGTCCGGGGGACACCGTCACGCTCGAGCTCGCGCTCTGGAACGGCGGTACCACGAACCTGCGCGTGGCGCGACTCGAGCCCGACCTGCCGGACGGCTGGTGGGCGGAAACCGGGGACGCACCCGTCCGCTCGGTGCGGGCGGGGCACGTCGCGCGGCGCTCGTTTCGCATCCACCTGCCACTCGACGCTCCGGTCGACGTCCCCTACTTCCTCGAGCAGCCGCGCCCGGCGGACAGCGATCTCTATGTGTGGCCCGACGATCCGGGGCTGCGCGCGCGACCCTTTCAGCCGCCCCTGCTGCGCGGCACTGCGCTCGTCGCGGCTGCCCTGCTGGTCGAGGACGCCGCCGAGTACGTGGAAGTCGATCCCGCGCAGGGCGAGCTCCGCGAGCCCCTGCTCGTGCTGCCCGGCGTCTCGATCGACGCCGAGCCCGACGTCGTCGTCCTGCCGCTCGATGCCGGCGGGCGCCCGCTCGTCCGGCCGCGATTCGAGCAGTCGCTGCGCGTGAACAGTCGCGCGCGCGGGCCGGTGCGCGTCAGCTGGAGGCTGCCGCCCGGCTGGGATGCGATCACGATCCCGGAGTCCGCCGCGTCTGCCCCGATCGAATCCGAAACCGCGCACGGCCTCGCGCACGCCGTCGGCGACGGACGCGTGATGGTGGAGCTCGATCTGCCGGAGCGCGTCACCCCCGGCGATTATCGCCTGCGCCTCGGCGCGCGCGATGCGCTCGCCGACGCCGCTCCCGGCTACGCGCTCGTCGACTACCCGCACATCCGGCCGCGCCTCGTTCCCGAGCCGGGCGACGTGCTGGTGCGCGCGTTCCCGGTGGCCGTACCGACCGGCGTGCGGATCGCATACCTGCCCGGCAGCGGCGACGACGTGCCAGCCGCCATCGCGGCGCTCGGTCTGGCGGTCGACACGCTGGCCGCCGCCGCGATCGCATCGACCGATTTGTCCGCCTTCGACGTGATCCTCACCGGAGCGCGTGCGTACGAGGTCTCGCCCGAGCTCGCCTCGGCCGCGGCGCGCGCGCGACTCGAGTCCTTCGTGCGCGGCGGCGGCGCCCTCATCGTCCAGTACAACAAGTACGAGTTCGCTGACGACGGCATGGCCCTGCTGCCGCTCAGGATGAGCCGGCCGCACGATCGCGTCACCGACGAAACGGCGCCGGTGCGCCTACTCGATCCGTCCCACCCGCTGCTGTCGCGGCCGAACCGTATCGGCGCCGCCGATTTCGAGGGCTGGGTTCAGGAGCGCGGCCTGTACTTCGCCCACACCTGGGACGACGCGTACACGCCGCTGCTCGAGATGGCGGACCCGGGCGAGGCGCCGCTGCGCGGCTCGCTGCTCGCCGCCCGCATGGGCCGCGGCTGGTACGTCTACACGGGCCTCGCGCTGTTCCGTCAGCTCCCCGAGGGCGTGCCGGGCGCCTATCGCCTGCTCGCGAACCTGCTCGCGCTCGGCGCCGATTGAGTGCGCCGGGCCGAAGCGGACGGGGCCGTCCGCGTCTCCGCACGACGACCTGGCTCGCGCTCACTGGTGTCGTCGCCTGTAGCGGCGGGCTCGACGGCATCGGCTCGCCCGCGCGCGCGGCGAACCGCATCTCCGAGCGCGTGCTCGCGCACATGATGGCGGACGACGCGAGCGGACCGGCAGCGGCCGGCGCGGAGGCCGTGTGCGTCGCGCTGGGGCCCATCCGACAGCGCGTCGATCCGGATCCGCTGTTTCTCGGACGCTTCAAGGAGGCCGAGCCGCCGGTGCACGCCTGGTCCGAGTGCGCACTCGACGTCGGACGCGGGGATCGACTGGTGCACGTGCTGACCGGCGATCCCGCGATCGGCTACACCATCGAGTGGCCGCCTACGGTGACGGCTCGCCGCGTCTTCATCGATGTGGCCTACTACATCGCCGCACTGGACGCCGCCGGCTACGTCTGCGAAGTCGTCCTCGACGACCACGACTGGCGCGTCGAATCATGCAAGAGAACATGGATCGCATGACACGCCTGCTCCCGCTCGCGCTGCTCCTCGCCGGCGCGTGCCTGCCCGACCAGGAGCGCACGACCCTCGTAGTCTACTCACCGCACGGTCGCGACCTGCTCGAGGCTTTCGAGCGGCAGTTCGAGGATGCGCGTCCGGACGTCGACGTTCAGTGGCTCGACATGGGATCGCAGGAGATCATCGAGCGGCTGCGCTCCGAACGCGCCAATCCGCAGGCCGACGTGTGGTTCGGCGCCCCCTCGTCGATGTTCGCGCAGGCCGCCGAGGAGGATCTGCTCGACCCCTACCGCCCGTCCTGGGGCGACGCGATTCCCGCGAGCGCCATCGGTGAAGACGATGCCTGGTTCGGCATCTACCTGACGCCGGAAGTCATCGCCTACAACAGCGAGGCGGTGGACTCCGCCGACGCGCCGCAGGATTGGGACGACGTGCTCGAGCCGCGCTGGCGCGATCGGGTGCTGATCCGCGACCCGGTGGCGAGCGGCACCATGCGCGCCATCTTCGGCATGATCCTCCAGCGCTCGCTACGCGAGACCGGCTCCGTCGAGGCGGGCTTCGACTGGCTCCGGCGGCTGGACGCGCAGACGCGCGAGTACACGCTCAATCCGACGCTGCTCTACCAGAAGCTCGCCCGGCAGGAAGGCGTCATCACGCTCTGGGATCTGCCCGACATCGAGATGCTGCGAACCGCGTCCGACCTGCCGATCGACTACATCATTCCGCCGAGCGGCACGCCCGTCGTCATCGACGGCATCGCGGTCGTGCGCGGCAGCCGCCATCCGGATCTCGCGCGCGAATTCGTCGACCACGTCGGCGCGCTGCCCGCGCTGACGCACGCCGCGCGCGAGCACTTCCGCATCCCGGCGCGTCAGGATTTCCCCGCCGACTCGCTGCCCCCGCGGCTGCGCGCCGCGCGCGCGCTCATCCGTCCGGAGCCGATGGACTGGTCGCTGCTCGAAGAGCGCGGCACCGAGTGGATGCGACGCTGGGACGAGGAGGTGCGGGGTCGCGGTGACACGCAGCGCTGACGCCGGGGCGGGCGACGCCGTCGTCCGCATCGAGCGCGTGTCCCGCACGTTCGGCGAGACCCGCGCCGTCGACGACGTTTCCATCGACGTACTGCGCGGGGAGCTGCTCGTGCTGCTCGGTCCGAGCGGCTGCGGCAAGACGACGACGCTGCGCATGATCGCCGGCTTCGAGCAGCCGGACTCGGGCCGCATCCAGATCGAGGGACGCGACGTGACCGGCGAGCCGCCCCGGCAGCGCTCGACCGGAATGGTCTTCCAGAACTACGCGCTGTTTCCCCACCTGGACGTGTTCGAGAACGTGGCGTTCGGGCTGAAGGCACGCGGCGCGGCGCGCGCGGAAATCGCCGAACGGGTGCGCGAGGTGCTGGCGCTCGTCGATCTCGATGGCTACGCGACGCGGCGAGTACAGGCGCTCTCCGGCGGCCAGCAGCAGCGTGTCGCGCTCGCGCGCGCCCTGGCCCCGAGGCCGCCCGTGCTGCTGCTCGACGAGCCGCTCTCCAATCTCGACGCCGCCCTGCGCGAGCGCACGCGCACGGAGCTGCGCGCGCTGCTCCACCGGCTCGACATGACCGCCGTCTTCGTCACGCACGACCAGGAGGAGGCGTTCGCGCTCGCCGACCGCATCGCCGTCATGCGTGCGGGACGGGTCGAGCAGATCGGCACGCCCGAGCGGCTCTACCGGGAGCCGGTATCCGAGTTCGTCGCGGGGTTCCTCGGCCGTGCCAATTTCCTCGAGGCCACCGTCGTGCGCGTCGACCCGGGCGACGGGAGCGCGCTCTGCTCCCTCGACGCGTGGGACGCCCGGTGGTGGGCGGGCGCGCGCCCCGACGGCACGGTCCGGACGGGCGAAGCCGTGCGCTTCATGGCCCGACCCGAAGACCTGGAGCTGACGCCGTCACCGGAGCGCGACGTCGGCGTTCCCCGGGCGATCCGCGGCGACGCGGACATCGGGCCTGTGGGCGCGACGGAAGCACCGCCCGCCGGGGACTCGGATGACACCTCCGCCATCGCGCGAGTGGTCGGCAAGCACTTCGTCGGCAGCTCGGTGCGTTACGTCCTCGAGCCGTTCGTTGCCGAAGGGGCGGCGCGCCCGCCGCGCGCTCGAGGTGAGGCGCCCACCGCGCCGATCCTCGCGAGCGGCCGCGAGCTCGGCTTCGAGCTGGGTGACGTCGTCAGCATCGCTCCGCGAATGGACGCCTCCGTGCGCTGGTTTGCAGCCGCGCCGGAGGGCGCCGGGGTCACTCCCGAGCCCGGCCTCGCTTGAAGCCCGTCCGCCTGCTGGCGTGGCCGCTCATCGCGCTGCTGCTCTGGCTCGTGGTGTATCCCAACGCGTACGTCGCCGTCGACAGTTTCGTCGACGAGGGCGTGTTCACGCTGCGCCACTACGCGCGCTTCATCGACAGTCGCGCCGAGCTGACCGCGCTCTGGAACAGCGTCTGGATCTCGCTCTTGAGCGTCGTCTTCGCCTGTCTGCTCGGCGTGCCTCTCGCCTTCCTGTTCACGCGTCGCGAGTTCCCGGGCCGGCGCATGCTCGGCGCGCTCGTCTCGCTGCCGGTGCTGCTGCCGCCGCTCATCGGCGTCATCGCCTTCATGTTCCTCTTCGGCGAGTCCGGCTTCCTCGCCCGCGGCGTGCAGGCGCTGCTCCGCCTCGAGCGCTCGCCCTGGAGGTTCGACGGCCCCGTCGCCATCCTCGCCGTCCACGCGTACACGATGTACGTGTACGTCTACCTCTTCACCGCTGCGGGTCTCGCCCGACTCGACGAGGGCTACGCCGAGGCGGCCGCGTCGCTCGGCGCGTCGCGCGCCCACACGCTCCGACGCGTGACGCTGCCGATGCTCGCCCCCTCCATCGGCGGCGCTGCGCTACTCGTCTTCATGACCTCGATGGCGAGCTTCAGTGCGCCGTACGTGTTCGGCGGCGGGTTCCGCGTGCTCACCACGCAGATCTTCACCAGCAAGCTGAACAACGAAGCGGGCATGGCGGCCGTCGAGACGGTCATCCTGGCCGGCGCATCGCTTCTCTTTCTCGCCGCGATCCAGCGCTTCGAGGCGGGCCGCACGTATACCGGGGCGGGAAAGGGCAGTGCCGCCGGCGCGGGCACGCGCGCGCTGGGCGCGCCGTCGGGCGGCAGCGCGCGTGCGTGGGGCTGGACCGCCCTGGCCGCGACGGTCGCCGGCCTGCTGCTGCTGCCGCACGCGACGGTGCTGCTCGTCTCGTTCGTGCCGCCCGGCAGCTGGACGGTGCAGACGCTGCCGCCCGAGTACTCGCTCGAGAGCTACGCCGCGCTCGCGTCGCGTCCGGAGCTGCTGCGTCCGATCGTCAACTCGCTGCGCATGGCGGCGGTCGCGACCGTGGCGAACGTCGTGCTGGCGTTCGCCGCGGGCTGGCTGCTCGTCCGCGCCCGCTTCCGGGGCCAGCGCCTGCTCGACGCGCTCGTCGTGCTGCCGTGGGCGCTGCCCGGCACCGTCATCGCCGTCGCGCTGGCTTCCACGTTCGCCGTGAACCAGCCGTGGGCCGGCAGGTTCCTGCTGCTCGGCACGTTCTGGATCCTGCCGCTCGCCTACTTCATCCGGAACATTCCGCTGGTCACCCGCGCCGCGCTGGCGAGCTTCCGTCAGCTCGATCCGTCGCTCGAGGAAGCGGCCGCCTCGCTCGGCGCGGGCTGGCGGCTGACGGCCCGCCGCATCGTGCTGCCGCTCGTGCTGCCGGGGCTCGCCGCCGGCGCGAGCCTCGCCTTCGTCACCGCACTCGGCGAGTTCGTCAGCTCGATCCTGCTCTACTCGCACGGGACACGGCCCATCTCGATCGAGATCCTGTCGCAGCTCCGCGCCTACGACCTCGGCGCGGCCGCGGCCTACGGCGTGCTCCTCATCCTGCTGATGGGGCTGTCGTTCGTGATCGGATTCAGAGGCGTGTCCGGAGAGCGCGCGTGAGCGACGTCGAGATCATCGCGCACCGCGGCTACTCTGCGCGCGCGCCGGAGAACACGCTGGCCGCCCTGCGGCTCGCGATCGAGGCGCGCGCGGACGCGGTCGAATTCGACGTCCACGTCACCGCCGATGGCGAGCCCGTTCTGTTTCACGACTTTACGCTGGAGCGCACCAGCAGCGGCCGGGGTCGTCTCGATGCGCTCCCGCTCGAGGCGCTGCGCGAGCTCGACGTCGGGGCATGGTTCGGCACGGCCTTCGCCGGCGAGTGCATGGCGACCCTGCGCGAGGCGCTCGATCTGCTCGCGCGCGACCGTCACCCGCACGGGCCGATCCGCCGCGTCTACCCGGAGATCAAGGGCTGGCGCGACGACGCGGACGCCGCGCGCATCGTCGATGAGCTGCGTCTATCCGGCTGGGCCGACGCGGCGTGCGTCATCTCTCTCGACTGGGACGTGCTCGAGCGCGTGCGCGGCCACGATCGCGACCTCCAGCTCGGCCTCGTCTTCGACGACGACCGTCTGTTCGACGGCGCGCTCGAGCTGGCGGCGGGCGACGGGCGCACCATCGTCGATCCGGATTTTCGCATCCTCCTCGCTCGACCCGGGCGCGTCGAGGAGGCGCGGCGGCGGCGGGTGGACGTCGCCTGCTGGACCGTCAACGACACTGCATCCGCACGCCGACTCCTCGACCTGGGTGTGCGCAGGCTGACGACCAACGAGGTCGAACTCCTCAGGAGCGTCCCATGAACCTGCGCGCCGCGATCGGGCTGTCTCTCGTCGTCGTCGTCCTCGGCGCGTGCGGCGGCGGCTCCCCGCGGGCCGACGCGGTGCCGCGCGACGACACCGTCCAGGTCGACGTGAGCGATACGTCCATCGCGGTGGGAGGTGGGCACACGCCCGAGATGATGGGCGAGCTGCTGCGTCAGGTGACGGACGCGATCGACGAGGGCGCGCAGATCCGGCTGCTGCCCGGCCGCTATGTGCTCGCTCCCGTCACCTTCGTCGACACGTCGTGCGGCAACTGCGAGGATCCGAGCGAGGACGTTCCCGCGACGTACGGCCTGCGCATCAGCGGAGAGCGCATCCGCCTCGTCGGCGACGACGCCGACAGCGTCGTCATCGAGACGAATGCCGGTTACGGCATCTTCTTCGATGACTGCCGGGACTGCGAGCTGGTCGGCGTGACGATCACGGGCGGCGAGCGCGATCCGGACGCTCGCGCGACCGACGCCGCGGTCGTCGTCCGCGAGAGCGACGTCCTCCTGCGCGATTGTGCGCTGAGCGGCAATCTGGGCGACTCCGCGACCGTGCAGAGCACGGTCGTCGGCATCGCGGGCCTCGTCGGCCGCGAGGGCTCGCACATCGACGTCGAGCGCTGCCGCATCGAGCGAAACTCCTGGGACGGCATCGCGCTCTACCGCGGCGCGCGCGCGCGCATCCACGACAACGTCATCGACGGCGTGGACAAAGCGAGCAGGCGGCAGAGCGGCGGCGGCCGCGGCGTCGGCATCGGCCTGACCTGGAACGCGCAGGCGGATGTCATCGGCAACCGCGTAACGCGCTACTGGAAAGGCATCGGCGTGTTCGTCGACGCGAGCGCGACGATCCGGGAGAACGTCGTCGAGGACGTGCTCACGTGGGGCATCGCCTTCTGGAGCGCGGGCCGCGGCGCTCCCGTCGCACGCATCGACGACAACGCTGTCTTCCTGACCGGCGCGTGCGGCGCGATGATCGCGGCCGAGCCGCCGGCCGAGCCGCCGCCGGGCGGTGACGACCCGCGCCGCGTGCCGCTCGGGCAGCCGGTCTCGCGCGCCGGCGGCAGCTTCACCGGCAACGCGATCGCGCGTGCGGCCCAGAACGAGAGGTACGATTCGGGGGAGCCGTACTGCACGCAGCGCGCGCTGGCGCTCGAGCACGTGCCGCCGGGCTTCCTGATCCGCGACAACCTCTTTTTCCGCAGCCGCCACCCGGGCGACGCCGCGGCCGGAGCGGCACAGCTCGACCGCGGGGACTTTACCGAGGCGGTGCAGCCGCTCATCGCCCGCCTGCGCGGGTGGAGCGCGACCCGCGAATCGCGTTTCGTGGAGGAGTTCGCCGACTGATGCACGCCTCCGTCGAGTGGAGCGTGAGCGCGTTCGACAAGCTGGGCCGGCTCGAGCTGCACGACGTCCTGCGTCTCCGACAGGATGTCTTCATCGTCGAGCAGAAGTGCGCCTTCCGGGAGATCGACGGACGGGATCCGCATGCGCTGCACGTGCTCGGTCGCGTCGATGGACGACTGGTCGCCTACGCGCGCGTGTTCGCGCCGGATGTCGCGACGCCCGAAGCGATCATAGGTCGCGTCGTCACCGATCGCTCGGTGCGCGGTTCCGGCATCGGCCGCGCTCTGATGCGGGAGGCACTGCGGATCGCCGGACTCATCGCACCCGAAGCTGCGGTGCGGGTCGCCGCGCAGGCGCACCTCGTGTCCTTCTACTCCTCCCTCGGATTCGAGCCCGCGGGTGACCCGTATCTGGAGGATGGCATCCTGCACCTGGACATGGTTCGGCCGCGCGGTACCGCGCTGGCCTAGAGCGACTCGCAAGGTCGCCGAACCGGGAGTTCGATGCCGCCCGCCGGCGAAGGGCTGAGCGGGACGCGACTCGTCCCGGCCGGCGGCGCGCCGATCCCGGCCCCCTGTCCCCGGTGGCTCTGGACCTCATATTGGAACGCGAACGTCGCGCCCCTGCGCGCCCGAATCGAACGGCCAGTCCGGAGTAACGCGATGCGCCATTCACCCGTCCTGCCCGGCCTCCTGCTCCTCGCCGTCGCGCACGCCGCGCCGGTCCGCGCGCAAGAGCACGGTGACCACGCCGAGTCGTCGGACCACGAGGCGCGCGCGCGGGCAGGCGCCGACGCTCCAGCCAGCCAGCCGAAGCCGGCCAGATGGCTGATCCGGCTCGACCGCCCCGATCGCGGCTCCGCCGACGACGTCATGTTCACGGAGATGTCGCCCGGCTGGCACGTCACCACGGGGCCCGCCGTCATCCTGCATCACCCGGCTTCGAGCGCGAACGGCGAGTACCGACTGGAATCCGAGATGTTCCTCTTCGATCCGGGCGAGCGGCGTGAAGGCTACGGCGTGTTCTTCGGCGGTGTCGATCTCGAAGGAGACCGCCAGCGCTACACCTACTTCCTCCTGCGCCGCGACGGCCGCTATTTGATCAAGACGAGGAGCGGCGCAGAGACGGCGGTCGTACGCGACTGGACCGAGCACCCGGCGATCATCGGTTGGGAGAGCAAACCCGCCGACGCCGGCACCGCGCACAACACCATCGCCGTCGACGTCGGCCCCGCACACGTGTCGTTCCTCGTGAATGGCACCGAGGTCGACCGCCTCGGCCGCACCGAGCTGCCCGCCACCGACGGCATCTTCGGTCTCCGCGTGAACCACGGCCTCAACCTGCACGTAACCAGCGTAGGCGCGACCCCCTGAGCCGTCGCAGAGCCGAGCTCTAGCCTGCCTGCCGCGCGTCCCAGAATTCGCGCACCTTGCCGCGCAGCTCCGGCAGCCGACGGGTGAACGCCACCGAGGCGAGGAGAGTGGCGCCGCCGCCGATCGCCACCGTGAGCGGCGCACCGATCCGCTCGGCCAGCCAGCCGGCGAAGAGGCTGCCCAGCGGCAGCGTGCCGACGAACGCGAGCGTGTACATGCTCATGACGCGGCCGCGCAGCGCGTCACCCACGATCATCTGGAGGAACGTGTTCGAGGATGCCGTCTGGAGCAGCAGACCGAAGCCGGCGACCGCGAGCAGCACCATCGATAGCCAGAGCGAAGTCGAAAACGCGAAGCCCACCAGTCCCACGCCGAAGATCGCGGAGGCGCCCGCGATCAGCCGGCCGAGCCCGCGCATGCCGCTCCGGTAGGCCATGAAGAGCGCGGCGGCCAGCGCGCCCACTCCCTGCGCCGCCAGCAGGAACCCCAGCGTCTCGGGTCCACCATGCAGGATCTCGGTCGCGAAGATCGGCATCAGGACGGCGAACGGCACCGCCGTGAAGCTGATGAGGGCCATCAGTACCAACACCGCGCGCACCGGCGTGAACTGCCACGCCCAGCGAAAGCCCTCCAGCAGATTCGCCAGCACCTTCTGACTGCGGTCCTGCGCGCCTTCCGAGACGGTGTGGATGCGCGCGAGCGCGACGATCATCGCCGCGTACGTCAGCGCATTCACCACGAACACGATGCCCTCGCCCGTCGCCGCGATCAGCATGCCCGCGATCGACGGGCCGATCAGGCGCGCCGCGTTGAAGATCGTCGAGTTCAGCGCGATCGCGTTCCCCACGTCCACGGGGTCGTCGATCATGTGCACGAAGAACGACTGCCGGGCGGGAATGTCGAACGCGTCGAGGACGCCGAGCAGCATGGCGAGCACGACGACGTGCCAGACCTCGACCGTGCCGGTGAGCACGAGCACCGAAAGCACCAGCGCCTGCGCGGCTGCGATCGTGTTCGTCGCGTACAAGATCCGCTTGCGACTCCAGCGGTCCGCGACCACGCCGCCGATCGGCGCGAGCGGCAGTATCGGGATCCGGCCGGCGAAGCCGACGATGCCCAGCCACCACGCCGAGCCGGTCAGGCGGTAGACCAGCCAGGCCATCGCCACCCGCTGCATCCAGGTGCCGATCAGCGACAGCCCGTGTCCGATGAAATAGACGCGGAAGTTGCGGTACGCGAGCGAGCGGAGCGTCTGCGCGACGGAAGTGCGGAATGACATCGGCGGCATCCTATCGTGCGGCCGGCGTGTCCGCACGAAATCCTTGACCGCGGGGCGCCATCCGACGCATCCCTACAGGGGTGGCGCCCGCCGCCTCTCCGCCGGACACCTCAGTCAGGAGGCGCGATGAAGCGCGAAGGCCGCAACGCCATTCCTCCCCGGTTCCGCACCCGTCCGTCCGTCCCACCCCGAAAGTCGAAGGCACGCTGACGGTGCCGCATCAGGAGATCGCGCGCCGCGCAGCAGCGCCGCGCGCGGGTCGGCCAGCGGGCCGGCCCTGGCCGCCGCGCGTCGGACGCGTGGCGCGTGGCCCTGCACGCGGCTGGACCCTGAATCGACTCGCCTCGACGCCCGGCCGCCGCGCCTGGCGCGCACGACACCGCGGGCCCAAGCGCGTCGAGGCCACGACTTGAGCGATCGCCGGCACGCCGCCTCGTTGACCCGGCATCGCCCCTGCCGATCCTCGAGCCCGAGCGCGCAAATGATCTCGGTGGCACTCGGCAGCAGGGAAACGATCCGTGGTTCGGACACGGTGGCGCTCATGAGCGCATAGGGGCCGGCCTGTCGCGCGCTCTCCGCGGCCGCCTTCGCGGTCGCGAGATACGCCGGCCGCAGCTCCAGCAGGTTCGAGATCTTGCGCCTGGGGTAGTGCTCGTGTTCCGCGATCTGTCCGTCGGCCAGTACGAGCCCCCACATTACCTTCGCGAGCACCATCTTCTGGCCGATGTCGTAATCGCGCAGGAGCGTGGACGTGAACCTGAAATGATCGACGGACCTTCTGCGCTCCTCGTCCGCCACTGCCAGCAGGCGCGAGCCTTCCTCCGCGCCGAGCCCGAAGTGGTGCGCGCGCACACCCTCCGGATGCGTCCGCTCCGATGCCGAAAATTCGCCGTCCGCCCACGCGATCTCGAGCAGCAGCGCGCACGCTGCAACGTGCGTCGCGTCGATGCCGTCGGGAAGCGGCTCGCCCGGATCGACCGGCTGGCCGCGCAAGAACGAACGAGTCGTCTCGAGCTGATTCCCTCTCCTGAGTCCCTCGCCGAGGGTTCGGGCTACGCATCGGCGGCGGTCTTCTACGTAGCGCTACGTAAAGAGATGCTCCCCACCTTCTCCTGACATCTTGCCATGACCGACCCGGACGTGACACTGACCGACTATGCGATCGCGCTGGAGTGCGCGGTATTCTGCGTGCTGGCCATGCGGTGGGCGGAGGCACGGCCGGGAGTGCGCCGCTGGTGGCTCACGATGTTCGCATCGATTGCCGCCGGAGCGTTGTTCGGAGGAACGGTCCACGGGTTCTTCCTCGACCCCGACACGGCGGGCTACGCGATTCTCTGGCCGGCCACGCTGCTGGCGCTCGGCGTGACGAGCACCGCGATGTGGTTCATCGGCGCGCGCCTCCAGCTCCGCGAGCCCGTCGCCACCTGGGTGCGCCGGGCGGCGGTGGCGCAGCTCCTCGCGTATGCCGCGATCGTGCTGTTCGTGGACCGCCGCTTCGTAGTCGCGATCGCGACGTACCTCCCGGCCACCGTGTTCCTGATCGTCGTGATGACGCTCGCGTACCGGCGTGCCCGCAGCCGGCCAGCGGCCTGCGCGGTGGTCGGGCTGGCGCTCACGTTCGTGGCCGCCGCGGTGCAGCAGCTCGGCATCGCGATTCATCCGGTCTACTTTGATCACAATGCGCTGTACCACGTCATTCAGGGCGTGGCGCTGCTGTTGATTTTCCTGGGCGCGCGATGGACGGTGAGCGCGCCTCCCCTCACATGGAGTCCCACATGATCTCGCGTCGCAGGTTCCTCGAGCTGGCCGCGCGGGTGGGCACCGCGGCGGCCGTGCTGCCCGGCTGCCGGACCCCCGTGTCTTCCACGCCGCCGTCGGGGGGCGCGGACTCCGGCGACGCGGGCCGGCTCGTCAATGACATCCACTCGCAGCTCAACGCGACGCGCGTTCGCGCGATCCATCGTCCCACCTCGGTGGACGGCATCCAGTCGGTGATCGCGATGGCGGCGCGCGAGCAGCGGGCGGTCTGCATCGCCGCGGGACGCCACGCCATGGGCGGCCAGCAGTTCGCGGCGGGCGCCGAGATGCTGGACATGAACGGTCTCGCCCGCGTGCTGGAGTTCGATCGCGCCCAGGGCGAGATCGAGGTGGAGGCCGGTATTCAGTGGCCGGAGTTGTATGCCTATCTCACGGACGCGCAGCGCGGCGAGCCCCGCCCGTGGACCTTCGTGCAGAAGCAGACGGGCGCGGACCGCCTGAGCATAGGCGGCGCGCTGGCCGCCAACGTTCATGGCCGCGGGCTGACCTACGCCCCGTTCGTGGGAGACGTCGCGGCGTTCACGCTCGTGGACGCCAATGGGACCATGCGGCGTTGCAGTCGCACGGAGAACGCGGAGCTGTTTCGCCTGGCGATCGGGGGCTACGGCCTGTTCGGCGCCATCGCGAGCGTTCGCCTTCGGCTCGCGCCGCGCCACGCCGTGCGCCGCGTGGTCGAGGTGATCGACGCTGCCGATCTTCCCGCGATGTTCACGCGGCGCATCGCCGAGGGGTTCCAGTACGGCGACTTCCAGTTCGCCACGGATCTCGACTCGGACGGCCTCCTTAGCCGCGGCGTACTCTCGTGCTACGCGCCAACGACGGAGGTGCCGAACGCGGCGGAGGCGCGGCGGCATCTCTCGGGCGACGACTGGACGGAGCTGCTGTACCTGGCCCACGTGGACCACGGCGCGGCCTTCGAGCGATACGCCGGCTACTACCTCACGACGACCGGGCAGGTGTACTGGTCGGACGAGCATCAGATGGCGAACTACGTGGACGACTATCACGCCCAGCTCGGCGACCGCCTCGGCGCATACCGGCACGGCGGCGAGATGATCACGGAGATCTACGTGCCGCGCGGCGCGCTGCCGGACTTTCTGCGCGACGTCGCCGCCGATTTTCGCGCGAGCCGTGCCGAGTTGATCTATGGAACGGTGCGCCTCATCGAGCGGGACACGGAGAGCTTTCTCGCGTGGGCCCGTGAGCCGTACGCGTGCATCATCTTCAACCTGCACGTGACGCCGACCGACGCCGGCATCGCGAAGGCCACGCAGGACTTCCGTGGATTGATCGACCGCGGGCTGTCGTACGGAGGCAGCTACTACCTCACGTACCACCGCTGGGCGGACCGAGAGCAGGTGCTCGCCGCGTATCCACGGTTTCCGGAGTTCCTGCATCAGAAGCGGCGGTTCGATCCGGACGAGCGATTCCAAAGCGACTGGTACCGGCACCACAAGGCCCTGATCGGACGCTAGGCTTCGCCGCGAGGGGACAGCTCCACCCGCTCCCGATCGACCGTGGGAGCGACATTCGCCGGCGCGGGCTCCTCGGCCAGGCCGAGCTGCCGGCGCGCGTAGTTGAGCGCGTCGTCGAGATTCCCGAAGAGATTGTCCTGGCCACACTGCCTCGACGCCCGGCCGCCGGGCCTGGCGCGCACGACACCGGGGGCCCAAGCGTGTCGAGGCCACGACTTGAGCGATCGCCGGCACGCCGCCTCGTTGACCCGGCATCGCCCCTGCGCTACGCTTGACGTGCCCGCGCGGACACGACCGTCCGCCGCGGGCGTTTGCCTTTCGGGGCGGCATCCCCCTCCATCCGCCCGCGCTGAATGACCGCCAGGAACACTACTTCATCGACCGCGCTGCTGCCGCGTGCGCTACTCGGCGCGGCACTCCTCTGGGCGGCGACGTCCCTCCCGGCGGGACGCGCTTCCGACGAGGCCGGCGCGGTCATCATCCACGCATCGACCGACCGCGACGCGCGCGACGGCGGGCTCGCGGCACCTGCCCGTGCCCGCCTCATCGATATCGACGTTCCGGTCGCCGCCATGCCCGGCTCCTCGGCGCGGCTGGTCGAACTCGGCCCGACGAGCAGCAGTGGATCACGCACCGGCGCACCGGGCGAAACCCGTGTCCACGTTTCTCCATGCGACGCCGCGGTACTCGCGTCGCGCGCGCCACCGACGGCGCACGTCCCACCTCCACCCGTCTCGCGCGAGCCGACGTTCGCCTGCGGCTTCGTGTCGGCACGCCCCACCGCTCCACCTCCGTTCCGATCCTGACGCGCTCCGCGCGTCACGCCTGAACCCGCTCGCGGCCACGACGGTCGCGCGCACGACAAGCACGCCCGTTCGCGAACCGCGAGCGGGCCGGATCGGAGACCATCCATGCATTACTCGATCGCAACGCTCGTCCAGCAGTCGGACGGGCTCACGCTCGGCGAGATCATCGCCGACATCCCGCACGACGCTCCGGCCATCTTCGTGTACGTGCTTCTCGCCGCGGGCATCGCGGCCATCGTCGCCGGTTCGCGCCGCAGCTCCTCCGGCGGCAAGGAGAACTCCCGATGACGCGCCTCGGACTACCGGGCAGAGGATCGCCCGCGGTCTGATCCCCAGGAGACATGACCCGTGAAGCTGCACACGCGCATCCTGCTCGGACTCGCGCTCGGCGCGATCTGCACCCGTCATCCGCGTCCTCGACGGCATCGGCCAGGCCGTCATCGTCATGATCGGCTTCGCCATGGCCATCGCGCCGATCGGCGTCGCCGCGCTCATATTCGCCGTGACGGCGCGCTTCGGATTCGACGTGCTCGGCTCCCTCGGCCTCTACGTCGTCGGCGTGCTCGTCGCACTCGCCGTCCACCAGGTCTTCGTCATCGGCACACTGGCACGCGTCGGCGGCGGCGTCTCCATGCGCGAGTTCTTCGGACGCTCGCGCACCCTCATGGTCACCGCGTTCTCGACCTCCAGCTCCAACGCCACGCTGCCCACCACGATCCGCACCGCCGAAGAGAAGTTCGGCGTGCCCCGCGAGATCTCCGGCTTCGTGCTGCCGCTCGGCGCGACCATGAACATGAACGGCACCGCGCTCTTCGAGGGCATGACCGTTCTCTTCCTCGCTCAGGCCTTCGGCGTCGACCTCGGCATCGGCAGCCAGTTCATCGTCGTCGTCATGACCGTCCTCACGGCGATCGGCACCGCCGGAGTGCCCGGCGGCTCCATTCCGTTGCTGGCCATGGTGCTCGTTATGGTGGGGATCCCCGCGGAGGGCATCGCGCTGATCCTGGGCGTCGATCGCCTGCTGGACATGGCCCGCACCGTCCCGAACGTCACGGGCGACCTCCTAACCTCTTTGTTCGTAACGCGTTACGAATCGCGCCGGGCGCCGCTGGCCCATGGGTTGCTGGAGGAACTGCGCCTGAGCGCGGACGACGATCCGAAGGCGTTCGAAACGGCCGAGGGACCCATCCCGGCGAAACCGACGCAGGAGTCGGCGCCGATCGGATGAACGAAGGTATTTCGCCCCGGTCGAAGATGTGCATATTGTGGCTGCTTCCGGCGGACGTTGCCGGAAAAAGGGCCCGCCTGGCCCGTTACTCACAGGGAGGAGGAGGAGAAATGAGCAGGAAGCTGTTCGGCCTCGCGCTGGCGAGCATGATGGTTTTCACTGTCGCCTGTGCCGAGGAAGAGCCGGAGATGGAGGAGTTTCCCGCTGCTGAGGAAACGTTGCCTGCCCCGGCACCTGCCCCGATGGGCATGGACACGATGGACATGGACACGATGGGCGACACGGCGGCCGCGATGTAATACGGGCCTTCTTCCGGCCTGAAGGGAAGGGCGACCGATTCGGGTCGCCCTTCTTTTTTTATCTGCCCGGTCTGCTGGCCGCCGTCAGCCGGATCAGCGCGACCTCGGGGCGTGCGCCGAACCGCATCGGCAGAAGCGTGGAGCCGATTCCGCGCGAGGTATACACCTGCGTCCACGGTCTGCGGCGCAATACTTCTGATGGGCGCGGCACGGCCGCCTCGGCGACGGCCGCTCCGGCGCGAGGCATGCAACACCGGCCGCGCATGAGCCACTTCCGGACGCGGCCTCGCGCGCCGGGGACTAGCGGATCAGATCGCCGATCCGCTCCCAGCGGACCGCGGTGAGCCACGGGAACGGACGCAGCAGGGAGCCGTCGTACGACCAGTAGAGGAAGACCGCGCGACCCTTCACCTTCGGGGCCTCGACGAAGCCCCAGAAGCGCGAGTCGAGGCTCTGATCGCGGTTGTCGCCGAGGGCGAGGTAGCGGCCCTCGGGCACGACGATGGGTCCCCAGGTGCGTAGCGTCGGCCGGTACTGCTCCTCGGTTGCCGCTTCCGTCAGAAACTCCCTCTGCCACACGAAGGCCGGGTGTGTCGCATCCTGGGCCGCGCCGGCGCCGGTCAGGTACGGCTCGACCTGCGGCACGCCGTTCAGGTGGACCACGCCGTTCCGCATGGAGACGGTGTCGCCCGGCAGGCCGATCAGGCGCTTCACCAGATCCATGGTCGGCTCGTGCGCCGCGCGGAAGACGATGACGTCCCCCCGCCGTGGCTCGGTGTAGCCCGGCAGCCGCGACTCCGTGCCCGGAATCACCGCGCCGTACGCAGCCTTGCTGATCAGCAGGAAGTCGCCGACCTGAAGGGTGTCCTCCATCGATCCCGACGTGATCACGAACGTCTGCACCAGGAAGGTGCGGATGATCAGGAACAGCACGACGATCACGGCGAGCGACTTGATCCACTCCCATGCGCGCTCGCCTGCGCTCGTGTTCCCGGGCGCACTGCGCGCGCTCTGCGCGCGCGCGGCAGCCGACTCGGCCCGCTCTGCCATATCCGTCGATTCTCTCGATTGTCCCGGACGCACCCTGCGCCCGCTCAGGAGTTACAGGAGGAGGAATGCGAGGAGCAGCAGCCCGGATGCGCCCATGAAGACGGTGCTATCCTCCGGTCCCCGCTGCACTGGCGCCTCGACGAGGGGTTGGCCTCCGTGAATCGGAACCAGGCTGGCGATCTCGGGCATGACCTCGTTCACCAGCTCGTCCACGCCGCGCTGGCGCATCAGGTCGCTCGCGACGGCGGTGACGTCGCCCACCGTGCGCCACTCCAGGACGCCGCGCTCGCCGTCCCAGAGCTGCGCGATCACGCGCAGACCCTGTCCGCGATACTCCAGCTCCCCCACGAAGTCGCCCGGGCCGTAGCCGGCCTCCTCCGCGTACGCCAGCCTGAGATTCAGCAGGTAGCGCGCGCCGACGGCGTCGCCCAGCTCCCGAACCAGGTTGGGATTCAGCTGGCCGGTCTCCTCGTACGCCGCGACCAGGTTCGCGTACGTCGTCGCGGCCCGCGCGTTCGTCAGCCGCTGGAGCGCCTGCGACGGCGGCACGATCGACAGCCCCGGATATGCCCGCCGGAGGGCGTCGTACATCGATTCGCCGGCCGCGCGGCCGTAGACCTCGAGCCCCGGATCCACCGTCAGCGGCAGGATCGCCAGCGACTCCACCCGCAGCGATTCGGGCGCCGGATCGGTGACGTTCACCTGCGTGCCGATCGGCGCGGTACAACCGCCCGCCAGCACGACCGCCAGCGCGGCCGTCCAGCCTCGAAGCCACATCGTCTGTTTCATTCTCGTCTCCCGCAGCGCGCGCGAGCCACCCGATGCGCGCAATGTGTCGCTGGCGACTGCCACCCGCCAGCGCGCGCGACTCTCCTACACCGCCCGGCCCCGGCGGCTCCCGCGCGTCCCCGACCGCGCCCGATGGCCGATGCCGCGCTCACAGCTCCTCGAGCGTTTCCTCGAACTCCGCGGCCATCGACGGGTGCCCGTGTCGCCTCGCCGCCTCGATGCCGCGCCGGTACGCGTCGCGCGCCTCGCCCTCTCGTCCCAGCTCGAGCAGCGCCTTCCCCAGCCGGCCCCACGCGTTGCCCTCGTCCTCGGTTCGGGCGAGGTATTGGGCCAGCTCGCGCGCGACATCCTCCCACCGGCCGAGCCGCTCGTATTCCGCGGCCAGCCCGAAGCGCGCCCGCGCGTCGTCCGGCTTCCTCTCCAGCATTCGACGCAGCGCGCCGATCCGCTCTTCGCTCATCCGCGCAACGTGGGAAGAATTCGGCCTCTCGCCAAGTCGCCGCTCGCGCCGTCGCACGGGACGATTACCTTGCGGCCGTATGGCCGATCGCTCCGTGAACCGACCGGAGCAGGAAGCGAGAACCTCATGAAGGAGCCGTCGAAAACATGGTGACCGTCCAGCGCCGCGAGCGCGTGGTACAGCGGCTGATCGAGGAAGAGATGCGCGAGTCCTTCCTCGATTACTCCATGAGCGTGATCGTGCAGCGGGCGTTGCCCGACGTGCGCGACGGCCTCAAGCCCGTGCATCGGCGCATCCTCTACGCCATGCGCGAGCTGGGGCTGAACCCCAACCGTCCGTACAAGAAGTCCGCCTCGGTCGTCGGCGAGGTTCTCGGCAAGTACCACCCGCACGGGGACACGGCCGTATACGACACGATGGTCCGCATGGTCCAGGACTTCTCGCTGCGCTACCCGCTCATCGACGGCCAGGGCAACTTCGGCTCGATCGACGGCGACAACGCCGCCGCCTACCGATACACGGAGGCGAAGCTGGCGGCCGTCGCCCTCGAGCTGCTGGCCGACATCGACAGGGACACGGTCGGCTTCATCGACACGTTCGACGCGCAGCGGCAGGAGCCCATGGTCCTGCCGGCCCGCCTGCCCAACCTGCTGGTCAACGGTTCGAGCGGCATCGCCGTCGGCATGTCCACCAACGTGCCGCCCCACAACCTGAGCGAGATCGCGAAAGCCGTGAAGCTGCTCGTGCGGAATCCCGACGTCACCGTGAAGCAGCTCATGAAGGTGGTGCCGGGACCGGACTTCCCGACCGGCGGCCTGATCATGGGGACGGACGGCATCCGCGCCGCGTACACGACCGGTCGCGGCCGCATCGTCATGCGCGCGCGCGTCGTCCGCGAGACCAAGCGCGGCGGTAAGGAGCAGATCGTCGTCACCGAGCTGCCGTACGGCGTCTCCAAGGCGCGCGTCATCGAGCAGATCGCCGAGCTCGCGCGTCATCGTACCGTCGACGATATCTCCGACCTGCGCGACGAATCCGACCGCGACGGCATGCGCATCGTCATCGAGCTGAAGCGCGGCGCGCAGATGAAGCCGGTGCTCAACAAGCTGTGGAAGAAGACGCACCTCCAGTCGACGTTCGGCGCGATCATGCTCGCCCTCGACCATGGCACGCCGCGCGAGTTCACGCTGAAGGAGCTGCTCGAACGGTACCGGGACCATCGGCTGGACGTGATCCGCCGCCGCTCGGAGCACGACCTGCGCGAGGCGCGCGAGGAAGCGCACATCGTCGAGGGTCTGATAACCGCGCTCGACTACATCGACGAGATCATCGGCGTCATCCGCAAGTCGAAGAACCGCGACGAGGCCGCCGCCGCGCTGCGCAAGCGCTTCGATTTCTCGGAGGCGCAGGCGAACGCGATCCTCGACATGCGTCTCGCGCGCCTGACCTCGCTCGAGACGGACGAGCTGAAGAAGCGGCAGAAGGAGCTGAAGGCGCTCATAAAGGAGCTGACCGGGCTGCTCGCGGACGAGCAGCTCCAGCTGGCGAAGTTGGTGGACGAGCTGGACGAGGTGGTCGCGAAATTCGCCGACGCGCGCCGCACCGCGATCATGGGCGAGGAAACAGAAGTCGCGGTCGAGGACATGATCGCGCAGGAGGACGTCGTCGTGACCGTGAGTCACGAGGGCTACATCAAGCGCATCCCGATGTACCTCTACCGGCGGCGCGCGACGAGCGGCAAGCCGCTCGCAGGCATGGAGCGCTACGAGGGCGACTTCCTCGAGCACGCCTTCATCGCGAACACGCACGATACGGTGCTGCTCTTCACGACGGACGGTCACGCCTACGCGCTGCCCGTGCACGAGGTGCCCGAATCCGCGCGCGCCTCGCGCGGCAAGTCGCTGAGTCAGCTCCTCGGGCTGGAGCGGGACGCGGCGCTGGCCGCGGTCGTCACGGTCGGCGACTTCGATGCCGATCGCGTCGTCGTCTTCCTGACCAGCGACGGCACGATCAAACGGACGACGCTCGATCAGTTTGCCAACACCCGCGCGGGCGGCATCAACGCGATCAACCTGAAGGCCGGCGACAGCCTGCTGGACGTGAAGCTGTCCGACGGCGGCAACGACATCGTGCTGGTGACGCGCGCAGGCCGCGCGATCCGCTTCCCCGAGACCGATGCGCCGGCGATGGGCCGGGCTGCACAGGGGGTGCGCGGCATCAAGCTGCGGCCGAAGGACACCGTGGTCGGGATGGTGGTCGTGCGGCGGGATTCCACGCTGTGCACGATCACCGCTCAGGGCTACGCCAAGCGGACGCCGATCACCGAGTACCCGGTGCAGGGGCGCGGCGGCCTCGGCACGCTGACGCTCAAGACCACGGACCGCACGGGTACGATCGTAGCCGCCAAGGAGCTGATCGCAGGCGACGAGCTGATGCTCATCACGGCGAAGGGGATCGCGGGCCGGCTGCGCGCCGACGACGTGCCGGTGCAGGGCCGCTCGACGCAGGGAAAGCACGTGCTCGCGCTCGCGCGCGGCGACAAGGTCGTCGAAGTGGCCCGGATCGGCGGCGGTGGTGGAGGCGGCGGAGCGTCTGAGGTCGACGAAGACGAGCTCGGCGTGCCCGCGGGCCAGGAGGAGCTGGAGCTGTAGCCGCGGACGCGCCGGCTCAGGGGCCGCGCAGGAAATCCAGCAGCGCCCGGTTGAAGGCGTCGGGCCGCTCGAGCGGCGGCAGGTGGCCTGCGCCGTCGATCACCGCCAGTGCCGCGTTCGGCAGCGTGCGCGCGAGCGAGCGCGCGACGTCCACGGAAATCATCGCATCTTCGTCGCCGGCGACGACCAGCGCGGGCACCTCGATCTCCGGCAGGAGGGGCGTCGAGTCGGGGCGGGCGGCCATCGCGGCCTGTGCCCGCGCGAAGGCAGCCGGCGCCACTCCGGCGAGCAGGCTGCGCACCTCCTCGTACACTGCCGGTCGCGACCGCCGCGTCGTCTCGCCGACGAGACGGTCCAGCAGCTGCGACACCGCCGAGGCCGCGCCTTCGGCGCGCACCCGCTCGCTCGACAGCCGGCGCGCCAGCCTCCCTGCGGGATCGTCGGCACTCGCGCGCGTATCGCACAGGACGAGCGCCTGGGCGCGTTCGCGGTGACGCCGCCAGAACGCGAAGCACACGTAGCCGCCCATGGAGACGCCGCAAAGCGTCGCCCGCTCGTGCCCGAGGTGGTCGAGCAGCGCGGCGACGTCGTCGGCCATGCGATCCATGGTGAGCTGGACGCTGCCCGCCTGGCTGCCACCGAAGCCCCTCGCGTCGGGCGCGATCCAGTGTCGCTCGGCCGGGAGCGCCTCGAGCTGCGCCATCCACATCGCGGAGTGGAGCGGAAACGCGTGCAGCAGCACGACCGCCTCGCCCGCACCGCTTTCACGCCAGTGCATACGAGCGCCGTCGATCTCCGCATGGCCGGATTTCATGGGATCAAGTCGGCTCTCCGCCGAGAGGGAGAGCGGCGGGAGGGTGGGTCAGATGCCGAGCGACGAGCGGATCAGCGGGTCAATCCGCTCCGGTGACCAGGGCGGCTCGAACGTGAGCTCGACATCCGCTGTGGACACGTCGTCGAGCTCCTCGATCGCCTTCTTGGCGTCCTCGACGATCTGGCCCGCGGCCGGGCACATCGGCGAGGTGAGCGACATCGTAACGTGGACGTAGTCCTCGGCGATGTCGATGTCGTAGATCAGCCCGAGCACCACGATGTCGAGATTCAGCTCGGGATCCTTCACCTTCCGCAGCCGGCGCCTTACGTCCGTTTCGCTCGCCATCTTTCTATTCCGCTCCGAGGCGCCAGATGGTCGCCTCCCTTCGAGAATCGTGTTTCAGCCTGCGCGCCACCAGCAGCGCCACGTCCTGACCGGGATCGCGCATGCCGCGCGCGCGCACGATCGTATTCTGGAGGTGCTGCCCGAGCTGCGCCACCGGCTCTTCGCGCCGATCGATCGCGAGCGCGTGCACGCCGCGCCGCAGCGCGCCGTCGATCTCCGAGGTCACCAGCAACAGATCGTCTACCCCGAGCTCGACCTTTCGCGCCTCGTAAGCGAATCCCGGCAGAATGCCGAGGGCCGCTCCCTGCGACTTGAGCTCCTCCAGCTCGCCATCGCCTCGCACGACGCACGCCGTGTGCTGGCCCGCGACGCAGAGCCAGGGCGCGTCGTTGGGAGTCAGACGCAGCAGCGCCGCGTTCACGCACTCGTCCAGGCCGGCGAAGAGGTTGTCGGCGAGCGCCTCGTTCAGCTCGGTCATCAGCCGCCCGACGTCCTCGACGGGACCGTCCGCGAGCTGCCGCAGTAGCGCGCGCGTCAGGCCGAGCAGGTGACCAGGCGGGAGTCCCGACCCCTTCACGTCCAGCACCGCCACGAGCGCTCCGTCGCTGCCGGAGGGCATGACGTCGTACAGCGTGCGTCCGTCGGTCTCATCGTCACGCGCGACGGCGAGGCCGAGCTCGAAGCCGGGCACCTCGGGCACCCGCTTCGGAATCAGCGTGTGCTGGATGACGCGGCTGAACTGCGTGAGTCCGTCGCTCGCTGCCGCTTCGCCGCCGAGCGCCGCAGTGAAGCGAATGTCCAGGGCGCGCAGCGAGCGAGCCAGCGAGCGCAGCAGGCCGATTGCCAGCGCGCTCCCGCCGAGCAGCGCATTGAAGTCGTCGCGGCTGATCACCAGCAGCTCGGACGGCTCGAGCGCGCGCACCGACGCGGAGCGCGGCGCGTCGTTCAGCAGTGACATCTCGCCGAACGCCTCGCCCGCCCGCTTCACCGCCAGGCGCTCGTGATCGCCCAGCGGCCGCTCCTTCAACACCTCGACCGCTCCCGAGTACACGATGTAGAAACGGTCGCCCGGATCCCCCTCGCGGAAGAGCATTTCTCCCTTCCCCACGCCTCGAGGACGCGCCAGCGCGGTCATGCTCCACAGCTCCGTCTCCGGCAGCCCGCGGAACAGCGGCACGCGGCCGAGCAGCTCGACGACCTGCTCGTCGGTCCAGCTCCTGGTCTGAACCCGCATGAAGACTCCCATGTCGTTTGGCGGGGATTATCCGGAATTTACGAACGTGTGTAGCGGCGGGCCATGCAGGCTGCGGCTTCCCAGCTATAGGGGGAATTGCCGAGCACGAGCACGAGCACCTGCAGGTGCACGAGCGGCTTCGGATGTCCGGACTTCGGCTTATTGCCGGTTGTCGGCCGGCGCCGTGCTCCGCCGGCCGCCGGCCCCGTACCTGCACGTACCCCCGCACGTGCTCGTGCCCGGCAGTCCCTGGTCGCCAGCCGTTGGTGCCCGACGGACCGCCACGTCACCATCGAAACCGCCTTGCCACGGCGCTCCCGGCGGCCTCATATTTCGGCTGCCGCCCCGAGCTGTCTCACGATTCTCGGCCCGTCCGGCCTCTTCTCCCCTGACACCGATGACACACAAGTCTGCGCGTATCGACGCGATGGACGCTGTTGCCGTGTCCGCGCCCCGCGGTGTGCCACAGAAGGCGCTGCTGAGCGCGACCTGCTGGGGGACCCGGGGCTCGATTCCGAGTCCGGGGCACGGGACCGCGCATTTCGGCGGCAACACGTCATGCCTGCTCGTACAGGCCGGCGGGCGTCGTTTCATCTTCGACGCCGGCACCGGCATTCGCGGGCTGGGTCAGCGCATGCTCGAAGGTGGCGAGCGGACGGAGGCGGATCTGTTCCTGACGCATTTCCACTGGGATCACATCCAGGGGATTCCGTTCTTCGCTCCGCTCTACAATCCGGAAACCGACATCCGCATCCACGGCCCGCCGCAGGGCGACCGGGACGTGGAGTCGATCTTCCGCGCGCAGCTGAAGCCGATCTACTTCCCGATCCCCTTCGAGGCGCTCGAGGCAGATATCCAGTTCCGCCACATCGACGAGGGACCGTGGGAATCGGACGACGTGACGGTAAGCGCCATGCGCATGCGACATGCGGCCAACACCTACGGCTATCGTATCGACACGAGGGGCATGTCGATCGCCTACATGCCCGACAACGAGCTGATCGGCGCGACGTACCCGGTCGAATCCGACTGGTACGATCGCCTCGTCGAGTTCGTGGGCGGCGCGGATCTCCTCTTCCACGACGCCATGTTCACCGACGCCGAGTACCCCGCCCGCGAGGGCTGGGGTCACAGCACGTTCGCGCAGGCCGTGGAGCTCGCGCAACGCGCGGGCGTGCGATCCCTGCGCTTTTTTCACCACGCGCCCGACCGCAATGACGCCGAGCTGCTCGACATCCTGACCGACCTGTCGGATCGACTAGTCGCCACGGGTGATCGACTCGAGCTCGGTGTCGCCACCGAAGGCGAGGAACTTCCGGTCCAGGAGCAGCGCTCGTGACGATCTCCCGTTTTGCAGGCCTGCGGCATGCGGCCGTACTGGCGGCCGCCACCCTGTTCACAGCGGCGACGCCGCACGATCGATACGCGCCGAACCACTGGGCGCTAATCATTGGCATCGGCGACTACCAGAACTTCGGCGACGAGATCGGCGGCGATCTGCCGGGCGCGGTCAACGACGCCAACGCATTCCGCGACGTGGCCATCGCCCGCTTCGGCGTGCCGCCGGAAAACGTGCACATGGTGCTCGACCTCGCCGCCACCCGGGACCGCATCGAACGGGAGTTCACGGAGTGGCTGCCGATGGTAGTCGGACCACGCGACCTCGTCTGGATCTTCTTCGCGGGCCACGGCTCGCAGGTGTGGGACGAGGACGCCGACGAGCTGGATGGCCTCGAGGAGACCATCTGCCCGACGGATGTGGCGCGCGGCAGTCCGGACATGGACATCATTGACGACGAGATCAGCCTCTGGCTGCAGCGCATTCCGGCAGCCGAGCTGGTCGTCGTCTGGGACAAGTGTCACGCCGAGTCCAGCACCCGGGCGGTGACGCCCTTCGCGCTCCCGCGCGCGCTGGACCGCGAGCCCGAGGAGGACCTGACACGGCCGGTCGGCCTGCGGGAGGCGCGCGCGTCGCGCGGTCTCGGCGCTCGCATCGCCACGCGCCCCTCCGAAGAATGGCGGGGGCAGCGGGTGCCGGAGATCATCGAGGTCGCGGCCTCGCAGGCGGATCAGGTCGCTGTGGACGCGGCCTGGCCGGCCGAGGGCGGAGCACCCGCCAAGTTCGGGGGTGCGTTCACGACCAACTTCGTGCGCAACGCGTGGCAGGCGCCGTCCGACGCGACGCTGGAGGATCTTTTCGAGCGCACGGCGAACGATCTGCGCGCGCAGCGCTTTCAGCAGCGGCCGCAGCTGTCTGGTGAAAGCTCAATACGGGACCGTTCGATTTCGGCCCTCGCTTCGGGCGGCGCGGCCGCGGACGAGGTCACACCTTCGGAGTCGGGGACGGTGCCGGTCGTGTCGGTCGACGGCAACGTGGTCACGCTCGGCGGTGGATCGAATGCCGGCGTGACGATCGGCTCGATCTATCGCGTCGGCACGGAGCTGCTGCGCGTAACGGAGGTCGGTGCCGACGCGATCCGTGCGACACGCGCGAGCACCAGTCTGCGGGGAATGGAGGCGGTAGCGCGGGACTCGCTCGCGCCCGGCGCGCGCGCACGGCTCGTCGCCTACGCGTATCCGCCGGTCGAGCTGCGCGTGTCCCTCGCCGACCTGCCCGCCGCCGCGCAGGAATCCGTCGCCGCCGCGCTCGCCGACATGGAGTCGCTCCTGCTGGTCCGGGACGTGGGCGAGTTCGCGCACCTGATCGTGCGCCCCGCGCAGACCGGATTCGTCGTGCTCGGCCTGGACGGCTTCGTCCGTCATCACCTGCCCGCCGAGGGACCGGACGCCGCCGGCCGGCTGCTCCGCCCGATACTGGAGCGCGAGGTGCAGGCGAACGAGCTGGCCGAGCTGGACAATCCGGCACCGACGTTCCAGCTCGAGTTCATGTTCAACGAGCCGGACAACAGCTTCGGCCTGGGCGATCTGATCCAGTTCCACATCAGGTCCGGCCGGCCCGGCTACCTGACGGTCGTGGATCTCGGTACCGACGGCACGGTCAGCGTCCTGTTCCCGAACCAGTGGGACTCGAACAACCGGCTCGATGCGGGAACCACGCTGGTGCTGCCGACGCCCACGATGGGATTCGACTTCCGCGCGACGCCGCCGGCCGGCCGCGGCATCGTGCGCGCGTTCCTGACCGAACGGCCGCTCGCGCTCGCCATCGACGAGGATCATCCCGACCTCGGGCGGGCGATCATGGCGGCGCTGGCCGGCGCGGTCGGCGACTCGCCCGTGGGCAATTCGGACGCGATGCCCGTCGGCAACTGGGCGACGGCATCCATCGCCTATGAGGTGACGCCGTAGTGGTGACGCGGCGGCTCGAAGCCGGGGCGCCGTCACCCGCTCCGCACGGGGGTGGCCGGTGACGCTGCGCCGCTCCCTCGTCGGCGTCGGCATTGCAGCCGGCGCCGTCGCGCTCGCCTGGCTGTTGACCAGCTGGTCGATCTTCGGCCAGCTCTTCAACCAGATCGAGGAGGAGACGCTCGACTGGCGCGTGCGCACGGCCGGCCGACTGGAGGCGGACCGGGATCAGATCAGCCCGCGCGCCGCCGAGAGCGAGATCCGCCTCATCATGTTCGACACCGCGGCGACCAAGGGCTGGCCGTACGAGTCGCCCTACCCGCGCGGCGTGCTCGCCGAGCTGATCGACATCGCGTCCTCGCTGGGCGCGAAGGCCATCGGCCTCGACGTCTGGCTCGAGCTTCGGCAGACGCCGGAGCAGGCGATGCTCGACAGCATGCGCTACGGTCGAGCGGGCGACGAGATGCTGCGCGAAGCGATCGCCCGCGCGGGCAACGTCGTCCTCGTCGGGCCGACGGTCGCGGCGGGCGGCGGTCGGACCTTCCTCGCCCCCCATCCCTACTTCGCGGAAGTCGCCGCCGCGGTCGCCAACGCCGACCTGCCCACGCCGTTCGAGACGGTGCGCGATGCGACGCTGACCGTGCGCGCCGACGTGCGCCTGGTGCCGGGCTTCGCCGTCGCTCTCTACGCGGTCTCGCGCGGCCTGGCGGTCGACTCCCTCATGACGGTCACGGCTCAGCAGGGATACCTCGATCTGCCCGGCCTGCCGGAGGATTATGCGCGACTGACGGACGATCCGGTGCAGGGGCTGCCCATCCTGTTCGTCGGCCCGCCCAGTCATCACGACGACGCGCCCGGCGCGTTCATCCGCTATCCGTCCGCCGAGGTCGCGCTCCTCGGAGAGTTCAATCCGCGCGAGTGGTTCGAAGACAGGATTCTCCTCCTCGGCAGCGGCTTCCACGCGGAGGAGAAATTCCGTACCGCGTTCTACGACGAGCCCAAGCCCGCCGGCGGCTCGTACGACTGGATGTACGGCGTCGAGGTGCACGCGCACGCGCTGGAGAACCTGATCCGGCACGAGCATACCACTGCGCTGCCGCTCGCCACGACCACGCTGCTGTACCTGCTGCTCGGCCTGGTCGTCGTCTGGGTCACTTTCTCGAGTGGCGCCGGGCTGGGCGCGGGCAGCGCCGTCGCGCTCGGCATCGGCACTCTGGCCGGCGGCTGGTACGCCTTCGAGCAGTCCCACGTCCACGTCCCGTTCGTCGGCCCGATCCTGACGCTGGTCCTCAGCTACATGGGCTCCGTCGCCTACGTTTCCGTCGTCGAGGGGCGACAGGCGCGCGAGACGAGACGGCAGTTCAAGAAATACCTGTCGCCCGCCATCGTCGATCAGCTCGCGAGCGATCCGGGCAGACTGAAGCTGGGCGGCGAGAAGCGGCAGATCTCGATCATCTTCACCGACATCGCCGGCTTCACGTCGCTCTCCGAGACCATGGATCCGGAGGCGATGCTGTCGCTGCTGAACGATTACCTCGACGAGATGAGCCAGATCGTGCTCGACGAGGGCGGCACGCTCGACAAGTACATCGGCGATGCGATCATGGCATTTTACGGCGCACCGCTGGATCAGCCGGATCACGCCATGCGCGCCTGTCGCACGGCCGTTCGCATGCAGCGCCGGCTCGACGAGCTGAATGACAAGTGGGCGAAGGACGGCCGGCCCCGACTCTCCATGCGTATCGGCATGAATACGGGATCGCCCGTCGTCGGCAACATCGGCTTCGAGCAGAAGTTCGACTACACCGCGCTGGGCGACGCCGTGAATCTCGCCGCGCGGCTCGAGCCGGCGTGCAAGAGCTACGGTGTCGATACCATGATCTCGAGGGCCACACGTGACGCGGCGGGGGACGGCATCGTCACACGCGAGCTCGAGCTGCTCGCCGTCTACGGCAAGCTCGAGCCGATCGCCGTGTACGAGCTGGTCGGTCTCGCGGATGAGGACCTGCGCGAGCGCCAGGAGCTGCTCGGGCTGTACCAGCAGGGCCTCGCGGCCTACCGGCGCAGGGACTTCGAGCTGGCACTGCAGTACTTCCTCGCGGCCGGCGAGGTCGACCCGACCGATGGACCAAGCCGCCTGTACGTGGAGCGCAGTCGCGAGTACATCGCGAATCCGCCGCCGATGGACTGGGATTTCGTCGAGCGGCGTCAGGTCAAATGACGGAGAGGACTGATGCGTATCGTTGACAGAGTGGGACGCCTGGCCCTGGCCGCGGCGCTGATGCTCCTCGCGGGCGCCTGGTCCGCGGTCGACGCCGCCGGCGTCGTCGATTCGATGCTCGCCCCGGGGCTGTCGTCTTCCGCAGCCGAGGATGCCGTAGCGGCCGAGGATCCCGTCGCGATGGTCGTGCGGGTGACGGGAACGGTGCGCGTGGAGCGGGTGGCGGGCGGCGCGCCGGCGCCGGCGAGCATCGGCATGCGGCTCATGGCGGGCGACCGGCTCGACCTCGCGGATGGCGCGCAGGCCGTGCTGCTCTACGTGACCGGCCGGCGCCAGACGCTGACCGAGTCGCTCACCATTGCGGCGCCCGAGGAGGCGGAACGCGCCGGCGTGTTCGAGCGCACGGTCAACACGCTCAACGCCGTCGCCTCGACCGACGCGCGTCAGCATCCCAACCGTCAGGGAATGATCCGGCCGGTCGCCGGCGCTTCGACGCTGGTCAGCCCGCGCAACGACATCAAGGTCATGGATCTGCGGCCGACGTTCGTCTGGTCGGCCGTACCGGGCGCGACGGGCTATACCATCCAGTTGCGCAGCGGGGACGGCGTCACGCGCAAGCGTTTCGACGCGGGGAGCGATACAGTCTGGACGATGCCCGTCTCCGCGCCGCCGCTCGCCCCCGGGACGCGCTACCACTGGACCATCGCGCCGACGGGGAACGGTCGCGCCGCCGAGGAGATGACGTTCCGCACGCTCTCGGCTTCCGAATACGCCGCGATCGAGCAGGGCATGGCGGAGCTGCGGCGGGCCCAGCTCGATCCCTGGAGCGACGGGCTCTTCCTCGCCGCGCTCGTGTTCCGCGACGAGGGCCTCTTCTACGAGGCCGATCGCGCGCTGCGCCAGCTCGAGAGCGACGCGCCGGTCGGGCAGGCCTACTACCTGCTTCGTGGGGAGGTGTACGACGCGCTCGGCCTGCTCGAGCTCGCCGCCGACGCGTTCGAGCGAGCCGGAGAGACGCTCTAGGGCGGCTGCATGACACCCGAACTCGCCGCCGCGTCGACGCCGGCTCCGCCCGTTTCCGAGCGCCCGCTCGCAGTGCTGCTGCACGGCGCCGACAGCGCGCTTCCGGCGGCCATCGCCGGCGCGCTCGACTCCGATCGCATCCAGCGGCGGGACGACGTTCACTCGTTCGCGGATGTGGCAACGGTGCCGTCCGACGTCCCGGCGGTGCTGCTCGTCTCCGGGCGGATGGCGCGCGCCGCGGGGGACATGCGCGCGGCGCTCGAGGCGCTGCCGGCCAATGTCGTCGCGCTCGCCGCCGACGCGCAGGCGGAGAGCCTGCTGGGGCGGGCCCTGCTGTCGATCGCCGGCCTCCAGGGCGATGCCGTCTACCGCATGCTCCAGGCGGCCTTCCGCCAGGCCGTGCTCCAGGTCACTGCCGCGCGCACCCGTCATGAGCTGTCCCAGACCCGGGACCAGCTTTCCGAGCTGAACCGCATCGGCATGGCGCTCATGACCGAGCACGATCCCGATCGTCTGCTCGTCCAGATCCTGTCGCAGGCCCGGCGCATGACGCATTCCGACGCCGGCTCGCTCTACCTGGTGGAGCGCGGCGCGGACGACACCCGTCACCTGCGCTTCAAGCTCTCGCAGAACGACACGCTGCCCGACCTGCCGCTGGTCGAGTTCACGCTGCCGCTCGACCGCTCCAGCCTCGCCGGGTACGTCGCGATCACCGCCGAGCCGCTCGCGCTCGAGGACGTCTACCAGATTCCCATCGGCTCGCCGTTCTCCTTCAACCGTTCCTTCGACGAGAGGTTCGGTTACCGCACGAAGTCGATGCTGGTCGTGCCCATGGCAGATCACCGCGGCGAAGTGGTGGGCGTGCTCCAGTTGATCAACCGCAAGACGGACGCGGGGCGGCCGATCACGAACGAAAGCGCCGCTTCCCGATGGGTCGTCGCGTACCGGGACCGGGAGCTCCAGATCGTGCAGTCGCTCGCAGGACAGGCGGCGGTATCGATCGAGAATTCCCGACTGTACGCGGAGATCCAGATGATCTTCGAATCCTTCGTGAAGGCGGCCGTCACCGCCATCGACCAGCGGGATCCGACGACCGCCGGTCACAGCGTGCGCGTCGCCACGCTCACGGTCGACCTCGCCGAAGTGCTGCCGCGCTCGACCGCGGGTCCCTATCGCGAAGTGCGCTTCTCGCCCGATCAGCTCCGCGAGCTGCGTTACGCGGCCCTGCTGCACGACTTCGGCAAGGTCGGCGTGCGCGAGGAAGTGCTCATCAAGGCCAAAAAACTGCCACCCACGCTGCTGGAGCGTGTGGAGGCCCGCTTCGACCTTATCCGCCGCACGATCGAAGCGGACTTCCATCAGGAGCGCGCGACCCTCCTCGAGCAGGCGGGAGGCGACGCCCACCGCCAGACCTTCGGCTCCATGGCGCAGCAGTACGAGCAGCGCCTGCTCGAGCTCGAGGAGCTGCGCGCCGCCGTCCGCCGCGCCAACGAGCCGTCGGTTCTGCCGGAAGCCGCCGCGGAGATCCTCGAAGCCATCTCGCAGCGCACGTTCCGCGGACCGGACGAATCACCCGTCCCCTACGTCACGCAGGACGAGCTGCATTTCCTGCGGATTCCGAGAGGCAGCCTGGACGAGCGTGAGCGACGAGAGATCGAATCCCACGTCGAGCAGACCTACCGCTTCCTCACCCAGATCCCGTGGACCGAAGACCTGCGGAACGTCGCGGAGATCGCCTACGGCCATCACGAGAAGCTGGACGGCCGCGGCTACCCCCGCGGCGTCGTCGCCGACGAGATCCCGATCCAGACGCGCATCATGACGATCGCGGACATCTTCGACGCGCTCACCGCCTCCGATCGCCCGTACAAGAAGGCGCTGCCACCGGAGCGCGCGCTCGACATCCTCAGCATGGAAGCGAAGGAAGGGATGCTGGACGTGGCTCTGGTCGACCTGCTGCTGGATTCCCGGATATACCGGCGCATTCTCGATCAGGATTGGAGGAGTCTGTAGGATCTGGGCGCGGCGTCGGGGCCTGGATTCCACAGGTCAGGCGCTTCTGCGAGGCTGGAGGGTTGCATTCAGTACTGGGTCGGCCGGATCCGCACTTCCAGGGGCTGCATTCGGACACGAGCGCTTCTGCGGACAGACTGCGGCAGGCGCCTGGAGCGCGACGCCCGTGGCGGCGCGATCAAGGCTTCGCAGAGACGCTTCGCAGGTACGGCAATACGAAAGGGCCGCACAACCGTGCGGCCCTTTCTCATGCGACCATGCGTGTGTCCGAATGCTTCGCGTCAGCTCATCGAGGCGCCTGTCTGATTACCGAATGCTTCGCGCCGAAGAAGCAGAAGCGGCTGACTGACTACCCACCGAGAACGCCAAACGCTCTCACGGCCGACCTGCGATCGAGAGCGGCACATCTCCCAAGCCAGTCCTTTGCGGGTTCTGCTGCGTGGCGGTCTCCTCGCTCACCTGGCGCGTCGTGTAGTCGGCGGCCTCCGCGAACGTGACGATGCCGTCGGCGTTCGCGTCGGCCGCGCCGCGGAGTCCCTCCAGGAGATGGTAGGTGAAGACGCCGTGCCCGCCACCCCAGCGCGCGTCCTCGAAGCTCAGCTCGTTGTTCGCGGCGGCGGTCAGAGTGAGCCGGCGCGATGGCGTGAACAGATCGGCGAACGTGCCGTTGATCGGATTGTCGAGACCCTCCTGGGTGCCACCCGAGTGACAGGCGTCCGAGATCACGATCACACGCTCGGCCGAGATCTGTCGGCGCAACGCGGTTTTCACGTCCCACATCGGGAACGCGGTCGCGGCCAGCGCATCCAGGTCGGCGTCGTGCGGCAGCAGGTACAGGTTGTCCGGCCGGTTCGGATCCGGCGCGCCGTGACCCGCGAAGTAGATGACGACCAGGTCGTCCCAGTCGGCCTGCTGGAGGAACACGAACATCGCCTGCCGCATCGCGTCGACCGTCGCCTCCTCGTCCGTCAGGAAGAGCACGTGGTCGTCCTCGAACGGTCCCGCGGCCCCCGAGGTGAGGAACTCACGCACGCTGCGCGCGTCGTTCGCGGCGTATTGCAGGTCCGGTATGCCGTCGGAGGCATACTGTCCGATGCCGATGACCACGGCCCAGCGCTCGTCGATGCGCGGTGCCGCGAGCGCCTCGGCGGTCGCGCCTCCAGGTGCCCGCGCGAGCACACGGATCGTGTCGCGCGACAGGGGCAACAGCGTCGTTCCCCGGAAACGCTGCGCGCCCGCGGGGAGACCGAGCAGCGCGCTCTCCGTTGCATCCACCGGACTGAGCTGCGCACGCACCCCCTCGATCTCCACCACTTCGACCGGTCCCGCGACGACGCCCTCGATCACGACCCGGTTGGTGACGCTCGGATCCACGGTGCCGCGCCGCACGACGCCGATGCCGCGCGAGGCGAGGCCCTCCTGCTCGGGCGGCGCGATCTCCGTGCGCAGGATGGCGAGTCGCGGCGCCGCTCCCGCACCCGCGGGCTGACTCAGCCCCTGCTGTACCGAGCCGGGATCCGGCGAGAAGTAGCCGCGCCCCGACCAGGGGCGTTCCTCCCACGAGTTCGCCATGGCGCCGACGAACTCCGTGGTCTGGAGCACCTGCTCCATCGCGTTGCGGATCGCGCCCGCGCGGGCGGCTTGTTCAGTCGCTTCGAGCTGCCGCCCATCGGTGCGCACCGCGCGCAGCACCTCGCCATCGTCGAGCCGGAGCGCGCGCAGCGCGATCTCGCTCGTGCCGGTCACGAGGTTCTGTCCGGCGACGCCGGTGTTGGTGCCCCAGTCGGCGGTACCCAGGACGAGGACGTGCGCGCCGAAGTTGCGGCCCAGCTCGACGGCGGCGCCCTCGTCGCCCCCAATCGCCGCCCGCACCAGGTCGCGCTGCGCGGCGGAGTGCGCGAGCGCGGGATCGACGATCGGGAAGCCGGCTTCTCGCAGGAAGTTGGTGGCCTCGCGCGTCGCCACGCCGACGCCGCCTTCCTCGGTGATGAAGACCAGCGTACGCGGCAGCTCGCTCTCGAACTCGATCTGCGTGACCTGATCCGCCGGCGTCGCCGCCTGCGCCGAGAGCGATGGCGGCATGATCAGCAGCGCGCCGAGGGTCGTGGCGCCGCCGAGCGTGACGCGCAGCCTCCGGCGTGCGGTGGCGTGCAAGGTGTGCATCGCGCCCTCCTGAAGGGCCTGTCGTGCGTGGATGCGCGTCACTGGACGCGGTCGAGTGCGGCCTGCGCGTGCGGATGCTGCGGAAAGACTTCGAGGGTGCGGCGATACATCTCGGCGGCTCGATCCGCGCGGCCGCGGAGCTCGTAGTCCAGGCCGCGGGAGTACGCGAGCGAAGCCGAGACGGGTATGCGCTGCGCCACCACGGAGGGCCGATCGGGCAGGCGGAGGTCGGTCACGAGCAGGGCGGCGATCCGCTCGGCCAGCTCGAGCAGGTCGTCGCGCGCTCCCGTCTCCTTGACCGATTTCACGATGGCGCCGGTTTCCACCTCGATCATCCGCAGGTCGAGCCGCGCCTGGCGCGGATCGAGAGCCGCGTTGCCGGTCACCATGTAGTTCGCGCCGAGCAGCCGACCGATCTGCATGGCCGCGTCGTCGCCGACGCCCGTCGCGCCCACGCTGACCTGATGGCGACGGAGCACTTCCTCCAGCTGCTGGCGATCGACGATGCGGACCTCGGCTCGCTGGGCCAGCTCCGTCGTGATCATGGCGGCCAGACCGCGCCCGAGGGCTCCGGCGTCCTCGAGCGTGACCGAGAACGCGTTCAGATCCATGACGCCGACCGTCGGCACCTGCTGACCCGCCGCGGATGCCGCCGAGACTGCCAGCACCCCGGCCACCGCGAGAACATCGAACGAACGCAAGACGGACCTCCGTGCTAGTGCGCGCCGGACGAGCCGGCGCGGCGGCGATGACTGCTGGGCCTGGAGTCTGGAATCGGGGAGTGCCCGGAATATAGCGGCCGCCGCGGCGCAGGCGCGATAGCTCCGGTTGGCTTAGTAGAACAGGAGTCAGTAGACCGGATACCGGATACCGGATACGTAATACCGGATTCGCCGGACCGAAGCTTGCCTCGCCCCAGCCGCTCTGCCACTGTGCGTCGACCATTCAACCGATCTGCGACACGGTCCCTGACATCCATGTTTCGACTGGCGATCAGCACCGGCGGTGGAGATGCCCCCGGCCTGAACGGCGTGATCCGCGCGATCGTCCTCGCGGCGATCCACCGCGGCTGGGAGGTGCACGGCATCCGGAAGGGGTTCAATGGCCTGCTCGGCGAGGATGCCGTCGTGCCGCTTACGGCCGATTCGGTCCGCGGCATCACGCACCTGGGCGGCACCATCCTGGGAACCACCAACCGGGGCAATCCGTTCAACTGGCCGGTCGCGAACGAGCGTGGCGAGATCGAGATGCGCGACCGCTCGGACGAGCTGGTGGCGGCGTTCCGGCGGCACGGCTTCGACGCCATGATCGTGATCGGCGGTGACGGCTCGCTGCGCATCGCCCACGCCCTGTTCAAGAAGGGCGTCCCCATCGTCGGCGTGCCGAAGACGATCGACAACGACTTGGCCGCGACCGATGTCACCTTCGGCTTTCGCACTGCCGTCCAGACCGCGACCGAGGCGATCGACAAGCTGCACTCGACGGCAGAGAGCCACGAGCGCACCATGGTGGTCGAGGTCATGGGGCGGAATACCGGCTGGATCGCGCTCTTCTCGGGCGTGAGCAGCACCGCCGACGTGATCCTCATCCCCGAGATTCCGTACCGGCTCGAGCGCGTATTCGACAAGATCCGTGAGCGCTATAGCAGCGGCCGCAACTTCGCCATCGTGGTGGCGTCCGAGGGAGCGATTCCGGTAGGCGGAGAGGAGATCTTCCAGACCGAAACACACTCGGGGGTCAAGCGCTACGGCGGCATCGCCGAGCACCTCGCGGGCGAGATCGCGGAGCATACGGGCGTCGAGACCCGGTCGCTGGTGCTCGGTCACCTCCAGCGTGGCGGGACCCCCACCGCCTACGACCGTCTGATCGCTTTGCGCTTCGGCGCCGCCGCGGTGCGCATGGTCGAAGCGGGTCGCTTCGGTACCATGGTGGCGCTGCATCCGCCCGAAGTGCGGGCCGTGCCGATCGAGGAAGCGATCGCGCAGATCAAGCGTGTGCCGGTCGGCGGCGACATCGTCCAGACCGCGCGCGACATGGGCATCGCCTTCGGCGACTGAGTCGCCGCGCGCTTACGACCGCCGCAGGACCGGCTCGCGCGGCGAATCCGTGCCCAGCACCTTGTCCGCGTACCCGTTCTCCGGGTCACGTCCCTGCCCGATCAGCCGGTCGACCGTGCCGGGGCCGCGATTGTATGCGGTGAGCGCCAGCCGCACGTCGCCTTCGTAGTAATCCAGCAAATAGGCGAGATACTCGAAGCCGAGCCTGAGGTTGACGTCCGGCTCGAACAGCTCGTGCCGCCCCACGCGCGGGTCCATCCACCGAGCGGTGGCCGGCATCACCTGCGTGTAGCCGACCGCACCCGCCCATGAGACGGCCGTCCGCCTGAAGCTCGACTCGACCCGCACGAGCCCGAAGGCGAGCACCGGGTCAACGCCCGCCCGCGCGGCGGCCCCGTGGATGCGGTGCGCGAGCTCCAGCGGAATGTCGTAGTGGCGCGCGAAGACCGCATCCAGTCTGTCCCCCTCGAGCCGATTTTCTGCCGTGGCCTCGATGCCCGGCCGGACCGCCGGATACGCCACGTCCCCGGCACCGCGGAACGCGTTGCCGGCACCCAGCAGCGTAGCCGGCGCCATGAGCGCACCGGCGAGCAGGATCCTGAGCCGGCTGCGACGATCGATACACAGCCAGCCTGCATTCAGTCGCATCATGCTTCGCGAGTACCTGCGATTTCCGGGAATCTGGACGAGAGCGAGCCACGGGCTCGTCTCGATACCGACGGACTGTGCTACCCTGTGGCCTCGCAAGTAGTTCCTGGCTCGCCGGTTACGGCGTCAGAACGACGGACGCGCCACCGCTCGTCAGTTGCACCCGCCGCGTCACGGTGTGCGTGCGACCGTCGTCGCGCGCAATGATCTCGACGACGGAGGACGCCGGTGCCGCGATGACGAACTCGCGCGTCGAGCGCGCGTCGACCCGTCCCAGCTCCGCCGTCTGGACGCCATCGTCGAACCAGACGTCCATCGCGTGCGACATGGGATTCTCGACGCCGACGACGTAGACCGGGCCGGGCTCGCTCTCGATCGCGACGCCGCGCGAGCACGCGGTCAGCACGATCAGCGACATCAGCAGTGCGGCTGCTGCCTTTCTCATGGCTGCCTCCTCTCGTTGGGGAGGCGGTGGCGCAGGTTCCATGCGCGGCCAGGGACCGCAGCCCGCGGCGGCCTCCGCCGCCCGTGCCGCGCTGGACGGCCTTACGGCGCGCGCCAGTCCCGGGCGACGAACCGCTCGCCACTCCGCCACGCCGACGCGGGATCCATGAGCCACAGGAATACATCGGTGACGTCGATGGGCGCAGGCAGCGCCGCCGGATCCTCGGAAGGGTACGCCGCGTGTCGCATCTCCGTGCGCATCGCACCCGGGTCGACGACGTTCACGCGGATGCCGGCGGAGCGCTCTTCGAGCGCGAGATTCCACGAGAACGCCTCGAGTGCCCACTTGCTCACGGCGTAGGCGCCCCACGCCTCGCGCGGGCGATTGCCGACTCCCGAGCTGACGTTCACGATGGAGCCGGCCCCGGCGTCCCGCATCGCGGGCAATACGGCGCGACAGACGATGAATGCACCCGTGAGATTGACGTCGATCACGCCCCGCCAGGCCTCGACGTCCACATCCCGGAGCGGCTCGCGCTCACCGAGAATCGATGCGTTGTTGATCAGTCCGTCGATGCGGCCCCACCGTTCACGCGCGGCAGCGACCCAGCGCTCGACGGAGCGCGTGTCCGTGACATCGGCTGTCATGAGGAGGGGCGGCTCGCGCACCCCGTTCAGCTCGAGGGTGAGTGAATCGAGGTCGGATCCGCTGCGGGAGCAGCCGGCGACCAGCGCGCCGCGCGCGTGCAGTCGATGGATCAGCGCCCGGCCCAGGCCACGTCCCGCGCCGGTCACCAGCACGACGCGCCCCTTCAGGTCGGGAGCGCGCGCGCTCGAGGACATGGCGACGGCAGGGAAGCTGGAACGGCGTCAGTCGTCGGCGAACGAGACGGTGCGCGCGCTCTCCACGGTCGGCGGGGCGCCCGTCATCAGCTCGATCATCGCGACCATCTCACGGCCGACTCCGCGCACGCGTTCCCGCAGGACATAGACGTGTGCGTACTCGAAGTAGGCATTTGTCGCGTCCTCCGAACCGACGTGCTGCCTGAGAATGAACCGGTTCATCCTCTGCCGCACCTCCTCGAGCAGGTAATCGACGGCCCGCTCGAGCATGCGCTGCTCCTCCAGCGTCGAGATCGTGAGGTCGCCCTGAAGCTGCGGCTGGAGGTGCGCCACATCCGCCAGCGCCTCGGGAGGCGCCGCGACGCGCGAGGATCCTTCTGCAGCAGACATTACGCGGCCGGCCGTGGCGCTCAGCGCCATCAGCTCCTCGTACGTGCAGTGCAGAATCATGGCCTCTCCTTCCGCAACGCGGGCCTCGCAGCAGTTCCGCGAGCGCAGCGTCGCGCCTCCCGGGTCATATCCCCGCCACGGACAGGGGTTCCGTGGGCGCACCGTCCACCTGGTGCACGCGGATCGTGTTGCGTCCCGCGGCCTTCGCCGCGTACAGCGCCGCGTCCGCCGCGGCCAGCAGTTCGCCGCGCGACTTCATCGATGGATCGTACGTCGCGATGCCGACGCTGACCGTCAGCGCCTCTCGCAAATCCTCCTGCCGTGCCAGTCCATTACGCACGCTCCGTGCGAACTGGACGGCCGTCTCCAGCCCATCGCCGTCGATGATCGTCAGGAACTCCTCGCCGCCATAACGGCAGGAAAAGCCCCGTGGCGGCGTCAGGCGCTGCAGCATGTCCGCGAATCCCGCAAGTACGCGATCCCCACCGGGATGCCCGTAGCGGTCGTTGTATTCCTTGAACCGATCCAGGTCGAAGAAGAGCACGCTCAGCCGGCCATCCTGAGCCTCGGTGAACATCCGCTCGAGGCGCATGTGGGCGTGGCGGCGATTGGACAGGCCGGTCAGGTCATCGGTCAGGGCAAGGCGTTCTGCGGAAGATCTCGCATTGTGCAGCAGGTCCATCAGCCATCCGCCGGTGAGCGAAAGGAGGATGAAAAAGGCGACGATCCCGAGGAGGAGGAGCCGATCCTCGATGGCGTGCCCGATCGTGACGAGGAACGCCTGCGTCAGGGAAAGCACCGCCATGCCGGCCGCGAGGGCCGTGGCAGCGCCCCTCCAGCCGCGATAATACGCGAGCAGGAACGCGGGTACGACGGCCAGCAGCCAGAGAAGCAACTCGTGCTCGCCGGCTGATTCGACGAAGAGCACCTGCGCGGATACCGGCACGGCGAGCGCCGCCGCGCACAGGGCGATGCTGTAAGCCGGAATCTCCGGCCGTCCGAAATGCCACCTGGGAGTCATCGGCCGCAGAGGGGCAAGCCGGAGGCCAGCCGGTGGTGTCCGGATGCGGGCAGTGGCGGTCGTCGCCGGTTTGCTGGCAATTGATGAATGATGGCAGTGGTCCCGCGAGCGACGTCGCCCGAACGGGGAGGAGCAATCGGCTGAACAGCGGCTCGCGCTCCGTGCCGGAAACTTCGCTGCCAAACCGGCTCCGGGTCAATGCTTCAGCTTCCATCACGATCCGCTCGATCCCCGCGACGCAGCAGCCAGTCCGCGAGAAGAAGCCCCGCGATCAGGTCGTACAGCGCGTGCGCCGCGATGGACGGGTAGACGCTGCCGGTCGCGAGCAGCGGCGCGGACAGCAATGCGCCCAGTACGCTCGCGCGCAGGACGCCGACTGCGCCCTGGTAGCTGTGCAGCATGCCGAAGGCGAGGCTGCTTACGACGACAGCGAGCGCGCGCGAGCCGCTGGCCGCGTGGAGCGCCGGAATCAGGAAGCTGCGGAACGCCAGCTCCTCACCCGCGCCCGCGCTCAGCGACAGGAGCACGAAGACGGCGCGCTCCACAGCCGTTCGCGGCAGCAGCCGCTCGAGCAGCGGCGCCTCCCGCCGGCCGAGCATGCGTCCCGCGGCCAGCACCGCGAGCGCGACCAGAGTGATCGCTCCGGTCCAGACGAGACCGTCGACGGCGTCGATGCTGACAAAGCCGAGGCGGGCCGCCGGCATGCCGGACGCCAGTCCTGCCCAGACCGCGGCCGCACCGATGCCCCAGATCATGATCATCGAGCTCAGGTAGGCCGGCACGATAGGCAAACCGGCGATCTCGTCGCTGCGGATCGTTCCCTGCGCGAGGAGCAGCGCCGGCAGCACCGCGACGAGCACGACCGTGACCAGGCGCGCGGGTGTCGGCAGCTCCCCGGCGGCGAGCCAGGCGATCGAGGCGGCCGCGATCACGAGCAGGACCAGCCACCGCCCCCGCGCGTCGCTCACGCGCCGCCTCCCGGCGCACGTTCCAGCCGCCGCTGGAGGGCGGGCGCCGCGAGCGCGAGCAGGAGTCCCAGGACGGCGGCCGCGACCACGTCGATCGCGTAATGAAAGCCGCCGTACACGGCGCCGACGGCGAGGCCGATGGTGAGCAACGCGACCAGAGGCGTGAGCGCCCGCAGCCGTCGCCAGCAGACGACAGTCGTGGCGATCGATACGGCCACGTGCGAGGACGGGAACGCCGCGCCCCGGCTCGATCCCGCCTCGAGTAGCGCGTGCGCAAGCCGGTACGCCGGCCAATCCGCGATGGCGCCCCCGGGCGCGGCAAAGCGGTAGCGCGGCCCCTCGACCGGGAAGTACACGAAGAAGAGATAGTGCGCGAAGAAGACGAACGAGAGCGTGAAGACCGCTTCGCGTGCGGCCTCGTGCCCGCTCCGCCAGGCGATCAGCAGCGGTGGCGCGTAGATGATCGGGTAATAGGAGATGTAGGCGGCGTGGAGCGGCTCCGAGAGCCAGGGCCAGGGCGCCGCCGCGGCGAACTCGCGCGCGGGCGCCCCGCCGAACAGCGCGCGCTCCCAGCCGATGACCAGATCATCGAAATAGCCGCCGCCGAGCAGCGCCTGATTGAGGAGAGGCAGCTCGGCGTACAGCAGGGGCATCACGAGCAGCGGGTAGAAGTCGCCCAGCCAGCGGGCGAGGCTGCCGCGCTGCGACGACGCTCCGTGCGGCAATGCGAACGCCAGTGCCGCCAGCACCAGGTGCGCGGCCGCGAGCAGCGGCCACGAAGCCGGCCGGTGCGGGCCGAGGAGCGCGAGGCCGCTGAGCAGCAGGTAGCAGCCGAAGAGACGATTCACGAATCAGCGTGCAGCGGCTTGTCGTAGACACGGTAGGTCTTGTACACCGACCAGCCGAGGCGCTCGAGGATGCGGCGCGTGGGCAGGTTGTCCTCGAGAATCCAGGAAGCTTCGCTGCGCCGGTACCCGAGCTCGACCGCGCGCCGATACGCGCGCAGCGTCATCATGGCATCCAGCCCGAGGCGACGGTACGCGGGCTTGACGCCGAGCGTGATTACGCGCGCTTGATCGATATGCCGCGCGTGCCACAGCAGCTTGAAGATGCCGAACGGCAGCAGCCGGCCGTTGGCGTGACGGATCGCTTGGTTGAAGTCCGGCAGCGACAGCTCGAAGCCGACCGCCTCGCCGTCGATCTCCGCGATCAGGCACAGCTCGGGATCGATGATCTGCTTCATCTGCTTCGCCATCTCGTCGAACTCCGCTCCGGTCATCGGGACGAAGCCCCAGTTCCGCTCCCACGCGCTGTTGTAGATCTCGCGGACGCGCTCGATCTCGCGCGGCAGCTCCTTCATGCGGATCGGACGGATGATCGCGCCCGCGCGCTCGCCCATGCGCGCGACTCCGCGCAGCAGCCGCTCCGGCGCGCGGATGTCCGACAGCAGGTAGGCGAGCAGGTCCTTCGCCTTGCGCAACCCCGCGGCCTCCAGCAGCCGCTCGTAATAGGCCGGGTTGTGCGTCGTCATGATCATGGGCGGCGTATCGAAGCCGTCGATCAACAGGCCGCACTCCTCGTTGGTCGAGAAGCTCATGGGCCCGCGGATCGTCCGCATGCCGCGTGCGGCCAGCCAGTCCTCCGCGCGGCCGATCAGCCCGCGCGCCGCCGCCGGATCGTCCTCGCACTCGAAGAAGCCGAAGAATCCGACCAGCTCGCCGTGGAACTCGACATGGCGGTGATTCACGATCGCCGCGATGCGGCCGACCACGCGCTCATTGCGCCGCGCCAGGAAGTACTCGACGTCCGCATGCCGGTGGAACGGGTGGCGCCGCCGGTTCAGCAGCTTGCGCTGCTCGACCAGCAGAGGCGGCACCCAGTGGGAATCGTGGCGGTAGATGCGCCAGGGCAGGCGCAGGAAAGCCCTCAGCTCGGCACGGCTCGAGACGGGCTCGATGCGCAGGGACGTGTCGGCGCCGCGCTCGCCGCTCCGTCCTCCGGTCCCGTTCGACGTCGTCCGCAAGTCCGACCGGATCAGATGACCGCCATGGATCGGCCAACACGTGCGAACGCGTCACGCACTTTCCCGACGTGCTCTTCCGTGTGCGTCGCCATCATCGAAATGCGAAGCCGACACGAGTTTTCCGGCACGGCCGGAGGCAGGACGGGATTGGTGTACACACCCTCTTCGAAGAGACCCTTCCAGAACGCGAGCGTGTCGTCGGTCTCGCCGATGACCACCGGAATGATCGGAGTCACGCTGCCGGCGGTGTCGTAGCCGAGATCGATCAACGCGGATCGCATCAGGTCCGTATTGCGCCAGAGCGCTTCGCGCCGCTCCGGTTCGCTCTCGATCACGTCCAGCGCGGCAAGCACGGTCGCGACCGAAGCCGGCGGCATGCTGGCGCTGAAGATCAGTGAGCGGGCGTGGTGCTTCAGGTAATGGATCACCGATTCCGGCGCGGCGATGACACCGCCGATCGAAGCGAGTGACTTGGAAAAGGTAGCGGTGACAAGGCTCACGCGATCCCGCAGCCCGAAATGTTCGGCCGTGCCGGCGCCGGTCGGACCCAGAACGCCGAGTGCGTGCGCGTCGTCCACCAGCACCTCCGCGCCGTAGCGGTCGGCAATGTCGACGAGGCGGGGCAGATCGACGATGTCGCCTTCCATCGAAAAGACGCCGTCGGTGGCGATGAGCTTCCCCGCGTCGGGGGGCGCGGCGGCGAGCTGACGCTCCAGCGCGTCGAGATCGCCGTGCGCGTAGCGGCGGGTTTCGCCGAAGGCGAGGCGTGCGCCATCGACCAGGCTCGCGTGACTCAGCTTGTCCAAGAAGAGCCGGTCATCGCGCCCGACGAGGGTGCTCAGCACGCCGAGGTTGGTCTGGAATCCCGTGCTGAAGACGAGCGACGCTTCGGTGCCGAGGAACCGCGCGAGACGCGCTTCCAGCTCCTCGTGCAGGTCGAGCGTGCCGTTCAGGAAGCGGCTGCCGGTGCATCCGGATCCGTAGCGCCGTAGCGCCGCCTCGGCCGCCTCGAGCACGCGCGGGTGGTGCGTCAGGCCGAGGTAGTTGTTCGATCCGACCATCACCTTCCGCTCGCCCTCCACCACCACCTCGGTGTCGAAGGAGGCCGAGATCGGCACGAAATAGGGGTACAGCCCGGCCGCCTGGATTTCGCGGGCGCGGGTGAAACGAACGGCTTTGTCAAAGAGACTCATTTCGCTGCGCTCAGCCAGCCCTCGGTACGGTACCATGCGGCGGTTTCCGGAATGCCGCGCTCGAGCGGAATCGCCGCCCGGAAACCGAGCTCCCTTTCCGCCCGCTCCGTCGTGCAGATCCAGCCGGGTGCGATCAGCTCCAGCACCTTGTCGCGGTTGAATATGGTGGCCCGGCCGGTCAGGCGCGCGATCGCCTCGCTCAAGGCGGCCGCGCCCCGCAGCAGCGCGTGCGGCACGCGCACGCGCACGGGATCGGTGCCGACCGCCCGGGCCACCATGTCGGCGACCTCGGACCACGGCCTGATCACGGGCTCTGCGACATGATAGACGCGATGGCTGTGCGGCGAGTCGGCGGCGGCGCGGAGCGCGACGACCAGGTCGAGCACATGGATCATCTGGACCGGCCGATCCGGACCGCCGGGGATCGGCATCAGGCCGCGAGCCGCCATGCGGAAGATGGTGAGCAGATCGCGATCGCGCGGGCCGTACACCGTCGGCGGGCGGAGCGCGACGACCGGGACTCCTTCCGTGCCGAGCGCGATGCGCTCGCCGGCGAGCTTGGTGCGACCGTAGGCGGTCAGCGGCCGTGGTGCCGCGTCCTCGTCGACCGGCCGTCCGTCCGCCGTAGGTCCGACCGCGGCGAGGGAACCGAGGTGGACGACGCGCGGAGGCTCGGAGCGGGCGCGGGCGGCGCGCATGAGTGCCGCCGTCGTCTCCACATTGGCCCGTGTGTACTCCGCCTCGCCGCGGGCACGTGTGGCGGCGGCCAGATGATAGACGACGGACACGCCGCGCATCGCTTCGGCCAGCGCGGCCGCATCCGCCAGATCGGCGACGACGACCTCCACCCCTGCCGCAACGAGCCGCTGCGTCGTGCTGGTCGCCCTCACGACAGCGCGTATGGGTACGGATTCGGCACGGAGCGCGTCGACCAGATGGGAACCGACGAAGCCGGTCGCACCCGTAACCATCGCGAGTCTCGAAGACACGCGGCAAAGCTGTGCCGGCCCCGACTGCGCCGCAATGGCGTCGCGGACGCAAACCGCTGTGGCGGGCCCGCTTGCCCGGCAGTCGTCTGCGGCTGACATTTGCGCCCGCAACTTGCGGCGCTGCGCCGCGGACGCGCACCGGAGACATGGATGAAGCAGCTCGAGGAGAGCGACATCGAGGAACGGCTCGGCCGACTGAGCGGCTGGGAGCGGAAGGGCGACTGGATCCGCAGGGAGTACCGATTCGGCGACTTCGCGGCTTCCATGGCGTTCGTGAATCGCGTCGCGGCACTCGCCGAGGAAGCGGATCACCATCCCGATATCGACATCCGCTACGACAAGGTGAAGCTCGGCCTGTCGACACACAGCGCGGGCGGCCTCACGACACGGGACTTCGACCTCGCCGCGCGTATCGACGCCGCGGCCGGCGCCTGACGGGGGCCGCAGGCGGCGGACACGCGCACATCATCTTACGGGAAGGGACGCATGGCGAAACGGTGGGCACTGATCCTCGGCGCATCCAGCGGCTTCGGCGAAGCCGCGTGCAGGCGGCTCGCGGGAGCGGGCTGGCCGATCTTCGGCGTGCACCTCGATCGCCGCGCGGGCCTGAAGCACGTCGAGGAGATCGAACAGCACATCCAGAGCGTCGGCTCGAAGGCGAAGTTCTTCAACATCAACGCCGCCGACGCCGAGAAGCGGGAAGCCGCGCTCGACGACATGCGGGAGGTGATGGAGCCGGGCGAGGACATCGGCATCCTCATGCATTCCCTCGCCTTCGGCACGCTGCGTCCGTTTGTCGGTGAAGAGGGCCTGACCGAAGCGCAGATGGACATGACGCTGCGCGTGATGGCGCACTCCCTCGTCGATTGGACCCAGGCCCTGCTCGAGCGCGACATGATGGGCGAGAACGGGCGCATCTACGCCATGACCTCTTCCGGCTCCACCCGCGTCATCCCGTCGTATGGCGCGGTGAGCGCGGCGAAGAGCGCGCTCGAATCGCACATCCGCCAGCTCGCGTTCGAGCTCGCGCCGCGCGGCATCACCGCGAACGCGATCCGAGCGGGCGTCACCGACACACCCGCGCTCCGGAAGATTCCGGGCAAGGATCAGTTGCTGGAGGGTGCCGCGGCGAGGAACCCCGCAGGCCGCCTGACCACGCCGGAGGACATCGCGGAATGCATGATCGCGTTGTCCGATCCGCGCACCCGCTGGCTGACCGGCAACGTGCTGAACGTGGACGGCGGCGAGGAAATCACGGCCTGATCGGGCCGCCGGCCGCCCGGCGCGTCAGCCTGCCAGCTCCTCCTCGATCGCGTCGAGCGCGTGCTCGAGCTGCGCCTCCGTGATCACGAGGGGCGGCGTGATCGCGAGCACGTCGCCGCGTGGGCCCTCCGTCAACACGAGAATGCCGCGGCGCAGCAGCCGCTTGACGAGCGCATCGCGGCCGGCGCTCTCGTCCGCGGGGCGCCGCAGCTCCACGCCGCGCATGAGGCCGATTCCCCGGCCTCGCACCACAACCGCCACGCTGCCGACCCATTGCTGGACGCGGCTTTCGATGCGGGCCCCCAGCGCCTCCGCCCGCGGCATCAGTTCGTCGTCCTCGATCCGGCCGAGCTGCGCCAGCGCGGCGGCGCATGCGGTAGGATTGCCGAGGAACGTGCTCGTGTGGATCGCCTCGCCGGTCGACGCCGGCCACGCTTCCATGACGCGCGCGCTGCCGATCGCCGCGCTGATGGGCAGCGAGCCGCCGAGCGCCTTGCCGATGGTGACGATGTCCGGCACGACGCCCCAGTGCTCGCACGCGAGCCAGCGCCCCGTGCGGCCGAGCCCCGTATAGATCTCGTCGACGATGAGCAGGATTCCCAGCTCGTCGCACAACGCGCGCAGAGCGGGCAGGAAATCGGCGGGCGGAACGACGATGCCGCCGCGGCCCTGGATCGGCTCGACGATGACGGCGCCGACGGCTCGACTCGCGGCGGACCCCGCGTCGAACAGCCGGCGTACTTCCGCCAGCGACGCGGACGAATCATCTCCCGCGGCGCCATCGGGGAACCGCGCGCGCGCGGCGACGGGCCCGAGGCGGTCCGCGAAGGGCCCGCTCGACGCCCGTCGATCGGTGACGCTGAGAGTGCCGAGCGTGAGCCCGTGGTAGCCGTTCCCGAACGCGATCAGTCCGCTGCGACCCGTGGCGAGCAGCGCCGTCTTGAGCGCGATTTCGACCGCGTCGGCACCCGTCGTGCCGAGCGCTGTGACCTCGAGGCCGGGCGGCATCAGCGAAGCGAGCCGCTCGAGCAGCTCCACCTTCACGCGACTCGGATGAACGTCCCCAAGGCCGTGCGGCAGCCGTGCCGCCTGCTCCGCGATCGCCGCCGAAACGGCCGGCGCCGCGTGACCGGCGGTCGCGACTCCGAAGCCGGCGGTCAGGTCGACGTAGACGTTGCCGTCGGCGTCTCGGACATTGGCGCCGCTCGCCTCCTCCCAGAAGACCGGCCAGTCGGCGGCGATGTGCGTGATGTTGCGCGATTCCACGCGCCTCAGTCGAGCGGCGAGGGCGAGCGAGCGAGGTCCGGGCGGCGGCGTGAGCAGGCGGGGCAGCTGCCGGCCGAACGGCTCGTTCACGACCGATGGCGGGAGTAGTAGAGGATGCCCAGCCCGAGCACGGCGGCGCTGACGGCAAGGACGAGGAGCTGGGTCCGGCGCTCGTCCTCCTCCAGCCGAGCGGGCAGCGCGGCCGCCGCCACGCGCGACAGGATGCGCGAGGCGTTGTCGGCGAAGCCGGGTACGTCCGCGTCGCGCTCGGACTGCTGGGCGACGGCGCGCTTTGCGGCGGCGGGAGCGAAGCCGGCGGCGGCCGCGTCGCCCAGCTGCTCATCGGCACCGCACTCTCCGCAATGCGCGTCGCCCGAATCGCGGGAGGACCGAGTGCGGAAGAGCAATCGTCCGCCGCACGTCGAGCAGGTCGCGCCGGCGGGAAGAGGCCGCAGATGGTTGTAGAGCGTGCCCCGTGAGACCTGGAGCTGCTCTGCGAGACGCGTTACCGGCTCGGCCGTCTTCCAGTAGAGGCGATTGACCTCGCGGTCCAGTTCGTCAGCGCTCACCATTCGTCCTTTCGCGGAGTTGCCCTTCCGCAACATAGCATGACGGGCGGCCCGCCACATGCGTGCCGCTCGACGTGGGTATCGTCATCGAACCGAACGCCGCAGGCCACCGACCTTGAAGCTCGATCCGCTCGATTGCATCGCCACGATCGCCATCCTGGCAGCGCTCGCATTCGCCTCCGGCTGCTCGGACGCGGACCCTGACACGCGCGGCGTCCCGGCGCCCGCCCCTCCGCCGGTCGATACCGCGCTCGCGGCGGTGGAGGACGAGCCCGCGAATCGACCCTCGGAGATCTACTTCGATCTGACGGCGTTCACGTGGTACCGCGAGGGTCGGCCTCTCGTGCACGACGGCAGACCCTACATGCCGCAGGCGGATCCCATCGCCGTCGCGGCCGAGCTGCGCGAAGCCGGTCGCTACGAGGGCGTCAACTACTACGTGATGGAAGACGCCGTGGAGCCTGTCTACACGGTGTACGTGCCGGTATACTATCGCTACTGGCAGCGGTTTACGTCACCGCCGGGCTCGTAGCGGCTCACCGGCCGCCGGGCGAAGCGCGACCTCCCTACCCGATCCCCGAGATCATCTCGCGTGCGCATCTACACACGGACCGGAGACACGGGCCAGACGGGCCTGTTCGGAGGCGGTCGTGTCGCCAAGAACGACCCGCGTGTCGCTGCCTACGGCGAGGTGGACGAGCTGAACGCTGTCCTCGGTGTGGCTCTCGCCGCCACGACGGACGCAGCGATCGCCGAGCTCCTGGCCAGCCTTCAGCCGGACCTGTTCGCCGTCGGGGCGCACCTCGCCACGCCCTCGAGGAGTCGCGGCCGTCGTCCCGCCCTGCCACCCCTGCCCGCCCGGCGCATCGAACAGTTCGAGGAGCGCATCGACGAGGCGGAAGCCGAGCTGCCGCCGCTCGACGCCTTCGTCATGCCGGGCGGCAGCCCGAGCGGTGCCGCGCTGCATCACGCGCGCACCGTCTGTCGCCGGGCGGAGCGCGCCGTCGTGGCGCTCGCGGCCACGGAAACCGTCGACGCGAGCGTGCTCGTCTACCTGAACCGGCTGTCGGACCTGCTCTTTGTGCTCGCCCGGCTGGAGAACCACGGAGCCGGCGCGGCGGAGACGAAATGGCTATGGCGGGAAGCGGGCGAGGGGACGTAGCCGGGTTGCCGGCGACCGGTCGCCTTCGCGACATGCACCGGCGCATCCAGGAACGCCTCGCGCAGGCCGGTTTGGCCGCGCAGGAGCGGAGCCAGATCCTCGACACCCACGCGGCCGTCCTCCTGCACCGATTCGACGTGCTCGAGAAAGAGGATCACTTCGAGCTGCTGCATCCGTCGCGCACGCTGCTGATCCTGCTCGACGACTGCGGCGTTGTCGACGCCGACGTGCTGAGCGCGGCGGCTTCGATCGAAAGCGAGCACGTCGCGCTGCGCGTCGCCCCGGCGAACGAAATCGCTCGCGCGGTGCCGCTACCCGACGCGGGCGACGAGCTGCTCGAGCGACTGGTCGTCGCCGGCCCGGAGATCCGTCTGATCGCGCTCGCCGAGCGGCTCGACCACGCGCGCCACCTCCACCTGCGCGCGGCCGCGGCATGGCCCGCTTTCCACGATGCGATGTGCGCCATCTACGCGCCCGTCGCCCGGCGAACGCACCCCCGGCTCGAGGAGCGCTTCGACCACTGGTGCGACATGTTCGGCCGCCGATTCCTGGGGGCCGCGGGCTCGATTTGAGATTCGCGGAGCGCCCCTTGCGGTCGCGCGAAGCCGATCCGCACTATTCGCCCTAGCTGGCGCGGACGCACGTCCGCGAGAAGAATGCCCAGGAGTTGTAATGCCTTACATCATCACCGAGCCCTGCATCGGGACCAAGGACGCGAGCTGCGTCGAGGTGTG
>DATKDR010000071.1:0-135153 GCA_035512635.1 Longimicrobiales bacterium | reverse complement strand
CGGCGGCGGCGGGCGCGGCGGCCCCGGCAGAGGGCCCGCGCGGCCTGGCCCTTCGGGCCCGCGCCGCGGCCCGCCGCGCGATCGCGAGTGAGTGCCGCTCGCGAGTGAGCACGCGCCGTCCGGGTGAAAAAAAGGGGCCGCTCCGTCGACACGGTGCGGCCCCTTCGCATGTCGGAGCGGGTCGGGTCTACCGAACGCGATCCTTCAGGCCCTTGCCGGCGCGGAACGACGGGCTGGTCGTCGCGGGGATCTTGATCTCCTTGCCCGTACGCGGGTTGCGACCCGTGCGTGCCTTGCGCTTGCGGGTCTCGAACGTGCCAAAACCGGTGATCTGGATGCGGTCACCCTTCTTCAGAGCCTTGGAGATGATGCCGTCGTTCGTGTCGAACATGGCATCGACCGCACGCTGCGCATCGGCGCGCGTCAGCTTGGTCTTGCTCGCCAGGGCCTGGACCAGCTCCGACTTGTTCATGGATCGCTCCTCGCGATAGTGAAATGGATCTCGATCATGGCGCCGACCGGAGCGTCGATACGACGCCGAAAACTCATGCGTCCCGCGTTGGCGACCGTACACTAGACGGCCCTATCTAATGCGTCAAGATGAACGGAAACCGGGGTCGCGCGAAATGCGTTCGCGACATCCCGATGCCGTTCGTCTCGATGTGCCGGTTCAGATCCCCGTGACGCTGGTCGCGCCCGACCCGTGCGCGAGCAGCTCGACCGTGTAGTTGTACGGATCCGGGGTCGTGCCGTTGGACGTGGTCTCCTGCGGGCTGCTGTTGGTGTACTTCACCATGTTGCCCGGCACGTCGTCATTCAGCCACCACTCGATCGTGCCGCCGCCCATGCTGCCGTAGCGCACGTGCCGCGCACTGAACCGGCCGGCGGGAACGGTCACCGTTTCGGTACCGACGGTCGCGCCCTCGAGGCTCTCCTCGGTAAGCGGGATCGGCTCGCTGTAGCCGTACGTCCCCTCCTCGACCGGCATCTCCTTGGCTTCGGTGTCGCCCGGCATCTTGCCGCGCAGACGCACGAGCTCACTGCGATCGGGGCTGAACTTACCCTCAAGCAGGATCGTGTCCTGCTGCATGCTGCCACTGCCGTCGTCGCTCGAGACGACGTAGCGCACGCGCCACCATTCGCTGCCGTCGGCTTCACGGCGGAGGAAGGCGCGCTCGAACTCGGGCGGCGGGCCCTCCTGCTCGCTCTGGACGATGCGCCACCGGGTCCACTCGCCGACGTCGTACTCGTCGCCCGCGGGTGCGTACGACCCGCTGTGGAACGCGAGCGAGAAGAGGTAGCCGGTGTAGAACTGCATCAACTGCGGCGACCACATCGTCGACAGGCGCGCACCCATCGCCGCGCCCGCGCGATTGCCGACCGCTTCTCCCGTGCGCCGCGCGGCAGCATCGACCGCGCTCGAGACTACCTGCCCGCAGCCCGCGGCCGCGACGAGAAGGACCAGCGCGAGCGTGCTACGTGCCCATCGCATGTTGAAGCTCCTGCTGTGTGTGGGATCCCGTCTCTGCCAGCGCCGCAGCGGGATGGTGAGGAGTTGGACTCCTGTAAATGGCTCCACTCGTCACACCGCGTCAAGAGACCTCGGGGACGAGTCGGCGCGACCCGTTCTGGCGCCTGCGGACAGACCCATCCTACCTTGGGCGCCGTCCGATCGCCCACCCCTGACGGAGCAACCGCCGATGGCAGACGATCGCCGCCCGATGGATTCGCCCGATCCGGAGCGGGGTCTGTCGCACCCGATGGCCCAGACCCCGGCCGGCGAGGCCGGCGCGACACCCTTCCCTCCGCCGGACGCGCCCTACGGCCGCTCCTTCCTCGGCCACCCGCGGGGGCTCGCGACCCTGTTCTTCACGGAGATGTGGGAGCGTTTCAGCTACTACGGAATGCGCGCGCTCCTCATCCTGTTCATGACGGCGGCCGCCGTAGAGGGCAATCCGGGTCTGGGCTTCGGCGAAGGGACCGCGGGGGCCGTATACGGCCTCTACACGTCGATGGTGTACCTGCTGACGCTGCCCGGCGGCTGGGTCGCCGACAACCTCTGGGGGCAGCGCAAGGCGGTCTTCGTCGGCGGCTGCATCATCGCGCTCGGCCACTTCACGCTCGCCTCGCCCATGGTCGGCGCTCCGGAAATTCCTGCGTTCTTCCTCGGTCTCCTCTTCATCACGATCGGTACGGGTCTGCTGAAGCCGAACGTCAGCACGATGGTCGGCGACCTGTACCCGCAGCCCCGTGCGAATGCGACGGAGACCGAGCAGCAGGAGTGGGGCGCGCGCCGGGACGCGGCATTCTCGATCTTCTACATGGGCATCAACATCGGCGCGATGCTCGGACCGTTCATCTGCAGCACGCTGGGCGAGGGGCTGGACTGGGGCTGGCTGGCCTTCGAGGGCAACTGGCACCTGGGCTTCTCGGCGGCGGGCTTCGGCATGATCATCGGCCTGATCCAGTACAAAGCGGGCGACAAATACCTCGGCCAGGCGGGCGTCTTCCGCAACGACGAGCCGATGCACGCCATCAACCGGCGGGCGAACATCTTCTATCTGACAGCGGCGATCGTGGCCGTCGTGGTGGCGATGGTCGTCTGGCTGCTCGTCACGGGCGCGCTGGGCGACCTGCAGGGATTCGCGACCTGGGTGGGCTACGGCATCCTGCTGCTGTCGATCCTCTTTTTCGCCTGGCTGATCTTCAGCGCGGCATGGGCTGGCGCGCTGGCCGCGCTCTTCGCGGTGCTCGCGTTCGTGATGACGCCCGGACAGGGCAGTGTGATGGCCGGCCAGTGGGCCATCATCACCACGCTCGCGGTCTTCATCCTGATGTGTCTGGGCCTGCTGATCGCCAGGCGCAACGCAGTGCCCATCGAGAAGACGCGACTGATGGTGATCTTCTGGCTGTTCCTGCTCGCCGCGATCTTCTGGTCCGGTTTCGAGCAGGCGGGATCGTCGCTCAACCTGTTCGCGCGCGACCTGACCGACCGCACCGTCGGCGGCTGGGAGATGCCGGCCGGCTGGCTCCAGAACATCAATCCGTTCTTCATCATCGTCCTGGCGCCGGTCTTCGGCGGCCTCTGGACCTGGCTCGCGCATCGGAACCGCAATCCGTCGATCCCGATGAAGTTCGGACTCGGGCTGCTCGGTCTGGCGGCTGGCTTCTTCGTCATCGCCTGGGGCGCGGTGAACGCGAGCGCCGTGGACGGCGCGTCGATGGCCTGGCTGGTCGTGACCTACTTCCTCTTCACCTGCGGCGAGCTGGCGCTGTCGCCGGTCGGCCTGTCCTCGATGACCAAGCTCGCGCCTCCGGGACGACTCGGGCAGATGATGGGTGTGTGGTTCATCGCCGCCGCACTCGGCAACCTCTTCGCCGGCCTGGTCGCCGGCAGCCTCGAGACGCTGACGGAAGCGGAGCTGTTCCGCACCGTCGCCATCTTCGTGGGTGTCGCCGGGCTTCTCGCGATCGCGGCGGGTCCTTTCGTGAAACGGCTCACAGGAGGCATTCGGTGACGCCGGACGCGCCCGGCACGTGATCGGCAGGAGAATTGTGTATGCGCATCGCAGAGCACGCCGTTCGTGCGGGCGTACCTCGCGTCCTGCTGCCGGCGCTCGTGCTGGGAGCCGCCGCGGCGGTCTCCTGCGATGATCCGGCCCGGCCGATCCCGCCGGCCACGGGCGCCGTGCTGTTCGTCGATTCGGAGCCACCGGGCGGCCGGATCCTGATCGACGGCGACGACACCGGCGAGCTCACGCCTGCCCTCGTCGATCAGCTGGAGGCCGGCGTGCGCGCCGTGGCGGTGCAGCTCGACACCGCCGACGTCACCTATTCCTGGTCCGCGCTCGTGATCGTGGATCCCGAGATCGCCGGGAGCGTTGCAGGCCCCCTCACGGTCCGCTGTAGCACCGCGCTGTGTCTGCGTAACGCCTCGCAGTTTCACGCGGCCGGCAACATCCGGTTCGCGGTGAATGCCGCCGGTCCCTTGTTCCTGTACGAGGGGCTGGACCTGGGAATCGTATGGCCGGCGAGCACGTCCAATACGTACGTCTCCGTGGGCGCAGCGACGATGACGGCGCTGATCGGATCCGAGCCCGTCGCGCTCGGCCTGCGGAACGCCGGCACCTCCGCGAATTACTGGGCGGGACGCCCGGTGCCCGCCACCGTCAGCACGACGCCCTATCGCGTGCGAGTTCCGGCCTGGCTCACGCCGACGAGCTCCATCCAGACCACCCTGCGTGGCGTCGAGGTCGTGCAGGAGGTCATCGCGACCACCGACCTGCCGGACGTCCTGACAATCCGCGTGACCTGGCGGAACATCAGCGCCGACTCGCTCTACCGGCTCCTGGATCCGACGTCCCCGGTGCAGGGCGTCACCTACACGGACGCATACGTCGGCTTCATCCTGGATCCCGATGTCGGCGCCTTCGGCGAGTCGAGCGACGATCTGGTGAGCTACGACGCCGACCGGAAACTGGTCTTCGCCTACGATGCGAACGTCGAGGTGAGCGGATTTTCCGGAGGATGGTCCGACCGGCCCGGCCTGATCGGCCTCGCATTCCTCGAGGGGCCCGGCGAACTCGTGCGCCTGAACGCATGGCCGACCGCGATGGATTTCGGCGCGAGCCTGGGCGACGCGGCGGGCCGCGTTCTGATCACCGCGGAACAGTCGACGCCCGCCAATCATGAGGACCCGCGTATCGGCTATGCGCCCGACCAGGCCAGCGACGACTACATCATGTCCGTTGCGAACGGTCCGCTGACGCTGGCGCCGGGCGACAGCGTGAGCGCGCGCTTCGCGGTCCTGCTCGCGGAGCCGGTCGCGGGCACATTCGAGTCGGGGCAGCTCCTTCCGGCCGGGGATCCGACCGATCCGACGCGGCCGGTCGCCGTCACGGCGGCGCGCCTCTTCGAGCTGGCCGACCAACTCGTCGACATCCCCACCGCCCTGACCGGTCGCGCCTCCGATTGAACCGGCGGCTACTCGCCCGGTCCCGCCCAGTCCGCCGGGGCAGCCTCCGCCGCCACGTCGCCCCGAGCGAGCTCCAGCAGCTCGGCGAGCTCCCCGCGCGCGAGTGCGTGCTCGTCGCGCAGCACTGCGCTTTTGCGCCGCAACAGCTCGACCCGCTCCCGGTGGCGCCGCTCGAAGCGCTGTGCGATGGCCGCAGTACCCGCATCGCCGATACGGTCGGCCAGCTCACGGCGGCGGCGACACGCCTCCGCCGCCTCCTCGTCTCGGGCGAGGCGCTCCTGGACATGAAGGAGCTCGCTCTCCACCAGTCGCACGGCCGCGCGCGCCTCAGCGATCGCCCGCACGACCGCATCCTCCATCGGCGCCGCGTCCACCTCGGAGCCGCGCAGCTCCCGCATGAAGCTCTCGACCGTCTGCCGCCATGTCTCGCGCCACGTCATCCCCGGAAGCTACGGATCCGGCGCCGTGCGGCGCGACCCTTGCTCCTCGTGCCCCGAACAACCGTACACGGAGCTGACGAATGCCCGAATCCGCTACCAGCACCACTCGTCGGGAGCGCCCGGCGGGCCCGATCGCCACGCCCGAGACCGCGTCGCTTTCCCACGAGGAGCGGAAATCGGTCACCCACGGCGGCTTCTGGATCCCCGAGAGCGAGCGCCGCATCTACCAGGAAGCCCTGGTTGCGCTGAACACCGCGGGAGTCCCCTACATCGTCAGCGGACTCTACGCCGTTTACGAGTACACGGGCATCTACCGCGAGACCAAGGACCTGGACCTCTTCTTCGAGCCCGGCCGCGTGGTCCAGGCCGCGGAGGTGCTCAAGTCGGCCGGCTTCGAGGCTCAGCTCGAGCAGGTCCACTGGCTCGGCAAGGCGTTCAAGGACGGCGTCCAGGTCGATCTGATCTACGGCATCGGCAACGGACTCTTCCTCATCGACGAAGGCTGGTATCGGCATTCCCGACCCGGGCTCCTCGCGGCCACACCGGTGCGCATCGCGCCACCCGAGGAGCTGATCTTCCATCGTCTCTTCATCTCCGAGCGGCACCGCTGGGACATGTCCGATGTCGCGCATCTGATGCTCATGCGCGGCCACGAGCTCGACTGGCAGCGCCTCGTGCAGCGCACCGGCGACCACTGGCGACTGCTGCTCGCGCAGATCGTCCTGTTCGACTACGTCTATCCAGGCTACCGCGAGCGCGTGCCCGAGGACATCCGTGGCGCGCTGCTCGAGCGCGAACGCACCGAGGTCCCCCGCCTCGAGGACGCCGCCGCCTTCCGCGGCACGCTGCTGTCGCGCTTCTCCTTCTCCATCGACGTCAACGAATGGGGACTCCGGGATCTCCGGACCGAGGCCATCGCGGCGACTCGCCTGCTGCCCGTCATCGAGGAGATCCGCAACTCCAACGTCTGGGACTCACAGGAAACGGATGGAAACTGAATCTCACGGACGCCCCTTTCGCATCGCGGCCGTCGGCGATCTCCACTACGGCGGCAGCGAAGTCCGCGGCGTGCTCACCGAGCTCTGCGCCACGGCCAACCGCGACGCCGACGTCCTCGCCCTGCTCGGCGACCTGACCACCCACGGCCGCTTCGAGCAGATGGAAGCGCTCGTCGAAGAGCTGGGCGCGGTCGAGATTCCCATGGTCGCCGTGCTCGGCAATCACGACTACGAGCTCGGCGACCCCATCGCGACCACCGAGCTCCTGACGCAGGCCGGCGTGCACGTGCTCGACGGCACCCACATCGTCATCGAGGGCGTCGGCTTCGCCGGAACCAAGGGCTTCGTCGGCGGCTTCGGCCGCGGCGCGCTAGCTCCCTTCGGCGAGCCCCTCATCAAGCAGTTCGTCCAGCACGCGATCGACGAGGCGCTCAAGCTCGAGAACGCCCTGCGCTCACTCACCACCGACGTCAAGGTCGCGCTGCTGCATTACTCGCCGTGCGTCGAGACCGTCGATGGCGAGCCGGAGACCATCTACCCGTTCCTCGGATCCTCCCGTCTGCTCCAGCCGCTCGTGACGCTCGAAGCCGACGTCGTCTTCCACGGCCATGCCCACCATGGCACCCACCACGCAGTCCTGCAGAGCGGGCTGAACGTCTACAACGTATCGCTCCCGCTCCTGCGCGAGGACGACCGCTGGGTGCATCTCTGGGAAGTCGAGATGCCCGACCGGCGCAGTCGCGAAATACAGCACGAGACTATGCAAAGCTCTCGAGAAACCGCATGAGCGCCGCTTCCTCCGCGTAGTACCGCACCGGCTCCTCCTCCGCGATCGGACGCGCCTCTTTCCGCATCAGCGGCTCGATCGTCGCCCCGCTCTCCACGTACGCCTCCAGCACCGCCGGATGGATGTACGCCTTCCGGCACACCGCCGGCGTGTTGCCCAGCTCCGACGCCACCAGCTTGCACGCCAGCACCGCGTTCTTCTCCGCCACCCTCGCCCTCGGCTCCGGACCCAGGTCGGCCAGGATCGTCGCCGCCCGCACCGTGCCGCCGAACGTGCGCAGATCCTTCGAGGTGTAGCGCTCGCCCAGGATCGACTGGATGTAGGCGTTCACGCCGGGGGCCGTCACCGGGCGCACCTTGCCCTCGTCGTCCCGATACTGGAACAGCCGGCGACCCGGCAGCTCCAGGATCTGCTCGATCACTTCCACCAGCGGCGTCTCCGCCACCACGCGACGATTGTCCTTCCGTCCCTTCCCCGCGTATGTGAAGTACAGGTCCCGACCGTCGATACGCAGATGCTTCTTCCGCAGCGTCGCGATACCGAACGTCCGGTTCTCCGTCGCGTACCGCTCGCTCCCGATCCGGAAGTACGCGCGCGACATCAGTCGCACCACCGTCGCCATCACCTTCTCACGGTCCGGCTCCGGCCGCTTCAGATCCCGGTTCGTCGCCTCCCGCAACTCCGGTAGCCGCCGCGCGTACCGCAGCACCCGGTCCCATTTCCGACCGTCCTGCTGCCGCACGTGGTCCTCGCTGTACCGGTACTGCTTCCGCCCCGCCGCGTCGCGTCCCCACGCCTGCACCTTGCGCGTCGGCGTCGGCGCGATGTGCACGTCCGTCCACGCCGGCGGGATCGCCAGCGACGCGATCCGCCTCAGAACCGCCTCCGACGTCAGCGCACTGCCATCCACCTTCACGTACCGGAATCCTTCGCCCTCCGGCGCCGGCTCCCGCCGCCACCACCCCAGCCGTTCCATGTCCGACATGCCCGCCGGGGGCTCAACGAGCGTGCCACATCTCTGCTTCGGGGCCGGGTTGACGTCCCATGATCCCTGCAGTTAACATACCCCCTAGGGGTATCTTGAATCGGTGTCATGGGCCGGGAGCAAGCGACGAATGAGCGCGGAACACGATCACGAGCGGCACGCGACGGCCATCGATCCAGAGAGCAAGGCGCGCGCGATGCAGGGTCTGAAGCGGATCGAAGGCCAGGTGCGGGGGCTGCAGCGGATGGTGGAGGAGGAGCGCTACTGCGCGGAGGTGCTGACGCAGATCTCGGCGGTGCACGAGGCGTTGCGGAAAGTGGGGAAGTTGCTGATGCGCAACCACCTGGAGCACTGTGTGACGGACGCGCTGCGCAGTGGGGATGCAGGGGCGGCGACGGACGTCTACGACGAGGTGATGGACCTGATGTACCGCTATGCGAAATAGGGATACGACGATGAGGAGGGACGGTGTTGCCGGGAGGGCGGGGGTCGAGGAGGCCGGGGAAGCGGCGATCGGCCCCGGACAGCGTCTTTCGTTCGCGGTGACCGGCATGACGTGCGCGGCCTGCGCGAGCCGGGTGCAGCGGGTTCTGGAGAAGACGCAGGGTGTGGCGGACGCGGCGGTGAACTTCGCGTCGGGCAGGGCGACGGTGACCTACGATCCTGCGGTCTCTTCGGTGCCGCGGCTGGTGGATAGTGTACGTCGCATCGGTTACGACGCGGACGTGGTGCGGACGACGCTGCGGCTGGAGGGGACGGAGCTGGCGGTAACCGGAGAAGGGATCACGCGTCGGCTCCTGGCGGTTCCCGGAGTGCTGGACGCGGACGTGAGCATAGCGAGCGGCACAGCGCGGGTGGATTACGTCGCGGGCGCCGTGGCTCCCGAGGATCTGGCGGCGGCCGTGGAGCGCAGCGGCTACCGTCTGGCGGCGCCGGTGGATGCCGACGACGCGGTCGAGCGCGAGGCTGCGATTCGCGCGCGTGAGATCCGGGATTACCGCAACCGCTTCATCCTGGCGGCGATCGTCTCGGTGCTCGCGATGGTCGCGTCGATGCCGCTGATGACGATGGGTGCGATGGCGGAATCCGACCTGTTCGGGCGGCTGATGATGCCGCTCGCGCTGGCGGGCGAGCGGGCGCTGCCGTGGCTCTATGCGATCGACGCGGGCGTGCTGCGCTGGACGCTGCTGCTGCTCACGCTGCCGGTGCTCGCCTGGTCCGGTCGGTCGTTCTTCCGCGGCGCGTGGAGCGGATTGCTGCACCGAACCGCGGACATGAACACGCTGATCGCGACCGGTACCGGTGCCGCCTTCCTTTACAGCGCGGTGGTCACGGTGGTGCCCGGCCTCTTCGAGCGCGCGGGCATCTCGGCGGACGTCTACTTCGAGGCGGTGGCGGTGATCATCGCCCTCGTGCTGCTCGGCAAGCTGCTCGAGGCGCGGGCGAAGGGCCGCACCTCGGAGGCGATCCGTCGGCTGTCGGCGCTGCTGCCGCCGGCCGCCACGGTGACCCGGGGCGACGAGGAGGTCGAGATCGCCCTGGAATCGGTGGTCGTGGGCGACGTCGTGCTGGTCCGTCCGGGCGAGCGCGTCGCGGTCGACGGTGTCGTCGTCGCGGGGCGGAGCGCCGTCGACGAGTCGCTGCTCACGGGCGAATCGATGCCGGTCGAGAAGGGTCCCGGCGACGAGGTGGTGGCCGGCACGATCAATGGCGGTGGTGCGTTCCGCTTCCGCGCGACGCGGGTCGGGCGCGACACGGCGGTCGCGCAAGTCGCGCGGCTGGTCGAGGAGGCGCAGGGCTCGCGCGCACCGATCCAGCGGCTCGCGGACCGCATCGCGGGGGTGTTCGTCCCGATCGTGGTCGGCATCGCGCTGGCCGCATTCGTCGTCTGGCTGACCATCGGACCCGCGCCGTCGTTCCTGTACGCGATGGTGACCTTCGTAACCGTGCTGATCATTGCCTGTCCCTGCGCGCTGGGACTCGCCACACCGACCGCCATCATGGTGTCGACGGGAGCGGGCGCCCAGCGCGGCATCCTGATCCGCAACGGCGAGACGCTGGAGCGCGCCCACCAGGTGGACACGGTGGTCTTCGACAAGACCGGAACGCTGACGATGGGCGAGCCGCGCGTCGTGGACGTCGTCCCGGTCGCGGGACAGGACGCGGTCGAGCTGCTGCGGCTGTCCGCGTCGCTCGAGCGCGAGTCGGAGCACCCGCTCGGCCGCGCGATCGTCGCCGAAGCCGCCGCGCGGGGCGTCGCGCTGGATCGGCCGGCAAACTTCCGTTCGCATCCCGGCCGCGGCGCGGAAGCGCGCATCTCGGGCCGCGTGATCGTCGTGGGCAGCGCACGACTGATGACGCAGCTCGCGATCGAGACATCCGGGCTCGATGTGCGCGCCGACGAGGCGGCGCGCGCCGGCCGGACACCCGTGTACGTCGCCGCCGATGGCAAGCTGACGGGCATGCTGCTCGTCGCGGACCCGATCAGGCCCGGCGCACGCGAAGCGGTAGCCGAGCTGAAGGCGATGGGGGTGCGGGTCGTCATGCTCACGGGCGACCGGCTACCGACGGCCGAGGCGATCGCGGCGCAGGCGGGCATCGTGCACGTGCTCGCCGATGTGCTGCCCGAGGACAAGGCGCGCGAGGTCCGGCGGCTGCGTGACGAGGGCCGGGTCGTCGCCATGGTCGGCGACGGAGTGAACGACGCGCCGGCGCTGGCCGAAGCCGACGTCGGCGTCGCCATCGGCACGGGCGCCGATATCGCGCGGGAGGCATCCGACGTCACGCTCATCGGTGCGGACATCGCCGGGGTGGCCGGGGCGATCCGGCTGTCCCGCCGGACCCTGCGCGTCATCCGTCAGAACCTGTTCTGGGCGTTTTTCTACAACGTGCTCGGCATCCCGATCGCCGCCGGTGTTCTCTACCCGCTTTTCGGGGTTCTGCTTTCCCCTGTCATCGCGAGCGCGGCCATGGCGGCCAGTTCGGTGACGGTGGTCTCGAATTCACTGCGCCTGCGCCGCGGCGCGGGACATGCTATGGAGGCGACTGGATGACGACGACGACCCTGAAGGTGACGGGAATGACCTGCGGCCATTGCGTTCGGTCGGTGAGCGAAGCGATCGGCAGCCTGGAAGGCGTGCAATCGGCCGATGTCCAGCTGGAGCGCGGCCTGGCAACCGTCGTCTACGATGAGACGAAGGTATCACCGCGGGACCTGGTCGGCGTGGTGCTGGAAGAGGGGTACACGGCGGAGGAAACCGAGGCATGACCAGCGACTCGCGCACGACGGAGACGGCGAACATCGACTATGACACGATCCGGGATCTGATGCACCAGATCCAGGATCGGCTCGACGTTCCCAATCGCGCGCGGCTCGCGCTCGGTATCGTGGGCCACCTGGCGACGCTCATGAACCGGCGTCAGATGCAGAAGCTGATGAGTGAGCTCGTGGAGGAGGCCGAGCGCGTGCAGGACGTGCCGCCGACGCGTCGTCGCGAGTTCGATGAGCGAACCGGCGAGGCCTGAAGTCCTCCGTGATCATCGGTGCGCCGAAGCGTCCTTCGTCCCAGCCGCCGGTTCGGCGCGGCCGCGCTCGCCGTAGCCGTCGTCGTTCTTCCCGCGGGCGCACAGCAGGCGGCGGCGGACACTGCGGCCGCAGGCGGAGGGGCCGCTGACTCCGTCGAGGTAAGCGAGGTCGAATTCCGCGGTCGCGAGTCAGTGGGTGCCGACGTGATCGAGGAGGCGATCGCGACGCACGCGTCCTCCTGCCGGTCCGCGCTCGCCGCCCCGCTCTGTCTTCTCGGCTTCGACTACGTCCGCCTGCCACGCCTGCTCGACACCGTGCAGGTCGCGCTCGATATCGAGCGCATCGCCACCGTCTATGAGATCAACGGCTATCCCGGCACGACGGTGGACGCACGCATCGAGCGGGACGGTGCGCGCGCGCGTGTGGTCTTTCTGATCGACGAGGCGGAGCCATACCGGGTCCGTTCGCTGGAGGTAGTGGGCATGCCTGCGGGCGTGGCGCCGCCGCGCGAGCTGCCGCTCGAGGCCGGCGACGTCTACGCTCTGCCCGCGCTCGACGCGACGATCGAGCGCATCGAGTTCCTGCTTGCGCGTCACGGCTACCCGTACGCGGCGGTGACGGCCGACGGCTCGATCGACGAGCCGAGTCGCACCGGCTCGCTGACGCTGCGTGTGGAACCGGGCGTCCGTGCGCGCTTCGGCGCGGTGACGATGCGCGTGGACGCGCCGCTCGAGCCCGCGTTCGTCGAAGACCGCCTCGCCTTCAAGCCGGGACAGCTCTACGACCCGTTGCTGCTCGAGCGGACCGAGCGTCGCCTCTACGAGCTCGAGGCCACCGGCCGGGCGATCGTGCGCGTCGAGCGGCTGCGCGACTCCGCGTCCGTGCTGCCGGTCGTCGTCGAGGTTTCGCCCGGCCGGCTGCGTGGACTCGAAGCGGAAGGAACGCTTTCCACCACCGACTGCTTCGAGGCCGCCGGCTTCTGGACCCACCGCCACCTGTATGGCCGGCCGCGCGTGGCGCGCGTCGGTGTGACGCTGTCGAACCTCCTGGCCGATCGGCTCGATGGCGGCTTTCCGTGCTCCGACACGGGATCCGGCGAGTACGCCCGCCTGGACTACCACGCGATCGCATCCCTCGACGAGCCGATCGCGGGCACGGCCGCCACCTGGGCGCGAGTGGAGCTGTTCGCCGAGCGCCACTCTGCGCCGGACGTCTTCGTCGAGCATGGCTTCGGCGGGAGTCTCGCTCTCAGCCGGCAGCCGAGCGATGACCTCGGCTTCGCGCTCGAGTATCAGCCGCGTCGCTTCGAGCTGGAAGCGGTGGAGCTGTACCTGTGCGGCAATTACGGGGCATGTGAGCTCGACGCGCTCCAATCGCTCGGCGGGCCACGCTGGCTGGCTCCGCTGACTGCCAGCGTCGTCTGGATGTCCGACGGAGAACTGCAGGGCGTTACCCGCGACAAGCTGTCGCTCTGGCGACTGGAGCCCCTGCCGCGGTTCCGGGCGGAGCTGCGTGGAGCGGTGGAGGCCGCGGGCGACTGGTCACTTTCCGATCACGCGTACCAGCGCGCCCTCGCCCAGGCCGCGGCGACTCGCCGGTTCGGATCCGCGTGGGAGATCGCCGCGCGTCTGCGAGGCGGCGCCCTCCTCACTGATGACGTGCTGCCGCCGCGTGTCCGACTCTTCGCGGGCGGCCCGAGCAGCGTGCGCGGCGCGCAGCAGAATCTGCTCGGCCCGGCGACCCTCGTCGCGGACCCGCGCGACCTCGAGCGCATCGGTTGCGCGCCTGCGCCGAGTGGCTGCGCATCGGGCACCGCCGTTCATCCCGACCTCGTGCGCCTGCGCCCGCTGGGCGGCCGCTCCCTGGTCGAGGCCGGCCTCGAGGCGCGCTGGTCCTTCGCCGCCAGGGCGCAGGCGGCCGGCTTCGTCGATTTCGGCTGGGTCGCCTCGCCCGAGGACGAGGGCGGAGCGGACGAGTGGATGATCGCGCCCGGAATCGGCCTGCGGCTGATCGCCAACATCGGCGCGATCCGCATCGATCTCGCGTTCGACCCGCGCGGATCCCGGACACTGCCGCTCCATTCGGCGCTCGCGAACGGCGAGATCGAGGACCTTGGCGACGTGCGCTACGATCCGTTCACGTACGACGATCCGGGATTCCTGCGGGAGGCGTGGCGTCGCATGCAGCTCCACTTCGCGGTCGGGCAGGCTTTCTGATGGATGCCCGCCTGGTTTCGGTGATCGCGCTCGGCTGCGCATGCTGCGCCTGCGGCGAGGCGGTCGATGAGCGCATGCCCGCGGTCGACGACTATTCGATCGCCGTCCCCGCGCCGATGCACGGGTCGCAGGGCGTGCCGCTCGAGCGTGCCCGCTTCCGGGTCGCCGCCGCGGACGTGCGCTATGAGGCGGACGGTGTGCGCGTATCGATAGGCCGCGTTGGAACGGTGCTCGATGGCGGGCGAGCGATGGACCTCGACCTGTTCGCCGTCGAGGCCGAGCGGAGCGCCGGCGGGCGGCTGGAGTGGCGGATCACGACCGATGTGCTGCGTCTGCGCGATCTCCGTCTGCTCGGCGACACGCGCCGCGTGACGGTTCCGCCCGCGCGCCTCGTGGCGGACCTGCCCGGGCGGCCACGCATGATCGGCACGCTCGCGGGCGGTGCGACCGTCGACGCGGCCGGGACGCTTCGCACGCGAGGCACGCTCGATCTGGGCGCTTCCGCGCTGACTTTCACCGGTGCCCTCGCGCCGTCCGGCCGCTGGGACGCGACGCTGGGCATGGCGCCACTCGCGCTGGCGGATGCGCATGCCTTCGCGGACGCGGTGCCGGCGCATGGTGCCGCGCGCGGCACGCTCACGGTGAGCGGCGGCGGGAGCGGCGGCTTGCGCGCGCGATCCCGTGACCTCGCCCTGCTCACGGATCGATCGGAGCTGCGCATGACCGGCGCGGCTTCGCGCGCGGGCAGCGGACGCTGGTCCTTCGACAGCGTCTCGATCGCGCTGGATCCGGTTCATCCGGAGGACTGGCGGGCGTGGCTGGGGAGCGAGCCGCTCGTCGACGCGCCGGTACGCGGCCGCCTGCTGGCGCATGGCAGCGGACGCGATGGTATCGCCGTCGATGGCTGGGTCCTGGCGGACGACGGCGCGGGCTCCCGTCTGGCCGCCGACGTCGCTGGTACGCTCTGGCTCGAGCCGGACCCGAGACTCGATCTGTCGATCGAGGCGCGTGCGCTGCGCCTCGCCGGCACCGGACCTCTGGACCTGGACCTCACGCTGAGCGGTGACGCCGACTCGCTCGCCATCGTCGGACGGACGCGGCTCGTACGCCTCGAGGAGAGCGATGAATCGCTGCACCCGCTGCTCGAGCGCCTGCCGCACGACATCGCCGACCGCTTCGGGAGCGCGGAGCTGCGCATCGACGCGAGTCTGTTGCGGGCGGGCGGAGCGCGACGCGTAGTCGGCGCGGCCGAAATCGTCGACAGCGCGGGCCGCTCCTTGATCTCGTTGCGCGGCTACGCCCCACTCGCGGGCGACGGTCCGGTCGACCTGACGGTATCGGCGGATTCGCTGCCGCTGACGCTGTTGCCGGTCCCGGCGCAGGTCCGGCACCTCGAGGGCTACGCGCGCGCGCATGCGCGCGCGACCGGCAGCGTCGCCGCCCCCACGCTCGTCGCCGACGCCGAGCTGGTCGCGCTGCGCTTCGACGTACCAGAGTTCGGTACCGGCGTGGATTCGATGCGGGCGCGCGTGCGCCTTGCCGGAGAGCGCATCGAGCTGGTCGATGTGCGCGCGTTCCAGGACGGCGGCAGCCTGGCGCTGGCCGGCGGCGTTCGGCTGGCCGCCCCGCCGAATCTGCGGGATCCCACGGCTGCATTTCGCGGAGCGACTCTCCACGTGACCGCCGTGCTCGACACCATGACGGTCGTCGACCTGGACAGCGCGCGCGCCGTGGTCGACGGACACCTGGCCGTCACCGGGCCGCTCCAGCGCCCCCATGTGGAGGGCCGCATCGACATCGTCGACGGTCGCGTCTTCGAGGGGAAGCTCGCGCCGAATCCACCGCTCGATCCGGAAGATCCACCCTACGCGGCCCTGGCGGCCGACGCACCGTGGCCAGGCGGACGCGTGGCTGCCGCGGCAACGCGGCGCGAGGAAGCGGCGGCGCGACGCGAGGTCGGCGACGAGGACCGGGCGGCGCCACCGCTCACGGCGGAGGTCACGGTTTCCGTGGTCCCCCGGTTCCGCGTCATCGACGAGGACTCCGACCTCGGTGCGCTCGGCGCCATCCACGTCGTCATCGACGAGCGGGGTGCGCACGCCCTCGGCGACGCGCGCATCGTGGACGGTTTCTACGCGTACTACGGCGAGCTCTTTCAGCTCGTGGGCGGCGCCTTCGCGGTCGCCGGGAGCACGACGCGGCTCGCCATGTCGGGGATCCTGCGTAGCGCCGACCGCCCGCTCGGGCTGGGGCAGGGCGGGTACGACGGCCTGGACCGCCGCGACCCGCCCATCGGCATCTTCGGCTATTCCACGCCGGCAACCGTGCTCGAGCTGCTGCGCAGACGCACGCCTCTACCCGCGTCGCAGCCCGAACTCGCTTCGCTGCTGCTCTTCGACGTGCCGGTGCAGCCGCTGGACGGCTGGGACCAGGAGCTGATGTGGCGGGGGGACGAGCCGGATGACGTCGTCGGACATCGCAGCGCTATCCAGGGCTCGGGGCTGCTCTGGAGCTTCGTCGCCGACGAGCTCTACGACTACGTGCCGCTCGACGCCGGCTACCTCCGCGCCGGTACCGTCCGCATCGGGAGTCGGTATCCAGGCTGGATCATGCTCGGCACCCAGCTCGAAGCCGCGGTGCACGTGGGGCCTCGCCTGACGGCACGCGCCGTTCACGTCGTCGGGGGGGAGGCCTGGCCGGGTGTGGGGGTGCGCTTCGCACTGCGCGAGGATGCGCTGCAACCGGCGGATCGCCACGTCGAGCTGTTCAACGAGCCGCGCTTCTCGACGTCGCTCGGGACCAGCGGTCCGCGCGCGGATTTCGGCTCGCGGCGCAGGACCGGCGTCCGCCTGCGCTGGCTCTGGGACTACTGAGGCAGGAAAACGTAGCCGTCGACGAGATCGGCCAGTCTCTGGTCGGACGGTACGAGCGAGAAGCCGATGCCGGGACCCGTCCGGACCAGGATCGGGTCGCGATAGTCCCCGATCGGTCCGGTCGCGGGAACGCCGACGATGTCGCCCGGAATCGCCTTCCGCAGCCGCTCGTGGACCCGCGTTCCCGCGTACTGCGCGACCAGCGGATAGCCGCTTCGTTCCAGCGAAGCGTCCACGAGTACACTGTAAACGTCCACCGGGTAGCGCTGCGCGAGCGTCGCGGCGAACCACTGCGCTTCCATCGCGCCGCCGCCGCCGACGCGCAGCTCACCGGACCCGGAGCGCAGCGCGTGCAGCGCGTCGACCAGGGCGACGACGCGCGAGCGCGACGTACGATCGAGCATCTGCTCGCTCACGCGATCGGCCATCGCGATCCCGCGGCCCGCGTAGGCTTCGGCTGCGTCCTTCGGAGGCAGCGCCTGCGCCGGTGGCCAGGGACCGGGACCGACGGCGAGGATCCGGATCCGGCGATCGGCACCGAGCTCCTCGTTCACCGCCCACACCGCGCGATACAGCTCCAGCCAGTGCCGTCCCGCGTCGCCGGGCGGCAACAGGGCGGCTTCGCGCGTCAGGATCGAGGCGTCCTCGGGAACCGTCGCGGTGTAGCGATCGAACACCGGCTGTAGCGCCGTATCCGCATCCACCACGAGCGCGTCCACTCCGGTCGATGCCGCGAGCGCGCGCAGTACCTGCTGCGCGATCCGTTTCGGCGCGGATCGGTTCGCGATGTCCCCGATCACGATGACACGTCGCGTCCCCGCGCCTTTCAGGATCAGGTTCGCGGGCGGGGCGCCACGCGACTCGATCAGCTCCGACAGCTCATCGGCGTCACCGCCGCCGACATAGCCCTGCACGATCAGCATGACCAGCAGCGCCGTCACGCCGATGGTGACGGCGATCATGCCGCTGCGGCCGAGCCTTCGCTGAATTGCCCGCCTCACTCCACTCCCACGAGGGTCACCTGACTGCTCGCGCTCGCCCGCTCACCGCTCCGCAGATCGATGATCGTAACCTGGATCTCGTAGGCGTCCGGGCGCAGGGGCATCTGGAGCGTACGCACCTCCTGTACCGGCCCGGCGCCTCGCGGCGTGGTGCTCTCGAACGAAACCCGCTGCGAGCGCGACCCCGGATTCACCAGATCCACCAGGCGATCGACCACGCCACGGACCACCGGCACCACCCTGATCTGCGTCCGGTAGGGCGTGTTCGGCGGCAGGTTGTAGACCTCGTAGAAGATCGTAATGGGCTCCGTCGTCGCGAACGACTGCGCCGGTGTGAGCGGCAGGGTGAGATCGCCGCGCGTCCAATGGCCGGCATCCTCCCGCGTCAGCACCACGTCGCTCATCTGGATCGCGGTCGCGCCGAAATCGCGCAGCTCGATGGGCCCGCCGAACAACGCACCCGTTCGGGGATCGAAGGCGTCGCGCGCGGTCACCCGATACACGATGCGCTCGCTCGGCGCCAGCTCCACGTCCAGGTAGGCACGCAGGAACGACTCGGCAGCCGCCAGGCGGGGATTCGCGAAGTAGAGCACGGTGTCCTTTCGACTGACGGCTTCGTTGAGCGTGTCGACCAGGATCATCGACACCCGCAGCCCGTACACGACCTGGCTGTCGGTGAGCATCGGCCGCAGCTGACTCACCGGCACCGCCAGCGCGGTCGTTATCGATGTGCGCTCCTGCGAGCCCCGGAACTGGTAGAAGTCGTAGACGTAATCGAGCGGCTGCGTGAAGCCGGTGCGCACCGTGTTGGGGAAGAAGTCGCCCGTGCCGAGCAGCTGTTCGACCGGCGACGGCTTCCCGTACTCGCCTCCGTACATCCGTTCCGCATGCGCCAGCCGCCGGTAGTGCTCGCCGAGGCTGCGCGCGACGCTTATGCCCGCCAGACCCGCACGCACGTCCCAGTACCGCCTCAGCCAGGCGCCACGCTCCTCCAGTCCCATGCCGCGCCACGCACGATGCGCGTCCATGCCGAGGATCTGCTCCACGTCACGGAAGTAGCGAGCGGCACCCTCGTCGGACAGCAAGCGCGTTCCTTCCAGGTACGCGCGCGCGCCCCGTTCCTCCGTCACCGTCTGCGTCAGCAGGGCGGCCGCCGCGCTCACGAGCGAGAGCGACAGGTCGGCGCCGCCGCGCATGGCCGTGAGCGCCGCCGCATTGGCTGCGTCCACATCCGCCATGAGCCCCCGAACACGCGACAACGCCAGCCATACCTCGGGCGCGGCATCCGCTCGCTCGGTGACGAAGGTGAGTGCGCGGGCGGCGATCTCCAGCTCCATCGGATCCATCGCAACGACCGCCATGTCGGCGATCATGAGTGCCGCCTCTTCGATCGTGGGATCCAGCACGAGCGCCCGAAGCAGCGCCTGCTGCGCCCGGCTCTGGGGCTCCAGGCCCAGGACGCCAGCGATGCGGCGCGGCGGCAGCAGCTCGTCCAGTAGCCCGGGCTTCTCGAAGAGAACGGCCGGCCGGTCGGCCACCACGCGGCCGATGCCGAAGAACGCCCACGCCGAGGTCGTGTCGCTCGACGCGGCGCCGTAGTAGAGGTCGAAGGCGGCCTGCGCGTCCGCGAGCTCCGCGCTCAGCTCGTGGCGACGCTCCGCGACCATCGCGCGCCTCAGCACCTGGTCTGCCACGGCGCGATCGAGCGAGTCCAGCACCGGCATCGAGTCGATCGAGCGCAGCATCTCGAAGAACGCCGCGCTCGCGGGATCCCGCGACACTGCTGGCGGATGGGGCGCCGCGCCGGCCGTGTCCGCGATCGGCTCCTGCGCGCGGACCGCATCGAAACCGAGCCCCGTCAGGAGCAGGACCGCCAGCAGGCCGATCGTCCGGCTTCCTCGCATCCTCGTCCTCGCACACGTTTGTTTCTTCAATTCCGCTCCCGTTGCTCTGTCGCTTCGTCACGCGCGGCGTCGCCGGGGCCGCCCGACGGGGTCGCCGCGTCGCGGGCGATCACGATATCGCGCGTCGCCTGCGCGACTGCGCCCGTGGCCGTCGTAACGGTCACCGTCAGCGCATAACGTCCCTCTTCCGACGGCAGCTCCACCGATCGCAGCTCCTGGAGCGTGGCGCCCGCATCCTGCGGCACCTGCGCATCGAAGCGGAGGCGCACCTGCCCGGCACCCGTCAACGCCCGCCAGAGTCGCTCGCCGATGCCTTCGTCCATGCGCCGCAGCGTCAGCTCCGTGCGGTACGTCGTGCCCGGCTGCATGTCGTACAGCTCGTAGAAGAGCGCGGCAGCCGCGCCCGGTGCAAAGCTGCGCGCGGGCAGCAGAAACAGTCGTGTGCTGCCTCGCGACCACGTGCTCGGTCCGGAGCCGGTCACGACCACGTCGCTCATCGTCGGTGTGACCCCCGCAAAGGAGCGGACGGACAGGTTGCCTCCCCACATACTGCCCGCATCGGCGCTGCCGGGATCGCGCACCACGACCCGGTACGCGGCGCGATCGGTCGGCTCGACCAGGGTCCGCACGTATGCGACGCCCCATGTCTCGCCGGCGGACGCGATCGACGGCTGGACTTCCGTTCTGACCGACGAGGACGTCGCCTCGCGCCGAACGACGCCGCCGGTCTGATCCGCGAACGTGACCAGCACGTGAACCGGCTCCTGTATCCCGTTGTCGATCGGAATCACGACCGGCGTCACGACCTCGGTCGCCCCGTCCGCGCCCCGAAACATGAAGAAGTCGTAGTACGCCGGTACCGCCGTCCGGAACGGAGCGCGCGGCGATTCGGTCGCGAGCGCCCTGGCCGTCGCCTGCCGCATCGCCAGGGCATTCATGTACGCGTTGGCGCGTCGCGCATGCGCGTCACCCGAGAAGCACGAGACCGCGGCGCGTGTCACATCCGCGGACAGTCCCGCATTGCCCAGCACCCAGCCTCTGCTCACGCTGACGGGTGTCGAGCTCATCCCGGACCCCACGTAGTCCAGGTCGCACGAGGGGGCGACCACGATGCGGAAGCCCGATCCGCTCTCCAGGCTCTTCGCGAAGTGGAAGGCGTCGACGCTGCCGTCAACGCCTGCATAGAGCCAGGTCGTCGCCGGCAGACCGGAGAAGATGTCCGACGATACCCGCAGCTCGTCCAGCGGCGGACCGCGGCGGATGTATACCAGACCGCGATCGTCGTACGGGAGCACTCGCAGCTCGGGCTGCCGAAGCACGTCGCCGTTGCCTGCCGCCCCGCTGCCCGTGCCGGGCGGGGCGAACATGCGCGCCGCGACGGCGCTGCGCCGCATGTGCTCCGCCAGCCGTTCCTCGACTGTGACCCCGGCCAGGGCGGCCCGGTGTTCCCAGTAATCACGCGTCCACTCGCGCAGCCGCTCGACGTCGCTGCTCAGCCACCAGTCCAGCTCGTCCTGGGTCAGCATCGGCAGCAGGTCGGCGAGGAAGCGCGGCGCGGAGGCACGGCTCATCCGGGCGAGTGCGGCCAGGTAGTGCTCCGCGCCGTCCCGTTCTCCGCCCATCACCCGCAGGCGCGCCGCTGCCTGCGAGCGCATCGCGAGCGCGCTGTCCGCGCCGGCCGCCAGCCCCCGCGTCGCCGCGCGGAGCGCCGGCAGCGCGTCGCCCAGCCCCAGCTCCGCCTCGGCCAGTGCCAGCCAGAGGAACGAATCCCCCGGCCGCTGCTCCAACTCGGATCGAATCCGACGCCGCAGGAAGCGCAGGTCCCGCGCGTCGCGGTCGCTCGCGAGCGCGCCTTCGGTCAGGACCATGCGCCGCAGCTCGAGCTGGAAGAGCGATTCCGCGCACGTGATCGAGGAGCAGCGGTCGCGATGGAGGAGCTGCGCATGAGCGGGGCCTGGCCCACCGGCCCAGAACGTCAACATCAATGCGCCGGCTGCCGCCAGGACCGGTCCGCCGTGCCTCATGCCTCTCCCTCCGTGGTGTAGCCTCGCACCCGCCGCGCTCTGTCCGAAGTCCTTCCCTCAGACCGAGACCCGCCCGTGCGGGTTCCCTCCGGCTCGAGCAAAGCCCAACCCCCGCATGGTACGGCGGGTGCAGAAGGGACGCCCGGACGAATACACGAATGTGCCCGGTACGGGTTCATGGCGCGCCCTGACGGGGCCGCCGAGCGAGCGAGGCAAGGAATGCGGATGCTCCCCGAGGATCGACTTCTCGCCCTCACCACCATGGCCGCCGCTGCGGCCGCGACCGTTATGGTGACCCAGCTCACCGAACGCAGCTGGAGGCTGGCGTTCGGGGAAAAGCCGCCCGACAATCCGGCAGCCGCCGAGGTATCCTGGGGGGAGGCCATCGCTTATTCGGCCGCTCTGGGACTGCTCGTCGGGCTCGGTCGTCTGGTCGCGAAGCGCCTGGCCACCTCGGGGCTCGAGCATCATCTCGGCCATCGCCCGAGCGGCCTGAGACGCTAGTACGGCACCCCCCCCAACTTGCCTAAGCCCCTGAAATCAGTAGATTACGGTCCTTAACCCTATACGTTGGAGGCCTCGATGGATGATTCGGTGGCCAAGGACGCCAAGCGACTGCTGCTGCGTTACGGTGCGCCCATTTCGGTCGTGGAGAAGCTCTCCGATGACGACCGTATTACGTACGCCCGCTCCATCATCCGTACGGAGCTGAGCGGACGTCAGGCCAAAGTGAAACAGCTTCTCAACGAGGGCGGCTGGATCGCGGCGAAATAAGCGCCGCTGCTCTCGATACGCAAAACCGCCTCCCCGGCGAACCGGGGAGGCGGTTTTTTTCTGCCTGACGCGGTCGCGCCGGGTTACATCGGGAACGCGTAGCCGATCAGGAACTGCAGAGCCGAGTTCTTCACGTCCGGCGCGTCCTCGACGTCGCCGATCGCGGTCAGGCCCAGGTCGTAGCGGATGTCGAGCAGGACGTCGCCCGCACCCGCGGCCCAGCTGAAGCCGCCGCCCGCGATGATGCCGTAGTCGAAGCCCTTCACGTCGTCGTCGCAGTCAGTGTCCTCGCCGTCGTTCACGCTTTCACTGCAGGACATCAGGAACGCGAGAGAGGGACCGACCTCGAAGTCGAAGTCGAACCCCTCCGCGAGCGGAACACCCGCGCGGAAGAGGATCGGCACATGGATGTAGTCCAGCGCCACCTCGGCCTCGAACGTCTCGCCGAGGACTTCGAACTCGGTGGTTGCACCGCGCTGCGAGTAATGCACTTCGGGCTGGATCGTGATCATGTCGCCCATCGGGATCTGGATCAGACCGCCGACATCGAAGCCCATGCGCGAGTCCACGCCCTCGGCATCGTCGCCCCAGAAGCTGGCCATGTTCGCACCGCCGATGATGCCGACACGAATCGGCCGCTGCGCGGAGGCCTCGGATACTCCCAGCGCCAGCAGCATCATCGCTGCACCCGCACCACGCGTCATCACGTTGTTCACGGAATCCTCCTGTGTGTTTCCACCGAACGCGCGACCGGCGTTTCCGGCCGCTCCGTTGCTGCTTCTCGACGGCCGGTAGCCGATCGGCGACGGCATCGTCGAGTCCCGCAACGTTCCTGTAACGCTCCCAATGGTGTGGAAGATCCTCACACCAAAGCAAGCGATTTCCCAGCGGGTTCTATTCGAGATCCAGCAGCACCTCCCGCGGGTGGTCCGCGACGAGCTGCACGCGCGGCCGCAGGCCGTCACCCCCGTATGCCGCGTCGAGCTGCGCGGGCGCACCGTCGACCAGAGCACTCGCGAGCCTGCGCGCCCGCAGCCACGGCTCCAGGATCACCGTGTACGGCGCAGCGCCCGCCGTCTGCTCGACCCGCAGCCTCGCCTCGGTCTCGCCAAGCAGAGCAGCCTCCAGCGCGAAGGTCGCGTCCCCCACCGTGAGTCGCGCGAGCTGTAGGGTCGTGTGTTGCATGCGCGGCGCGAGCCGTAGCCGGGCCCGCGGAGCATCGGGCACGATGCCGAGAGTGCCATGCAGAAGCTCCAGGATTCCCGCCGCGGCCCCCGCTCCAGCGGAGCTTCCGGCGGCGGCCTGCGCGAGCGATCGCAGCGCCAGGTCCGGCCCGGGCGCGCCGCGGTCCCGGAGTAGCGCACCCAATGCCGCGTCTCCCAGCAGCTCCACGAGGCCCGGTGCGAGCGCTCGGGCGGCGCGGCGCCAGGCAACCGCCTCGTCCGCGCCGCCCGACTCGTCCGACTCGTCCGCCCTCTCTGTAGTGATCGCAAGCTCGCTCCGCAGCCAGCTCGTGAGCCGCAGTCGCGAATGCTCGAGTGCTTCGGCGTCACCGGTCCACGCCGCCCAGGCACCGGCCATCACGGCCATCCGCGCGGGATCCTGTTCCTCTGCCAGGCAGCCGCGCGCGGGAGCGGGGTCGTTCAGGCCCAGGAGCGCGAGTGCGACCAGCACCCGCGATTCCGCGTGCGCCTCGGCCGCCGGCGCGGCCGGCCGCCGCTGCGCCGCCGATGACTGCGTCGCAGGCCGCGCGAGCGAAAGCCGAACGACGTGCTCGAGCGCCGCGAGCTCGTCGCCTGCGGAAGCAGTCGGCCGGACATCCGACACGGCAACGCCGGCTGCGGCAGCGTCCACGCGAACGATCAGCGACGGTCGATTCGCCGCGCGACGGCGCGCCCGCGCGACCGCCGCCGCGACCAGCGCGTCGATGTCGGCGAGCGCGTCTTCGCCCGCCATCACGACGATACGCGCCGTGTCGCCGGCACCGAGCCGAAGGAGCCGGGTGCTCCCTTCGATGCGTGCGTCCGGCTCGATGCGCGCCCGCACTCCGTCCTCGAGGCGAACGTCGAGACGCAGGTCCACCGCCTCGCCGCACTGCCGCTCGATGACGACGACGGGATGAGCGGGCGCGGCGAAGACGCGCTCCACCCGCGCGCTCGTGCCGGGAGAATCCGCATGGCGGCGTTCGGAGCCGAAGGGCCAGCACGCCGCCGCCGCACCGTCCTTCGGCGGCGCGCCTTCCACCACGCGGACGGACCCACGCAGTCCGTCGACGGTCAGCTCGAAGCCGTCATCGCATTCGACGACATACGCGCGCGCGCCCGCCGCCTCCAGCAGCGGGGACGTCGATGCCAGCCGAAGTTCTTCGGGGAAGCGCAGCCCGCGCATCAGAGCTGGAGCTGCACTCCGAGCTTCATGTGATGATCGTCCGGCTCGACGTCGGGCGGCGGAGTCGAGTCGCGCTGGTAAACGTAGGAAGCAGTGAGCGCGAGCATGGAGAACACCTGCACGGCCACGATGTTCTCGCTCTGCATGGTGTAGTCGTCCGCCCGCTCCCAGACCGGCTGGTAGAACGACACGTTCTCGACGCGCACACCTTCCCGCAGCTCGTGCGCCCCCTTGAAGCGCCAGCTCAGGCGGCCGTCGGTCTGCGTGGGCGCGTCCGCGATCCGGAAATCCTCGCGGTTGTGCAGCACCGCCAGGCTGAGCGACACCTCCGTGTCCTCCGCGCGCAGGAACGTGTACTTCACGCCGCCACCCGCATTGGTCCGCAGATCGAGCAGCTTGAAGCGATCCCGCTCCGCGCTGCCGAACAGGAACGGCGAGACGCGGGCCTCCGGCCTGCCGTCCGCCCTGAGCGAGGCCATGTAGCTCTCGGCCACCCGCACACCCTCGTCCGCGCCGCTTCGTCCGCGCAGGTTCAGCTCGAGCTCCACCACGTCCGTCTCCAGGCGGGTGATGCGGGTGCCGGCATCGAAGAAGCTGAGATTCTGGTTGCCGGCGGAGCCACTGTACGTCGCGTCCAGCAGCACGCTCCACAGGTCGGGCCCCTCGTTATCCGCTTCCGCTTCCTGCGCGCGCGCCTCTCCCGTCCCGGCTGCGAGCAACAGCAGCAGGATGACGAGCGTCGCGCCCGATCCTCCGTCATCTTTGAGCATTGCCCATAGCTATTCGGCCGGGAAACCTGCGGCAAGTGAGACGCGGCACGCGTGTTGACCATACGTTCGGCGAGGGGGATCTTGGGGGCCCTTGCGGGCATCCGGTGCCGGCTGGCTGAAGCCGACTGAAGGAGGGAAGCGCATGCAGCAGGACACTGCCGCCCATGGCGGGCTGGGCATCGTCCTCACCGGCGGGGGCGCGCGCGCCGCCTACCAGACCGGTCTGCTGCGCTGGCTCGGGCGACAGTACCCGACGATGCGCTTCCCCTACATCACCGGCATCTCCGCGGGCGCCATCAACGCGGCGCACCTGGCCAGTCATCACGGCACCTTCCGGCAGGCGACCGAGGAGCTGTGCGCCCTGTGGCAGGGCCTCACGACGGAAGACATCTTCCGCACGGACCCGTTCTCGCTCACGAAGGCGATTCTCGCGTGGGGATCGCGTCTGCTGCTCGGCGGCTTTCTTCCCGTCCCCGAAGTGCGCTCGCTGCTCGACACCGCGCCGCTGCGGGAGACGCTCGAGGAGGTGCTGATCAATGTCGGCGGGGAGCTGACCGGCATCCGCTACAACCTTGCCGTCCATGGCTGTCGCGCGGTCGCGTTCGGCACCACGAGTTATACGACGGGACGGTCGGTGATCTGGGTGGAGGGGCAGGACATCGAGCTGTGGGAGCGTCCATCGCGGCGCAGCGTGAAGACGAACCTGTCGATCGATCACGTCATGGCTTCGGCTGCGCTGCCACTCTTCTTCCCCGCGATCCGGATCGGCAATGCCTGGTACGGCGACGGTGGCATCCGCCTGACGGCACCGCTGTCACCGGCGTTGCACCTCGGCGCGACCCACGTGATGGCGGTCGCGACGCGTCACGAACGCAGCATCGAGCAGGCGGACGCACCCGTGATCGCGGGCTACCCGCCGCCCGCACAGGTCATCGGAGTGCTGCTCAACTCCGTGTTCCTGGACGTCATCGATCAGGATGCGATGCGTCTCGAGCGGATCAACAGGCTGATCGAGAAGCTGCCGGACGAGGATCGGGGAGGCATGCGCCCCATCCGCCTGCTCGTCCTGCGGCCGAGCGTGGATCTCGGCCGTATCGCCAGCGAGCACGAGCCGCAGCTGCCCAGAAGCTTCCGCATGCTGACACGCGGACTCGGCTCGCGCGAGACGGCGAGCGCCGACGTGCTCAGCATGCTCATGTTCCAGCACGATTACCTCACGCGCCTGGTCGACCTCGGCGAAGCGGACGCCGAGGCGCGACAGGACGAAATCTGCGACTTCATCGAGGACGGCCTCCGCGCGGCCAGCGACTTCGGCGCGAAGGACGTCGGCCGCACCGCCTGACTAGAAGCGCCGTTGCAGCCGCACGACCACGCGCAGTGAGCGATCGTCACCGGTGACCGGCAGCGCGGCATAGACGCCCGCCTGCTCGAACAGCAGGCCGATGCCCACGTCGGCCAGTGTTTCGGTGTCGCCCCGATCGACGAACGTCATGTCGCCGAACGACCAGCCGCGCGTGACGTCCAAGAAGAAGGACCAGTCGGCCTCGAAATCGACCGCATGGAACTCTTCCCACCACTCATCGTCGTCATCCTCGTCGTCGCCGTGATCGTCACGATGCCGATCGTCGAAGCCGAAGCCGCTGCGGTACTCGAGCTGCCCCATCGCGATGCGGTCGCAGCCGTACGCCGGGTGCATGGTCTCGTCCGACAGCTCGCTCCCCGCGTCGGTTACCGCCGTGACCAGACGTACGCGGGCAGCACGTGAGCCGCAGGCCCCTTCGAGGAGACCGAAACCGGGCAGGGTGCCGATGCCCCCGAATGCGCTCTGGAACTGCGGCGGCAGCACCGCCTCCTCGACGGTGCCGGAGAGGACGCCTCGCAGGTTGAGCGTGGAAAAGCGGTTCACCGGCAGGTAGCCACGGATGTCGATGGTTGCCAGCGTGAAATCGTCGAAGGGAAGACCGCCGCCGACCGTACCGTTCAGATCGATGTCCGGCATGCGCAGGTCCTGATCGAGCGCCCGTTCGACGCCCGCGAACCCGAGGATGCCTCTAACCGGCATGTCCTCGTCGTCGCGCGTGTCGAGCGTGAGTCCGGCGGCGAGGGTCGACACGTCGCCTTCGGCGACCACCGACTGCGGACGCCAGGCGTCGTCGTTGTCGAGCAGGGACCAGGGGTTGGATACCTCGAGGTTGCCGTGCTCCGCCTGCCGGTACGTCAGGCTCGCGTGCAGCGGCGCTCTCCGCGGGCGCAGCTCCACTCGCGCCGCCCAGCTCTCTTCCTCGAGGTAGTCGTACAGGTCGCTGTGGAAGAGCGCCGCGGCGAGGCTCGCCTCCGTGGAGTTCAGATTCCGCGTCTCGATCGGACGCGCCAGCGAACGCACCTCGCCGCCCAGGCGCAGCCGGTCGCGGAACAGCCCCTGATCGACACGGACCTGCCAGCCGATCTCGTTCTCCAGAGACTCGCTCGGCTGGGTGCGCCAGATCGCCTGCGCCGTGACATGAAGCCGATTCGGGCCGCCCGTTTCGATGACCGGGCCGAACCGGATCGGCAGTCCTTCGACGCGGTTGTAGTTGCTCGCGACGGACAGACCGACGTCGAGGCCGCCCTCGTCCCGGCGATGACGGCGGCGGCGGCGGACCCATTCTTCGTCGTCGTCTTCCCGATCATCGTCGGTGCGGGCCGCGCGATCGTCCCGGCGGCGCCGAAATTCCGGCTCGTCCGCCTTCCCCGCCGGACCATAGGCGTGGAGGGTACCGCCGACGGTCGCGAGGTCCACGCCCTCGATCTCGCCATCGACGACGAGCACATCGCCGTCGATCACGGCGCCCTGTCCGAGGACCAGGTTGCCGCCCACCACCAGCACGTCGCCGGCCACCCGACCCGCGAGGTACAGGGAGCCGCGCTCGACCACCAGGTCGCCGGCGACGACGCTGTCCGCGCCGATCGTGACCGGCCCGGTGAGCCGGAAAGCATCGGGATCCGCCCGCATCGCGCGCACGCGATCCTCCACGTCGTTCGGCAGATCGGAAAGCGGCTGACGTTCCTGTGCGTCCGCGAGCGCGGGTGCCAGCGCCAGCAGGACTGCCGCGAGAATGGATCTCATCCGTCCTCCTGTAAGGTCTTCGGTTGTGCCCGACATGACGCAGGACAGGTGGAGAAAGTTTCGTCCTGTCGGTACTATGCCCGCATATCATGCAGAGTCAGACCGCTGCCCACTCCCGCCTCGGCGATTACTTCGAGCTGACCAAGCCCGGCATCACCCGGATGGTGGTGCTGACCACGGCGGCCGGATTCGCGCTGGCGCCAGGCCCCTTCGACACCGCTCGCTTCGTGCATGCCCTGATCGGGACGGCCCTGGTCGCCGCGGGCGCCGGAGCGCTGAACCAGCATTACGAGAGGGCCGTCGACTCGCGCATGACGCGCACGCGCGAGCGGCCTCTCGCCGCGGGCCGGGTGCGGCCGCGCAGCGCGCTCGTCTTCGGGGTCGGGCTGGGCATCGCCGGTACGGCCTACCTCGCCGTGCTCACGTCCTGGACTGCCGCCGCGCTGGCGCTCGCCAGCCTCGCCAGCTACTGGCTCGTGTACACGCCGCTCAAGCCGCGCACCTCGATCTCGACCATCATCGGCGGTATCCCGGGGGCGCTGCCGATCCTGATCGGCTGGGCGGCGTCCGGCGCCCCGCTGACCCCGCCGGCCTGGGTCCTCTTCGGCATCATATTCCTGTGGCAGATCCCGCACTTTCTGGCGCTCGCCTGGATCTACCGCGACGACTATCGGCGCGGCGGCCTGGCGATGCTGTCGGTCGACGATCCGGCGGGTGAGTCGACTTCGAGACAGGCTCTCGTCTACGCGCTCGCGCTCCTCCCCGTCAGCCTGCTGCCGACCATCTACGGTCTCACCGGCGCCGCCTACTTCCTCGCCGCGTTGCTCGCCGGCCTCCTCTACCTGTGGCTCGCATTCGCGCTCGTTCGGCGACGCGACCTGCGCCATGCGCGCCGTCTCTTCATGGGCTCGCTGCTCTACCTGCCCGCCGTCCTCGGCGCGATGGTGCTCGACCGCTGGCTCTGAAGCGGTCGTGGAGGGCGGACTTGTCCAGCGATTTGACGAGTGGGACGCAGGAGGATTCAACGGTATCCGGTATTCGGTATTCGGTATCCGGTCTACCGGCTACCGCATACCGTCTACCGAAGCTCAGGCGCTGGCATGGCCGGTCAGCCGCTCGCGCTCCGCGGCTTCTTCCCGATCCTCGCGCCTGGCCCAGCGGAAGAAGACGATCGTGATCGCCACCCACAGAATGATCATGCCCGGCACCCACATGATCATCCCGCCCAGCTGCTGGTCCTCCAGCGCGCTCAGCCCCGAAACCCGCGGTGCCCGGCCGTAGAACGGGTAGACGACGTTCTCGGAGAGCGCGATGAAGGCGGATACGACCGACGCCGGTATGCCGAAGCCGAACAGATAGAGGATCTGCACCGGGCCGGCCATGCGCGCGAGCTCCGGCACCGGATTCACCACCGGCCACCACATCATCGTCGCCGCGGCGATGAACATGAGGTGCTGCACGATGTGCAGGTCGTGATTCTCGAGCGCCGCGTTGTACATGAACGGGAAATGCCAGATCACGAAGACGACGTTGTAGACGCCGAACGCGATCAGCGGGTTGGTGAGGAAGCGAGCCACCGGACCGACGCCCGGTTGTCGCAGCAGTGGCCTCAGCATCCACGCGGGAGTGCCCAGCAGCAGCAGCGGCGGCACCAGCATCATGAGCAGCATGTGCTGCACCATGTGCGCGCTGAAGAGGAAGTAGTCGCTCAGGTCGTGAAGCGGGCCGGTCAGCGCGACGAAGAGTATCGCGATGCCGGTGACGAACGCGGCCGCCTGCCACCTCGAAGCGCCGCCCGCCGGGCCCCACCGCTCACGCCCGGGTCCTATGGCCCACAGATAGAGCACGAGCAGGCCGCCGCAGCCCAGGATGATGCTCGGATGCGCGTCCCACTCCGTCCACGAGAAGTGGGCTTCGTCCCCGTGCAGGAGCGCGAGCATCGGATGCAGCGACTGCGACACTATCCCTCGACCCGGCAAAGCGAAACCGCGGCGGCCTACGGCAGGTAGGCCGGCAACACCTTGAACAGCAGGATGATCGAGACCACCACGACCATCGCGAGCACCATCGGTGCGAAAAACGCCACGCTGAAGATCCGGCTGTCGAACTTCAGGTGCATGTAGAACATGACCACCAGCGCGAACTTGCCCGCCGACATGGTCACCAGCACCGGCGCCAGCCAGCCTGTGTCGGCGATCGCGGGGATGTAGAAGATCGCCACTTCCGCTGCCGTGATCACCGTCAGGATCAGACCGATCAGCAGGTACGTCTTGACGCTCGAGTGCTCGTGTTCCGTCGCCATCGTCCCGACTCCTACTGGATCAGGTAGATCAGAGTGAACAGCGCGATCCAGACGATGTCGACGAAATGCCAGTACAGGCCGGCAATCTCGACGTTGAGCGCCTTGTCCGGACCCAGGCGCCCCAGCAGCGCCTGCAGCCACAGGACGAACAGCCAGATCACGCCGATCGTCACGTGTGCGCCGTGGAACCCCGTCAGGATGAAGAACGTCGAGCCGAAGAGGTTCGTCTGGAGCGTCAGCCCGTGATGGTAGAACTCCGTGAACTCGAACGCCTGAAAGCCCAGGAACGTCGTACCCAGCAGGATCGTCACGCCCAGCCACAACAGCGAGTTCTTCCGGCTCGCCTGCTGTACCGACGCGAGAGCCAGCACCATCGCCAGACTGCTCATCAGCAGCACGAACGTGCTGACCGACGTCAGCGGGATGTCCAGGATCTCCGTCGTATACGGCCCGACGACGCTCTCGTTCTTGTACGCCATGTAGGCGGAGATGAACGAGCCGAAGAAGAGCGTCTCCGACCCCAGGAAGACCCAGAAACCCACCTTCCTCGAATCCAGTCCCGTGGATGTCGGCGGATGTGCTGCCAACGCGTGTGCCTCAGCCATTTGGACTCATTGGTTTCTGGATTCCGGATTCCGGATTCCAGTTTCCGGTGCCCACCTCGCTGGACCTGCTCCCGTTCCCGCTCATCCGGAAACCGGCAACCGGAAAACCGAATTCCCTTCCGCTCATGTCGGCTCGAAGGCGAAGTTCACGACCCCGATTGCGGTCCAGGCGAGGCCGATCAGCGGCGCCCACCAGACGGGCGCCATGAACAGTGCGAGCGCGAGTACGATGCCCACGGCCGTGAACAGTGGCCACCACGAGCCGCTGGGCATGTGGAAGCTTTCGCGCTGCTCGCCGCGCACCGCCGACTCGATCGCGGCCGCCTCGTGCCACAGGGGCTCGCGACTGTGCAGGACCGGCGTGTTGTTGAAATTGTGCGCGGGCGGCGGCGACTCGGTGCCCCACTCGAGCGTCGCTGCGCCCCATGGATTGGGCGTCGCGCGCTCGCGGGATCGGCGACTCGCGATCACGTTCCAGAAGAACAGCAGCACGCCGATCGCCGTCAGGTAGGCCCCGACCGTCGAGGCCATGTTCAGGCCGCCGAGTCCAAGCTCGCTGGAATAGGTGAAGACGCGGCGCGGCATCCCCAGCAGACCGATGAAGTGCTGCGGGAAGAACGTGATGTTGAATCCCAGGAAGAGCGACCAGAACTGCCAGGTGCCGATCTTCTCGCTCAGGAATTTCCCGGTCAGCTTCGGCCACCAGTAGTAGAACGCGCCGAAGACGGCCAGCACCAGCCCTCCGAACAGCACGTAGTGGAAGTGGGCGACCACGAAGTAGGTGTCGTGCTGCTGGAGGTCGTGCGGCGAGGTGGCGTGCATGATCCCGGATACGCCGCCGAACGTGAACGTGGCCACCGCGCCGATCGCATACTTCATCGCGGTCGTGAAGCGCAGCTGCCCGCCCCACATGGTCGCGAGCCAGTTGAAGATCTTCACGCCCGTCGGAATCGCGATGATCATGGTGCCGACGGTGAAGAAGGCGTCGGCGATCGCGCCCATGCCGGTCGTGAACATGTGGTGCGCCCACACGCCCCAGCCGATCAGCCCGATCAGCACGCCCGAGTACACCATGATCGAATAACCGAACAGCGGCTTCCTCGAAAACGTCGGCAGGATCTCCGAAATGATGCCGAACGCCGGCAGGATCAGGATGTAGACCTCGGGGTGACCGAAAATCCAGAACAGGTGCTGCCACATCACGGGGTCGCCACCCGCGCCCGGCTCGAAGAAGACGGTGCCCCACGTCCGGTCGAAGGTCAGCATGAAGAGCGCGACCGCCAGCACCGGCAGCGCCGTGATGATGAGGAAGCTGGTCACGAACGCCATCCAGGTGAACAGCGGCATGCGCATGAGGCGCATGCCCGGCGCGCGCATGTTAATGATCGTGGTGATGAAGTTCACGCCGCCCATGATGGACGCGACGCCCAGGATCTGGAGCCCCAGCGAATAGAAATCCATGTTCAGGCCGGGCGAATACTGTCGCGACGACAGATTCGCGTAGCCGAACCAGCCGCCGTTCGGCGCGGCACCCACCAGGAAGGACGAGTACATGAACAGCCCGCCCAGCAGGAAGATCCAGTAGGAGAGCGCGTTCAGGCGCGGGAACGCGACGTCCCGTGCGCCGATCTGGAGCGGAATCAGGAAATTGAACAACGCGACGGCCATCGGCATGCCGAAGAGAAACACCATGGTCACGCCGTGCATCGTGAAGAGCTGGTTGTAAAGCTCCGCACTCACCAGCTCGTTCTCCGGCACCGCGAGCTGCGTGCGGATGATGACCGCGGCCAGCCCGCCGAGCACCATGAAAAACAGCGCGCTGACGCCGTAGAGCACGCCGATCTTCTTGTGGTCGACCGTGGTCATCCAGTCACGCCAGTCGCCGTGCCAGAAGCTGCGATACCCCGTGGGCGTCGCCACTGTCGCCTGCGCTGTCGCCATCAAACCGGCTCTCCGAAGAATTGCCGCGAAACGATGTGGCTAGTCGGCATCGTGCGTCTGCATCGAGATGCCCGTTCCCGCCGGGGCATCCGTCGTGTCGCCCGGCGGCAGCGGTGCCGCTGCCGGCACGGCATCCGCTCGCAGCGAGAAGAGATAGGCGGCAATCGCTCGAACGTCCTGCTCGCTCAGTCCGGTCGGAGGCATGCCACCGCCTTCGGTGCGCGTGCCCGGCATGCGCGCGCCCGGCTTCATGGCTGGCGGGCTGATGATCCAGCGCGCGAGCGCATCCACGCTGTTCTCCTCCGCGCCCGCGCCCACGGACCAGCGGTCGCCCATGAACGTCAGATTCGGCCCGATGCGGCCGATGGCGCTCGTGCCCGAGATCGAGTGACACGCGATGCAGGGGGAGCGCATGAAGACCTGCATGCCGTGTGCGGCGAGCGAATCCGTCGGAGCCGGCGCGAGGGTGCGATACGCCTGGACCCAGCGCTGGAAATCCCCGGGCTCGTGCGCGATGACGCGCATGCGCATGATCGCGTGCGAATCGCCGCAGTACTCGGCGCACTGGCCGTCGTAGGCACCCGCCTGATTGACCCTGAACTGGAGGTGATTCAGGCGCTCGGGCTCTGCCTCGCGCGTCGCCGGAACCGGATTCACGTCGCGCTTGCCCCCGATGCGCGGGATCCAGAAACTGTGGATCACGTCCGCCGAGCGCATGTTCAGATAGACCATGCGGCCGACGGGCACGTGCATCTCGTTCGCCGTGACGACGCCCTCGAGCTCTGGGTAGCGGAACTCCCACCACCACTGATGCCCGATCACGTCGACGACGAACGCGCCCTCGTCCTGCGGACGCTGGAGCTCGAAGATCGCGCCGACGGCGGGAATGGCGATGACGGCCACGATGATGGCGGGGATCACGGTCCAGACGATCTCGACCAGCGTGTTGCCGTGGATGTGCTTGGGCTCCGGTGCGTCGGGGCGTGCACGGAAGCGGATCAGGATGTAGATGAGCACCGCCTCGACGATGAGCAGGATCGCCATCGTCCAGGCGGTGGTGTTGTAGAACAGCCCGTTGATCAGCTCACCGAATTCGGTGACGGGCTGAAACGTCGTCTGGGGATACTCGCCGCTGCAGGCCGAGAGGAGCAGGACGGAGACGACCAGCAGCGAGCCGAGGGCGCCCGAGTGGAGCAGTTTACGGTTGCCGGTCATTCGAATCGACTGTCTTCACTGACGAGAAACCCGTCCGCGGGCAATAATCCCGGTTTGGAGCGCGGGAGTTTATGCGGTTCATGGCGGTTGGGTCAAGCCGTTGCGAGACCGCGCCTTCCGCGCTGACGGCGAGACCCGTACCATGCACGAATGCGACGCCATCGACTGCCGCGCGCCTGCGGGCGCCACCTCCTCCCCATCCTTGCGATCATGTCACTGACCGCCGAGCCGTCGTCCTCGAGCCAGGCGGAAAGTGGGCCGCGCCCGCGCGCCCGCGAAGCGGGTGTCGTGGTAGGCGTGCTGCCACCCGGGACGCACAACGCGATCACCGACGTCGACGGCGTGCTCGTCGGTCAGGTCACGATCTCCGGGGGCGACAGCATCCGCACGGGCGTGACCGCCATTCTGCCGCATGGAGGCAGCCTGTTCGACGAGCGCGTTCCCGCGGCGATCCATGTGATCAACGGCTTCGGCAAGCTGCTCGGCGTGACCCAGGTGAGGGAGCTGGGCGAGCTCGAGACGCCGATCCTGCTCACCTGCACGCTCTGCGTATGGCGCGCGGCGGATGCGCTCGTCGACTGGATGCTCCGCCAGCCCGGCATGGAGGACGTTCGCTCGATCAACCCTGTGGTAGGCGAGACCAATGACGGGTTCCTGAACGATATCCGCGCACGCGCTGTCACGGCGGCGCATGTGCGCCGGGCGCTCGAGAGCGCGTCCGGCGGCCCGGTGGAGGAGGGAGCCGTCGGCGCGGGCATGGGCACCGTCGCCTTCGGCTGGAAGGGCGGCATCGGCACCAGCTCGCGCGTCGTGCCTGCCCGCTACGGCGGCTACACCGTCGGTGTGCTCGTGCAAACCAACTACGGGGGCGTGCTTACGATCAACGGCGCACCCGTCGGGCGGGCGTTGGGGCGTCTTCCGTTCCGCGAAGCGGCTGCGCCCGCTGAGCCCGACGAATCCGCGGACGGCAGCGTCATGATCGTGGTCGCGACGGACGCTCCCCTCGACGCGCGGCTGCTCCGCCGGCTGGCCGGCCGCGCGACGCTCGGCCTCGCCCGCACCGGTGCGGCCGTATCGAACGGCTCGGGCGATTACGTCATCGCGTTCTCGACCGCCGAGTCCGTGCGACGCACCGCCGGCACGGAGCCGCGCACCGAGACCGTCTTGCCGAACGACGCCATGACGCCGCTTTTCTACGCCGTCGCGGAGGCGACGGAGGAAGCGGTTTACAACTCCCTGTTCCGCGCCGTCACGACCACCGGCCACCGAGGCACCGTGGAAGCGCTACCCCTCGCGGAGGCGCTCGAGGTCATTGGAAGGCACGGGCTGCTCGAGTCCGACTAACGGCCTCCCGCAGGCGGGAGCGGGCGCGCGCGACGTCCTCGTCCAGCGCGCGGGCCTCGCCGGCGCTCAGCGCCTGGCCGCCGTAGCGGGCATCCAGATAGCGGCCGATCACAGCCTCCGCCACGTCCTGTGCGGGCGCCCCGGCGCGACGCAGCGCGCTCAGCCACTCGAGCGCCGACAGCGTTCGTGGACGAGTCGGCGGCGCCACGGTGCGCATGGCGCCTGGCCGCGGCGATCGGGGAGCCGCCAGGCTCTCGTCGTCCCAACCCTCCCGCGCATACGCGCGCCGCAACTTCAGGTACGAGCGCGACTCCGGCCGCAGCCGCGCGCCGCGACCGCGCAGCAGGCGAATCAGGAGGACCACGACGCCGAACGACGCCGTCAGGAAGATCGCCAGCCGCCAGGATAGGCCGCGCCGCTCGCCCGACTGCTCCGGCCGCCTGCTCGCGGCCTCGCGCGAGAACAGCTCGCTCACCCTGCCGAACAGCTCGACCTGACGGTCCAGGTTGTAATCGATCACCCACTTGCTCCAGCGGTGCTGCATGCCGTTGAAGAGCGAGCGCAGCGGCGCCAGCAGATCGCTCCCCCGGGCGAGCGCCGCGGTGCTCCCCGCCGGCGTCGCATCGAATGGAACCCAGCCGATGTCGGGGAACCACACTTCCACCCACGAGTGGGCGTCGTTCTGCGTGACGGACAGATAGCGCCCGAACTCGTTCCACTGGCCACCCAGAAAGCCGTTCACGTTGCGCGTCGGTATCCCTTGCGCGCGCAGAAGCACGGCGAGCGCCGTGGAGAAGTATTCGCAATGGCCTGCCCGCCGGACGAAAAGGAAGTGGTCCAGCGTCGCCTCCTCCTGCGAGTCGGGCAGGTCCAGCGTGTAGGCGAAGCTCGTCTGGAGCCACCGCTGAACGGCGAGCACGCGATCGTACTGGCTGGCATGACGCGCGGTCAGCGAATCCGCCAGTGCATGGACGCGGCGCGTGAGTGGCGGCAATTGCACGTAGTACTGGAGCGCGACCTGGTCCAGGCGCGCCGAGAGCGTCCGCTCGAGCCGCGGGGGATCCGGAGCCGAATCGGGCGCGGCGCTGCGGAGCCGATCGGGCGCAGGCGATATCCATCCGCTGCGTACCGTGTAGATGGGCGTGCCGCCGGACACGTACATCAGATCGCCGACGGCGTCGCGGATCGGTCGAAAATCGGAGCGCGGCAGCACGTCGAGAATCGGATGGAGTCCGAACAGGACGCGCGCGTCGAGCGCGCCCGGATAGATGCGGTGATCGGCTTGCCGCTCCGCCGCGGCGGCGACGCCCCAGCTCCGGTACCACTCTTCCGGGGGGAATGCGCGCGGCATGCGACGCGTGTTGCGAATCCAGCGCACCCCGTCGAAGGCGTCATACGAGCGGCCCCGCCAGTACATGTCGGCGACCGCGGCCGGACCGGGTGCGATCGTGCTGTCACCCGTGGGGAACTCGACGCGCAGCACGACCTCCGGATTGGCGTAGATCCTCGACCCGTGCTGGCCGATGGAAACCTCGTCGCTGAAGCCGGCCATGCTCACGCCGGGTGCCGTGATGCCGCGGCCGAAGATGTTGCGGGGCAGGCGGGGAAAGGCCAGGAAGACGAGCGCGCCCATGCCGAGCGTCACGAGGGAGAGCGCGATGGTGGTGCGCAGCATGGCGCGATCGATGCCGCGCTGGCTCCCGCCGTGACGCTCGGCCTCGCGGCGCACGTGGCCCACCATGAGCGCGAACGTCGTGAACAGCACGAAGGCGATGAACGCCGCGGCGAAGACGACGCCCGGCAGGTACGCGGTGGCGGCGACCAGCAGGGCGAAGGACAGCGTGTAGAGGCGCACGTCGTTGCGTGCGTCGAGCGAGCGGAGCGCCTCGCCCACGAGCAGGATGAGCAGCAGGGCCACGACGGGCGCGACGATGTCGTCCGTCACGACGAACACCTGATACAGCGCCCACAGGACGAGCAGCGTCGCGATCACGAGCACGCCCCGTTCGATGTGCTCGCTCAGCTCGGGCCCGGGCTGCCAGACGAAGGCGAGCACGAGCAGGGCGGCGGTCGCGGCCGTCACGGCGAGCGGCAGGCCTGCGCCCGCGGCGAAGGCGGTGAGCGCGGCCAGCGCCATGGCGACGGTGAGGCGCCGGTGCAGGCGGGCGAGGCGCAATGCGGAGCCGTTCATGCGCCGTCGCTCGCCGGCGGCGTGGGGGACGCGACGAAGGCGTCGGCATATCCACCGACGCGGCGGCCCGTGGCGCTCACCAGCACGGATGCCGCCGCAGCCACGGGCGGACGCGGAGTCGGTGCGTCGATCCTGAAAGCCGCACGGGCCAGCGCGTCCAGGATGCGGTCGAGCTGCGCAGGCCCGCTTCCCTCCTCGATGACGACGTCGGAGGTCGCGAGCGCGACCGGCTGTGAGCGCTCGATCGTGGTGCGGGCGAGCGATGCCGCAATCTCCAGCGCCTCCTCCTCCGTGCGGACATCGGCGTCGTGCGAGCGGCCGAGATCCACGCAGATCCAGAGCGTCTCCGCCCGCTCGCGCTCGTATTCCCGCACGACCGGCGATCCCAGCCGCGCGCTGGACCGCCAGTGCACGTCGCGCGGATCGTCGCCCGGCCGGTAGTCGCGCAGGCCGCGGAATTCGCCGCGGGTGCCGACGCCCCCGCCGACCAGCTCGCCCGTGCGCTGTCTGGGCCGCCCGGGCGTGCGCACTTCCCGCAGCGTGCGGTCGGAGCGCGGCCATACGACGAGCGTGCCCGCCAGCTCGATATCGCGCTCCTTCCGGAACAGGCCGAACGGAAAGCCCGTGGCGAGCGTCAGCTCCTCGAGCGGATAGACGCCGCGCCGGTCGACGGTGTGCTCCGCCCGCAGTGTGACGCTGTCACCCGCCGGGAGAGAGGCCAGCCACGCCACTCTCGATCGCGGCGGACCGGCTGGAGCGGGCGGGGCCGCCGGCAGGTCCCGCTCCCGGATCTCCACGGCGAGGATGGGGAGGCGCCGCTTGGCGTTCCGGACCCGGTAGGCGATGCGGATCGGCTGCCCGGCCGTCACCCCGCGCGGCAGGCGCCGCTCCAGCTCGAGCCCGCGGATCGACTGCTCCGAGAGCCAGCCGCTCACCGCGATGAAGCCGAGCATCGAGCCCAGCAACAGGAAGAGCAGGTTGTTGCCCGTCGGAATGGCGGCGACGCCGATCGCCAGCGCGCCGCCGGTGAAGAGCCAGCCGGCGCGGGTAAAGCGCAGCCGACGCGGCGCGCGCAGCCACTTCCGCAGCCGCCGCACGATCAGCCGGACCCGCTCCCGTCTGCGCGCCGCCGCGCTCGTGACGATCAAACCGGTATCGGCGTGTCCTCGACGATGTCCTCGAGGATCGAGCGGGCCTCGTCGTGCGCTTCGGAGGTCGCGACCGAGGCGCCCGCCGGCAGCAGCCGGTGCGCCAGACATGGAGGCGCCATTGTGCGGACGTCGTCGGGAGTCAGATAGCGGCGCCCGTCCATCAGCGCGTATGCGCGCGCCGCGCGGAACAGCGCGATCGCACCGCGCGGGCTCACACCCATGCGAAGCCGCGCATCCGTCCGCGTCGTCTGCACCATCGACATCAGATAGTCCACCACGTCCGGCTCCGCCCGCACCGCGTCGACCTGCGCCTGGAGGCTCTCGACCTGCTCCGGCGTCAGAACCGGCGCCAGACCATCGATCGGATCGCCGGCGCCCGCGGACTGGAGCAGGATCTCACGCTCGTTACCGCCGTCCGGATAGCCGATCGTGAGCCGCAGCAGGAAGCGATCGAGCTGGCTCTCCGGCAGTGGATACGTGCCGTGCTGCTCCAGCGGGTTCTGCGTCGCCATCACCATGAACGGGTGCGGCAGCGGATACGTCCGCTCGTCGATCGTCACGCGCCCCTCCTGCATCGCCTCGAGCAGCCCGCTCTGCGTGCGCGGCGGCGCCCGGTTGATCTCGTCCGCCAGCACCACGTTCGTGAAGAGCGGTCCCGGTCGCGTCTCGAATTCGCCGCTCCGTGGATTGTAGAGCGACACGCCCAGCACGTCCGACGGCAGCAGATCGCTCGTGAACTGGATGCGCCGGAAGTCGAGGCCGAGCGACGCGGCCAGCGCGCGCGCCAGCGTCGTCTTGCCCACCCCCGGAATGTCCTCGAACAGGACGTGGCCACGCGCCAGCAGCGCTGCCGCCGCCAGCCGCACCACTTCCCGTTTGCCGTGGAATACCGTCTCCACTCCGGCCACCAGACGGCTCAGAAGGGTCAGATCCACGTCGGCGAGCCTCTCGTCGCCGTAGCCCGGGACCCCGCCCACAACCCCGCTCGCGTCGTGTCGAATCACTCGTTACCTCGTCGCAAATCGCGCTTTATCAACAGATCCGCCCTCCTCCACAGGGCTGTCAACATGCTTTTCCACAGGCTGATGTGCCACTGAATCGCCGGCCGGCTCGGCCTATCCCTGCCGTAGGGACTCCGGGTATACTGACGCCCAATGCGCATCTCCTACCTCGACGGAGCGCGTCTCCGTCGTTCCCTGGTCGCCGCCGCGGAATACGCCCAGCAGTGCCGCGCCGAGCTGAACCGGATCAATGTATTTCCGGTTCCGGATGGCGACACCGGGACGAACCTCGCCCTGACGGTCCGGTCGATTTCGGACCGCATGCATGAAATGGACGACGTTTCCGTTGGCGGGGTCGCGCGCGGCGCGGCCGAAGCCGCGGTCATGGGGGCGCGCGGCAACTGCGGCATGATCCTGTCCCATTTTCTGCTCGGCTTCAGCGAAGGGGTGGCCGATCGCGTGCGGCTGAGCGTGCGCGAGTTCGCGGCTGCGCTGCGCAGCGGAGCGGATCACGTGTATGCCGCGCTGGAGCGGCCGGTCGAGGGGACGATTCTCACGATCATCCGCGAGGTGGCCGATCGCGCGGAGCGGGCGGAGACGGACGACTTCGCCGACTTCATCGAGGAGCTGCTGGAGCAGGCGCGTGACGCGCTCGCGCGCACGCCTGACCTGCTGCCGCGGCTGCGCGAGGCTGGCGTGGTCGATGCCGGCGCGAAGGGCTTCGTGGCGATGCTCGAGGGTGTCGCGGCTCTGATCGAGGGCGATCCGGTGCTGGCCCTGCGTGAGCCGCCGGCCCATGGGACGACACCGGCCGCGGCGGCGCGGGTGGCGTTCACCGAAGAACAGGAGCGCTTCCGGTTCTGCACGGAAGCGCTGGTGCGCGCGCGGGCCGAAGGAGCGTCGCTGCCCGACGAGGCGGAGGCGCGGGCTCGACTGCGACCGCTCGGTGATTCGCTGATCGTGATCCGGAGCGCCGATCTCCTCAAGGTGCACGTGCACACGGACGAACCGGAGGCCGTCTTCGGTTACCTGCGCGATGCCGGGCAGCTCGTCACCCACAAGGCGGAGGACATGCACGCGCAGCATGCCGCCGTGGAACGTGCGGCGGCGCGGCACGTCAGCCTGGCTCGCAGGCCCGTGGTCCTGTTCACCGACTCGGCGGCGGATCTGCCGCCCGAAGTCGTCTCGGCGCACGGTATTCAGGTCGTCCCGCTGTCGCTGATCTATGACGACGAAGTGCTGCGGGACGGCGTCGACATTTCGCCGCGCGAGTTCGTGGAGCGCCTGCTCGCCGGCGATCACCCCACGACGTCCCAGCCGACGCCCGCGTCCTTCCTCGAGGCCATGCGCCGCTGCGCCGAAGACGGCGAAGAGATTTTCGGTGTCCTGCTCGCCAGCAGCCTGAGCGGCACGTATGCGTCCGCCGAAGCCGCAGCGAAACGCTTCGATGAGGCGCCCGTGCACCTCTTCGATTCGGGGGGCGCCTCGCTGCTGCAGGGATTGCTCACGTTGCGGGCGGCGGAGCTCGCCGAAGCCGCCGTACCGCCGGCCGACATCATCCAGCGGCTGGCGCGCGCGCGCGAACGCTCCGGACTCTTCTTCACGGTCGACACCTTCGACCGTCTCATCGCGTCCGGCCGCGTCGGGCGCGGGCGCGCGCTACTCGGCACGCTCCTCGACATCAAGCCGATCCTGGCCCTCGATCGGACCGGTATCGTCGCGCCCATCGGTCGCGTCCGCGGCCGCGAGAACGTGCTGCCGCGCGTCATGGAGCTACTCGAGGAGCGGGCGCCCCGCGGCGCCGGCTACCGCCGCTTCGGCATCGTCCACGTCGCCTGCGAGCAAGTCGTTACGGATATCGAAGCCGCCCTCCGTGACCGGTACGGACCGGACATCGAAGTGCTCGCTTCTCCCGCCACGCCCGTCATCGCCACCCACGCCGGTGCGGGTGCCTGGGGCCTCGCCTGGCTCGGCGACGACGAAGCCTGAAACGGAAACGGGGGCGGCCCTTGCCGGACCGCCCCCGTTCTTCGCCTTCGAACCCCGCGCGCAGCCTACCAGCGCGGTGCCGCTTCCGAAATATAGAGCACCGATTCCGGGATCGTCCCGCTGCGGTACGTTCCGATCCACACGTTGTAGTTCCCGGACTGGGGGTTCTGGAAATTCACGTGCGGGTTCGTGCCGGACGCATCGTCGCTGCACCACCAGCTCCCGTCCGGCGCGTTTACGATCAGCGTCACGTCCGATCCGGACTTCGCGTAGATGTTCAGCTGATAGCCGCCCGCGCTGTAGTTCAGGTCGATATCCGGGGCGGTCGCGGCGAATCCGCGACAGCCGGCGCCGAAATCGGGCACCGGCTGCGATCCGCCGGCGCTGATCGAGCGCAGGTACGGGTCCGGGCTGAAGCCGGCGCTGAGCTGTACCGTGCCGTACGTCGGCGGGGCGCTCCAGTCGAGCGTGCCGGCGCCGCCGCTGCCGTCGTACGACGTCGTGCCACCCAGCTCGGTCAGGAAGATCTGCGCCTCGGGAAGCGTGCCCGACTGCGCGCGGTACGTGCCGACCCAGATGTTGTACTGACCCGACATCGGCGCGCTGAACGTGATGGCCGCATCGGTCCCCTCGCCGCCATCGTCGTCGCACGACCAGGAGCCGTCCGGCGCGTTCACCAGCAGCGTCACGTCCATGCCGGAGCGCGCGTTGATGGTCAGCGCATAACTACCCGCCTGGTAGTTCAGGTCGAGGTCCGGCGCAGCCGCGTGGACGTAGGCATTGCACCCCGCGAGCTGCGTGTGGTCGTTGCCCCCCGCGGTGACCGAACGGATCTGCGGATCGGGCGTGAAGCCGGCCGACAGGTTGACGGTGCCGTACGTGGGCACCGCAGCGACATTCTGCGCGGCCAGCGAGAGAGGCAGGCACGCGAGTACAGCGACCGGCGCCAGAAGGCGTGAGGTCCAGCGAGACATACGGTTCTTCCTGAGAAGGGTGGCTGGGAGAGGATAACAAGATGGTACAAACCTGGAACGAATTCAAGCACTTCGGAGCGGGCGGGCCGAATCGTGCAAGTCGCCCGCGGCGGCGCCGGCGGTTGCCTGGCAGGCTCGTTGCCGACGACGTTCGGGCGGTGCCGGATGAGACAACGCGGAGTGGGGAGGCCGTGAATGCAGACGACTGATGAAGCGCGGGCCGTGGCGGCTGTCGAACCCGGCCTTCGAGCCCCCGTGCTGCGAGGAGCCCTGCTCGCGGGTGTGCTGCTGGCGGCTGCGTGCCGCCCGGCTCCGGAGCCCGTGTCGCCCGCGCCGGACGGCAGCGTCGAGGCGGTGGCCCCGCGGCACTTCGTCCGGCCCTTGCCGGTCGATTCGCAGTTCGAAGCGGCGGTCGCTCGAGGTACGCGCACGCGCGCGGGGGAGCCGGGGCCGAACTATTGGACGAACCGCGTGGATTACCGCATCGAGGCGCGCCTGAATCCCGCGACGGCGGAAGTGGAAGGGGAGGAGTGGGTCACCTACCACAACCATTCGCCCGACACGATCCGGACGATGGTGGTGAGGCTGTATCAGAACCTGTTCCGTCCGGGCACGCCGAAGAATCGTACGGTTCCAACCACCGGCGGCATGGAGCTGCGGCGGGTGGTGGTGGGGGGCAGCACCGTGCCGGAAATGGCGCGCGGCGAGGAGGCGCCCGCGGGTGCGTCGTATCGGATCGACGGCACGGTCATGCAGCTGCGTCTGGCGGAGCCGATCCCGCCGGCGGGATCCGAGACGCTGGAGTTCGCCTGGCGATTCGAGGTTCCTCCCGCGGGCACGCCGCGTCACGGTCACATCGATCACCGGGTCTACAACGTGGCTCAGTGGTACCCTCAGATCGCCACGTACGACGACCTCGACGGCTGGCACACGTGGCCGTATCTCGGCGACGGCGAGTTCTACCTGGAGTACGGCGACTTCGACGTCGCCATCACGCTTCCGGAAGGATGGCTGGTCGCGGCGACGGGTGAGCTGCTGAACGCGGACGAAGTGCTGAGCGACAAGGTGCGCGAGCGGCTCGCGCAGGCACGTGATGCGGATGATCCGGTACACGTCGTCACGCGCGAGGATTTCGGCGCCGGCCGCGCGACTCGACAGATTCCCGGCGGCGAGCTCACGTGGCAGTTCTCCGCGGAAGATGTGCGCGACTTCGCCTTCGCGGCGTCCAGCGAGTACTTGTGGGATGCCACGCATGCGATCGGCCCGGACTCCGAGCGCGACGCGGACGCTGCGCCCGACACCATCGCGGTTCACGCCTTCTACACACCCGACGCCACGCACTGGCGCGAGGCTGCGGCATTCGTGCGCCACGCCGTCGCTTTCCACGCGGAGCACTGGCACCCCTACGTCTGGCCCCAGATGACGGGCGCCAGCGGCCCGGTCGGCGGCATGGAGTACCCGATGCTGACGTTCGTCGCCGCCTTCAATTCGGCGCGACTCGTCTACACCGTGCTGAACCACGAGATCGGACACATGTGGTACCCGATGATGGTGGGCTCGAACGAGCCCAGCTACCCGTGGATGGATGAGGGGTTCGCGACGTACATCGAAAATTACGCGAACGCGGATTTCTTCGGCGACACCCGGGACTGGGAGGCGAGCGCGCGGTCGGCGACGGAGGCACTCGCCTCGCCGAACCACACGCCGGTCATGCGCCACGCGGATCTGCATGGACCGAGCGGCACACGCGGCGCGTCGTCCTACCACAAGCCGGCGATGCTGCTGCGCTCGCTCGAGGGCATCATCGGCCGCGACGACGTCTGGCGCTCGCTGCGCGAGTACTCCGACAGCTGGCTCTTCCGGCATCCGGCACCGGCCGACTTCTTCAACCTGGTGGAGCGTATCGCGGGGCGCGATCTCGACTGGTTCTGGTATCCCTGGTTCTACGAGACGGTGGGCATGGACCAGGCGATCGCGGCGGTGGAGCTTTCGGCCGACGGCCGCCACGCGACCGTGACGGTCGAGGATCGGGGCGAGGCACCCATGCCGGTCCGCCTCACGTTCACGCTGGAGAATGGCGACGCCGTGCAGCAGGTCGTGCCGGTCGACGTGTGGCTGACCGGTGCGCGCACCTGGAGGGGCAGCTTCGAGCTGGCGGCTCCGGTGGCCGGCGTCGAGATCGATGCGCAGCAGCTCTTCCTCGACGTCGAACGCGCAAACAATCGCTGGCCGCGCTGACACGGGCGGGACGGGTGTCGGAATGCTGGACGAGGTCTGAACGGAGCGCGATGTTGTTCACGGCGGGGAGTCCGCATCCTCACACCGCATCGACGAGATCCTTCTCATGCAGCCAGGCAGGCGTCTCACGGATCTGGAGCCGGCGGGGTTCGCCGTTCGGCTGGCCGCGTTCCTGCTCGACATCCTCGTCGTCTGTGCAGCCGTCGTCGTGCTGCTCCAGTTCGTGCTCGATCCGCTGCGAACCGTGCTCGGGCCCGGCTGGGCGCGAGTCGGCTGGTTCTACATCGGCTACACGCTCCTCACGGTGTCGCTCCCGATCTGGCTGTACTTCACCGGCTACGAAGCGGGCGACCAGCACGCGACGCTCGGCAAGCGCTGGCTCGGCCTCACCGTGGCCGGGGCAAGCGGCACGCCGCCATCCTTCGGTCGAGCGTTGCTGCGCACCATCGTCAAGCTGCTTCCTTTCGAAGTCGCGCACGTCGTCATCGCGGTACCGGCGAACCCGTTCATCGATCCGCTCACCAGCCGGCTGATCATTCCGGCGATGCAGGAGCTCGGCGGATCGGTTCTGGCCGGTCTCCTCATCGCGCTGCTGCTCCTCGGTGCCACGATGTTGAGCGCCGCGCTGCATCCCGATCGGCGCGCGCTGCACGACCTCGTCGCCGGAACGTGGGTGGTCAGGACCGCGCCCCGTCCTGCTACCACCGTCACCACTGCTCCGGCAACACCCGGACGGGGATCGGCGGCTCCACGGCCACCCGCGCCTGATGCAAAGGTGAAGCGCCTGGCCCTCGCGATGCTGCTCATCGGCCAGGTGGCCTGCGGCATGCCCCGCTGGCCGGCGGCCGCGCCACTGACTTCTCCGTATGGACTGCGTACCCTCGGCTGGCGCATCGACATGCATCACGGCGTCGATCTGGGTGTACCGGAGGGAACCGAGGTTCATGCGATGGCGGCGGGCACCGTTTCGCTCGCGGGACCCCGCTCCGGCTACGGTCTGGCCGTGATGATAGACCACGGCGGCGGATGGATGACGCTGTACGGGCACCTGCAAAAGGTCGGCGTCGCCGTCGGGGACCCCGTCGGCGCGGGGGCGACCCTGGGGCTGTCGGGGAACACCGGCCTGAGCACGGCGCCCCATCTTCACTTCGAGGTGCGGCGCTTCGGTCGCTCGCGCGATCCGGTGCCACTCCTCGGCGGCTTTCCGACGCGCTGAGAGCGGCGCGGCAGGTCGTGCCGCTCAAAACCGCGCATCACGTAACGGGAGGGTCAGTGGCGAAACCGTGGCGGACGATCATCCTGGCGGGGCTGCTCGCCGGCTGTGCAGGAGAGGACGAGCCCGACTCGGCGCCGCACGACCTGGAGCCACCTTCGACGGCGGACACCGTCGGCGGGTCGTCGTTGCAGCTCGACGCCGAGCTGCCTCTTTTGCTCGCATCCAGCCTCACGCGCACCGCTGAAGAGCCAGGCTCGGACATCGGCACGGTGCGAGTGCTCCAGTCGGGCGATGCGGGCTCGCTCGCGATCACCATCGAGCTGAACGACGTGCGACCGGGCTCCCACGGTTGGGAGATCCGCGCGGATGACTGCGCCGCCGCGACCGATTCCGCGGCCACGAGTCCCGCCTCGCGGACGGCGGGCGTCACGGGCACCATCGACGTGACCGCGGCGGGGTTCGGCGAGGCCTCCGCCCTGGTGCCCACGAGCGCGCTGGACGCGTCGCAGCTGGGCCGCAGCGGCTACAGTCTGGTCCTGCTCGGCCTGCCGTCGCCCGGCACGCGACCGGGCGTCATCGCCTGCGCGGATCTCTGATCCGTTCGGGAACTCACCACTCGATCGTTCCCTGCTTTGTCGTATCGATTCCCTCGGCGTCGCTTCCGCCGAACAGGTAAGCCTCCATGTTCTTCATCAGGAAATCACGGGCGTCCCGCTCGCGTACGTCGAGTCCGTAGTGATTGATCAGCGCCGTCTGGTAGGCGAGCCATTCCTTCCAGCAGACCTGACAGATCTGGCCGAGGATCCGCTCCCCCGCTTCGTTGCGAAACGGGGGGCGCTCGAGCTGGGCGCGGGTCTCGCCACAGCGCACGCATCGTATGTCGCTCATGCCGCTCCGGTGCCGTTCGAGGACGCAGGCACCGCCGATCGCGGGCCCGCGGGGAAGGTAGCCGTACGGGACTTCCTGTCCACCGCCGAACCGTGACGGCACGGATCCTTCCCGCATCATCGCGCGGCCGATGTGGCGCCGTACGAGGCGACGCGCCGCGGGCGCAACCGGGTCGTCCCCGAGCCGCGATTGACGACGGTCGCCGAGGTCGCTACCTCAGGCGTCGCCGAGTCGATGGACCCGGATTCCCGATCATCGAGCCCGACACATGAAGACCAGCAAGAATGGCGGATCCTTCCGCTTCAACGTCTCGGATGCGCTCGACGTGCCGCTGCGCGGCTTCCTGCTCCGCCTCCGGCTCGTCGAGGGCTCTCCGACCGCGAAGAGCATCGGCCCGGGCACCCGCCTGCGGCTGGTTTCTCCCGACGGACTGGAGCGTATCGTGACCGTGACCGCCAAGTCCGTAACGGGCGGCCGCAACACGCAGGAGCGCCTCGAGAAGACCGGTCAGCTCGACGTCATCATCGCGACCGCCGAGGCGTACGCCGGGGACCAGCCCGTCGGCATCGGCTGGAAGGCGGAAGGACCGGTCGCCTGAATTCGAAGGCCGTAGTCGGTATACGGTATACGGTATACGGCTACCGCCGACCGATTACCGACGACCGGCTCCGGGGCAACGCTGCCGCTCGTTCCGGTGTCCGCGTCCCGGAGCCACGGGTTTTCCACACGAGATTCTTGACCCGCGACCCGTCCGAGACGATCTAGGAGGGCGCGGCCCGGCGGCATCGGCGGTCGCGGACCCGCACTCATTCGAGAGACAATGACAATGACGATAATGACGGACCGCGAGCTCGCCGACCGCCTGTCGCAGCTCGTCTGGGAGCACGTGACGGACTTTCTGGAAGGTGGCTCGCCGGGCAGCGAGATCGCCGCCGGCGCGCTGGCCGACCACCCGGTGGACCTGGACGAGCTGCTGATTTTCATCCTGTGGGTCCATACGCACGTCGTGCAGCAGGCGTATGCGGGTCGCTACGACGGCGACGTGGTGAAGCAGCTGCTCGACGCGATGCACCGGCGGGTTTTCGCGGACCTGGAAGAGCACGGCATTCCGGCTTCGCGTCTGCCACTGTTCGAGCAGGTGATCAGCTCGCGCTACGCCAACTACTATGCGGCTGCGAAGTCCGAGACGACGCGGGTGGGTGAGGTCGCGGCGTCGCTCGTGGACGACCGCGCCGAAGCGGACGAGCGGGACGCGCTCGCCGGCGCGCTGGCTCTGACTTCGATGGAGATCGCGGGACCGCTGCGCGACTTCCTTACGGACGTGCGCATCGCGCCGGAGCCGGCCGTCAGCCCCACTTGATCCAGTCGTACGCGGTTCGACATCCAAGGCACCAGTACGTCGCGACGGAAAGCGCCGAGCCGAAGGCCGAGTGCAGCTCGGTTTCGGAGCCGCCGCAGAACGGACATGAGGTCGTCTCCGGATAGCCGAGCTCCGCGGCGAGGCCGGCGATGACGGAACGCGACTCGGCGCCCGCCCCGGCCGCCGGGCTCCCGCTCCTCGTCCCGACCGCTGCCCTGGCATCTCGCTTCGTCATTCTCAGTCCATCAGGAAGACGCGGTTGCGATCACCGCGCAGCCGGGCGATCACCGCGGGATCCGGCGTGGCGACGCCGGCTCGCCTGAATTCCTCCCGGAAATCCGCGAAGTCGGGCGCGTCCGCCGGCACCGACACGCCGACCAGCTCGAGCAGCGGGCCGACCCGTCCCACGTAGCGGCAGCGCATCTCGCCGGGCGTTTCGTCGACGATGCCCGCGTCGGTCATGATGCGCGCGCGCGCGCCTTCCGGTCCGAACCACTGGAGTATGGCGGGCAGCGCCCGGTCGGTCGCATCACGCGCGGCTTCGCGCGCGCGCGCGTTCGCTCCAGCCAGCCGCCGGAACCATGCGGCGCCGTGCGCCAGGTGGAATCGCTCCTCGTCGAGCAGCTTCTCGCAGCGCTGCCGCAGGGGCAGGTAGCTGCTGGACGTGAGAGCCTCGAACTGTACGGTGAGCGCGGTATCGGCGAGCGCGTTCAGTACCACGACCTCGGGCCACGACGCGGGCGCCTCGTCCAGCAGCGACAGCGAGCGGTACGCGTCGGCCTCGCGTCCGTGCTCGAGCTGTTCGGTGTCGTCGCCGAAATCCCGCAGCAGGGCGTAGAGCTGGCGCGCATGCCCCCACTCGTCCTGCGCCATCGACGCGCAGGCGATCCCCGCCTCCAGCTCCGGCGCGCCCAGCGTCCAGTCGGCGTAGCGCATGCCGAGCAGTCGCTTGCTGTCCGCCAGCACCAGGATCAGGTCTCGCAGCGCCGCCCGCTCCCCATCCGCGAAGCCCTGCGCGCTTTCGATTTCCGCGACCGCCGGGGCACCGCTCTGCAGTTCCGCCATCACAGACTCTCCTGCACCGGCCGGTCGACGTTGAAGACCTCTGTCAGCGCGTCGCGCGGCGTGACCCACATGTCGAACCAGCGCTCCTCGTCGTACGTGCTGAACGCATAGACGCGCGCGAGCGCCGCGTCGGGTGCGTTCACGCTGCCGATGTGACGTAGCGCTTCGCCACGCGTCTTGCGCGCGAACACCTCGTAGACGGTCATGCCGCCACGCCGAACGTGCGCATGAGCGCCCGTCCCCTTTCCGTCATGCGCGCGCGCGTCCACGCTGGCGACCAGACCTCGACGATATCGACACCCTCGACGTCGTCCTCCCGCAGCAGACGCTCGACGATGTCCTGTCGTATGAATGCGGTGCAGGGACAGCCCATCGCGGTATACGTCAGCTCGACCACGGCGCGGTGCGCATCGTCGGGAGCGCGACGCACGTCGTAGATCAGGCCGAGATCCACCAGGCTGATGGGCAGCTCCGGATCCTTCACGTCCTCGAGCGCCGCCCAGAGCGAGGCGGTGTCCGCCGGCCGCGGCGCGTCACCCGGCGCCGCGCACTGGTCCACGGCGCGCATCACGCGGCCACCTCCAGCAGACGGTTCACGTCCATGTGGCTGCGCTGCACCGCCTCGACGTAGCGCTCGTTCATCGGTCCACGCGCCTTCCAGCGGTCGAACACGACATCCCAGCTGATCTCGCCGTCCTCGAACAGCCAGTGCTTCGCCTCGGCGTCGTACTGACAGGGGAACGGGTAGTCGAGCACATACTCTTCCCGCGCCTCGTCGTAGTGCGCGGGCACGTCCATGCCGATCGACTCGCACAGCGGCACGGTGGACGCCATCCAGGTCTGACGCAGCTCGTCGTTGGTCATGCCCTTGAGGCGGTACTCGAGCTGCCCGCTGTGACGTTTCCGATCGTCCGGCAGGCCGAACCATTCCACCGTCATCGGAAACATCCAGTCGACCGCGCGCTGAAGCTTCTCGCGCGCTTCACCGCCCGCCTTGGCGAGGCGCTTCATCCACACCTCGCCGTGGCGCAGGTGGAACGTCTCCTCGAGGTCCACCTTCACGAGCGCGCGCTTGAGTGGGCCGTAGCTCGTGTGGCGATGCACGTCGGAGAGCAGCGTGATGCCGGCCCGGTCGAAGAACCCGTTGGCGGTGACCAGCTCGGCCCAGCTCTCGAGCGGCTGGTCGAAACCGTACGGGTGCTTGAACTCGTGCGGCTGCCGCCCGTAGACCAGCTCCTCCTTCGAGAGGCCCATGTCCTCGAGGATGCGATATGCGATGTTCGCGTGCGCCAGCTCGTCCTGGATGATCGCCATCGCGCTCACCTGCGTATTGGCGGACGGCGCATCCTGCGCCGCACCCCAGTAGGCGGGTGCGCTCATCAGCTCGGTGTCGCCCTGGACCATGAGCTGGGTGATCAGCGCCTTGCGATAGCCGGGCGTCATCTCGTCCGGCGACTCGAGGATGTGGCCGGCCTGGACGCGCTCCTTCATCGCGCGCTCCGCGGCATCGTCCCGAGATGGAGAAGCGCCGCCGTAGGAGAGCTGGGCGCCTTCCACGTTCTCGTGAATTTCGGGGCTTCCCTTCGCCATTTCCTCTCCTTTTCGAACGCTCGTTCGACAGCGCGAAGCTACCCCGCGGCCCGCGAGGGGTCAAGCGATGACGGCGGCTGTCGCCCGGAGCCGATTTGTCCCCGCGTCGACTCCGTGCAAGGATGGGGCAGGAGCGAAGACCACCGGGAGAACGGGGCGACATGAAGGTTCTGGTTACGGGTGCGACGGGCTACGTAGGTGGAGCCGTGTGTCGTGCGCTGCGGGCGGATGGGCGGGAGGTGCTCGCCGGTGCGCGCAGCGACCAGTCCACGGCGGCCCTCGCGGCCGCGGGCTACGAAACCGTGCGCCTCGACCTCTCGGATCCGGCTGGCTGCGCCCGCGCGTGCGCAGAGGCCGACGCGGTGGTGCACACCGCCGCGGTCGCCGGCGCCGAGCGGGCCGCGCGCGATCGTGCGGCCGTCGAAACGATGCTCGATGCGCTGGAGGGAAGCGGGCGGTCGTTCATCTATACCAGCGGCACCTGGGTGCTGGGGGATACGGGCGATTCGGTGGCGACGGAGAAGTGGCCGTGCCGGCCATTGCCGATGAGCGCGTGGCAGGTGGAAGTGGAGGAAACGGTGCTCGCCGCTCCCGGCAGGAAGATCCCGACGGCCGTCATTCGGCCCGCCACCGTCCACGGAGCGGGTGGCGGCAGCCTCGCCGCCTTCGTCGATCAGATCGGGAAGCGCGGAAGTGTCCGCGTCGTCGGATCCGGCCACCAGATCTGGTCGACCGTGCACCTGGACGACGTCGCCGATCTGTACGCGCGTGCGCTGCGAGGCATCGACGCGGGCGGCGTCTTCCATGCCGCGTCGGGCTGCGCCTATCCGGTTCGGGATCTCGCGCTGGCGGCGGCAACCGCGGCCGGCGGCGGCGCCGGCGTGATGAACTGGCCGATCGAGGAGGCGCGGGCGCGCCTGGGCGAGGTAGCCGACGCCCTCGGCATGACGCAGCGCGTGGAGGCGACGCGCTCCCGCACCGTTCTCGGGTGGGTGCCCCGCGGGCCGACGGCAATCGAGGACCTGCTGGCCGGCTCGTATCGCGCGAGCTGATCGCCGGGGACTGGTACTCTCCTTGCCCTCCGTGGCCCGGAAGGCCCGCGCGGTGACAGCCGCCGGGTGAGGGCACCCGTATCGGCGGCTCGAGCACGAATGGCAGATCCTGGCGACGACGTTCCCGCGCGTCCCGTAAACCCGGCATCCGCGAACAGCGGCTCGAGCACATCTCGCGGATGGCGCCAGCGCATCCGGCGACCATCGCCGCGCACCGAGCGCATCCTCGGCATCGTCGCGTCCTCCGTCCTTCTGGTCCTCGTGCTGCTCTGGGCCCGCTGCGGGATCCGGGGCTGCCCTGACGTCGACGAGCTCAAGGGCTACATGCCCGACGAGGCGTCGGTGCTGCTGGACCGCGAAGGCGAGGAGATCGGCAAGCTGTTCCAGGTGAACCGCACCATCGTACCGCTCGATTCGCTGCCCGAGCACGTGCCGCAGGCGTTCGTGTCCGCCGAGGATCGGCGCTACTGGGATCACGGAGGCGTCGACTGGCGACGCATTCCCGGCGCAGCGCTCGCCAACGTGCAGGCAGGAGGCGTCGCCGAAGGCTTCAGCACCATCACCATGCAGCTCGCGCGCAACCTGTTCCCGGAAGTGTTGCCGGCGGACGAACAGACCTTGTGGCGCAAGCTCGGCGAGATGCGCCTCGCCCGGGAGATCGAGAAGGAGTATTCCAAGAAAGAGATCCTGGCGATGTACATCAACCAGGTCTACTTCGGCGGCGGCGCCTGGGGCATCGAGGCGGCTGCGCAGGAGTACTTCGGCAAACGCGCGCAGGATCTGACGGTGGCCGAGGCGGCGATGCTCGCGGCGATTCTGCCCGCGCCATCGCGCCTCAACCCGCGCTCCAACCGCGAAGCCGCCGAGACGCGGCAGGAGCGCGTCCTGCGCAGGATGGCGTCGGACGGGCTGATCTCGGACGCCGAGGCGGAAGCCGCGATCGACGAGGAGCTCGAGCTCGCTCGTGGCTCCTCCGACGTCGACGCGCTCGCGCCCTATTTCGTGGAGGCCGTGCGCCGTGAGCTCGAGGAAGTGTTCGGCCTTCAGCTCTACACCGAGGGCTTCCGCATCTTCACGACCCTCGACGTCGACGTGCAGCGTTCGGCTGAAGAGCAGCTCGAGCGGCAGCTCCGCAACGTCGAGGCGGGCGCCTACGGTGCGTTCCGACACGCGAGGTACGATCCGACGGAAGCGCAGCCCGCCGAGGGATCGAGTCCGTACCTCCAGGGAGCGGTCGTCGTCATGGACGCCGATGACGGCGGCGTGGTGGCGCTGGTGGGCGGCCGTGACTTCGACGAATCGAAATACAATCGCGCGCTCCAGGCGGCACGACAGCCGGGTAGCGCGTTCAAGCCGTTCGTCTACGCGACCGCGATCGAGCGCGGTTACCCGGCGACCATGATCCTCGAGGATCGCCCGATCCGAATGACGCTATCGGGCGGCCGCGTGTGGTCGCCCGACAACTACGGGGGCAGCTACGCCGGCGAGCTGACCCTGCGCGAGGCGCTGGTTCATTCGAAGAACGTGGCGACCGTGCGGCTCTCGCAGCAGGTCGGCGTGAGCTCCGTCCTGCGCACCGCGCGCTCGATGGGCATCCGATCCGAGCTGCCGAACGTGCCCGCCGTCGTGCTGGGCGCCGGCGAGGTCACGCTCATCGAGATGGTCGGCGCCTACGCGGCCTTCGCGACGCTCGGTGATCGGCCGGCGCCGCACTTCGTCCAGCGCATCGAGGATCGGAACGGGCAGGTCATCTGGAGGCGCGAGCCGCGGCTCGAGCGTGTGATCGATCCTGCGGTCGCGTTCATCGTCACGGACATGCTGAAGGACGTCGTCAATCGAGGCACGGCCACGGCCGTGCGCGGGGCGGGCTATCGGGGCACCGCCGCCGGCAAGACCGGTACGACCAACGAGGGCACCGACGTCTGGTTTCTCGGCTTCACGCCGGAAATCGTGGCAGGCGTCTGGATTGGTTTCGACGAGCCGCGTCCGATCGTGGGCGGAGCCACGGGCGGCGCGATTGCGGCGCCCGTGTGGGCTCGCGTGATGCAGAACCTCCGAAGCGGCGGCGACTGGACGCCGCCGCCCGGCGTCGAGCGGCGGCAGGTGGACGCGTACGGCAACGTGCTGGCGTCGAACTGCCCCGTCTTCGGTGAGGTGCGCGAGGAGTGGTTTCTGGAAGGGACCGTCCCACTCGGCCACTGCCAGTATCCCTCCGGCGCGACGTGGGACACGCTCTACGGCGGCAGTCCGTACGACACCCTGGGCGGCATGGGGCCCGACGGCACCTGGCTCCAGCGACTGCGGCGCCGGCTTTTCGGAGCGGATACGGGCCGTGTGGAACGCGACGACGACGCGCGCATCCGGCCCGGAAGGCCCGAAGATACGATCCCGATGTACGACGTGCCGGACGTCCCGGATCCCGATCGACGACCGCCTGCGCGGCCGGAAACCGGGGGCGCGGACCGCCCAATCGGTGAGCGCGTTCCCGCACGCCCGCAGGCGCCGGAACGCGAGGCCGACGAGGACGAGCCGGAGCCGGAGCCGGAGCCGGAGCCGGAGGAGCCCGACGACGATTAGCCGGTGCTGGATTGACAGTTCGGCGGGCCCCCCGCACACTGCCGGCCCGATCCGCCGATAGCGAGGCGGCCGGCGAGTGTCGGCCGCCTCTTGTGATCCTGGAGGTTCCATGAAGATGCTGGTACTGGGTGCGGGGCTCCAGGGCTCCGCATGCACGTTTGATCTGCTGCGCAGCAGCGGCGTGGAGCGCGTCGTCCTCGCCGATCTGAGCGTCGATGAGCTGCCGCCGTACCTCGACGCGCTTCGTTCGGATTCCAGGTTGGCGCCGGTCGCGATCGATGCACGGGAGGAGCGTGAGGTTCTTGCTCTCATGCGCGACGCGGATGCCTGCATGAACGCGCTTCCCTACTACTTCAATTTCGACATGGCGCGGCTCGCGGCCGAAGCCGGATGCCATTACGCCGACCTGGGCGGCAACACCGAGATCGTCTTCCGCCAGCTCGAGCTCGACGCGCAGGCGAAGGCGAAGGGCCTCAGCATCATCCCCGACTGCGGCCTCGCTCCGGGGATGGTGAACATCCTGGCGGCGGCGGGCATGGCGTCGCTCGAGGAGGTCGAGGCGGTGCGTATCCTGGTCGGCGGCCTGCCGCAGAATCCGGAGCCCCCGCTCAATTACCAGATCGTCTACTCCATCGAGGGGGTGCTGGACTATTACACGACGCAGTCGTGGGTGCTGCGCGACGGGGAGCTTGTCGAGGTCGAGGCACTGTCCGAGGTGGAGCCGGTCCTGTTTCCGGAGCCGATCGGCGAGCTCGAGGCGTTTCACACCGCCGGCGGGCTCTCGACGATGGCCTGGACCCACCGGGGCAAGGTCCGCGGCATGGAATACAAGACGCTGCGCTACCCGGGGCATGCGGACCTCGTCCGCACCATCCGCGAGCTCGGGCTGCTGTCGCTCGAGCCGCTCCGCGTCGGGGAACAGGACGTGGTGCCCCGCGACGTATTCATCGCTGCCGTGGAGCCCCGGCTCAGGAAGCCCGGCTCGCCGGACCTGGTGGCGCTGCGGGTCGAGGTCGAGGGCTCCACGGATGGCGCGGACCTCACCGTCGTCTACGAGCTGGTCGACCGCCTCGATCCGGAAACCGGTGTCAGCGCCATGGAGCGCACGACCGGCTATTCGCTCTCGATCACCGGTCAGATGCAGGTCGACGGCCGCATCGCCACCCAGGGCGCCTTCACGCCCGATCGGGGCGTACCTGCGGATCACTACATGCAGGAGCTGGCCCGCAGGGGCGTGCGCATCGAACAGCGGACGGAACGGAAAGCCGCGCTTTAGGTACCGGAGTAGGAGGCAGAGGAAACCGTGGTACGCGAACACATCCACAGGCGCAGGTTGACCGCCTGGCCCTGGCTGATCGGCCTGACCCTCCTGCTTTTCGCTCTCTGGGGGGTCGCCTGGATGCTCAATCCGGAAGACGAGATCGCCGATCCTGCCCGGCTCTCGACGGAAGGCGTGGAGGTTCCCGATCCCGTGGTCGTTCCGGCACCGGCAAACCAATGAGACAGCTCCACCGACTCCTGCTCGCCGTACTCGTCGCGGCGCCGCTCACGTTCCTCGCACCGGCCGAACCCGCGCTGGCGCAGGAGGATGTCATGCGCGACGTGTACGGATTCTTCGGCTCAAGCCTCGACGTCGACGTCGCCGCCGAAGCCCCCGGTCGCATCCGCTTCATCCGCGGACGGCGAAGCCGCATCGAGGTCGCGGGCCGCGCGCCCAATGGCTTCACTTCCGCCGCACTCGGCGGACACGGCGTCCGCAGACTGACCCTCACCGCGCTCGGCTCCGATCAGGTCGATTTCGTCGTCGTCGTACCGGAGGACGTGCGCGTTCGCGTGCGCTGGGAGGGCAGCAACCGCTCCGAGCTGTTCGGCACCCTCGACGAAACCGCCACCTACGCGTGGCACGCCAACCTGGACCGACCGGCCTTCGAGACTTTCCGGCCCGGCTCCCGCGAGTCGGGCGGCGCCGAGGCGCCGGCGCGGCGGGCCGCCATGCCGACGCCGCGCATCCTCGACATCGAAGGCGCCCACCGGCTCGAGCGACTGACCGTCAGGATCGAAGGCAGTGACTTCGCGCTCAGTCCTGCACACCTCCTGGACACTGGCCGAAGCGATCACGTCAGCGTCCGCGCCCCCGAGCACGGCGACGTCAGCGTCTTCATCCCGCGCGGCCACAGCCTCACCCTCCGCCTGGATGGTGTGGAGGCGATCGTCATCGACGACGAGGACGTACGCATCCTGTGCGAGGCCGTGCTGTCGCAGACCCTGCCCGATGGGCGACGCTGGCTGACCCTGACACCCGAGGCCGCCGGCGGCTGCTCCCTGCCCGCGCCGCCCGCTCGGCACCTCACGCCCGCTGCACACCGCCGCGGCTGAACCGTCACCGACACACCATATGCAAAAGAACCCCCGGCGGGCGTCCGCCGGGGGTTCTCCTTTTTTTTTGCTATGCTTCCTGGCGCCTCAGTTCAGGGTCGGCCCGATCAGCTCCGCGAAGTTCGTGCGCGCCCGGTGCAGACGGCTCTTCACCGTGCCCAGATTCACGCCCGTCACTTCCGCGATCTCCTCGTAGGTCTTCCCCTCCAGCTCCCGCATCTTGAACACCAGCCGATGGTGTTCAGGCAGCTCCTCCACCGTCCGCTCCACCAGGTCCTTCAGGTAGCGCTTCCGGTACAGATCGTCCGGCCGCATCGAGGAATCCTCGAACTGCAGCGGCCGATGCTCCGGCTCCCAGTGCGTCGTCAGCTTCTGGAACAGCACCAGCGGGCTGCGCGATCGATTCCGCAGCTCGTTCTTCGCCAGATTCGAGCAGATCGTGTAGATCCACGTCGAGAACTTCTTCGACTGATCGAAGCGGTGCAGATGCCGCGTCACGCGGATGAACGCCTCCTGCACCAGATCCTCCGCCCGATCCCGATCCCCGGTCTTCTTCGCCAGGAAATAGATCAGCCGCAGCCGATACCTTCCATATAGCTCGTCGAACGCGCCGTCCCGACCCGCCAGGTGCGCGGCAACGAGCTCGCTGTCATCCAGCGCCTCGAGTGCGAGCTCCTCCGGCGAGATCGCCGGTCGCTCAAGCATCGCTGTCGCCATCTAGATTCTCCTTTCCCCTCGGCGCCTGTATACCGGCCACCGATGATCCGGACACGCTCGGAAACTATTCAAATATACGTCGAAACGGTGCCGGATTCAAGGTCGATGTCGTCTGCAACCACGGGGCCTCGCCCGGGAAGTCGTTGTCGTGCGGGAGGATGAGCGGACCCGCTCAAAATGACCAAGGGTCAGGTCAACGGACGGTCACGTGCGGAAGCCCGCTCGGCCGGAGCCAGTCCGTACTTTTCGATCATGCGGTACAGGCGCGGCCTGGAGATGCCGAGAATCCGGGCGGTTTCCTGCTTGTTGCCGCCGGTGCGGGTGAGGATACGCTGGACGTGCACCTTCTCGAGGGCGGCGAGGGAATCGTTTTCCGGGATGAGCGAATCGGCTCCGTTGGACGCGACCGAATCGCCGATGGCGATGTACTCGTTCGAGAGTGCGGGGCCACGCGAGAGGACGACGGCTCGGGTGAGGGCGTTTTCGAGCTCGCGGACGTTGCCGGGCCAGTCGTATGCCATGAGGCGCGCCATCACGTCGTCGGGGATGACGCGAACGTCCTTGTGGGTCTCGCGGGCGATCTTGCCGAGCAGGTGGTCGGCGAGAATGGGAATGTCGCTGCGCCGGTCGCGCAGGGGAGGCACCGCGATCTCGACGACCTTGAGCCGGAAGTAGAGATCTTCGCGGAACTTGCCGGAGCGGACCAGCTCCTCGATATCGCGGTGGGTGGCGGCGATGACGCGAGCGTCGGTCCGCTTCGGGGTGTCGCTGCCGACCGGATCGAACTCGCGGTCCTGGAGCACGCGCAGGAGCTTGGACTGAAAGGCGAGACTGGTGTGGCCGATCTCGTCCAGGAAGACGGTACCGGAGCCGGCGATCTCGAAGCGACCCTTGCGATCTCCGACGGCTCCGGTGAAGGAGCCGCGCACGTGACCGAAGAGCTCGGACTCGAGGAGGGTTTCCGGAAGTGCCGTGCAGTTGATGCCGACGAAGGGTTCCGCCGCATCGGGCGAGTTGAAATGGATCGCCCGTGCGATGACTTCCTTGCCGGTGCCGGTCTCGCCGCGAATGAGCACCGGCGTGCGGGTCTGCGAGAGCTGACCGATCAGCTTGTAGACCTGGATCATGCGCGGGTCGCGGCCGACCAGTCGATTGAGCGCGTAGGGCTCGGCGGCCTCGCCGGCCAGATGATTCATGCGGCGGCGCACGGACCGGTCCTGGAAGCAGCGCGCGACGACGGCTTCGATCTGGTCGAACTCGAGCGGCTTGACCAGATAGTCGTACGCGCCGGCCTTGATCGCGCTGATCGCGCTGTGCATGTCCTCGAAGCCGGTCATGACGAGCACGTCGACGTCGGGGAGATTGCCGCGCAGCTTTTCCAGGAGCTGCAGCCCGCTCATTCCCGGCATGCGGACGTCCGTGATGACCAGCTCCGGCTCGAAGGCCGCCATGCGATTGAGCGCGTCCTCGGCGGTCTCGACCGTGAGCACCTGATGCCCGGCGCGGGTCAGATAGCGGTCGAACGTGTAGCGCACGGTGGGTTCGTCGTCGACCACCATGATCCTGTGCGGCATATGCCTCGGCGATTCCTCGTGGAACGTTTTCTTGTGGCCGTAGATCGTAGCTGGCCTGACCCCGGACATAAGTGTAACCCGATATTACAGAGCGCGCACGGGGGACGGTGCGCCGTTCGTCACCGGGTCGAAGCTTGCGCGAGGGCCCAGGCGATGTCGCGCGCCAGCGCGGCATAGCGGCCCAGTCCGCTGAACGGGAAGTCGGGAGCCCACTCGTCGTCCGGGCGATGGTAGCGATCCCAGCGTGCGCGCAGGCGCTCGGCGCCGGCGCTGTCGACACCCTCGTAGCCGCCGTCCGGTATGAGGAAAACGGCGGGGACGCCGGCGGCGACGAAGGGCCAGTGATCGGAGTTGGGCGAGCCGGGGTCGGATCGATGTGTCCAGCCGTGCGCCTCCACGACGGTAGCGGCAACGTCGCCGGCCCAGGAGCGGGTCCCGGCGGCGAGGCGCCAGCGGGTGGGCGGCGCGGGTGGCGCGCCGGCGTCGAGGTTCACGAGCGCCTGCATGCGATCGACGAGATCCGGGTGATCCCGAACGAAATGGATGGACCCGAGCAGTCCGACTTCCTCGGCCGCGGGAAACAGGAGCAGCAGAGGTCGGACGGGCGGTGCTGCGTGCGCACCGGCGGCGATCGCGAGCAGCATCGCGACGCCGGCGGCGTTGTCCGAGAAGCCGTTGAAGACGCTGTCTGTTGAAGAGCCGCCCCGGATCGTGCCGAGATGGTCGTAGTGCGCGGTCATCGCGATCAGCGGGTCGTCGTCCGCCAGGCCGTCGGACGCGATGATGCCCGCGACGTTGTAATCGACGAATGCCTTCGTGCGCGCGCGCGGAGCGAGCGAAAGTCGCACGCCTTTTTCCGTGAGGGCTTCCGCAATGGCGGGCGCGACCATGACCACTGGCAGATCCGGCTGCCATACGGGATCCGGTCCACCGCTCTCCAGCAGCCAGCGCACGTCTCCGAGCTGCTGGTGGTACGCGGCCACGACCGCATCGCGCGCGAGACGCACGACGACGCCGGCGGCTCCGGCGAGCTTCCAGGCCGGCAGCCAGCGCGTGGCGGCTTCGCCCGGCGGCGCATCGAGCAGCACCCAGGCTCCGCCTTCGACCGATTCGCTGTCGGCCTGGAGCCGAGCGACGGGACCCTCCGCCGCGTGCAGGCCGTCACGGCCCACGCGTCCCAGAACGAATCCCGCGCCATGGCGAAGAACGCGCGCGACGCCATTCTCGTCGGTCAGCGTGAGCGTCGCGTCGGCGACGTCCGCGCGCAGCAGCGGCACCGGAAGCAGATATGACGACGGCGCGCCGGGCACGCCCTCCAACGGCACCGCGCCCAGCTGGTCCAGCTGCCGCGCGATGTAGAGAGCGGCGCCCAGCGCACCCGCGGTGCCCGTGCCGCGGCCGCCGAGTGAATCGTGCGCGAGCACCCGCGTGTGGTTGCGGATGAGCAGCGTATCGATCGCAGGCGGCCGCGCGTGCCGATCGGTGATTGCGCCGGAGCGGGATGAAGACGCGGCGGTACGAGCGTCATCACGCGACGTTACGGGAGCACATGCACACGTCAGGACCAGCACGCCCAGCACTACATGGAGCGGCCGGTCACCGTGGCCGAAGACGTATCGTCGTTTCGAGATCATCGCGAATGAAAAGAGCCCGTCGCGACAGCGGCAAGCGGCGGACTCCATTATCGTCGACGGGCATGATATCATGCCCGCGTTCCGGAATCAGCCTCGCAGCACCTTCCCAGCGTAGCCGTTGTCCGGATTGCCGCCGCGGTCGAGGATGCGATCCACCGTCCCCGGGCCCCGGTTGTACGCCAGCAGGGCGAGGTGGGTATTGCCGTCGTACTTGTCGACCAGATACCGCAGATAGCGGAAGCCGACCCTGAGATTGGTTTCCGGCTGGAACAGCTGCGACGCCTGCCGTATCTCCGGCATCATCCAGCGCGCCGTGCTCGGCAGCACCTGCGTCAGCCCGCGCGCTCCCGCGTAGCTGACCGCACGCGTCCGAAACGTGCTCTCGGTCTTCACCAGACCGTAGGCCACGTCCGCGTCGACGCCCTCCTCCTGCGAGATATCGTAGATCGACTCCGCGAGACCGCGGTCGATGTCGTATTCCGACATCGCGCTCACGATCATGTTCTCCCGGTCCTGCGCCGCTTTCGCGTCCGCCCAGCGCTCGCCGACGGCGTCCTCGACGTCCCCCTGCGCGCGCTGCATCGCCGGGTCGGTCGCGCGTTCCGGATCGGGCGGCGCCGGCTCCGCGCTCCGCACCGCGTGCGCGATCGGCGCCGCGGCGCCCGCCATCGTCAGACCGATCAGCGGCTCGCGCAGCCTCCGCATGCCGCGGCGCCGCTGGCGACGGCTCTCGCGCAGCCTCTCCAGCTTGCCACGCCACTCGGGACCGGCACCACCCGCCAGGTCACCCGGCAGCGATACACCGTTCTGATCGGCGGCCTCCCGGCCTTGCTCGTTGTTCGGGCTGTCGTCGTCGCGCTTGCTCATTCAGCGCCTCCGGTGCAGTCAAATCATTGTAGTAGCCCATTTTAGGTGCACGATCGATGCCGTCGTCGCGGCCCGCTCCCCAGGGAATGACCTCCAGAGAGGACAGTATGCGGGCCCGCGATCCATGCCACTCAGGGCGTCGCACACCGCAGGCGGGTGAGCCGGGGCGCGATTCCCTGCGGGCCCGCCTCACTGACGAGGAAGACGCGACCTCGGGCGCCGAGCGCGACGCCTTCGCCCTGGGGCTCGGCAAACGGGTCCAGGGCGATGGGAGTAGCGAGCAGGGGCTCGAGCTCGGCGTCGCCGATGCGGTAGAACTGGAGGGAGGAATAACTGCGCAAGGCGACGCTGCTGCCGTCTGGACCGAGGGACGCACCCGTGATTTGTTCCGGCAGGTCGACGGGCTCGTCGCTGAGCCGCTGCATGAGCTGGAGCGTGAGCGGGGCGGCGTCCGAACCGGACTCGCGAGGCCAGGTCAGATCGGCCGCCCGATACACGGAGATGGCGCTCTCGCGACCCTTGCTCACGAGAATGAGGGATCGATCCTCCGTGACGACGATTGCTTCCGCGTCCTTGGGGCCGTCGGGATAGTGGATGCGGAGGAAGGCGACGTTGGACGTCGCGCCGTTACGGGGGCGGGGCTCGGGCAGCACCCAGAGGCCGACGCCTTCGTCGCGGGCGGCGCGGTTGTCGCCGATGTCGGCGATGTAGATGCAATCGCCGCTCGGTCCGTCGATCGGGCACGGTGCGATGGCGATGTCCTCCCAGTCGCGGTTCTGCGCGGAGGCGAGCGTGATCGTGCCGAGCAGGGCGCCGCGCGTGTCGACGGCGAAGATGCGTGCGCCGCCGTCCGAATCGTTGTGGATCCAGAGAACGCCGTCGTGATCGCGGCTCATGGCGACGCCGCTGGCTTCGCGCACGTCGGCCGGCAGGTCGAAGGGACCGCCGTCGAGCTCGCAGCCATCCTCGGGCGTGACGCACGCGGCGATCGCCACGAGGACGACCGTCAATGGTTCGAAACGCAAATCGACCTTGCCGGAACGAGACAGAATCCGCCTGACGCGCGAGCAAGGTTCAGGCCCTTGTCGGCTCATGACCGTCCTGTCCATCTTCGCCGCATGGATTCGAGCCGGGTGCGAGTACTGTTCGTGTGCATGGGCAACATCTGTCGGTCGCCGCTCGCTGAAGCGGTGTTCCACGATCTCGTGACGCGTGCGCGGCTGTCGGACCGCATCTCGATCGAGTCGGCGGGCATCGGCTCGTGGCATGTGGGGGAGCTGCCGGACCCGCGCACGCGGTCGGTCGCGGAGAAGCGCGGCCTGCGCCTGACCAGCCGCGCGCGCCAGGTCGAGTTCGATGACCTGGACCGCTTCCACCTGGTAATCGCCATGGACGAGGAAAACGTGCGCGGTCTCGAGCGGATCCGCGCGCAGGCCGCGCCGGGCGCCGAGGTTCGCCGTCTGCGCGAGTTCGATCCGCAGGCGGACGAGCTCGACGTGCCCGATCCGTACTACGGCGGCGACGACGGCTTCGAGCGGGTGCACGACATGATCGAGCGCGCATGCGAGGGGCTGCTGGAGCACATCCGCGAGACCAGGCTCTGACGTGCGGCTGCCCGATGAGCTGCGGGAAGCGCTCGACGTGGAGCTCGACGTGCGCGGCCTCGGTCGCATGCTGGGCGTCGAGCCGGTGGGCGGCGGCTGCATTACGGAAACCGGCCGCCTCCGGACGTCCGATGATCGCGACTTCTTCCTGAAATGGACGACCAGTGAGCGGCACCCGGTCGGGCTGTTCACGGGCGAAGCCGCATCGCTCGGCGCTCTGGCCGCGACCGGCGCGATCAGGATTCCCGAGGTGGTGCACGTGCGCGACGGCCAGCCGGGCGACCGTGCGGAAGACGGGCACGGACGCTGGCTGCTTCTGGAATGGCTGGAGGCGGGAGCCGCCGTCGAGCACACCTGGAGCTCGCTCGGCCGCAGCCTCGCCGCAGTGCATCGTCAGCGCGCCGAAAAGCCGGGCTGGGCCTCCGCGAACTTCATCGGCACGCTGCCCCAGGCGAATTCACCGCTGCCTGCCTGGTCGGATTTCTGGCGGGAGCGGCGACTCGTGCCGCAGATCCGGCGCGCCGTCGACGGCGGCTTCCTCCACGCGTCGGACACCGCTCGCTTCGATCGACTTCTCGGTGCACTCGACGATGTGCTGGCTCCAGCGGAATCGGAAGGAGCGTCGCTGCTTCACGGCGACCTGTGGAGCGGGAACCTGCACGTGCTGCGGTCCGGCGATCCCGTGCTCGTGGATCCCGCGTGCTATTACGGGCACCGGGAGGTGGACCTGGCGATGAGCGAGCTGTTCGGAGGATTCGACCGCGTTTTCTACGCGGCATACGACGAGGCGTGGCCGCTGGAGCCGGGGTACGCGGACGTCCGCCGCGCTGTCTACCAGCTCTACTACCTGCTCGTCCACGTGAACCTGTTCGGCGCGGCGTACCGCCTGCGCACCCTGGCGGCGCTCGAGTCGACCGGTTTCTGAGCGCGGCGCCCTGCGCCGCGCAGCTCTCAGCCGTGCACGTGCTCGAGCTCGCGCACCGCGACGGCGAGCGCGGACAGCGTGACGCCGCCCTCCGCCGCGATCTCCTCGATCAGATGCAGGTAATCCTGTAGCTCGACGGCGTGGCGCTCGCGCACGCGCTCGATCGCCCGCTCCACGCGGGTCTGCTCCGCAGCGCCGATTTCGCGCCCCTCCCGCAGCACTTCCGCGGTCAGCAGCCGGTGCGCGCGGCCGAGATCGTCGACGAGGCCCTGCGCGGCGCGCTGCTCCCAACGGCTGTCGCCGGCGGCTTTTGCGATGGCGGTGCGCAGCCAGCCGATGCGCAGCAGATCGGAGACGCGGTAGTACGCGCGTCCCGCGTCCACCGGCGTCGTCTCCGCCTCGCTCGCGATGCGCAGGATTTCGAGGATCTGATCGAGGAAACGCAGCGTGATCAGTCGCTCCGCGAGATCGTGCTTTTCGGTCAGCTCACGGATCTCGGCGACACGCTGCTCGAACAGCAGACGCTCCTCTCCCGCCACGATGCGCGCGAATCCGCCGCGCAGCTCCGCGAGTCCTTCGATGTGCCCCTCGATCACGTCATGCGTGCTGACGTCCGGCTCCACATTGGCCAGTACCCAGCGCGTCGTCCGCTCGAGCACCCGGCCCAGTCCCATGAGCCAGCGGTAGACGACCGCCGAAGGCAGCTCGCCCTCGAGCGACTCGAGATTCGTACGCAGCTCCTCGGATCCCGAGAGGCGCGCGGCGACGAGCCACGCGCGCACCACGTCGGCTGATGCGTGGCCGGTGTCGCGCATAACCCGATGCACGAACGCCGCGCCCATCAGATCCACCAGCTGATTGACGACCTGCGTCGCGACGATCTCGCGCCGCAGCCGGTGCGCCTGCAAGCTCTCCTGCCCCGAGACGTCCACCGCGCGCGCCGGGAAATAGCCGACCAGATAACCGTGCGCCGCCGGATCGTCCGGCAGGGGGCTGCCGAGCAGATGCCGCTTGGCGCTCAGCTTCGCGTAGGCGAGCAGCACCGACAGCTCGGGCCGGGTGAGCGTGCGCTCCGCCGCGCGGCGTTCCTCCAGGTCCTCGAGGCTCGGCAACCCTTCCGTCTTCCGGTCCAGCAGCCGCTCCCGCTCGAGGCTGGGCATCAATCCCTTGAAATCCTCGAGACTCTCCACGGCTCGCAGCTCGTCCAGCGAAACGGCCAGGCTCTGCGAGCGGTTGTCCGCCAGCACGAGCTCGGTCACGTCCCCGGTCAGCTCCTCGAGCAGAACGTTTCGCCGTGGCTGGTCCAGTAGACCGCGGGCGACGGCGTCGTTGAGCAGGATCTTGAGATTGACTTCATGGTCGGACATGTCGACGCCGCCGGAGTTGTCCAGCGCGTCGGTGTTGAGCCGCGTCCCGCGCAGCGCGGCCTGCACGCGTCCCGCCTGGGTGAAGCCGAGATTGCCCCCCTCGCCCACGACCCGCGCACGCAGCTGGGTCGCGTCGATGCGCACCGCGTCGTTCGCCGAGTCGCCGACTTCCGCGTGCGACTCGTGCACGGCCTTCACGTACGTGCCGATGCCGCCATTCCACAGCAGGTCGACGGGCGCACACAGGATCGCGCGGATCAGCGACTCGCCGTCCATGGACTCGACGGCCGGGTCGATTCCGAGCACCTGCTTGGCTTCCATCGTGAGCGGCACTTCCTTCGAGCCGCGTGGCACGATGAAACCGCCTTCGCTCATGGCCGAGCGATCGTAGTCGTCCCAGCTGGTGCGGCCGGCGTGGAACAGGCGGAAGCGCTCGGCGAAGCTTCGGGCGGCGTCGGGCGCCGGATCGACGAAGATGTGACGGTGATCGAACGCGCCGACCAGCCGGATCTCCCGCGACAGCAGCATGCCGTTGCCGAACACGTCGCCGCTCATGTCGCCGATGCCCGCGACCGTGAACGGCTGCGCCTGGATGTCGACGCCCATCTCGCGGAAGTGGCGCTTCACGCATTCCCAACCGCCCTTCGCCGTGATGCCGACTTCCTTGTGGTCGTACCCGTGCGAGCCGCCCGAGGCGAAGGCGTCCCCAAGCCAGAAGTCGTATTCGGCCGCCACTCCATTCGCGACATCCGACAGGTGCGCGGTGCCCTTGTCCGCGGCCACCACCAGGTACGGGTCCGTGTCGTCGTACACCAGCAGCTCAGGCGGCCGCGCCGGCTCGCCGGCCACCAGGTTGTCGGTGATGTCGAGCAGCCCGCGGATCAGCGTCTGGTACTGCGCCGTCACGTCCTCCGGCGTGGGCCGCGCCTCGCTGCGCTGCGGCCGGACCACGAAGCCGCCCTTCGAGCCGCCCGGCACGATGACGGCGTTCTTCACCATCTGGGTGCGCACGAGGCCGAGCACCTCGGTGCGGAAGTCGTCGGGTCGATCACTGTGGCGGATGCCGCCGCGCGCCACGCGCGCGCCGCGCAGATGCACGCCCGACATGCGCGCCGAGTGCACCCACACCTCGTAGAGCAGTCCCGTACGCGTGAAGCCCTCCATCATTTCCGCGGAGAACTTGAGCGACAGATACGGTGCGCCGCCGGACAGGCGAGTGGGATCCTCGCCGCCGTGCAGGTAATAGTTCGTGCGCAGTGTCGCCTCGACGAGCGCGAGCAGGCGGCGCAGCGCCCGATCCTCGGCCAGCGCGGTCACGTTCTCCAGCGCCTGGATGAACGACTCGCGCACCTGATTCGCTCTGCGGCCACGCTCCGCCAGGCCGAGGTTCAGTGAAGGATCGAACTTGACGCGGCACATCTCCAGCACCAGCTCCGCCGCGCGCGGATGCGCGCGCAACGCGGTCGGCAGGGCGAGTCGGCTGGGCACGATGCCCAGCTGGAACGCGTACTCCGCGTACGCGCGCAGGACGTCGACCTGGCGCCAGCGCAGGCCAGCGAGCGCGACCAGCGCATTCAGCGAATCGTTCATGGCGACGCCGGCCCGCACCGCCAGCACCGCTTCGGCGATCTGCTCGCCGCGCGCATCGAGATCGATCAGCCGCGCCGCCTGATCCTGCACCGCGAAGACGTAGATGCGCGCGTCCGGCACGTCCGTGCTGCCGACGTCGAATGGCGTCATCGCGATGACGCGCAGCCCGAGATTTTCCAGGATCGGCATGAAGTCGGACAGGATGATGCGCCGGTCCCGGAGGTACAGCGTCATCTCCGTGACCGGTTCGTCGGTGGCGATGCCGGCGCCCGACTCGTGATTCTGGAGTCGAATGCTGATGTTGCGCCGCTCCTCGGCCATCGCCTCGAGCTCGAGGATGTCCCGCTCGGCCGTGGGCGCATCGATCGCGGCGCGGTATTCGGCACCGAAAGCCGCCGAGTAGCGGCGCGCCAGCTTGCGTGCGTGCTCCTCGCTGCCGGTCAGCCGCTCGAGCCCCTCGCGCACGCGGTCGCTCCAGCTGCGGATGAGATCCGAGACGATGAGCTCGAGATCGGTCGCGTCGACCTCGTCGATCCGCTGTGCCGTCGTCGAGATGTAGAAGTGAAGGCGCGCCTGATCGCCGGCGCCGAGAGCGAGGTGATAGTTCAGCACCTCGCCCTGGAATCGTTCGACGAACGCCTGCTCGATCGCTTTTCGGATGTCGCCGGAGAAGCGCTCCTTCGGCAGGATCGCCATGACCGAGACGCCGCGCCGCAGCGGGTCCGGCCGCACCGTGACGCGTACTTCATGCGTGTGATAGAGAGTGAGGACCGCCTGGATCTCGGCGCCGATCTCCTCGGCCGACGTGAGGAACAGATCCTCCTTCGGCATCGAGTTGAAGATCGTGATGTACTCCTTGTAGTCGTGCGAGCCCTTGATGACGCCCGACGTCTCCAGGATGGTCGCCAGCTTCTGCCGCAAAATCGGAATCTGTTCCGCGTCCTCCGAGTATGCCTGCGAGGTGAAGAGGCCCAGGAACCGATCCTCGCCCGAGACCCGGCCCTCGTCGTCCAGCTTCTTCACGCCGATGTAATCCATGCGCACGCGCCGGTGCACGGTGGAGCGCGCGTTGGTTTTCGATGTGATCAGCAGCGGCCCGCCGACGACACGGTCGCGGAGGCCCGCGGGGAGCTCGTCGACCGGAACCGGCTTCGCATACGACGACTGGTCCTCCTCGGCGAGGATGCCGAGCCCGGAGTCCGGAGTGGTGACGAGTGCGCGGCCCTCCTCGCCTTCGACGATGTCGTAGGAGCGGTAGCCGAGGAAAACGAGGCCGCCGTCGCGGAGCCAGCGCAGGAACGCCTGTATCTCCTTGATCTCGTCCGCGCGGTCCGGGAACATGCGTGCGTTGTGGGAGAGCCGCGCGACGGTTTCATTGAGCGCCGCGAGCAGGTCCTGGAACGCGTTGGTCGCCTTGACGACATCGCGCAGGTGCGCCGCGATGGCATCGCGCAGCTCGAGGCGTGCATCGGCGTCGGCGACGCGACCGATCTCGCAGTAGACGAATGATTCCCGCGGGTCGCCGCTCGACGCCGGGGCGAGCTCGACGACGCGGCCGTCGGCATTCCGGCCGACGTGGATCACGGGGTAGATGAAGCGCTCGATCGCGAGCTCGCGGTCGTGGAGTAGTTCGCGGATCGTGTCCACGATGAACGGCCGCTCCGTCACGCCGGTGCGGATCACCGTCACCGGCGCATGCCAGCCGCGACGATCCGCCTCCGGATCCACCACTTCGACGTGGGAGTCCGCGCTACCCATGGCGTCGACGAAGCGGAAGCTGTGCAGGGCGATCGCGGCGAGCTCGTCCATGCTGCGTTCGTGGAAGAACTCGCGGGGCGCCTTGCCGAACATGAGACGCGTGAACGTCAGCGCCAGCTCCCTCTCGGCAGGCTCGACCAGCCGCTCCAGCCGCGCGCACGCCTCGTCGATCAGCGTGCCGATCGCGCCGGCCGCGGAAGACGCGCCGGTGGCGCCACGAACGGCGGCCTCGGTCGGTGCGGGGTCGGCGGTCGCGGACGACGGTCTGTTCTGGTCTGCCATGGAGGAGCCGAGGCGAAGGCGGGCGAGACGCCTCGTGCGCTGCCCGGAAGTCGGAGTTCGTGCGAATCTTGCCGGGCGGTATGGGGCTCGCAAGGCCGGGGCCTCAGGAGGCGCGGTGCGATTTTCGCTTCGGCCGTTGCGTGCCGGGCGGGCAGGTCCGTCCGGCGTACTGTGGCCTGTGCCTGTGGGGAGAGGGGCGCGCGACATGAATCAGGTGGAGCGATCGAGGCTGGCGCGTTTGATCACCTGGCTGATCGTCGGCGTGGTGGTCCTGATCCTCGTGCGGCTGCTGTTCGCGCTACTCCGGGTGAGCGTCGGCATCGTCGGCTGGCTGCTCTTCACGGTGCTGCCGCTCATCCTGCTGGGCTGGCTGGCGATGAAATTGTGGGATCGACACCGGCGCGGCCGCGCATCGAGACCCTAGGGGGCGCATGGAGAACGACACGAATTCGTCGGACGCGGGAGCACCCGGAAGCGAGAGTCGGGGCGGCGGCTCCCGCGATCCCATCGAGGACCTGGGCCGTCGCATCGACGCCGCGATCCAGGACGCCGCGCCGCGGATTCGCGGCGCGATCGAGCAGTTGGAGGAGCGGGTCGACGCCGCGCTGAACGACATCCGGCCACGCGTGGACGCTGCGATCGACGAGGTACGACCGCGCGTGGAGGCGGCGGTGCGCGAGGTTCAGCCGCGCGTCGACCGTTTCGTGCGCGACGTCCAGCCGCGCATGGATTCGCTGCTCGCCCGGCTCCAGAAAACGCTGGACGACCTGCGTCGGGACATGGAGATGCGCGCGCGCCGGGCGGCCAGCCCGACGGACAGGCAGATCGCGGCCAGCACTGCCGGCTCGGCCGCGGGCGCGGACGCCGGCAGCCCGGACGCTCCGGCAGGCGGCACGGGTTCGGGAGGATCCGGCGGCACTGCGGGCGGCGGCGAATGAGGGCGGGGCCGGCGCGGCACCCCGTCCTCCGCGGAACACCCGCGCGTCGGCTCTGGTAGGCCCGGCAGTATCGGCGCTCCTCGTGGCCAATCCAATGCAACTCTTCGACTGCCCGCGGCGCCGCGTCCCGGCCCGCGCTTCAGCTCCTGTTCGACCGTCGACGAGCCTGCCGCTCATGCTCATCGCGGGTGCAGTCGCGTCGATGCCCGCGCCACTTGCCGCCCAGACGGGCATCGTGCTGGCGGCACACGTCGGCAGCAGTGCCGCGGCGCCGGGCGGCGTGATGCTCGGCGCGGCCACGGAGGTCCGGCAGGGTCTATGGGGACTCCGGCTGGGTGCCGGCATGGATGCGGCCGGCACCGCGCTGGCGCCGGTCCTTTCCTCCACGGAGCAGTCGTCGGGCGTCTGGAGCTCCGACCTCGACGCCGGCGTCAACGTAGCAGCGCTGCCATACGTTGGGCCGCTGTTCGGCGGCTCCGACCCCACCGTGTTCCTGGCCGCCGGTGCTGCCGGCGTCTCGAGCACGGATTCGGAGGGCGAGCGCTCCTCGACCATAGTGCCTACCTGGTCGTACGGCGCCCGCGCCGGGCTGCCGTTGTTCACCTGGCTGGATCTCGAGCTGGAGGCACGCCACCGCCAGACGTTCGGTGAGGTGCCGTCGGCCGTCTACCCGGTCCGGGAAGGGTGGGAGTACCGCGCGGGCCTCGCCCTCCGCTTCGGCGGGAGCACGCGCGCCCGAGCCGCTCGCCCGGCTCGTCCCTCGCGCCGAGCCGGCACGATCACGGGCGGGCGCGCGGAGGGCGGCGATGCCCGTCGAAGCGCGAGCGCCGAGGAGACGGCTGTCGCCACGCTCCGCTCGGCCGACCGGCTCGTCGGGATCCCCTATCGCTGGGGCGGCTCGTCGCCGCGGCAGGGCTTCGACTGTTCGGGATTCGCGCAGTACGTCTTCCGGGAGCAGGGCATCGAGCTGCCCCGCGTATCACGCAATCAGGCGCGGGCGGGCGTCGGCCTGGAAACCAGCCTGCATGGACTGGCCAGGGGAGATCTGCTGTTCTTCGCGCTGCGCGGCTCGACCGTCGACCACGTGGCCATCTACGCCGGCGACGGCCGCATGGTGCACTCGAGCAGCAGCGGCCGTGGCGTGCGCTACGACGATCTCGCCGGCGAGCGCGGCCGCTGGTACGCCCGGCATCTCGTCGCCGTGCGCCGGGTGATCGCCGATCAGACGATGGTGGCGCGAGAAGTGGCGCCGCCGGAGGAGCGCATGCCGGGCGCCGGGCGCGCACTGCCGCTCGGCGAAGCCTTCGAGGCGCTCACGGGCGAGCCAGGCGACGACGCGCCGCCGCCCCGCCCCTGATTCGGTTCAGTACTCCAGCTCCACGCCCAACCGGACGCCGGATATCAGGCCACCGCGGATCTGGAATTCGATGGCGTCCCGGTCGTGCTGGCCCCCGGCGAAGTAGCCGTCCCATGCCAGCACGACTCCCAGCCGGTCACCGATCTCCATGAACTTCGCCGCGCCCGCGATGCGGAGGCCCAGGTAGGAGCCGCCGTCGCCCAAATCCAGCCAGGCCGGTCCGAGCTCCAGCCGGAGGCCCAGCAGGTCCGGCAGCGGCACGAAGGAAAGACCGACGGACCCGACCCTCAGAAGACCGCCGTCCTCCGTCCCGCCCAGTGGCGCGCCGGTCAGCGGATCCGCGCCCGACAGCTCCGCATCGGCGCCAAAGCCGAGCATCACGTTCCCGTATATGGCGAGGCCTCGCCCGTACCGGGCCGCGACGGTGACCGCGGGCTGCGCATCGAGGCTGCGGACGCCGCGGCGTTCCTCGTCGGGCAGCGGCGTCTCGATCGGCGTCATCGTTTCCTCGTAATCCAGCACGCCGCCGACGGATACGCTCACGCCGAACACCGGCGGCAGGTCCTCGACCTGCCGCCGATACTGGGCGGCCGTCGTGCCCGATGTGAAAAGGAGCAACGTCGGAAGGAGAATCAGCCTCAGAGCCATCGTCACGTTCATCTCCGGAATTCGTGATTCGCTGCGCGTTTTGCCGGGCACCGTGCTATCGTAGCCATGCGGAGCGCGCATCTGCCATCCCGGTGATAATCAGCCCAGCCAAATGGTCATGTCTAGAATCTTTCTGACCACCGTCGAAGCGCGCGAGAATTTCGCGGAGCTGATCGACCGCGCCGCCACTTCGGGCGAGCGCATCGTGATCACGCGCCATGGCGAGCCGATGGCGGCGCTCGTGTCCCTGGACGACCTGGAGCTGATCGAGGAATTGGAACGACGCCTCGAGCAGAAGGCGCGGCGGCAGCGCGCGGCCGCGCCACACCGGCGCCACGACGCCCGGCCTCCTGCCGCCGAGCAGATGCGCATCTGGTCCGGCGAGGAGTGAAAAAAACCCCGACGGCGCGTGCCGACGGGGTTTCTGCCCTCTGAAGTCCCGGCGACGTCAGCGCGTCGGCACCTCGATCACCTGACCCGCATAGATGCGCGAGGTGCGCAGGTTGTTGATCGACCGCAGGCGATTCACCGTGGTGCCGTGCGAGCGTGCGATGTTCCACAGACTGTCGCCGGAGCGAACGCGATAGCGGAGCGTGTCGCTGCCCGAGTCGTCCGAATCGGCCACCATGGAAGCACTCGTGCGCGCCGCATCCTGCGCGCGGGGCTGCGCCGCCGTAGCCAATCGACCGACGTAATTCTCGTACTGGTTCGGAAAGAGGGCGATGTGGTAGTGCGGCGGGCGGTACTCGCGCGTCGCATCCAGCACGCCTTGAGACTCCAGGGACAACAGCGTCTGCTCCAGCCAGCTGCGGCAGCTGCGCCGGTCGCTGACGCGTAGATCGATGGCCATGCCCGTGGGATGCACCGATCGGCTGGACGCATTCCGCGGCTGGCGGGTCTGCGGCCGCGTCAGGCTCGTCACCACCAGCTGCTCTCCGCAAGCCGCACGGTACTGCGCGGACAGGCGCTGGAGGAACGTGCGCACCTGCGGGCGGGCGTACGGGAACGACACCCGCGCCAGCTGATAATTCGAGCTGCCCCAGATCGGGACGAGGTAGCCCCGATCCACGTAGCGATTTACGTCGCCGCCCGTGCGCAGGAACGTGTAATCGTGCGCCTGCGCGACTCGGTTCTGGCGCAGCATCGACGCGAGCGAACCGCGCAGGCTCTGCGCCTGCGCCTGGCTCGCGCCGACTGCCAGGGTCAGCAGCACGGCCGTAGCTGCTCGATGCAATGGCTTCAGGATCGGCATCGGCTTGGAAAGGAACGCTCCGTCGCTCGGGGGGCTTCGTCGCCCGTTTTCACGAGGATCTGTCGTATTCAGGTAGTTCGAGAGGGGCCGGAGCAGAACTCGGCAGCCCGTATCGGGTTACAACTTTCAGGCGACGAGGGTTCCGCCGCCTGTCCGAAGCTTATCCCAAGTGGCGGCGGCGTCAAGGTTTCCCGCCGGAGAGCGGGGGCGACGCCCTTGATGGAAGGGCCGGGCGCGGTGAGTATTGGATGCGGCGCTGGTTCGCCGAGTCCCCGACCGACAGCTACGCAGGAGCCCGATGACGAGCAAAAACGCCGCGCGCGCCTTCGCGCTGCTCGGCCTGGCACTTTTGCCGGTCATGACCGGATTCGCGGGGCCCGACGCCGTGCGCGAGACGCACGCCCGGCCGGGCGCCGCTCGTGCCGTCGACGGCACGCCCGAGGACTGGGTCGAGGCGACCCTCGCCTCGCTCGATCTGCGCGGCCGCGTCGCGCAGATGGTCGTCGCGTGGATCGACGGAGGCAGCCCCGCGCTGCACTCGGCCGAATACGAGCGCGGTCGCGTGCTGGTCAGCGAGCAGCGGGTGGGCGGCCTGATCGTCGGCAAGGGAGACGCTCTGGCCACGGCCGCCTGGCTGAACGAGCTGCAGCGCGCTTCCACGGTGCCGCTGCTGGTGACCGCCGATCTCGAGTGGGGCCCCGGCACGCGACTGCTGGGCGCGACCACGATCCCCGTCAACATGGCGCTCGCCGCCACCGGCGACCTCCGCTACGTCTACGAGGCCGGACGCATCACCGCGCTCGAGGCGCGCGCCGCGGGCATCCACATGGCCTTCGCGCCGGTGGCGGACGTGAACGTCAATCCTCGCAATCCGGTCATCAACACCAGGTCGTACGGAGCGGACGCGAGCATCGTGGCGGCGCATGTGTCGGCGTTCATCGCGGGCGCGCGCGACGCGGGTCTGCTGACGGTCGCCAAACACTTCCCCGGACACGGCGACACCGAGGTCGACTCTCACCTCGAGATGCCGGTCCTGAGCGCGTCGCGCATGCGCCTCGAGGAAGTCGAGCTGGTGCCGTTCCGCGCGGCGGTGAACGCCGGAGTGGACGGCATCATGACGGCACACCTGAACGTGCCCGCCCTCGATCCGATGGGCGCCCGGCCGGCCACGCTGTCGCACGCGATTCTGACCGACCTGCTGCGTCAGGATCTCGGCTTCGGCGGACTGATCGTGACCGACGCGCTGATCATGGACGGCGTCCGGCGGCGTGGCGACAACGGCGCCGTCGCGGTCGAGGCGGTGCTGGCCGGCGCCGATATCCTGCTGATGCCGCCGAGCGCGGCCGAAGCCATCGACGCCGTCGTCCTCGCCGTACGCAACGGTCGCATCACGGCGGAGCGGATCGATCAATCCGTGCGCCGCATCCTGCGCGCGAAGCTGGAAGCGGGTCTGGACCGCGGCGCCGTCGCCGACACCGCCGCGCTGGCGCGCCTGCTCGCCGGCGGCGCGCATCAGCGGTGGGCCGACGCAGTGGCGGCTCGCTCGCTCACGCTGGTGCGGCTCGCGCACGGCGCCCTGCCTCTCGCGCCGCTGCCGGACGGATCGCCCGCGCCGCTCACGGTCGTCGTCTACGACGAGAGCGCGCAAAGCAGCCGCGGCTCCACGTTCGCCGACGCGCTGCGCGCGCGGGGCCACGAGGTCGCGCTGATCCGCACCTCGCGCAACTCGACGTATGCGCAGCTCCGGGCCGCGGAGCGCTCCGCGCGCGGCGTCGTCGTCTTCCTGTCCTTCAGCAACGCCGCGCCCTGGCGTGGCCGTCTGGGCCTGCCCGGTCCGATCGCCGCGATGGTCGACGGGCTCGCTGCGCGCGGAGCGCTCGTCTTCAACTTCGGCAACCCGTACCTGCTGCCACAGGTGCCGCACGCGGAGACGTATCTCCTCGCCTGGGCGGAGGATCCCGTCATGGAGACGGCTGCCGCGCGCGCCCTCGCGGGTGAGGAACGCGTCGCCGGCCTGCTGCCCATCTGGCTCGAGGGATACGTCCTCGGCAGCGGACTCACGCTTCCTTCGCTCAGCCAGAACGCGGACTGGCGCCCGGTCTCCGGCGGCACGGTCGGCTACTGAACCTCTCTCCCTTCCCCCGAGGAACGTCATGCCCGCTGCGAGCTGCCCCCATTGCGGTGGACGGGTGATGCCGTACCCGCGCTACGCGATCCACCTGAAGCGAGCCGCGAGCTGCGGTGCCTGTGGCCGGGACGTGCGCGTGCGCGGGTACATCGCCGCGATGCTCGTCGGACTGATCATCGCCGGCGCCGTCATCGCCTTCGTCGCCTTCTATGAGCTCGACTTCGTCGGCATGCTGATCGTGATTGCTGCCATCGCGCTCATCGCGGTGGCGGTCGATTACTCGTTCTGGCGCTGGGTGGGCTTCGAAGCCGTGCCGGAGGAGGACGTGCCGGCGGCGGACGCGCGCGAGGCGCAGCGGGAAACGCTCTCCAGCCCCTGATCCCGGGCGACGTGCGGCCGGCGGATCGCCGCGCCCGCCCCGCTCGTGCCACATCTCCGGCATCTCCCTAATTTGCCGGGATGAAACACATCTTCGGCTCCCACACGATCGATACCGGCGGCATCGACATGGCCGCACGCCGCGCGGCCAACGCCGGGCTGCGCGCGGTGCAGATCTTCACCGCCATCCCCAAGTATTACGGCGACAAGTCGACGATCCGGCCGGAGCGCGTCGAGCGCTTCCGCTCGGCGCTCGAGGAGACCGGCATCCGGCCCGAGCACGTGCTCGTGCACGCCGCCTACGTGCTCAACCTAGCGATCACCGACGCGGAAAGATGGGGGCGCGCGCGCGACGGCATCGCGAAGGAGCTGGAGCGCTCGACCCTGCTCGGCGTCGGCGCCGTCTGCTTTCATCCGGGCTCGGCGTCCGATTCCGAGGAAGCCGGCATCCGGCGCATCGCGCAGGCGCTCACGGCGGCGCTGGACGCGATCGAGACCGACACGCGCCTCTACGTCGAGAACACTGCGGGCGGCGGCCGCACGATCGGCCGCAGCGCCGATGAAGTCGCGCGCATCCTCGAGCTGATCCCCCAGCGCCACCAGCCGCGCGTCGGCTACGGCCTCGACACGTGCCACCTCTTCTGCTCCGGCTACGACGTCTCCGAGTCGATGGCGAAGCTGAAGTCCATCCTGGATGAATTCGAGAGCGCGACGGGGCGCACGCCGTCGTTCTTCCACCTGAACGACAGCGAAGGCGCCCTAGGCTCTAACCGCGACCGCCACAAGCTGCTCGGCAAGGGGCAGATTGGCGTCGAGCCGTTCGGCTGGCTGCTCGCCGATCCGCGCAGCAGGGGCGTGCCGCTCATCCTGGAAACGCCGCAGCAGGTGATCGACATCGAGCGGGACGACGCCACCGCGGACCCGTACGACGTGCGCATGCGCGTGCTGCTCGAGTCCCTCGAGAAGGCCGCGTGAGCCGCGTCGTGCGCGCCGCGCCGGCGGATGCCGCGGCCGAGACGCTCGCGCGCGTGCGGGACGACATGTCCGCGGACTCCGCGGCCGCTTTCGTCCGTATCGCCACCGACTACCTCGCGGCCGCGGCCGGTGGCGCGGGCGACGTGTCGCCGGCGACGGTCGCCGAGTCGTTCGAGTTCGACCCGGATGCGGGGCCACAGTCGCTCGAGCGCGTTCTGGAGGAGCTCGAGCGTTTCGTCGTCGACGGCGCGAACCGCCTGTGGCACCCGATGTACATGGGCCACCAGGTCGCCGCGCCGCTGCCCGCCGCGATCTGGACGGAGCCCGTGATCGCGGCGCTCAACCAGTCGATCGCCGTGCGTGAGATGTCGCCTTCCGCGACGCCCATCGAGCGCGCGCTGATCGGCTGGATGTGCCGCCTGGTGTGGGACGACGATGCCGGCGCGGCATGGGGCACGTTCACGAGCGGCGGCACCGAGGCCATCTTCACGTCGCTGCTCGCCGCGCGGAACGCGGCGCTGCCGGAAGCGGCGGAGCAGGGGCTGCGCGGCCCCGCGGCGATCGTCTGCGGCGAGCACGCGCACTACGCCGTCCGTCGCGCGGCGGGTCAGCTCGGACTCGGCTCTCATGGCGCGGTGCTCGTTCCTTCCGCGCGCAGCCGCATGGACCTCGATGCGCTGCGGGGCACGCTCGACGACCTGTCGGCGCGAGGCGTGCCCGTCGTGGCCGTCGTGGCGACCGCCGGCTCGACCGCGACCGGCGCGTTCGACGAGCTGGAGCGGATCGGCGCGATGTGCGAGCAGCGCGACGTGTGGCTGCACGTCGACGCGGCGCACGGCGGGTCGGCGCTTCTGTCCGCACGGCACCGGCATCGTCTCGCCGGCATCCGCTACGCGCATTCGGTGTCCTGGGACCCGCACAAGATGATGCTCATGCCACTTCCCGCGGGCGTGGTGCTAGTGCGGGACGCGCGTCGCCTGGCGGGCGCATTCACGCAGGACGCGCCGTACCTGTTTGGAGAGGGAGCGGGAGCGGGAGTGGGTGCGGGTGCGGCAGCGGCAGCGGGAGTGGGTGCGGGCGCGGAGCAGGGCATGCGCAGCTTCATGTGCTCGCGGCGCGCCGACGCGGTAAAGGTGTGGGTCGCGCTTCGGCGTTACGGCGTCGACGGTATGGCGGCGCTATATGACGGCCTCTGCGACCGCACGTCGGAGCTGCACGGCCTGCTGGCGGAACGTCGCGATTTTGAGGTCCTGCATGAGCCGGAGTGCAACATCCTGTGCTTCCGCTACGTGGGCGCGCCGCGGCTGCCCGATGCGGAGCTCGATGCGCTCAACCTGTCCCTGCGCGAGAAGTACAACGCGTCGGGCGAAGGCTGGATCACCACGACGGTGCTCGATGGCCGTCGCGTGCTGCGAACCGTGATCATGAACCCGCTCACGACTCGCGAGCACCTCGAGCGGCTGATCGGCGCGCTCGCCGCCGGACCGTCATGATGCCACGAGCGCGGGCAGAGCGGCGATGCCGTCGATCACCGCGTCGGGTCTGACGCCGCTCCGGCGCAGCGCGTCTTCGCTGAACTTCCCGGAGCGCACCAGGACGCCACGCAGTCCGGCGGCCTGGGCTCCGCCCACGTCGGACTCGACGTCGTCGCCGACCATCAGTACGCGCTCGCGCGGCAGGTCGAGGCTCGCGCAGGCGAGATCGAAGAACGTGCCGGTCGGCTTGCCGATCACCGCGGCGTCGACCTGCGCGGCGAACTCCAGCGCGGCCACGAACGGCCCGGCGTCGAGCACCAGCTCGTTGCCGCTGCGCCAGTAGCGGTTCCGCTGGAGCGCGACCAGACGCGCGCCCGCGAGCAGGTCACGGAACGCCCGGTTCAGGCGCTCGAAGGTCCAGCCGGCGGCCAGGTCGCCGACCAGGATCGCCTCCGGCTCCCCGCCGTCGCTGTCGACGTCGACGCCGGCGAAGTCCTCGCGGCCGGCCTGCGGAAGGTACAGCCGAACCCGCCGGATCCCTTCCTTCTCGAGCCACAGCCGCGCCGCGACCGAGGGCGTGAGGAGCTCCGCGTCGTCCAGCTCGAAGCCCATGCGCCGCAGCGCTTCGGCGACGGCGCGACGGGGTCTCCGCGTCGTGTTGGTGACGAAGCGGAGCCGCAGCCCGGCACGGCGCAGCCGGGCGACCGTGTCCACGGCTCCGGGCAGCGCCGCATCGTCCTGGTAGAGCGTGCCGTCGAGGTCGAGCAGAACCCCTTCCACGGTCAGCCGATCGGCCATGCTACCTCCCTGGAGAGTCGCCTGCGTTACGTTTGCGACCCTTCGTCGCCGGCGGTAGACTCACGCGCATGAATCAGCAGCCACAGGGCGGCTGGATCGAGGTGGTCAGCGGTGTGATGTTCAGCGGCAAGTCCGAGGAGCTGATGCGCCGCGTCCGACGCGCGATCCTGGCGCGCAGGAATGTACAGGTCTTCAAGTCGTACCTGGACGACCGCTACGGCGGGCTCCAGTTCGTGAGCAGTCACGACGGCCGCCGCGTCGAGTCCATTCCCATCCAGACGTCGCTCGACCTCGCCGCGGCCGTGCGTCCGGAATCGGAAGTCGTCGCGATCGACGAGGCGCAGTTCCTCGACGACGGCGTCGTCGCCGTGGCCAACGCGCTCGCGGATGCCGGACGGCGCGTGATCATCGCCGGAACCGACATGGACTTCGCGGGTCGCCCGTTCGGACCCATGGGCGCCCTGCTCGCCGTCGCCGAGCAGATCGACAAACTGCACGCGATCTGCGTCCGCTGCGGCGACAACGCAACCCGCAATCAGCGCTTGATCGATGGACGGCCGGCGCCGGCCGAAGGACCCGTCATCCAGGTGGGCGGGCTCGAATCGTACGAGGCGCGGTGCCGCAGGTGCCACGAGGTGCCCGCGGCAGACCGCAGCCAGACTCGCATTTTCGCATAGAAGAATCGAATGACCGATAGAGAAATGGTGCGCCTGGAGGCCGGCTCGGTCGTGGCGCTCCGCATGTACGACCTGGGCCGCGCGCTCGACGTCGACGCCCTCGCCCGTGCCGCCGGCGGCGACGTCGAGCGGCCGCAATTCCCCTCCGCCGCGGGCGGCGGGCTTCGCTATACCCGGCCGCCCGTCGAGCTGACGCTCGACGACGTCGAGGTGCCGCTGGAAGGCGGCCGCCTCTTCGCCGATACGACCGTCCGCATCTTCGATTTCGGCATCGCGGTCGTGGCGCTGCGCGTGCTGGTGGGCGGCCTCGACTGGGACCGCTTCGCCGAGCGGGTCGAGGAGATCGGCGCCGCCGTGGAAGGCGAGGCGCAGGCCTGGTCCGAGGTCGAGGAGCGGCTGCGTCGCACCTTGCAGCCGGCGCGGCTGCGGCTCGATGGCAAGGCGGTCGCGAGGCACGTCTTCGTCATCGCTCGCCGCTTCGGCGCCCCCCTCCCGGTCGACCAGCTCGTCGACGAGGAGTATGCCGCCGGGATCGTCAGCAGCGACTGGCTGCCGCTCACGTCCACCGCGCGCGCGGACCTGCTGCGCGGCGCGCGTGCGGCCGGCAGCGACCTGGTCGTGACCGGCGAGGAACGGACCTTCATCGTGGAGCCGGTTCCCGGCAGCGGCGTTCCCGACGCGATCGAGGCCGCGCTCGCGCAGCGCGCGTTCTACGACCTCGCGCGCACGCTCGGGCTGTCCCCGACCTCGAATGGTCGCGGCTCGCGCGAGGTGCGCGGCCGCGCCGCCCGGGCGCGGCGGCGGCTCGGGTACGCCGACGTCGCCGTCATGCCGGAACGCACCGGCCGACTCGCGGCCATGTACGCCACCGCGCGGGACCGCTTCCGCGTCGGCGAGGCGGAATCCGCCGCCGATCGGCGCCTCGCCTCGCTGACCGCTGGGGGTCCCGGCGGCCGTCTGCCGCTCCTGCCGCTCGTCGTCGTCGCGCTGCTCGCGGCCGTCGCGACCGCACTGATCTTCCTGGTCCTCGGCTGAACCCGGGCGGCCGCGGATCGCGCGGCCGCTCCCGCCATTCTTCCGCCCGCGTGCCCGTGCAGCTTTGCACGCGTGGTCACCTCAGACGATGCGATCGCGGACGCGATCAGGGGCGCGTACGACGCTGCAGGCATCTGCCGTCTGCTCGTGCATCTCGGCTACGAGCTGGTCGCCCCACCGGACGGCATTCCGTTCGACGACGCTGGCGAGGAGAACGCGGCGCTGCTGCCGCTGGAGCGGCGCCACGTCGCATCCGGCGGCGGTATAGCCGTCGTCTGCGTGGTGGAGCGGGACGAGTCGTCGCACGTCGTGCGGACGACGCGGCTGCGCGGCATGCTCGGCGGCGGCCCGCGTCCGGTGCTGCTGCTCTGGCCGACCGCGGATCTGCTCACGGTCGCGAGCGGCGGCCTCGACGGGCGGCCGCGCGCGCTGTCGCTTTCGCGGGTGGCTCCGCGTCCGGTCGAGATCGAGACGCTGCGCGAGCTCGCGGTGCGGGACGACGGGCCGCTCGCCGCGCTCGCGCGCCATGGCCGCGCCCTCGACCGGTCCGCGCTCACGCGACGTTTCTTCCGTGACTTCCGCGCGCAACGCGATGCGGTTTCGTCGGCCTGGATCGGCCTGCCCGCCCGAGCCCGCGCCGATCGCGATCAACTCGCGCTGCTTTTCCTCTCGCGACTCGTCTTCCTCTACTTTCTGCAGAAGCAGGGTCAGCTCCTCGGTCGTGACGATTACCTGATCGACCGCGTGCGTGCGGCCGCACTGCACACCGATTCGCGCAGCATCTTCCACCGCGTCTTCGAGCCGCTCTTCTTCGGCGTGCTCAACACGCCGACTACGGATCGTTCGGCGGACGCGCGGGCGCTCGGCGATCTGCCGTACCTGAACGGCGGGCTCTTCGAGCCGCACGCTCTCGAGCGCGCCCATGCCGGGCTGGACCTGCCCGATCCCCTCCTGATCGGCGCCTTCGAGCAGTTGCTCGAGCGTTACCGGTTCACGAGCGAGGAAGAGCGCGGAGTGGATGCCCGTGCGGGCGCGCAGGCGATCCAGCCCGAAATGCTGGGCCGCATGTTCGAGGGACTCATGGCGGCGGATCGACGCGGCGCCACAGGCACGTTCTATACACCCGCGGCCGTGGTCGATCGCATTGTGCGGCGCGCCCTCCAGGGCTGGCTGGCGGGACGTCCGGGCATGGATTGGCGGGCGGCCGGCCTCCTCCTGCGCGAGCGTCCGCCCCGATACGGCGGGGGTGGGGCATCCGTATCGGCCGTCCGAGCCGAGCTGCTCGAATCCGTTCGCGGGCTGCGCGTGCTCGACCCCGCATGCGGCTCCGGGGCTTTCGTACTCGGCTCGCTCGAGCGGCTCGCCAGCCTGCGGCGCGTGCTCGGCGATCATGCGGGAGACGAGGAGGTGCGTCGCGATCTCGCGGCGAACGCGCTGCACGGCGTCGATGCCGAAGCGGACGCCGCGCTGCTCTGCGCGCTGCGGGTCTGGCTCGCGCTGACTCCGCGGCCGGGTACATCGGACGGCGCGGTGCGTCCGCTGCCGAACCTCGATCATCGCGTGCGTCAGGGGGACGCCCTGCTCGATCCGATGGACCTCGCGGGACGCGGTGACGCCGCGGCGGAGGTGTGGCAGGCCGCCGCCCTGGATCCCCGCGCGCGCAGGGCGCGGCGGCTCCTGAGCGCGCTCGTCCGACGCTACGGCTCGGCGTCGGCGGGCGAGCGTGACGCTCTACGCGCGCGGCTGGCGCGATGCGAGGTACGGCTCGCGCGTCGCTGGATCGAGGGCGCGCTCCATCGCCTCGAAGTCGCCCGCCGCTCGCTGCATGCGCGCGTGCGCGCCCGCGACCTCTTCGGCGGGCGCGATCCCGATCGGCGAGCGTGGCGCGTGGAGGCTGTGCGCCTGCGCCAGGCGCGCGCCGAGCTGCGCCGGCTGGACCGGCGTGTGCGTGACGAGGCGTCGCTGCCTTTCTTCAGCTTCGGCGTCCATTTCGCCGACGGAGAGGCGGACGCCGGCAGCCCGTCTGCCGGATTCGACGTCCTCGTCTCCAACCCGCCGTGGGTCCGATCGCACAAGTGGCCGCGCGCGTTCTCCAGCACGATCCGCTCGCGCTATCGGGTGTGTCGAGAGCCCGGGTGGCGTCCGATTGAGAACGGTGGTCGCGCGCCCGCCGCGGGACAGGTGGACCTCGCCCTGCTGTTCGTCGAGCGCGGACTCGAGCTGCTCCGGCCCGGCGGCGTGATGGCGCTCCTGCTTCCGACGAAATCGTTCCGCTCGCTGTCCGCCGGCGGCGCGCGAGCGCTGGTCACGGAGCGCGCGGACATCCTCGCGATCGAGGATCACTCACTCGATCATCGCGCGATCTTCCGCGCCGATGCCTTCGCGGGCCTGCTCGTCGCGCGGCGAATCGATCCGGTGACCGGCTCCGATAACGCCGCTCGTGACAATACGGATCCCACGATTCGCATCACGATGAGCCACCGGGCGAGTGCGCCCCTCCACTTCCGCGCCCGGCGCGCCGAGCTGACCCTCGTCCCCGGCGAGCCGCGCGCGCCATGGCTGATCGTGCCACCGGACGTGCGCGATGCGATGCGGCGCATGCGGGCGCGGGGACTGGCGCTGGGCGTCCATTCCGGACTGCGCGCGCGGCGCGGCGCGATGACCGGCGCGAACGAGATGCTCCTCTTCGAGCGCGCGGAGCGGAAGCTCGGTGACGCCGTCGTCGCCTGGAGGCGGCGCGGGCTCGAGTCGTCGGGGGCAGGCGGTGCCGACGGCGAGTCCGCGCTCCTCCGCATCGGCGATCTGTGCCCCGTTGTACGCGGCTCGGGAATTCGGCCGTTCCGCTACGCGACCGAGGGCTGGATCGCCTGGTGTCACAACGACGCCACCGCGGCGCCCCGCGAACCGTCGGCACGGCTCGCACGGTACCTGGCTCCACTCGAGAAACGGCTGCGCGCGCGCGCCGGCTGGCGTCCCGGCCTACCGGACGCCGTGCTGTTCCGGCTGGACGCGGCGATGCTCACACCGCGCGTCGCGTGGCGCGACATCGCGTGCGATCTCGAAGTCGTGCGCCTGCCGGCGCGCGCCCCCGCCCTGGCGACGCAGCGACCCCTCGTCGCGCTCAACACGGTTTACTTCATCTCTGTTCAGGATGATGCCGAGGCGTGCGCGCTCACCGCGCTGCTCGGGTCCCTCCCCTCGCGCGTATTCGCGCGGTCTATCGCGGAGCGGGCGAAGGACGGCCACTTCCGGTTCTTCGCGTGGACCGTATCTGCCATTCCACTGCCGTGCGGGTGGCGGGAGCCGACGCGCCTCACCTGCCTCGCCGACCTCGGCGAGCGCGCGCACGCCGCCGCCGTCACACTGGGGCATGTGCCTGAGGAGCTGCGGACCGAGATGGACGAGCGAGTGAGCGAATTGTTCGGTCTGCCGGCATCCGCCGTCGACGCGCTGCGGCGATTCGATCGCTGGCTGGCCGGCACGGGCGAACCGGTCCCACACCTCTCACGAAAGGGGTGCGCATGATCTTCTTCGACGGTCGTGGCGATCCGAGCCTGCGCGGCTATCTCGGCCGCACGCTGCGTGAAAGCACCAGCGCGGCGTTCGCGATCCGTCGCATCCGCCTACCGCGGCTGGACCTGCTGCCGGAGGAGCTGCGCACGGTCGATCGCTGCCGCGTCCTGCTTGGCCGCCTCGACGCGGACACGCTCGCGCGGATACGGGCGCATCACCCGCTTCCGCCCGGACCGCCGCCCTCCTCGACATGGCTGCTTCCGGCCGGCTCGAAGTGAGATCGGCGGGGCTGCTCGCCTGGGATCCCGATTTCTCCGTGCTCGGTCGCGGCTCGTCGGACTCCGACGTGCTGATCTTCGGCTGCCATCAATTTATGCCGCAGCAGCCGGTGGAAGGGCTCGCAATGGCCTGCGCGATACGCCATCCGGACGTCGTACGCGCCGCGGCCGGGCACTTCGAGGAGCTGTGGGAACGGGGACACGACGCATTGGAAGCCGTGACGGATGCGCTCTGTCGTTCGCGTTCGATCAGCGATGCGTAGTGACGGATCGCGCGCGCGTGCGACGTATGCGCCCGAGCCGCGGACACCACTGCGGCTACGCGAGGCGCGGTCGGAGCCCGACCTGCATCCTGCGCGCGCGGTCGGCATTCACATCCTCGAGCAGCGCTACGGCGCGCGCGCGGCGGCCCCGGTTGCATCCCCAGGAACGCTGCTCTCGTTCCAGTCGGACGCCGTGCGGCGCGCGCGTGCAATCCTAGCCCGTCGCGGCGGCGCGTTGCTCGCCGACAGTGTCGGCCTGGGCAAGACGCACATCGCGGCCGCGCTCGTCGCGCCGTTCCTGGATTCAGGCGGGCGTGCTGCGATCGTCGGTCCGGCTGCGCTGCGACGACACTGGCTGACGAGCGTCGAGTGGCGCGTCCGGCCCGACTGGATTTCCTACGCGCGTCTGAGCAGAGGGAGCTTCGGCGACGACCGTTACGACATCATCGTCTTCGACGAGGCGCACGCGCTCCGCAATCCGACGACGCGCCGTTACCGCGCGGCTTCAGCGCTCAGTCGAGGCGCACGCGTGCTGCTGCTGAGCGCGACCCCGGTCAACAACACGATCTGGGATCTGTATCATCTGCTCCGGCTCTTCTGCGGCGAGCGCGACTTCGTGGACGCCGGTGTCCCGTCCCTCCACGCAGCCTTCGAGGAAGCGGCGGCGTGCGCGCTGCTTGGCACCGCGCCTTCGCTCCAGCCGGTGCTTTGCGCCGTGATGATCCGGCGCACACGGCCGTTCCTGAAGACGCTGGTACGCGCGGGCGCGCATGCGGAGCGAGTGCCGCTCGCGTTCCCGGCTCACCGGGCACCCGTTCCCGTTCGCTATTCGCTGGGTCCTGAGGGTGGCGATGGCGCCATCCTCAAAGCCATCGGACGGGGTCTGGTGGCGCTCGGGTTTCCGGCGCATCTGCAGCCTGGGCAGGGTGCGTCGCGTCGGAACGATGCTACGGGCGCCCGTCGTGACTGGCGCCGGATCGAGGCCCCGCCCGCACTCCTGCGCCTGAACCTGCTGAAGCGTCTGGAGTCGAGCGTGCACGCGTTCCAGCGCTCGGTCGCCGCGTACGACGGGATGCTCGAGCGCTGCCTCGACGGCGTATCGCGCGGCCTGCTCGTCCATGCGCGAAACGACGCAGGGGGTATCGCGGAGTTCGATCAGCTCCGACTGGATTCACTGCTGTTCGAGCCGCTGCCGCGCGCGTTCGAGGTCGGCGAGTACCGCGACCGTCTCGAGCTGGAACGCGCCACCGTGCATGCGATGCTCGTTGCCCTCCAGCCTGCGCTGCATGTGGACGGCAAGGTCGAGGTGTTGCGAGCGCTGCTCACCGGCGAGCTGCGCACGAGCAGGGTGCTCGTCTTCACCCAATACAGGGACACTGCGCGCTACCTCCACTCGCGACTGTGCCGCCAGCTGCGCGTCGCTTCGATCGACGGCGGCTCGGCGCGCCTCGGCGCGGAGGTCGTGGATCGGCTCGTCGTGATCCACCGTTTCGCACCGCTAGCGAACGGCGCTGCGCCCCCGCGGCCGCACGAAGCCGTGGACGTGCTCATCGCAACCGACGTGCTGGCGGAAGGTTTCAATCTCCAGGACGCCGACGTCGTGATCAGCTACGACCTGCCGTGGAATCCGGTGCGGCTGGTGCAGCGCATCGGCAGGATCGATCGGCTCGGATCACCGCACGCGTCGATTGCGAGCTATCATTTTCTGCCCGGTGATCTCGAGCGCTATCTCGGCCTCCTCGATCGCATCGCGCGCAAGGCGTCGGCGATCGACGCGAGCGTGGGCAGCGACATGCCCGCGCTCCACGCGGAGCTCGTTCGTGCGCTGGATCGCCGGGATGCGCGCGTCGTGGAGCGGGTCGAGGAGCGCGACGCCGAGTGGTTCGAGCTGGACGAACGACTCCAGCACCTCCTCGCGCGCTTCGGCGGTAGGCCGCGGCAGCACGACATCATCGACCCCCAGGCCTTTGCCGTCGGTGTCCTGCCGCGGATGGGAGCCGCTCTACCCCTGGACCGCGCGCCCTCGGGACTGGTCGCGGCCTGGGTGGGCGACCGCTTCGAGTGGCTCGCCGTCGTTTCCGGCCAGCCGATCGAGGACGAGCGTCTCTGCGGCCGTATCGTGGAAGCGGCATTGGCCTCGAGCGAGGCGGTGGAGGCGATGCCTCCCTCGAACGGGGCGGTGGCCGGTCGCGGGAATGCGCTTCCGCGCGACGCCCTCGGCGCGCTCCTCGATGCGGCGCGCCCGGTATTCGCGCGGCGAATCGCCGTAATGGCGACGGCGGCCCTGCTGCCGGCAGGTGGGCCCGCCGCCCGTATGGGGCGTCGACTGCTCGAGCTGGCCGCGTTGCTGCCGGGCGGACCGGATGCCGTCACCTGTCGGCGACTCGAGGGATGCCTGGACTGCCTGACTCGCATGCCGCACGACAAGATCGCGGAGCTCGAGAATCGGGCCAGAAGTCCGCAACTCCTCGCAGAGCTGATGGACGTCCTCGAGCAGCGCGGGCCCATGGCTCGAGCGGGCGCACTGGGCGCGGCGCGGGCCCCGGACGCGGTTCGCGTATGGCTGATCGGAGCGCTTCTCCAGCGTTGACTACAATCGCATGTGCCACTACGTTTTGGCGCTCCATTCCCGGGTAGCTCAGTCGGTAGAGCAACGGACTGTTAATCCGTGGGTCGTCGGTTCGAGTCCGACCCCGGGAGTTGCTTTGCCCGGCCCAAGTGGCCGGGCTTTTTTTGTGCCGCCATGTGACCTTCGGCCGCGCTCGTGCGTCTATTGATCCGGGAGCGGTGGCTGCGGCCTCCGCCGCAAATCGGGAACGCGTCATGCCGTGCGAGGGGGCAGGTCGAAAATGAACGAACGCATCCACAGGGTCCTGGACGGGGAGCTCTCCCGCGACATGCTGTCGGCGGAGGAGTTCGCGTCGCTCGTCGAGCTCGAGGCCACGCTCGCCGCGGCCGAGAGCATCGTTCCGCGTCATGTCGCGCCGGACCTGACGGCGTCGGTGATGGCGCGCATCGAGACGCTCGAGGCGCAGCACGCGGACGCCGCCGCCGGCGCCGGCCGCGAGGCCGCCGAGCGGGGAGCGCGCCCGGCGAGTCGTCTGATGGCGGGACTCGAGTGGCTCTGGCAGCCGCGGCCGGTCGCCGTGCGGCCCGCGTGGGCGCTCGCCGCCGCGGTGCTGACGTTCGCCCTGTTCGCCCAGATTCCGGAACCGAGCGAGCCGCTGCCGACGGCGGTGGCGCCCGCGGCCGCGCCGGCCGCCGAGATCTACGTGCACTTCCGGCTGGACGCGCCCGGCGCGAGCAGCGTGCACCTGGCCGGGGACTTCACGGACTGGGAGCCCGCCTACCAGCTGCACGAGAGCCAGCCGGGTGTCTGGACCGCGGTGGTGCCGCTCCAGGCCGGTGTGCACGACTACGCGTTCGTCATCGACGGCAAGCGCTGGACCCCTGATCCGCTGGCGACGCGCGTCGACGACGGCTTCGGCGGCGAGAACAGCCGGCTCTCGTTGCTGCCCCCTGAACCCATGCGGGTCTGATGGGACGCAGCCTGCGCTGCGTGATCGCGATGCTCGCCCTCGCCTCCGCCGGCGCGCTGGACGCCATGCCGCTCGCCGGACAGTGGCGGCTCGACGTCCAGGCAGGAAGACTCCAGTACGAGGGCTCGCCGGACGCGACTGCGACCAGCCTCGCCCTCGGCCTCGCGCGCACGAGCGCGTCCTCCGAGTTCGGCATGTCGACGGGCGTGCCGTTCTCCCGGCAGGAGCCGGTCTGGGGCGCGCTCTACGGCTTCCGCCGCTTCGCCACCATCGGCGCTCCGCTGCGCTTCGGCGTCGACCTCGGCGGGAACGGTTTCGCCTATCGCATCCAGTCCCGCGACACACTCGCCGACCTGCCCGCGCTGCCGACGACCAGCGACGCCATCACGGGCTGGGGCGCCGCCGTGGAAGCGATGCCTCTGCTTTCGTGGTCCCGATCGATGCTCACCGCGGAGGCCCGGGCCGGCGGCGTCTTATTCACCACGTCGAGCGGAAGCGGCGCGGGCTTCGATCGCACCGCGTTCGTCGCGGATGCGGCGCTCGTCGCCACGCCCGTCAGCGGCCTCACGGCGCGGCTGGACGGCAGATGGGTGAGCGTCACCGACGGCGGCTTTCCGTACGCCGGCGCCGGCTTGACCTGGACGCGCGGCGTCACGCTCTGGGGGGCTGTCGGCAAGTGGTTCGACGACGACATCACGACGCTGTCGTGGTCGGCGGGCGCGTCGCTGCCGCTCGCCGAGCGCGTGTCCGTTCTGGTGACCGGGCGCCACGACGCGCTCGACCCCGTCTACGCGACGCCCGCGCGCACCACCTGGGGTGCCGGCGTGAGCGTCCTGCTAGGTGACGTGCGGCGCGCGGTGTCCGAGCCGGTTCCGGCCGCGTACCGGGGAGGCATAGCCACCATCGCCATCGAGGCGGACGACGCCGAAGGCAGGCCGTCGATCGCGGGCGACTTCAATGGATGGACGCCGGCGCCCATGGTCCGACGCGGTGACGCGTGGATCCACGAGGTGGCGCTGCAGCCGGGCGTCTACAGCTACGCGTTCGTGGATCCGGCGGGCGCGTGGTTCGTTCCCGAGGACACACCGGGGCGGCGCGACGATGGCATGGGCGGTCACGTAGCCGTGCTCGTGGTGCAGGAGTGATGAGTCCGTCGACCCTGGCGGAGGCGCCCAGCCATTCGGCGGGGCCCCCGGACGCGCAGCTCGTGGCGCGCGTGCTGGCCGGCGAGCGCGAAGCGTTCTCCTCGCTGGTCCGGCGACATCAGGCGGAGCTCTATCGCTACGCGCGCAACCTGCGCATCGACCACGACAGCGCCTCGGACCTGGTGCAGGACGCGCTCGTCACCGCCTACTCGCGCCTGACGCAGTGCACGGATCCCGCGCGCTTCCGCTTCTGGCTGCTGCGCATCCTTCGCAATCGCTGCCTCGACTGGCTGCGCGACATCCGGCGTCGCGCCGTCGACGTGGAGGACGTAACGCTGGTCGCGCGCGGCACGCCTCACGAGGCGGCCTCGGGATCCGAGCTGCGGCAGACGCTCGCCAGGGCGCTGGATGCGCTGCCCGTCGACCTGCGCGAAGCCTTCCTCATGAAGCATCACGAAGGCCGCTCGTACGAGGAGATGGCCGAGCTCGCCGCTGCCGGCGTGAGCGCGATGAAGATGCGCGTGCATCGCGCCCGCGAGGCGCTGCGCGAGGCGCTCGTCGACGCGGGGGTCGAGCGGCCGAAGTGACCTTTCGGGGGGTCCAACCGTCCTTGTAGTGGAAGGATCCATTACGGAGGAAAAGACCATGCGACTCAGAAATCTGATCATCGGCCTCGCCCTGGCGCTCCTGCCGGCGGCGGCGGACGCACAGCAGGGGGATCCGGACGCGCGTATCGATGCGGCCCTCGAGGCCGCGGCACGCGCCGAGATTCCTGTTTCGCTCCTGGAGAGCAAGGTCCAGGAGGGCAGGGCGAAGGGCGTCGCCGAGGCGCGCATCGCCAGCGCCGTCGAAGCGCGGCTCAACGCGCTCGTGCGGGCGCAGGGCGCGCTGGCGCGGGGCGGCGCCAGGGCCGTCGGTGCGGCCGATCTCTCGATCGCGGCCGACGCGCTCCAGGGGGGCGTGAGTGAAACCGCGCTGCTCGAAGTCATGACGACCACGCCACCGCAGCGACGCGCGGTCGCGGCCGCGGTGCTCACCGAGCTGGTCAGGCTCGGCGTTGCTTCGGACGTGGCGGTCGCCAGCGTCAACGCCGCGATCGCAGCCGGCGGTGAGGCGCTGGTGAACCTGCCGGCGCAGGTGCCGGAAGCCGCGCGTAGTCGAGGCGGCGTGCGAGTCAACGTCGGGCCGCCGGCGGGCGTCGACGCCGGCGTGCACGGCGGCATCGAGATCGGCGGTGATGTCGGCGGTGACGTCGGTGGCGGCTTCGACATCGGCCCCCCGCGCAGCCCGAACAACTGAACCAATGGCGGGCCGTGACGAAGCGGTTCGCTTTTTTTCGATACCGCATCCGAGCGGCTCTCCCCGAGCTTCACACGGACCCTGATGGAGAAGGAGACGGAAGATGAGGAACTTTTCGGCTTTTGCACTGTTGCTGCTCGTCACGGCGGCTCTGGGCGCCTGTGACGACCCGACCGGCGACGACGCCGGCACCATCTCGATGCTGCTCACGGACGCACCGGGCGAGTTCACGCAGGCGCGCGTCACGATCGAGCGCATCGAGCTCATGCACGACGGCGAGGAGAACGAGGAGCAGGGCGGGCGCATCATCCTGCGCGACGAGCCCTGGACGGGCAACCTGCTCGAGCTCAGCAACGACGTGGTCGAGCTGGTCGAATCCGCAGTCGTCCCGAGCGGCGCGTACCACCAGCTCCGCTTCGTGATCTCCGGCGGCTGCATCGTGGTGGACGGCGAGGGCACATTCGCCTCGGCCGGCTACACCGAGTGCGGCACCGCCACCGGCACGCTACAGATGCCGAGCTTCGCGCAGACCGGCCTGAAGGTGAATCTGCCGGCCGGCTTCCGCGTGTCGGGCGACGACCGCATCCTGCTCGTCGACTTCGACGTCGCCGAGAGCTTCGGCCGCCTCGCCGGCGCCAGCGGCATGTGGGTCATGCAGCCGGTCGTCACCGCGACGGAGATCGTGACGAGCGGCAGTCTGGAGGTCACCGTGACGGTCGCGGGCGATGCGGATCTGCCGGACGACCTCACCGCCGAGAGCTTCTCGGTGCAGCTCGGCGAGGAGCCGGAGGTGGCCGTGATCGATGGCGTCGCGACCTTCTTCTTCCTGGTGCCGGGGACCTATTCGATCGACCTGGTGGCGCCGGACGGCGTCACCGTGACGACCGATCCCGAGCTACCGATCGATGTGGAGATCGGCTCGAGCGAGGACGCGGAGCGGGAGATCACGATCACCGGCACGATCTGATCGGGTCGACTGGGCTACAACGGGAGAGGGGGGCGCCGCGGGTCGGTGCCCCCCTCTTTTTTCCTGCGCGCCAGCCGGTCGCGGGCGTCGAGACCTAGTCGGGGTGCACCCGCTCCCCCGACGTGGCCGAACCCGCGGCCTTCCGCAGCAGTCCCGGCACGTCGGCGTCGGCCTTGCCAGCGTAAAGCTCCATCCGCTTCACCGAATCGAGCATCTCGTCGCGCACCTGGAGCAGTTTGGCGCGATTCTGCGGCGTCGCCTCCGCCGCCAGCTCGAGCGCCGTCTTGTTCAGCCGTCGAACCAGCCGGATGAAGGCGTCGACCTCGTTGCGCAACGCCATGTACTTGCGCTCGCTCGGCAGGATGGGCGCGGCGAGGTTCCAGATGCCGGCTTCGATCAGCACGAGTCCGACCAGCACGATAACAATCTGCAGATACAGGTTCTGAAAGAAGAACAGGACGGCGGCCAGGACCAGAGCCACGCCGAGGATGGGCAGACCGATCTCGATTGCCTTGCGTAGTGCTCTCACCGAAGTGCCTCTTATGTTGCGGCGATGGGGGAGTCCGCTCGAGCACAGGGCTCGCTCGCGGGCACCTCGTCATTGCTACCGCGTCGAGGACGTGCTCCGCAAGGAGTTCGCAACTGCGCCGCGGTCGGGTGCACCCTCGTACTCGATCTCGATACGGACGCCGCGGTCGCGCCACAGCGCCAGCGTTTCCGGCTCCGCCGCCCGTTTCCGCACGATGAACAGGTAGGCGCGACCCTCGTCGTCGACCACCCGGATGCGATCCTCCTGCACGATTATGATCCGGCCGACGAGCTTCATCGCGCGTGCTCCCACGTATCCTCGGGAGTGCCGGCCGAGCGGCGGCCGGACCGCGTAACGAGAAAGCGTAGCGCCAGTCCGCCGGCGACCGCGAGCAGTCCGGCGGCGAGGCGCGCGTCGCGGCCACCGCGCAGCGCGCACAAGAGTCCGACCGCCGCGCTGCCGTGCGCGAGCGCTCGCAAGGCGCGCTCGTCCCGCGGCTCCGTGGATCGGGAGGGCAGACGAGCGGCGGGCCGCTCCGAAACATGGCTGAGCGCGAGCTCGATTGCGAGCGCCGCCGCCTGCGCGCGCGCGAGTCGCCGCGCCGTCGACGATGATCGCCAGGGACGCAGCTCGCCGATGACGAGCAGCGTGCCGATACCGCTCGAGGTGGAGGCCGCGGCGAAGAGAGGACCCAGCCAGCCGCTCCGCAGCGCCCACGCGGGCACACTCGTCGACGAGAGCAGCACGCCGGTGTAGCTGCCGACGAAGAGGCCCGGCGCCAGACCCAGGAGCTGAATGCCGCGATCCAGCGCCGCCGCGTTCGCTCCGCGTCCGGCGCCGCCCAGGTCGCGCAGCACCTGCACCAGCAGAGCCAGTCCGACCGCGCCACCGAACGCCGTGAGGCCCCACGCGCCTGCGTTCATCGCGGAGCGGGGACGCGCGACCCGCAGCATGTTGAGAAAGCGCTCCGGCCGACCCAGGTCGGTAATGAGCAGGACCGTGCCGCCGCCGAGTGCGCCCGCCGCGACCCAGCGCCCCGCCCGCAGCAGCTCCTCGTCCCGCTCGCCCGCGAGATCGTCCAGCGAAACCACCAGCCACGCGCCGGCGGCGATGCCGCCCAGCCAGAAGTATCCCGGAATCATGCCCGGCTTCCACGACGGTGCCTTGATCGGCGGCACGCCCATGTACGACGCAGCGTGTGCCGGCGAGACCCGCGCGCCCGCTTCGAGCCCCTTCATCGTGCGTCGCGCCGCAGCGTGAAGCCGACTCCTACGCCGATCGCGAGGGCCGTGATCATGCCCGCGACGAGTCCGCGCAACGTTCGCTCGGAGGGGCGCTGCGGGACCGCCGGCAGGTTGTAGACTTCGGGCCGGTCGATCAGCAGGAAGAAGCAGTTCAATCCCCCCAGCGCCGACGTATCGCAGTCGTCCTCGAGGGGACCGCCACTGCCGTACAGGTACGCCGTCACGCCACGCGCGCGCAGGTCCGCGACGCGCACGCGCGCCTCCTCCAGCAGTTGGTCGACGACGCCGAAGCGGATCGAGTCCGTGGGACACGACTTCGCGCACGCCGGCTCGAGCCCGTCGCGCAGGCGGTCGTAGCAGAGCGTGCACTTGTGCGCCTTGCCATCCGTCTCCGTCGCGACCTCGATGACGCCGAACGGGCACGCGACCTGGCAGTAGCCGCAGCCGTTGCAGATGTCCTGCTGTACGTACACGCTGTCGAATTCGGTGCGGATGATCGATCCGGTCGGGCATGCTTCCATGCACGGCGCGGTCGCGCAGTGCTTGCACACGTCGGACATCATCAGCCAGCGCGAGCCGGGATCCGCCCATTGCTCCGAGCCGTGCCAGCCCCATGGCTTTGCGATCGCCTGGAGGTCCGGCTGCTCGTCGAGCTGCTCGACGAAGCGGACGTGGCGCCAGGTCGTCGCCGAGAACGAGCGGGTGTTGTCGTACGTCAGCGGAACCAGGTCGACTTCCTCGGCGGGCAACTGGTTCCACTGCTTGCACGCGACCTCGCACGCCTTGCAGCCGATGCACAGCGTGGTGTCGGTGAAGAAGCCGTAGCGCTTTCCCGCTTCGATGCGCACACCGGCCGTTAGCTCCGCCTCCTGCCGGGCGCCGACGCGTTCCCAGTCCACGATCGAAGCCAGTGGCGCCGCGCCGGCGCGAGGCGCATGCGCTGCCACATCGCGCTGCTCGCTCATGCGCGAGTCTCCGCCGCGTTCGGCCTCGTGGCGCGGCCGCGTCGGATGTCGCACGTCAGCGCCTTGCCTTCGTGAATCGAGACGTTCGGCTCCGTCACGAGCGCGACCAGGTCGTTGGCCGCCGAGCCGGTGGCCACGCCGGAATAGCCGAAATGCCAGGGAAAGCCGATCTGGTGCACGCGGCGCCCGCCGATCCACAGCGGACGCAGTCGCCGCGTCACCATCGCTCGCGCATCCGCCTCGCCGCGCGCGGTCATGACGGTCACCCAGTCGCCGGACGTGACGCCCAGCTCTTCCGCCAGCCGCTCGTCGATCTCCACGAACGCCTCGGGCTGGAGCTCCGACAGCCACGTGTTCCAGCGCGTCATGCCGCCGCCGGTGTGATGCTCCGTGAGGCGATAGGTGGTCAGCACGTGCGGGTAGCGCGCATTCGCTACGCCGTGATAGGCGTTCCCCGCGACGTCGAACGTGCCGGCCAGCGGGTTGCGCGACTGCTTCGGGTAGAGCGCGTTCGCCACCGGCGTCTCCCAGGGTTCGTAGTGCGTCGGCAGCGGCGCGTCCTTCAGACCCTGCGGGAAGAACAGCCACGCCCGCCCCTCGTCCTTCATCACGAAGGGGGCGTCGCCGGCGTGCGCATCGAGCCCGACCGCGTCCGCACGCCCGGTCTCGCCCGGTGGCTTGTCAACCGGGAAATCCGGCTGATCCGCGCCGACCCAGCGGCGAGCCTCGTCGTCCCACCAGACGTAGCGCTTCCGCTCCGACCAGGGCCGTCCGGCGGGGTCGGCGGAGCAGCGGTTGTAGAGCATGCGGACGTTGCTCGGCCAGGCGAAGCCCCAGTCGGGCGAGATCCAGCCGTCACCCGGATTGCGCGACGCCGCGCGGTTCCCGTCGCCATGGACGCCGCAGTAGATCCAGCAGCCGCAGGCCGTGCTGCCGTCGTCCCGCAGCCGGGTCGACGTGGCGAGCTGCTCGCGCGCTAGCCAGCGCTCGCGGAGCAGCGCGTCCCGATCGCGCGCGGCCGCCCCCTCGATGCGCGCGTCCCAGTCCCGCTCGATGGAATCGTCGAAGCGGAAGCCGTTGATCTCCCGCAGGATGCAGTCGATGTCGGGCTCGCCATGGGGGCCGCTCACCGGGTAGTCCCACGTCAGCGCGCGAATCGGCTCGTCGCGAGGCCGATCCGACGCCGCGTAGTGCGCGCGCACCCGCTTCCAGAGCTGGTCCACGAACCAGGCGTCGGAGCGACAGTCGCCCGGCGGCTCGACCGCCCGATGATGCCACTGGATCAGCCGCTGCGTGTTCGTGAAGCTGCCTTCCTTCTCGAGAACGTTCGCGGCCGGCAGCAGGAAGACCTCGGTGTCGATCGACTCCGAACTCGTCTCACCGGAAACGACTTCGGGCGATTCCTTCCAGAACGTTGCGCTCTCGATCGGAAACAGATCGCGCACGACGAGCCACTTCAACCTGCCGAGTGCCGCACGCTGGAAGCGCGCGTTCTGGCCGCCGACCGCCGGATTCTGCCCCATCAGGAAGAGGCCGTCGACTTCGCCGTTGTGCATCTTCACGAACATCGGCAGGTGCGAATGGTCGCCCGTGATGCGCGGCAGGAGCTGGAACCCGCCCTCGTTCTCCGGCGTCGCGGCGGGGCCGAACCAGGCGCGCAGCAGCGAGGCGAGGTAGGCCTCCGCGTGCGCCCACAGGCCGCCGCGCGCCGCCTCGCTCGCGACGTAGCCGCGCCGCGTGTCGTGGGCTTCGGTGTCGTTGCGCATGCGCAGGTAGCCGGGGAGCAGATCGTACAGCGTCGGGATGTCCGTCGAGCCCTGGATCGTGGCGTGACCGCGCAGCGCCTGGATGCCGCCCCCCGGCCGACCGATGTTGCCGAGCAGGAGCTGGAGGATTGCAGCGGTCGAGATCAGGTGCGGACCGTTCGTGTGCTGCGTCCAGCCGACCGCGTACGCGATGGCCGACGTGCGCTCCCGGCCGGAGTTGCGCAGCAGGGCGTCGCCGATCGCGATGAGCTGTTCCGCCGGAATGCCCGTCACCCGCTCGACCACGTCCGGCGTGTAGCTCTCGAAGTGACGCTTGAGCACCTGGAGCACGCATTGCGGATGCTCGAGCGTCGGATCGCGCAGCACCGTTTCGCTGGCCTCGTTCCCCGCGCGGGCGCCGAACGACTGCGAGGTCTGCACGTCGTCCGTTGCCTCGTCGGGGCCGCCGTCGTGGGCGCGTGAACCGGCCCGTTCTGCCGGCTGCCACGTCTCGCGGTCGTAGCGCCGCTCCGCCTCGTTCCATCCGGAGAAGAGGCCGCCGAGCTCCGACGCGTCCCGGAAATCCGCTTTCAGGATCGTCGACGCATTCGTGTAATGCGTCACGTACTCGCGGAAGAAAGCGTCGCCGTTCCAGCGCTCGCTGTTCAGGACGTGGCGGACCAGGCCGCCGAGAAACGCGACGTCACTGCCCGCGCGGATCCGCGCGTAGCTGGTCGCGGTCGCGGACGTGCGCGTGTAGCGCGGGTCGACGTGGATGACCTCCGCGCCACGCTCGCGCGCGCGCATCACGAAGCGATAGCCGACCGGATGCGCCTCGGCGAAGTTGGACCCCATGATCAGGATGCAGTCCGTGTTCTGGAGGTCCATCTGGAAGGTCGTGGCACCGCCGCGACCGAGCGGGATCCCCAGACCGGGGACCGTGGCGGAGTGTCATATCCGGGCCTGGTTTTCGACGAAGACCAGGCCGGTGCCGATGCAGAACTTCTTGATGAGGTAGTTCTCTTCGTTGTCGAGCGCGGCGCCGCCCAGGAAGCCGACGCGCTGCGTGTGCCGCACCTCTCGGCCGTTCGCGTCCTCCATCACGAAATGGCGCTCGCGACTCTCGATGAACAGCTGCGCGATGCGGTCCATCGCCCAGTCGAGGTCGACCTCCTCCCACTCGCTCGACTTCGCACGCCGGTACTTCACCCGCGTGACGCGCCGCGGATTCATCGCGTACTGGTAGATCGACGCGCCCTTCGGGCACAGCGTGCCACCGTTGATCGGGCTCTCGGGATCGCCCTCGACGTCGATGACCTGTCCGCCGCGCTCGTGGACGAGGGTGCCGCAGCCGACCGCGCAGTAGGGGCACACGCTGCGATGCGTGCGCACGCCCGCGTCGCTAAGCCGCGAGCGGATGCCGCGCGTGCGCTCGCTGACTTCGGCGTCCGGATCGCCGGCGAGCTGCCGCGCGGCGGGCCAGGCGAGGACGGGTAGCCGATTCCTTCGGGGAGACGCGGCCATGGCTCTAGTTACGCCGGTGGTCGCTCGAGGGGCAAGCCGCGGGCGATCCGAACTCGCTCGATCCTACGCCTCGCCCTGAGCCGGCAGGCCGTGCCGGGCGACCTGCGCCATCGCCTCGGTAAAGCGATCGATCTCGTCGAGCGTCGTGTAGACGCTCGGGCTCACGCGGATGCCGCTGACTTCCGGATGTCCGATCGGCGACACGATGATGCGATGCCGGCTCCACAGGTGCGCGGCCAGATCGCCGGGATCGATGCCGTGGACGGCGACCGTGGCGATGCCGCAGGCGAAACCGGGACGCATCGACGTCAGCAGCCGCACGCGATCGAGTCGGGCGAGCGGCACCGCCCACCGGTCGCGCAGGTAGATCAGTCGCTCCTGCTTGCGCAGCGCTCCGATCGCGTCGCTGAAGACGATCGCCTCGGCGATGGCGTTGTGGTTGGCGGCCGGATGCGTGCCGATCTCCTCGAACTTGCGGATGTTCGCGTCCTGCTCGGGATTCGCCGCCTGGAGCGGCCAGAGGTCCGCGATGCGGTCGCGCTTCACGTAGAGCATGCCCGTACCGTGCGGCGCGAACAGCCATTTGTGCAGACTGGTCGCGTAGTAGTCGCACTCCAGATCGGTGTGGCTGAACACGAAGTGACCGAACGCATGCGCGCCGTCGACGATCACCGGTATGCCGCGGCGCCGCGCCATGCGCACGACGTCCCGCACCGGCAGGATCTGGCCGGTGAGGTTGATCATGTGGCAGATGTGGATGACACGCGTGCGCGTCGTAATCGCGGCCTCGAAGCGGCGCACGATTTCCGCGGGGTCCTCGGACGGCACCGGGATCTCGATCTGGATCAGCTCGATGCCCTCCCGCCTTTCGCGCTGCTGCCAGGTCGTGATCATGCGCGGGTAGTCCTGCGTCGTCGTCACGACCTGGTCGCCGCGACGCAGCTCGAAGCCGAGCTGGCAGATCTGGAGGCTCTCGGAGGCGTTGCGGGTGATCGCGATCTCCTCCGCGTCGCAACCGAAACGATCGGCCAGCATCGTGCGCACCGTCTCGAGCTGCGGCTCGAGCACGCGCCACATGGTCCACGTCGGCGCCTGGTTCGAAAAGTCGAGGTGCCGCTTCATCGCGTCCTGGACGTACGCGGGCGACGGACTGACACCGCCGTTGTTCAGGTTGATCAGGCTGCGATCGACGGTGAACGCGCGCTGCACCTCCGCCCAGAACGGCTCGTCGTCGGGGCCGCCGTCGCCGGAAGCGCCTGGCAGCGCTGGTCCCCGCGACGCGGTCAGGCGCTCCAGCAGGGCGGGGCTCACCGACAGGGCCGCGGCGGCGGCGGGATAGCCGAGCGAGCCGATGAACGAGCGGCGATCGGGCATGGCGGCCGGGGAGAAGGTGACCGGGCGAGGAGGTTCCGCTCAGGATAGCTCCCGGGGGCTGTCGCCAACACCCGACCCGAGAAACATTGGCGGCGTACTCGCGGTATTTGCCACCTGCACTCGCCACCGCCAACGCCCTTGCCGGACCGGTATCCCGTGACCCGACAGCTCGGTCCTCGTGCGCTCGCCGTGCTTGGTCTGCTGCTCGTCGTCGCATGCGACGACGGGACTTCGCCGACGGACAATCCGTCTCTCGAGTTCGCGCAGTCCGTGCTCCCGCTCGGGGAAGCGCGCACCGGTTCTGTCGTCGTTCGGAACACCGGCACCCGAACGGTGGGGCCGATCGAGATCGTGGTCGGCCCGGTGCGTCGGGCCGGCCTGGACATCCCTGGCGCGACGGTGACGGCGGATCCGAGCGAGATCGGCTCGCTCGCGCCGGGTGACGGCGCGATCGTCACGCTGCATGTGACAGGTGCGGAGGGCCTGCAGCACGGCACCTACAGCGCGGACCTTTCCGCGCGTGTGCGGACCAGTCCACTGGCGAGCGCTGCGGTATCGTTCCTCGTGCCCGTGCCGGGTGACCTCGTCGGCTCCATCGAGATCGTGGGCCTGCCTGCCTCCCTCCGTCAGGGCGACGTCGTGCAGCTCGTCGCGGTGGTGTACGACACGCTGGGTGCGGTAGTGGAGGAAGCGACGGTCGGCTGGGCCACTGTTCCGGGCGGCATAGGCATCATCACCGCGTCCGGCGAGTTCGTACCGTACGCGACCGGCGACTATTCGATCGTGGCCAGTGCGGGGACGCATGCCGACACGGCCGCGATCACGGTGGCCGCGCGTGGCCTGCTGGGGAACTTCTCCATCGTCGGCAGCAATGCTCCCGAGTTCTACAGGACGTCCGACCTCTGGCTCTTCGGTGACATCGCCTATACGGGCACGTGGGGAGGTGATCGGCTCTACGCCTGGAACATCGCGGGCGGCATGCCGGTCCTTACCGATTCGGTGGTGGTGTCCGCCAGCAACGTGAACGACGTGAAGATCAGCGCGGACGGCAGCTTCGCGCTGATGACGCAGGAGGGTGGAAGCGGGCAGGCGGTGACGCTGCTCGACATGTCCGATCCCGCGCACCCGACGGTCGCCGGCGCCTTCACCGTCAGCGAGAGCGGCTGGCACGGCGTCCACAACGCCTGGATCGAGGGCGACTACGCCTACCTCGCCACCAACGGCTCGAGTCCCACCCGCGGCCTGTGGATCATCAACGTATCCGACCTCGCGAATCCCGTCCGCGTGGCGCAGTTCTACGGCGGCAGCAGCTCGCTCCACGACGTCTACGTGCGCGACGGACTCGCCTTCCTGTCCCACTGGGATGCGGGGCTGATCATTTTGGACGTGGGCAACGGCATCCGCAGCGGCTCGCCGACCAACCCGGTGGAGGTCTCCCGTATCGCAGGTCTCGGCGGGCAGACGCACAACGCGTGGTACTGGCCCGCGACGGGCTACGTCTTCGTGGGCGAGGAGGACTTCGGCGCTCCCGGATACATGCACGTGGTGGACGCGAGTGATCTGCTGAACCCGCGCGAGGTCGGTTCCTACCGCGTGGCAGGCGACGCGCCGCACAACTTCTGGCTCGACGAGGAGCGCGCGATCCTCTATCTGGCCTGGTACTCGCGCGGCTTGCATGCGCTCGACGTCAGCGGACGTCTGCTCGGCAACCTCGAGCTCCAGGGCAGGCGCATCGCCGAATCCACCTATGCGGGGGACGGGGGCTGCTTCGGCGGCGGCGGCACCTGCACGTGGGCGCCCCAGCTCCACAACGGGTACGTCTTCGTGTCGGACATCTACAACGGCATCTGGAAGCTGCAGCCGAATTTCTGATGGGGACGGCCGGAACCGAAGGAGCGCAATGAGCGCAGAGCGCGATCAGCTGGGGGAGCTGCTGCGGACGAACTCGATCCGCACCGGCGACTTCGTGCTCGCGAGCGGCCGTCGCTCGAGCTACTACGTCGACGGTCGTCGCACGACGATGAGCGGCAGGGGACAGCTCCTGATCGGTCGTCTGGGGCTGGCCGCCCTGGACGAGCGCGGCTGGGAACCCGACGCGGTCGGCGGACTGACGCTGGGTGCGGATCCCGTGGCCTACGCGATCGCGCACGCCGCGGCGGCCGCCGAGCGATCCCTCGACGCCTTCACGGTGCGCAAGGAGGCGAAGGCGCACGGCGCGGCCAGGCAGGTGGAGGGGCCGGTCGAAGGGGGGGCCGCCGTCGTCGTCGTCGAGGACGTGGTCACCACCGGCGCGAGCGCCCTGCGCGCGATCGAGGCGGTGGCCGCCTTCGGAGTGTCGGTCCTCGGTGTGCTGTGCGTCGTGGACCGGGAGGAGGGCGGCCGCGAAGCGATCGAATCCGCCGGACACGAGCTGCTCGCGCTGTTCGGCGTGTCCGAGCTCGTGCGTTTGCCGCCGCTAGCCGACGCCTCCCGCGGCTGAGCGCAGGTCGTACATTCCTTCAAGCGCGGGGCGCAGCCCTTCCAGGTCCGCGAGCGCGATGCGCACCGACTGACGCGGATCCGCGAGCGCCTGCATCGCCGCGAGCTTCACTCCGTTCTCGTCCCCGCCCGCCACGAAACCGAACACCTCCGCCAGATGCGCCGCGCGTGACCGCCACTCGGACTCGACCCGCTCGAGCGCGGCACTGTCGAGCGGAATGCCCATCGCGACCGCGCGCTCGATGGACATCCTCTCGTCCTCCTGCGCGAGACGCTGCCGCGCCTGCGGCACCGCGGCGACGACGTCGAGGATTCGCGACAGCGCCTCGTAGCGAATCGAATCGAAGGGGATGGTGTCGCGCTCGATCAGCTCGACGACGTGGAAGCCGAACTGCGTCTCCACGACCTCGCTCACCGCGCCTTCCTCCAGGGCGGCGGCCGCGCTCCAGAACTCCGGCACCCAGGTTCCGCGCCGCCCCGGCGGCAGCAGTCCGCCGTCGCGATCCGCGCCGGGCTCCTCGGACACGTCCGCCGCCACGGCGGCGAATTCCTCGCCGGCGTTCACGCGCTCGAGCGCGTCGCGGGCACGGTCACGCGCATCGGCGCGCACCTCGTCGTCGCGCCAGCGCTCCGCCAGAATCACGAGGTGCCGGACGGTCAGCTCGTACTCGGGCTCGGCGAGATAGGCGGCGCGGAAACCGGCTTCGTCCAGGCCGCTCGCGCGGGCGGCCTCCTCGAGCGTGAGCCGCTGGAGCAGCTGATCGGCCCGCTCGCGCTCCAGGTACGGCCGGATGAACTCGTCGACGCGATTCTCCGCGATCACGAGGCCGAACGCCGTCAACAGCGCGAGTCGTTCCCGCTGGCCGGCCGTGAGCGCGCCTAGCTCCTCGTCGGAGTAGCGGACCCCGTCGACCTCGAGCGCTGCGGGAGCGTGCTCGCACGCCGCCGCCAGGAGCGGCAGCACGAACAGCGCGGCGGTCCGCAGCCGCGACACCGGGCGGAATCGCTTCACGGGCACCGCTCGCCTCGCACCGCTCCCCGCTTCAATCGAGCAGGCGGAGCGGCATCACCAGGCAGAGGTAATCGACCCCATCGCTCGAGCCGTGAGGCTGAAGCGTCGCGGCGCGCTCCGGGGCACGGAACGCGAGCGCCACTTCCTCCGTCTGGATGTAACGCAGGACCTCGAGCAGATACGTCGCATTGAAGCCGATGTCCATCGTCTCGCCGTCGTACTGCACTTCCATCTCTTCGCGTGCCTCGCCCAGGTCCGGCGTCTCGACCGAGAGCCGCAGGGTGCCGGGTGCGAACGACAGGCGCACGCGATGCGTCTGCTCGCTCGCGACCACCGCCATGCGGCGTAGCGCCTGCGCGAGCGCGCCCTTGTCGGCGATCGCCGTCTTGTCGTTGTCCTTCGGGATCACCTGCTCGTAATTCGGATACGGTCCTTCGATGAGACGCGTGAAGACCTGCGTGCCCTCGTGGCGGAAGCCGAGATGGTTCTCGCTGCGCGACACTTCGATCTCGTCATCCGGCTCGAAGAGCTTCTCGACCTGATTCAGCGCTTTCGGCGGCACGATCAGGTCGCTCTGGCGACCTCCCGAGCCGCCGGCCGGCACCTTCATCATCGCCAGCCGATGACCGTTCGTCGCCACCATGCGCATCTCGTGGTCGGCGAGCTGCCAGAGGACACCGTTCAGGATCGGACGACTCTCCTCCGTCGACACCGCAAACGATGTCTGGCGGATCAGATCCTGGAGCACCCGCCCACTCACCTTCCACGACTCGCTGAAATCGACGGCCGGGAACGTCGGAAACTCATCCCGCGGCATGCCGTTCAGCTTGAATGATGCGCGGCCGCAAGTCAGCTCGAGCCGGTCGCCTTTCGTCGACACCCGTGCCGGCTGCTCCGGCAGCTCCCTCGCCAGCTCCTGGAGCTTCCGCGCGGGCACCGTCAGCGCTCCCGCCTCCTCGACTTCGGCGGGGACCTTCAGGCTGACCGCGATGTCCAGATCGGTGCCACTCACCCGGAGGCCGTCGCCTTCCGCCTCCAGCATCAGATTCGATAGGACCGGCAGCGTCGTCCGCGTCGGGATCGTCGCTGCCACCGCGGCCAGGCCGTGTTGCAGGTTCTCTCGCGTGATCGTGAATCTCATTGCTTTCCCTCGCTCCCGGGTTCCGACCGCTGACGATTCCCACACAGTATTCAGTTTACTGCTTCCCTACTTACATGATTCGTATCCGTAATAGGGGCCGTGGATTTGTGGACCCGGTTCGGTACGAGCCTGCCAACTCATTTCTCATCAACCTGTTGCGACGATCGCTCAAGCGTGGAGAAGGTGCCGCCCAAAGCGGCCCAACTCGCAATGCTCCACCGTTTCCCCGCTCTGTGGAAAGACGCGCTGCTTGTCCACAGGTTGTGGCGCTGCTTGTCCACTGCTGCTCCGACCGCTCAAAAGGGTGGCGGTACGTCCGCGAACTCGACCCGCAGACGCTCGACTTTCTGACGAAACGCATCCCGCTCGGTCATGTCCTGCTCGACCTTCTGAATCGAGTGGATCACGGTACTGTGATCGCGGCCGCCGAATTGCCGGCCGATCTCGACCAGCGGCAGGTCGAGGAGCTCGCGCATCAGGTACATGGCCACCTGTCGCGGCACGGTCAGGTCCTTGGTGCGCCGCTTCGAGGTCAGGCCGTCGACGGTGACCTTGAACTCTTCGGCGACGCGCTGCCGGATCATCTCCGGGCTGCGCTGCGACATGCTGGCGGCGTCGGCGAGCTGGCCGGCGAGCGCCTCGCGCGCGAGATCCGTCGTCACCTCGCGGTGGGTGAGCGAAGAATACGCGAGCAGCTTGATGATGGCGCCTTCGAGCTCGCGCACGCTCGAGCGGCAGTAGCGCGCGATGAACTCGAGCACGTCATCGTGGATGACGATGTCGTCGTCGTCCGCCTTCTTGCGCAGGATCGCGACCCGCGTCTCGAGGTCAGGCGGCCGGATGTCGGTGACGAGACCCCACTCGAAGCGCGACACGAGCCGCTCTTCCAGCCCCGGAATCTCCTTCGGCGGCCGATCGCTCGTGACCACGATCTGACGCTGTGCGTCGTACAGGCTGTTGAACGTGTGAAAGAACTCCTCCTGGGTGCGCTCCTTCTCGCCCAGGAACTGCACGTCGTCGATCAGCAGCAGATCGATCTCCCGGTAGCGGCGACGGAACTCCGGCATGCGTCCGTCCTGGATCGAACCGATCAGGTCGTTGGTGAAGCGCTCGCTCGTGACGTAGGCGACGCGCTTCTCGGGCGCACGGCTGCGCACGATGTGTCCGATCGCGTGCATGAGATGCGTTTTACCGAGGCCCACGCCGCCGTAGATGAAGAGCGGGTTGTACATCTTCGCGGGCGCTTCCGCCACGGCGCGACAGGCCGCCGCCGCGAGCTGATTGTTGCTGCCGACCACGAAGCGTTCGAAGACGTAGCGCTCGTTGAGAGGCGAGCCGACGATCGGACCGGACGTCGATGCACGCTGGCCGTCGCCGCCGGTCGTCGGCGGCGCCTCGGATCCCGCTGGCGCGGGCGTCGACTCGGACGCGGCCCCGGGGCGGGGCGGACGCGCCTCGGCGTGATGCTGGAAGGAGATGGTGAAGCGTCGGCCGAAGACGTCGGCGGAGATGTCGCCCAGGAGGCGGCCGTACTTGTCCTCGATCCACTCGGTTGCGAACTCGCTCCCCGCCTCGATCACCAGCAGGTCCTGCGACAGCGCGACCGGACGGGTGCGAGCGAACCAGGTGCGATACGTCTGCTCCGGGAGCTGTTCGCGCGCACGATCCAGTATTCGAGCCCAGGCCTCTGCGGCGGTCAGCTCCATCCTGCCGAAAACGTCTGCGTAGGGGGAGAAACAACCGGCGGAACTGCCGGGTCCGGAAGCTAGAGCGGCGATGTGGACAAGTCAAACGGCACGGGTGCGGTTCGCGCGCGGGAGCAGGCGTCTTGACCGCTCCCCGTAGCGCCGTCTATACTTAGGGGCTTTGTCGCTTTTTCGTCGCAGGCGATCCAGGAGATCGAGATGGGCAAGCCCACGTACCGTCCGCGCAACCGCAAGCGGATCAACAAGCACGGATTCCGCGCCCGGATGAAGACGCGCGCCGGCCGCAGGATCCTGAACAGCCGTCGTCGGCACGGCCGCAAGCGGCTCGCGGTGAAGCTCGGCGGGAAGTAGCACGGGCGCGCCGCGTGATCCCGAGCTCGAGCCCGGGAGGCGGCTTCCGGCTTCCGAGAGCACGCCGGATCGCGCGCAGCGCCGACATCAGGTCCCTGTTTCGGCGGGGGAAGCGGAGCAAGACGGCTTCACTGGACGTCTTGGACTCGGCTTCCCCCGCGGGCTTTTCAAGGGTTGGCTGGGTGGTGCCGCTGCATCGCCACACGGCTGTCGAGAGGAACCGATTGAAGCGACGGCTGCGTGAAATCGTGCGAACGGAGGTTCTGTCGCGGCTCGATGAGCGGCGAGTCGCGGCCGATGTTCTGGTGCGTGCCCGTCCGGAGGCCTACCGTGCCGGTTTCGCCGATCTGCGCGATGAGCTGGTGAAATGGCTGGACCAACGCTGGCCGCTCGATCCGCACTCGCGGTGATCCGCTTCTATCGACGCGGCATCTCGCCGCTACTTCCGCCATCCTGCCGGTACGTGCCGACCTGCTCCGCGTACGCCGAGGAAGCGATCCGGCGTTATGGTGCCGCCCGTGGCGGCTGGCTCGCCGTGCGCCGACTGGCGCGCTGTCATCCGTTCGGCGGTCAGGGTCATGATCCCGTTCCCTGAACGCACTGCCGCTCGCTCGAACCCGACCGACGAATCAACGTGATGGATACTGGCCGTTTTTTGCTCGCGGTCGTCCTGATGATCGGTGTGATCATCGTGACGAATCTGCTCTTTCCGCCGATCCCTTCACAGGACCCGGCCGTGCCGGCCGATTCGGTGCAGGTCGTCGACACGGCCGTGCCGCCGGCGGCGGGTCCGGATCTCGGCCAGGCGCCCGCGCCGGCGCCGCCGGACGCCGACATCGACACCGTCGCCCGCGTGGACGCGGTGCCGGAAGCGGACACGGTCTGGGTGGAGAGCGAGCTGTATCGCTACGGCATCTCGACCGCGGGTGCGTCGCTCGTCAGTGCCCGGCTCGAGCAGTACAAGTCGTTCACGCGCGAGGGCCCCGTGGAGCTGGCGGTGCCGGACGGTCCGCCGCTCGCGGCCATGAGCATCCAGGTCGGTGAGAACGCGCTCGACCTGCGCAGACTGATTTTCGTCCTGGATACGGCCGCGGCGGGTGGCGCGGAGAGCGCCGTCGCACTCCGGCACAGCGATCCCGCCGGGCGTTTCACGGTTCTGGTGCGCTACGACTTCGATCCGCAGCACTACCTCGCACACGTGCGCGTCGAAGTCTCGGAGCTCGGCGGCGAGGAGATCCTGCTGCTGCATCTGCCGTCGACGCTGGCGATCAACGAGATCCGCCCCGAAGAGGATCACCGCGCGCTCGCGTACGTGGTGAACGGGACGCGGACCGGAATCCGGAGCGTGCCGCTGGACGACGTCGACAGTCGGCGTGTGGAGGAGGGGCCGCTCACCTGGATCGCGCTCAAGAACAAGTACTTCCTGGTGGCGGCCCTGAATGATCCGGGCGTCGAGGCGCCCTTCGGCGGCCTCATCGCCGAGCCCCTCGCGGCGCGGTACTCCGCCGGTCTCACCGCGACGCTGACGGGAAGGGCCAACGTCTTCTCCTTCCGCCTCTATATGGGGCCGCAGGAGTATTCCCGCCTGAGCTCGATCGGCGACGATCTCGCCGACGTGAATCCCTACGGCTGGAAGATCTTCCGTCCGATCATCCGGCCGTTTGCCCACATGGTGCTCTGGGCGCTGGACGGCATGCACGACGTGCTCGGCATCGGCTATGGCTGGGTGCTGATCCTCTTCGGCGTCCTGGTCCGCATCGCGCTGTGGCCGCTCAACTCGAAGGCCATGCGCTCCCAGCTCAAGACGATGGAGCTCCAGCCGCTGCTCAAGGAGATCCAGACGAAGTACAAGAACGAACCCGAAAAGCTCCAGCGGGAGATGGTGCGGCTCTACAAGGAGGAAGGCTTCAATCCACTCGGCGGCTGTCTGCCCCTGCTGCTGCCGTGGCCGATCCTGATCACGCTCTTCTTCGTGTTCCAGAGCACGATCGCCTTCCGCGGCCAGGGCTTCCTGTGGCTGCCGGACCTGTCGCAGCCGGACCCGCTCTACATCCTGCCGCTGCTCATGGGCGCCAGCATCTTTGCGCTCCAGTGGCTGAACCTGCGCGTCAATCCGGACCCGACGCCGCAGATGAAGATGCTGACCTATTTCATGCCGATCATGCTGGTCGTGCTGTTCCTGAACTTCGCATCCGGCCTGAACCTCTACTACGCCACCTCGAACGTGGCGTCGCTGCCGCAACAGCTCCAGATCATGAGCGAGCGGAAAAAGGTCCGGCGCCGAATGGCATGACCGGCCGGGCGCGCCGGATCCGTCAGTGATCGATGGTGAATTCCGCTGGCGCCGGCTGCCGCGGCGGCTCCAGCTCGGTCACCCCGTCCACCCGCGCGCCGGGCGGACCGGCGGCGAGGATCCGCCCCAGCTCCGCCAGGCGATCGTCCTCGCCCCATGCCAGCACGATCACGGAGCCGTCCGCCTCGTTGCGGACGTGGCCCGTGACGCCCAATCGCCTGGCCGTGCGCGCCGTCCACCAGCGGAAGCCGACACCCTGTACGCGACCGCTCACGCGGAACGCGCGGCCCATGGTCATGCGCTAGTCCGTCGGACCTCGCGACAGCGCACGCACCTGCTTCAACAGGTCCTTCGGGATCACGTTGAGCAGGAACGAGGTGGCTACCGCGATCCAGAGCGTGACGCCGCCGGCGATCAGCAGCAGCAGTCCGGTCACGAGCAGCCCCTGCCAGTAGCTGCCAAGCCAGGCGGAAACACCGAGCGCAAAGGCGACCAGCAGGAACAGCCCGGCCATGGCGAGCAGTCCGGCGGCCAGCGCGATCTTCACGGCGTCGTATAGGCCGCCGGCGAGACCCTGGAGCAGCTGCATCTTCGCGAACTCGAGCTGGAGCTCCACGAAGCGCCTGCTTTCCTGCGCGAGATGCCCGAGCAGGTCGGCCATCGAGGCGTCGGGGCCGAGCGGCCTGCGTTCCGGCTGCCCGCTCGAGCGCGGCGCGCTGCGATCCGCTTCTCTCTCAGTCACTCGACAGTCCCTCGGATGGTGGTGGTTGCGCGTCCGCGACAGCTAATCATCCTGCGCCCGCGCGGACGGCGCAACGCGTGTGCCCGCGAGGTCGCGAATCTCCAGCGTACGGATGCGGCCGAGGAATGCGGCCAGCTCGTGGATGCGGAACGCGGCGAGGTCCCCTACGGGCTCCGGATGAATCACGGCCAGTCCCGCCGTTTCGATCTCGCGCATGATCGCCGTGAGCGCCTCGGCGACGTCGGTGTTCGGAAGCAGCCGACCCCCGAGTCCGCGGATCAGCGCCCACGCCATCGCGCGCAGCTGCGCGGGCTCCACGACCTGCTCGATTCCCGACAGATCGATTTCCTGCGCCCCGAGCAGGACGCGACGGCCGGAATGCAGACGGACCTGGATGCGGCCGCGCCCGTCGCGCGGGTCGACCGATTCCGGCAGCACGCCGCGCCGCGCCGGCGCATGCCACGGACGGCCTTCCCGCGTCCGCGACGTCGGTAGCTCCCGCGCGATCGCTCGCGCCTCCGCCGCCACGTCGCGCGGCTGATAGTCCGTCATCGCGATCACCGTGTCGGCGACGTCGAAGTAGTCTCCCGAGCCGCCGACCACCATCACGGTGGACACGCCCTGCTGGCGGTGCAGCTCGCCGGCGCGATCCACGAACGCGGTGATCGGCTCGTCGCGCGCGGCGATCAGGCGCTGCATGCGCGCGTCGCGAATCATGAAGTTCGCCGCCGACGTGTCCTCGTCCAGCAGCAGGCACTCCGCGCCGACTTCCAGCGCCTCCATGATCGCCGCCGCCTGCGACGTGCTGCCGCTCGCGCTGGCCGAATGAAAGCGCTCCGGCCTCTCCCCTCCCGGCAGCTCGCCGATGAAGTTCGAGATGTCCGTGCCGGCCACGCTACGCCCATCCTCGGAGCGGACCTTCACCGCTCCCCGCACGGTTACGACGCGCTCCCGACCGTCGCCCGGAACATGGTCATAGACGCCACGCTCCAGCGCCCGGAGCAGCGTCGATTTTCCATGGTAGCCCCCGCCCACGATCAGCGTCACCCCGGCCGGGATTCCCATCCCTCGCAGGAGGCCCGCGTTGGGCGCGGACAGCGTCACTGCCAGCCCGTCCGGTGCTGCGCGTAGCGCACGTGCCCTGTCGGCTCGCAGCGGCGAGTCGTCGATGCCGCTCGACCGCGGCAGCAGAGAGCCGTCCGCGACGAAGGCCACCAGGCCGCGCCCGCTCAACTGGGTGCGCAGCGCATCCGCGTCGGCCACCGTCTGGACGTGCCGCCGCAGCGCCGCCACGGAAGCGGCCACCTCGTTCATCGCCCTGCGAAGCGCATCCGGCACCGTCTCGCACAACAAGCCAGCCGCTTCGGCGCCCAGGATCCGGCGGCCATCGGCCGGCAGACCCACGCCCATGCGCAGCTCGACGTCGCCCGCTTCATCCAGGATCAGTGCCGTTCGCTCCAGCACCTGCTGTCCCGGCCGCAGCACGTCCAGGTCCCCGCTCCGTCCGGAACCGCGCACCCGCGGCGTCTGCGTCAGGATTCCGTACGTCACGCGGTGCACGAAATCCGCCGCCGCCCTCCGCCGAACCGGGTCGTCGCAGGCCCATTCCGGCAACTTCGCGACATGATTCGGCACCAGCACGCGCACGCGACTCGGCCGGGCAAACGGATCCCCCTGCACGTAGTCGACGAGCAGCTCGAGATCGGCCGCCAGGTACCCGCCCTTGATCTCCTTGTAGCGGCTGTAGCCCTGCCCCTCCAGGGCGACCAGCATCCCGCGCAGCGTCTCGAGCGTCGGCTTTTCGGTGGTCGGCATCGGCTCCCGCGGGTGCAAGTCGCTCGCCAATTTTTTGGGCGTGGGGCGTGGGGCGTGGACTTGGCGGGGACAGCGCCCGAGCGGGGCTATGCAGACACCCGCCGGCAATCGACCGGGCAGGCTCGCCCGTGCGCGTGCCCCTGCTTCTGCCGATCCCGTGGCCCTGCTGCCTGCCGAGCCAGCGCGGATGCCACCCAGGTGCACCTGGCCGTGCCGCCAAAAATGTTTCACGTGAAACAACGGGCCCGGCCGATCGGCCTGTTTCACGTGGAACACTAGCCTCTTCCTTTCCCCGCACGCGCGCGAGCGTTAGATTCGGCTATCATCCCGCTCCCCTGCCCGGGACTTACATGTCACGAGTCATCGCCATAGCGAACCAGAAGGGCGGCGTCGGCAAGACGACGACCGCGATCAATCTGGGCTCGTGCCTGGCCGTCGCCGAACGATCCACCCTCGTGGTGGATCTGGATCCGCAGGGGAATGCGACCAGCGGACTCGGCATCGAGCGGGCGTCGGTCGACAACTCCGTTTACGACGTGCTCGTGAACGGCGTGCCCGCGGAGGACGCGCTCCGCCGGCAGGTGCACTTCCCGTATCTCGACGTGATCCCGTCGAGCCGCGATCTGGTCGGCGCGGAAGTGGAGCTGGTCGGGCGCTCGCAGCGGGAGCTCGTGTTCCGGGAGGCGATCGAAGCCGCGCGGGAACGGTACGAGTTCGTGCTGGTGGACTGTCCTCCGTCGCTGGGGCTGCTGACGCTGAATGCGCTCGCGGCTGCCGACTCCGTGCTGATTCCGATCCAGTGCGAGTTCTACGCGCTCGAGGGGCTGTCGCAGCTTCTGAACACAGTGCGGCTGGTACAGAAGAATCTGAATCCGGCGCTCCAGATCGAAGGCGTCCTGCTGACGATGTACGATCATCGTCTGAACCTGTCGCGGCAGGTGGCGGACGAGGCGAAGGAGTACTTCGGCGGCCGGGTCTATCGTTCGACGATTCCGCGCAATGTCCGCCTCGCCGAGGCGCCCAGCTTCGGCAAGCCGATCGTCCTCTACGACATTCTGTCCGCGGGCGCGCAGAGTTACCTGAGCCTCGCCCGGGAGGTCATGGATCGCAGCACACGCGGTCCGGGCGACGGCATCCCCGCGGCTACCGGACTGGGAGGCGCCCGTGTCTAGGCGCGATCGTCTGGGCAAGGGACTCGGCGCTCTCATCGCCGAGTACGTGACGGAGGAGGCGCCGGATCCGGCGAGCGTGCGCATGGTACGCGTCGGCGACATCCAGCCGAACCCCTACCAGCCCCGGCGCGAGTTCAAGGACGAGGAGCTTGCGGAGCTGATGGCCTCGATCAAGGAGAACGGGCTGCTGCAGCCGATCGTGGTGCGGCCGGGTCCGGCGGAATCGGGCGCGGAATGGCAGCTGGTGGTGGGCGAGCGTCGCTGGCGCGCGATCACCCGCCTCGGCTGGCAGGAGGTGCCGGCGGTCGTGCGCGAGGTCGACGACCGCACGCTCCTCGTGCTCGCGCTCGTCGAGAACCTCCAGCGGTCGCAGTTGTCCGCGCTCGACGAGGCCGAGGCCTACCGCCAGCTCCAGGACGAGTTCTCGCTGTCGCAGGCCCAGATCGCCGAGGCGGTGGGACGCGAGCGCTCGACGGTGGCCAACACGCTGCGTCTGCTGCAACTGCCGGCGAGCGTGCGGGCGCTGGTGGACGGGGGCAGTCTGACCGCGGGTCATGCCCGCGCGCTGCTGCCCCTCGACGACGAGCGCCTGATCGCCGACGCTGCACGTCGGGCTGTTGAAGGCGGATGGAGCGTGCGCGAGACGGAGGCGTATGCGGCGCGCACGCGCAAGCCGGCGCGGGGCGGCAAGGAGAACGCGCGCACGAGGCGGGACGCGGCGGAGCGGCGGCTGGAGGAAGAGCTCCAGCGCCTGTACGGGACGGCGGTGCGCATCCGCAGCAGCGGGCGGAACAAGGGGCGGATCGAGATTCCCTTCTACACCGCGGAAGACTTCGAGCGCATCTTCGAGGAGCTGGCCGGGGTGCCGGTTTCGGACCTGGTGTCCTGAGCCGGATGCCGGACCGTCAGCTTTCGTTCATCGTCGTTCCCCACGGGGAACTCGAAACCCGCAGCTACTCGATCAGCTATCGTCGCCTGCGCATCTACCTGGGCGCGGCCGCGATCCTCCTGATCGCGTTCATCGTGGTGGTTTCCTCGTGGTGGTACGTCGCGGCGCAGGCGGCGCGCGTACCGGGGCTGGAGCGCGAGGTGGCGCGGCTCGAGCAGGAGCGCGTGCGGGTCGCGGAGCTGGCGCGCACGCTGTCGGAAGTCGAGGCACAGTACGAGAGAGTGCGTCGCTTGCTCGGCGCGGACGCCGCACCGGCCGGCTCCGAGCCGCTGCTTCCGCCGCTGCGACAGAGCGACGATGCCGCAGGCGCGACGCCGACCGCCGCGCGGCCAGACAGCTGGCCGCTGACGCAATCCGGCTTCATCACGCGCGCGCTCTCGGACGCGGGCGGCGCGAACCATCCCGGCCTCGACATCGCGGTCGCCGCCGGCTCGTACATCCGCGCGGCCGCGGCCGGTCGCATCGCGGGCGCGGGTGACGATCCCGTCTACGGCAACTTCGTCCTCATCGATCACGGCCGGGACTACCAGACGATGTACGGCCACGCGTCCAAACTCTTCGTGCGCGAGGGCGACGTCGTCCAGCGCAACGAGGTCATTGCGCTCAGCGGCTCGACGGGCAGGTCCACGGCACCACATCTGCACTTCGAAGTGCGCCGCGATGGCGAGCCCCTCAATCCGCTGGATTTCGTAACTCAACCCTGAACAGGCGCCCAGCATCCATGGCGAAAGAAAACAAGGACTCCACTCCCGCGCGCGACTCCGTCATCTCAATCATCGGCCCCGGCATGCGCGTGAAGGGCGACTGCGAAACCGACGGCACGCTGCGCATCGAGGGGTCCGTCGAAGGAAAAGTCTCGGCCGGAAAGGCCGTCGTCGTCGGCCGCGATGGCGTCGTCAAGGGCGACATCGTCACCCAGGACGCCGTCATCGGCGGTCATGTGACCGGCAAGGTCATCGCCGAAAGCCGCCTCGAGCTCCAGGAGACCAGCGTCGTCGATGGCGAGATCCGCGCCCGCCGCATCAAGCTGGAGGAAGGCGGCCGCGTCAACGGCACCATGAACATCGGCGAAGTGACCAAGAGTCAGAGCAGCGCCGCGCAGACCGCGAGCACCGCTGCCCCGACCGGCGCCGGAGGACACCCCGGCCCTGCTCCGCGCCCCTCGAGCTGAGACGGCCAGCGGGCCGATTCGACCCCTGCCTCGCCGCGAAAGTCCAGATGCAGCGCGGGTTTTCCACCAGGTGGAACGGGATTGTACACAATCGTCCGGAGGCCGCACCATTTCCCGCAACTCGTTGTGTCGGTGCGAGATGCAGCCCGTCGATTATGAGGATGCTTGACCTGATGCGGCGTAATTCCCTCATTTTCCACAAAAGCCGGCCGTCGGCTGCGGCGACACGGAGCCGCGAATCGTGAGCGTTCGCGGCGTCGACATCCACGCACTTGCCAGCTACCTGAACGATTTCCTGGGGATCGCGGCAATCCGGGATTGGAAAAACGCGCTGAACGGTCTCCAGGTCGAAAATGGTCGTCCGATCCGGCGAGTCGCCGCGGCCGTGGATGCGGGCGAGCACACGATCCGAAAGGCGATCGAGCGCGACTGCGAGCTGCTGCTGGTCCACCACGGCCTCTTCTGGTCGGGCAACCGGCCGGTAACGGGAGTGCGCTACCGCCGTCTGAAGCTGCTGCTGGATGCGGACGTGGCGGTATACAGCGCGCATCTCCCGCTCGACGTTCATCCGGAGCTGGGCAACAATGTGCTCCTCGCGCGCCGACTCGGTCTCGAGGCCGACGGCAGCTTCGCCGAGCACGAGGGGCGCGACGTGGGGGTGACGGCGACGTGTGACCTCGATCGCAGCGAGCTGGAGGCGCGGATCGAGAAGGCGCTGGGCGGAGCCGTTCAACTGATCGCGGGCGGACCCGAGCGCGTGCGGCGGGTCGGCGTGCTGACGGGCGGTGGCGGCGGCATGGTGGAGCAGGCGCTGTCAGCGGGACTGGAAGCGCTGATCACGGGCGAAGGGTCACACCACACCTGGCTGGACGCGATGGAAGGCGGACTCAACCTCTTCTACGGCGGCCACTACGCGACGGAGACATGGGGCGTGCGCGCGCTCGCGGAGCACGTCGCGCAACGGTTCGGGCTCGAGTGGGAGTTCATCGACGCGCCGACCGGGTTATAGGCGGTAGGCGGTAGACGGTAGGCGGTAGGCGGCAGGCGGTAGGCGGTAGGCGGTAGGCGGTAGGCGGTAGACGGTAGACGGTAGACGGTAGACGGGATACCGAATACCCGATACCGGATACCCGATACCGGATACTACGGCGGCCGCTGGAACTCCGACCCGACGTACCAGTCCGGCATCGAATCGGCCTGTGCGATGTCGTATCCGACGGAAAGCGCGAAGCGCGCCTGCTGCACCGCGCCAGCAAGGTCGAACTCGGGCGAGAACTCGTCCGCGGGCTGGTGGTAGCGCTCGCCCTCGTATCTCCTGAGCACCCGCTCACCCCATTCGGCCGGACGATCCCTGAAGTGAGTGCCGTGCTCGACCTTGACGGCGGGCACGCCCGCGCGCGCGAAAGGAAACTGATCGGAGCGGAAGTAGAAGCCGCGCTCGGGTGAGCGGTCGCCGGTGATGCGGAGATTCATGTCGTTCGCGCGGCGCTGGAGGAACGGTCCGATCGTGGACCGCTCGCCGCCGAGCACGATGATGTCGTCGGTCTCTCCCCAGACGTTCACGCCGTCGAGGTTGATCACCGCCGCTGTGAGCGCGAGCGGCACCGCCGGATTTCGGACGTAGTACTCCGCGCCGAGCAGCCCCATCTCTTCGCCCGTCGTGGCGAGAAAAACGACCGAGCGCGCCGGCCGCGGATGCATGAGCGAAAAGCCCTCGGCGATCTCGATGAGCGCGGCTACGCCGCTCGCGTTGTCGTAGGCGCCGTTGTAGATGGAATCGCCGTCAACGGGCTCCGCAATGCCGAGATGATCGTAGTGAGCGGTGTAGACGACGGCCTGCTCGCGCAGAACCGGATCCGATCCGCGCACGACGGCCCACACGTTCACCGCATCGAAGCGTCGCGCACGACCCGGCGCCGACAGACTCGCGCGGATGCCGGTGGCGACGGGAACGAAGCTGCGGCGGGCGGCGCGGGCGGTCAGACCGTCGAGGTCGAGTCCGGCGAGGCGCAGCAGCGAATCGGCCGCCGCGCGCGTGACCCAGGCGCCGACCGCGACGCTATCCCGCTCGTCCGCCGCACGCGCGAGCGACAGTCGCTCGGCGCTCCACGACGTCTGCACGACCGACCACGGGTAGCCGGCCGCCACCGTCTCGTGGATGATCACCACACCGGCCGCGCCGCGCCTGCGCGCTTCCTCGATCTTGTAGGTCCAGCGGCCGTAGTACGTCATGGCGCGGCCATCGAAGAGCAGCGGCTCCTCGGGCGGAGCGGGCGGATCGTTCACCAGCACCATCACGATTTTGCCGCGCAGGTCGCGACCGCCGTAGTCGTCCCAGTCGTATTCCGGGGCGGTCACGCCGTAGCCGGCGAACACGAGCTCACCCTCCGCGCGCGCGAGCGAGTCGCCGTTCTCCGCCCACGCGAAGAACTGCGTGCCATAGTCGAGCGCGACGACCTGCGACTCGCGCGTGAACGTGGCCGCGCTCCGCGCAGGCAGCGGCGTCATCGCGAGAAGCGGAACCTGCTGGATGTACGAGCCGTCGAGCGGCTCGACTCCGCCGCGGGTAAACTGGCTGGCGATATACAGTGCGGCCAGCTCGCCACCGCGAGTGCCGGGAGCGCGGCCTTCCATACGATCGTGCGAGAGCAGCCACAGGTGCGCGCGGAGCTGGTGCGCGCGTACGCTCTGGAGTGCGGTCTGCAACGGATCGAGCGCCGTGAGCGCGAGCAGCGCGGGCAGCGTGGCGCACGCCACACGCAGCGCGGCGCGCCGCAGAATCGGACGATCGGCGAACCAGGACATCACGCTCCGACCAGGCGACGCGCCTGCTCGTGGTAGTCGTCCAGCGCCGGACGATGCAACTCGTACTCCGGCAGGGCGCGACGCACCTGCTCGTCGTAATCTTCCAGGAAGACGCTGAACGACGCTTTCGCGCTGGTCGTGTCGCCGGCGGCCAGCGCGGCGTCGGCGGCGAGAGCGGACGCGAAGAGGTGCCCGTCGTCCGCGGCACGGATGCGTGCGGCGGTCGCGCGGGCGTGCTCGTGTGCGCGACTCTCGAGCTGGAGCAAACCCAGGTGGAAGAGCGCATCGGGATCCGGATCGTCGACCGCCTGATAGGCCTGGATCCCCATGGGCAGGAAGAACTCGACTTCCTCGCGATCGCCGCGCGTGCGCGCCTGCATGATCCGCTCGAAGAGGCGATCGGCCTGCTCGCGCATCGACCCGGTGAGCGGCGGCGGCGTGCGCGTTGCGGGCGACCCGGTGGCGGTGAGCTCCATGCCGGCACGCGCGGGCGCGGGGGCCGTTGCGCTACGGCCGAGCCACCAGGCGCCGACGAGCGCGAGCAGCGCGACGGCGATCGCCGGCACGACGTGCATCGCGCGCAGGCGGCCTGCGCGCGCAGGCGCGCCGCACCGGGTGCAGAATCTCGCGTCGCTCGGCAGCTCGTCGCCGCAGCGCCGGCAGGTGACGGCGGCGGAAACGCGGCTACCGCACCGACTACAGAATGCGCCGGTCGCGTCGGCGCCACACGCGGGACACTTCATGCGCGCAAGCTAATGCCACGCTCGCGGAACGGTAAGGACCAATGCGCGTTTTTCTGACCGGCGGAACGGGACTGGTCGGCAGTCACGTCGCGCTGCTGCTGCGCGCGGCGGGCCACGACGTGCGGGCGCTGGTACGACGCGGCAGCGATTGCGCGCAGCTCGACGATCTCGGATGCGCGCTCGTCGAAGCGGACCTGTCCGCGGAACCGGCAGCGCTCGCGCGGGACATGGAAGGATGCGACGCGGTGGTGCACGCCGCCGCGCTGGTCGGCGCGCGCGCATCGCGCGAGCGCTATCACGCGCTCAACGTGGCCGGCACTTCCGCGGTTCTCGCCGCAGCCGCGAGCGGCGGCGTGAGCCGCGCGATCCATGTGTCGAGCGTCGCGGTATACGGGCCCATCAGCGGCGTCGTCACGGAAGAGCGCTGGCAGGAGCAGCCGATCCACCCGATGGCGTTCTACGCCTGGTCGAAGCGCGTCGCAGAGGAGACGGCGTGGACGTATGATCGACGCGGCGGCATGCGCGTCACGACGGTGCGGCCGGCGCTCATCTACGGCGAGCGCGACCGACACGTGGCGCCGCGACTGGACCGGATCACCCGGCTGCCCGTGCTGCCGCTTCCGGACGGCGGAAGGTGGACGCCGCCGCTCGTGTACGCGGGCAACGTCGCGCGCGGCATCGTGGCGGCGCTCGGTCGAGCCGGCGCGGCCGGGCGCGCGTACAATCTCGCGCAGGATCATCGCGTGCCGCTGCGTGACATCGTGCGCGCATGGTGCGCCATCCGCTGCATCCGGGTACCGTGGATGCCGGGCGTGCCGGGCGGCGCGATCGAGGGCGGCGCGCGCGCGGCCGACGCGATCGTGCGCATCCTGCCCGGTCTCGAGCTGCCGGGCCTGACGCGGCCGGCGCGGCTGCTGCGCGGCGACAACCCGTACGACTCGAGCCGGGCGCGGAGCGAGCTGGGCTGGACCGAACCGGTGCCGCTGGAGGAAGCGTTGCGCCGCACCGCCGGCTGGCTGGACGCGCGGCCGGGACGAACGACCAACCACGAAGAGTCGTGATGAAGAGACGAGCAACGGATCCTCCCGCGGAACCCGCGACGAAGCGCGACGATCGTCGCGGGCCGCTCGCCCCGCAGCCGAGCGCGTCCGGTCCCGCGGGCAGGACCGAGGACGAGCGGCTGCTCCAGCGCGGCGAGCTGCCGCTCGACGAGATCGGCAAGGACTCGTGGCGCGTGTTTCGGATCATGGGCGAGTTCGTCGAGGGCTTCGACACGCTCGCGTCGCTGGGTCCCGCCGTGTCGATCTTCGGCAGCGCGCGCGTGAAGCCCGACGATCCCGCGTATCAGGCAGCGCGTCAGACCGCGCGACTGCTCGCCGAAGCAGGCTTCGCGATCATCACCGGCGGCGGCCCCGGCGTCATGGAGGCCGCCAATCAGGGCGCGCTCGAGGGCGGCGGCACGTCGGTCGGCTGCAACATCGAGCTCCCCTTCGAGCAGGGTAACAACCCGTACGTCCGCGTGGCGATCAACTTCCGCTACTTCTTCGTGCGCAAGACGATGTTCGTGAAGTACGCGGAAGCGTTCGTGATCTTTCCGGGTGGCTTCGGCACGCTCGACGAGCTGTTCGAGGCGCTCACGCTGATCCAGACGGGCAAGGTCCACAACTTTCCCGTCCTGCTGTATGGCAGCGATTACTGGCGAGGCCTGTTCGACTGGATGCGCGCCTCCATGCTCGAGGAGGAGAAGATCGCGCCTCCCGACCTGGAGCTGATGACGCTGTGCGACGAGCCGGAAGCGATCGTGCAGGCCATCCTGGATCGGCGGGATCGCGCGCGGCGGGAGAGCGCGGAGCACGCCTCGACCGAAGCCGCGCTCGAGGATCGCGCGGAAGCCGCGCGCTCCGCCGACGCGCAGAACGAATGAGACCGAGCGGGTCAGCATGAAGATCGCGATCACCGGCTCCTCCGGGATGGTCGGCTCCCAGCTGCGCGCCGTGCTGGCCGCGGATGGGCACGCCATCACGCGCGTCGTGCGCCGGCGCGAGGGCGGCCGCAAGGCCGGCTACGCGTACTGGAATCCGGACACCGCCGAGGTCGACGAGGATTCGCTCGAGGGACACGACGTCGTCATCCACCTCGCCGGGGAGTCGCTGTTCGGCGTCTGGACGAAACGTCGCAAGGAGGCGATCCGCCGTTCGCGGGTGCAGGGAACGCAGCTCCTGGCGGCGGCGCTGGCCGGGCTTGCCAGGCCGCCTTCGCTGCTGCTCACCGCGTCCGCGATCGGCATCTACGGCAATCATCCCGCCGACGAGCCGCTCGACGAGAACACGCCCGGCGGCGACGGCTTCCTGCCGCGGGTCGTGCGCGGATGGGAGGCCGCTTCGGAGCCGGCCGAAGTCGTCGGCATACGCGTCGTTCGCCTTCGCTTCGGTCTGGTCCTGTCGCCCAAAGGCGGCATCCTCGGCGCCATGCTGCCGCCCTTCCGGCTCGGACTCGGCGCCGTCGTTGGACCGGGTGACCAGGCGTGGAGCTGGGTGGCGCTGCCCGAAATCGAGCGCGTCGTGCGCCACGCGATCGCGACGCCGTCCATCGAGGGCGCGATCAATGTGGTCGCGCCGAACGCCGTGACGGCGCGGGAGTTCAGCCGCGCGCTCGGCCGCGTCCTGCACCGTCCCGTGGCCCTCCACATCCCTCGCGCCGTCGTCGCGCTCGCACCCGGAGGCATGGGTCGCGAGCTCGCCGCCGCCTCGGCGCGCGTCGTGCCCGCGCGCCTCGAGCAGTCCGGATACGACTTCGAGTGGCCCCTCCTCGAGCCGGCGCTGCGCGACCTCCTCGCCCGCCCCTGAGCCGCGGGTGTAATCTTCGAAGCCGTCGTATGCCGTATACCGTATACCGTATACGGAGTATGCGTTTGCAGGCCCTGTCGGGCGCCGGTAACTTCCGCGCGCGCCGGACAGAGCGGCGCCGCCCAGGGAACGCTTGTTGCCCCGGGAGTAACGACTCGAAACGAAGCGCGGGATATACATGATCGCTGAATCCGCCGGACGCCCACGGGGCTACGCACCCACCGGCAAGGACACGGGTGTCGTCAAGCCGAAGGGGCGCACCGAGCTCCCCGTCCTCCAGGGCATCGACACCGTTGCCATGGACGCGCGGAAGCCGGCCTGGCTCAAGGTTCGATCGCCCGGCGGAAGCAACTACCGCCGGCTCAAGGAGCTCATGCGCGGCCAGCGCCTCCACTCCGTGTGCGAAGAGGCCGGCTGCCCCAACATCGGCGAGTGCTGGGAGGCGGGGACCGCCACGTTCCTGATCCTCGGTGACGTCTGCACCCGCGCGTGCAAGTACTGCGCGATCGCCCACGGCATGCCCAGCGGCCTCGACCTCGACGAGCCGCGACGCGTCGCCGAGTCCGTCGCCACCCTCGAGCTCGAGCACGTCGTCGTCACCAGCGTCAATCGCGACGAGCTGCCCGACGGAGGCGCCGCCATCTTCGCCGAGACGATCGAGCGCTGCCGCGACCTGCGGCCGCGCTGCACCGTCGAGGTCCTGACGCCCGACTTCAAGGGCGACGAGGACGCGATCGCCACCGTCGTGCGCGCCCGGCCCCACATCTTCAACCACAACCTCGAGACCGTCGAGCGCCTGCACCCCTGGGTCCGGCCCGGCGGCCGCTACTGGCGCAGCATCTCCCTGCTCGGCGCGGTCAAGCGCATGGACGAATCCATGCTCACCAAGTCGGGCATCATCCTCGGCATGGGGGAGGAGGAGTCGGAGATCCGCCAGGCGATGGAAGACCTACGCCGTGCGTCCGTGGACATTCTGACCCTTGGTCAATACCTCCGGCCCTCGGCTCAGCACATCCCCGTCGCGCGCTGGGTCACGCCCGACGAGTTCGCCGAGTGGAAGCGCGTGGGCGAGCAGGAGCTGGGCTTCAACCACGTGGAGTCGGGACCGCTGGTGCGCTCGAGCTACCATGCCGAGAAGCAGGCGCGCACCGTCGCGGCGGGCGCGGCCGGTGAGATCCTGGAGGTGCTGGAGAACGACATACCGGCCCCGGCCGAGATCGTGTAGAGCGCGAGACGACATGGCAAGGACGAAGGAGGCGCCGAGCTCGGCACTGGCGGGATACGACCGGGAGGAGCTGCATCGGCTCCTGTACCTGATGCTGCTGGGGCGCCGCTTCGAGGACAGCGCCGCGGAGGCGTACGCACTGGGCAAGATCGGCGGATTCTGTCACCTGTACATTGGACAGGAGGCGGTGGGCATCGGCGCGATCAGCCCGCTGCGCGAGGACGACTACGTGGTGACGGCGTACCGCGACCATGTGCAGGCGCTGGCGAGGGGGGTGTCGCCGCGCGCGGTGATGGCGGAGCTGTACGGCCGGGCTACCGGCTGTTCAGGAGGCAAGGGCGGCTCGATGCACTTGTACAGCGCCGAGCACAACTTCCTGGGGGGCTGGGGCATCGTCGGTGGACAGATTCCGCTGGCCACGGGTGTCGGCTTCGCGATCAAGTACCGCAAGCAGGACAGCGTCTGCCTGTGCTTCTTCGGCGAGGCGGCGGTGAACCAGGGCGCGTTCCACGAGGCGTTGAACATGGCCGCGCTGTGGAAGCTGCCGGTGGTGTTCATCGTGGAGAACAATCGCTTCGGCATGGGCACCGCGTGGGAGCGCGTCGCGTCGCTGTACGACATCTCGCAAAAGGCGACGGCCTACGACATGCCCGCGGCGATCGCGGACGGCATGGACGTGCTGCGCATGCGCGCGACCATCCAGGAGGCGATCGACCGCGCCCGCAAGGACGGCACGCCGACGCTGGTCGAGGCGCGCTGCTACCGCTTCATGGGACACTCCATGAGCGACCCTGTTCACGGTGTCTACCGCACGAAGGAAGAGGTCGAGGAGGAGAAGCAGAAGGACCCCATCCGGGTGCTCATCGATCAGTTGACGGAGGCGGAGCTGCTCACCGAGGACGACTTGAACACGCTGGACGAGCGCATCAAGGAGGAGGTCGAGGATGCCGCCCAGTTCGCCGAGGACTCGCCCGATCCCGAGCCGGACGCCCTGTACAACAACGTCTACGCGGAGCTGAACCCGCACGGGCGCCTCTTCTTCGACGACCTGGGGAGGTGACCATGGCCGTCATCACCTACCGCGAGGCGCTCAACCAGGCGCTGGCCGAGGAGATGGAGCGGGACCCCGACGTCTTCCTGATGGGCGAGGAAGTAGGGCTGTACAACGGCGCCTACAAAGTGTCCAAGGGGCTGCTGGAACGCTTCGGCGACGACCGTGTCGTGGACACTCCGATCACCGAGCTCGGCTTTGCCGGATTGGGTGTCGGCGCGGCCATGGTCGGCCTGCGCCCGATCATCGAATTCATGACCTTCAACTTCTCGATGCTGGCGCTGGACCAGGTGTTCAACAGCGCGGCGAAGATGCTGTACATGACGGACGGGCAGTTCGGCTGTCCGATCGTGTTCAGAGGCCCGACGGGCGCGGCGCTCCAGCTGTCGGCGCAGCACTCGCAGGCGATGGAGGCGACCTATGTACACTACCCGGGGATCAAGGTGTGTACACCTGCCACGCCGGCGGACGCGAAGGGCCTGCTGAAGGCGGCCATCCGCGACGATGATCCTGTCGTGTTCATGGAGGGGGAGCTGCTGTACGCCATGAAGGGGGAGGTGCCGGATTCGGAGGACCACGTGGTGCCGCTGGGTCTGGCGGAGGTGAAGCGGGAGGGCGGCGACGTGTCGATCCTGACCCACGGCAAGATGGTGCACGTGTCGCTACAGGCGGCTGAACAGCTGTCCAAGGACGGGATCGAAGCAGAGGTGGTGGACCTGCGGTCGCTGAGGCCGCTGGACGTGGAGACGATCCTGGCGAGCGTGGCCAAGACGAATCGCGCCGTCTACGTCGAGGAGGGGTGGTCCGTGTGCGGAATCGGTGCGTACGTCTCGGCGACGATCATGGAGGAGGCGTTCGATCATCTGGACGCGCCCGTGCTGAGGGTGTCGCAGGCGGACGTGCCGATGCCGTACAACAAGCAGCTCGAGAAGCTGGCGAAGCCGTCGCCGGCGCGGGTGGTGGAGGCGTGCAACAGCGTGTTGTACCGCTGAAGGTGAGGTGAGGTGAGGTGACGAGGTGAGGTGAGGTGATGCACCGCGGCTAGGTGGAGATCTGATGGCGACAAAAGTCCATATGGAGGCGCTCTCCCCGACGATGGAAGAGGGGCAGATCGTCCAGTGGCTGAAGAACGAGGGAGACGCGATCACCGAGGGCGACGTCATCGCCGAGATCGAGACGGACAAGGCGACGATGGAGCTGGTCGCGCGCGGCAGCGGCGTGCTGAGGAAGCAGCTCCTGCAGGCGGGCGCAACGGCGCCGGTCGGCTCGGTGATCGGCGTGATCGCCGCGGAAGACGAGGACATCGGGGCGCTGGTGGGAGGCGGGGAGGGGGGAGCGCAGGGGGACGGCGGCGCGCCCGCGAAGGCCGAAGCGCCCGAGGACCCGGAAGACGAGGGCGCGGAAGACGAGGGGGAGGAAGGCGCGGGCGGGGAAGCAGAGGCGCCGGAAGGCCGGGGCCGTCCGCAGCGCGCGGCCGGCGCGAGCGCGGATGCGGTGGCAAAGACCACGACGGCGCCTCCGGAAGCGGAAGCGGCCGCGGCGCGGGCGAAGCCGCCAGCGCCGGCCAAACCGTCGGGAGCGCCAGCCAAGCCGTCGGGAGCGCCGGCCAGGCCCGAGCCGGCGGCGGGTGGCAACGGTGCCGAGCGCGTGAAAGCGTCGCCCCTGGCGCGACGGCTGGCGGCGGACGCCGGGCTGGACCTGTCGGGCGTGAGCGGCAGCGGTCCGGGCGGTCGCATCGTCAAGCGCGACGTGGAGGAGGCGGCGGCCCGTCCGGCGGCGGCGGGTGCCGCGGCCCCGGCGGCCGGAGGACGGGGGGCGGCTCCCGCGTTCGCGCCGGTGGAGGCGGGCCCCGAGGTCGAGGAGATCCGCGTCTCGCAGATGCGGAAGGCGATCGCGAAGCGGCTGGTCGAGTCGATCGGTCCGGTGCCGACGTTCTATCTGACGATCGAGGTCGACATGACGCGCATGATGTCGATGCGCGAGTCGATGAACGAGCGGCTGGCGGAGTCGGGCGTGAAGGTGTCGGTGAACGACCTGATCATCAAGGCGACGGCGAGCGCGCTGCGCCGCCATCCGGAAGTGAACGCGGCATGGGGTGGCGACGTGATCCGGCGCTACCGTCGCGTCCACATCGGCGTCGCCGTCGCGGTGGAGGAGGGACTGATCACACCGATCGTGCGCGACGCGGACGCGAAGGGTGTGGCCGAGATCGCGACGGAAGTGCGCGAGCTGGCGGGGCGCGCGCGGGAGAAGAAGCTCCAGCCCGACGAATACACGGGCGCGACCTTCTCCATCTCCAATCTCGGCATGTTCGGCATCGACGAGTTCACGGCGATCATCAACCCGCCCGAGGCCGCGATCCTGGCCGTCGGTCGCGTCGAGGAGAAGCCGGTGCTGGTCGGCGGCCGCTTCGTGCCGCAGCCTCGCATGCGCCTCACCATGAGCTGCGACCACCGCGTGGTCGACGGCGCGATGGGCGCGACGTTCCTCCAGACGCTGCGCGCTTTCCTGGAGGAGCCGATGATGATGCTGGCGTGAGTTCTAGGCGCTAGGCTCTGGGCGCTAGGCTCTAGGGGGACTTGCAGACGACGACGGAAATAACGACGAACGAGGGTGGTGACGTGGCGGACAGTTTCGACGTTGTAGTGATCGGGGCGGGGCCGGGTGGATACGTGGCGGCGATCAAGGCGGCGCAGCTCGGGATGAAGGTGGCGTGCGTCGAGGCGCAGAAGCTGGGCGGCGTGTGCAACAACTGGGGCTGTATCCCGACGAAGGCGATGCTCGAGGCGTCGAACCATGCGCGGCATGTCACTGGCCTGGCCGAGTTCGGCATCGAGGTGGGCGAGGTGAAGCTCGACATCGGGAAGGCGGCGAAGCGCGCGCTGGACGTCGCCGGCCAGGGCGCGAAGGGCACCGCCTACCTCTTGAAGAAGAACAAGATCGAGCACATCGAGGGCTGGGGCCGGCTCGCGGGCAATGGCAAGGTCGAGGTGGTCGGCGGGAAAAACGCCGGCCACGGCGACGAGAAGCCGGGCAAGGGCGGCGAGAAGCGGACGCTGACGGCGAAGAACATCATCATCGCGACGGGCTCGCGGCCACGCTCGCTGCCGATGCTCAAGATCGACGGCAAGCTCGTCTGGTCGAGCGACCACGCGGTGTTCGCGAAGGAAGCGCCGAAGACGATCGGCATCATCGGCGCGGGCGCGATCGGCATGGAGTTCGCCGACGTGTTCGCGTCCTTCGGCAGCAAGGTCTACCTGATCGAGGCGATGGAGCGCATCCTGCCGCTCGAGGACGGCGAGTCCGCGAAAGTGCTCGCCCGCGCCTACAAGAAGCGCGGCATCGACGTGATGGAGAACGCGCGCCTCGAGAAGGCCGACCTGGGCAAGAACAGCGTCACTCTGACCGTGAAGAAGAAGGACGGCAAATCGGAATCGATCGAAGTCGATCGCGTGCTCGTCGCCGTCGGCCGCGCGCCGATCATCGACGATATCGGCCTTGACAAGGCGGGCGTGAAGACCGACAAGGGCTTCGTCGTAACCGACGGCAAGATGCGCACGAACGTGAAGGGCGTGTACGCGATCGGCGATGTGACCAAGCCGCCGCTCCTCGCCCACAAGGCGTCGCACGAGGGCATCGCGGCGGTCGAGGACATCGCCGGCGATCCGCACGCGGGCATCGACTACGACAACATCCCGTTCGTGACGTACTGCCATCCGGAAGTCGCGTCGTGCGGCCTGTCGGAGGAGCGCGCGAAGGAGCAGGGCATCGAGTACGTCGCGGGCAGCTTCCCGTTCTCGGCGAACGGACGCGCGCGCACCGCGGGCGAGACCGACGGCTTCGTCAAGATCCTGCGCGACCCGAAGTACGGCGAGATCCTGGGCGCGCACATCGTCGGGCCGCACGCGAGCGAGCTGATCGGCGAGTTCATCGTGGGGCGTCACCTCGAGACCACGGTCGAGGAGATGGACCGCGCGATGCATCCGCACCCGACGCTGTCGGAGGCGATCGCGGAGGCGGCGCTCGCGGCCGAGGGGCACGCGATTCACATATAGGCGCGGCGGCGCAGCCGCCGCGGTGCGCGGCCTTCGGCCGCGGTGCGTCGCTGCGCGACGGTGCGCGCTTCGCGCGGGTGGTCGGACCTTCGGTCCGCGTGGGAACGTAGTAGGAAAAAGCGAGAGGGTAGGGTGTTTCACGCAGAGGGAAGCAATGACGATCAGAGGCTGGGCGCCGGTGCTGGCGATGGCGGGGGTGCTGGCGGGGTGCGGAGACGACGACGGGACGGATCCGGACCTGCCGGACCTCACCCGGGCCGATGTGGCGGGCGTGTACGACATGACGCGCCTGACCTTCGATCCGCAGGGATCGCTGCCGCTGGTCGACCTGCTCGATCGTCTGGACCCGACCGATCTGCCGGACCTCAGAATCTCGAGCACGGAGGATTCGCTTCAGCTGACGTTCACCGATCCGGACGGCGGTCTGCTCCGCATCGTGGACGGCAGCTACCAGCTCCGGGACGATGGCATCCTCGTCAGCCTCGAGGATTCGCCGGATCCGGCCAAGCTCCTGCTGCCGCGACACATCGAGTACGCCTTCGACGAGAACGAGGAAACGCTCGCCTTTACCGGCGCGGTCTCGGCGGACACCGCGCGTCTCTTCGTCCTCGTGCCGGAATGGTCGGGTGAGCCGGTGACGAGTCCCCTTCCGGGAACACTGGGCGTCACCTTCCGGCGGAATTGATCCGATCAGCATCCGGCATCGGCGGCGCCCCCGGTCCCATGCGCCCGGGGGCGCTTTTTTGCGCCATGCTACGGATCGATCCGGATCCTTCCCGGCGGGCCGGCGATCAGGGCGCCGACCTCGGCGATGGTGGCGAGTCCCGCCTCGGCGAGTCGCTCCTTCAGATCGTCGACTCGCCTGGGTGAGACGGCGATCAGGAGGCCGCCGGAGGTCTGGGCGTCGGCCAGCAGTGCGAGCAGCGTCCCGTCCAGGGCGGGGTCGGCGTCGAGCAATGGCTCGAGGTCGACCAGGTTGCGCCGGCTACCGCCAGGCAGGTGGCCGGCACGGGCGAGCTCCTCGGCGCCGGGCAGGAGTGGCACCTCCGAGGACCACAGCTCGGCGGCGACGCCGCTCGCCGCAGCCATGCGCGACAGATGGCCGAGCAGACCGAAGCCGGTGACGTCGGTGGCGGCGCGCGCGCGCGCGGCGAGCATGCACTCGGCAGCCTGGCGGTTGAGCGTGGTCATGCTCGCGATCGCGGCCGCGACGACATCGTCCGCGGCGATGCCGGCCTTGATGGCGGTGGTGATGACGCCCGTCCCGATCGGCTTGGTCAGCACGAGCAGGTCCCCAGCCCGACCGCCCGCATTGCTCATGATGCGATCCGGATGCACTTCGCCGACGACCGCCATGCCGCACTTGGGCTCGGGGTCGTCGATGGAATGCCCGCCGAGGATGGCGATGCCGGCTTGGCGGGCGACGGTCGCGCACCCCTCGACGATGCGCTCGAGCTCGCCGGAACCGAGCAGATCGCGAGGGAACGAGATCAGGCTGAGCGCGAAGAGCGGGCGCGCGCCCATCGCATAGATGTCCGAGAGCGCATTCGCGGCGGCGATGCGGCCGAAGTCGAACGCGTCGTCGACGATGGGCGTGAAGAAATCGACGGTCGCGACGAGGGCGCGGTCGTCCGCGATGCGATAGACGGCCGCATCGTCGCCCGTCGAGGAATCGACGAGGACGGCCGGGTCGTCGTGCGGGATCAGGTGACGCAGGACCTGCGTCAGCTCGGCCATGCCGAGTTTACACGCTCAACCCGCGCCGTGAGACAGATGGCTCAGCCGGATGCGGCCCTTCTGATCGCGAGGCGTGGGTGTGGGGTCGGTAGTCATCGCTCTCCTGATAGCGGTGTCACGCTCAGAAAAACAGGGCGCCGCCGCCGATGACCAGCACGATGACCGCGGCGCCCACCTTGATCGCGACGGCGGCGGCGCGGCCGAGCGCGGCGCCCATGCCGACGCGCATGGCGGATCCCATGTGTCGCAGCTCCCAGCCGGTGACGAGGGCGGCGCCGGCGAAGGTGCCGAGGATCCCGCCGATGAGCGGCCCGACGACGGCGATCGGCGCGAGGAGGATGGCGCCGGCGAGTCCGCCGGCGATGGCACCCCAGAAGGCGCGGGTGGAGCCGCCGTGTCGGTCGCTGAAGCGCTTGACGGCGAGGAACTCGAGCAGCTCGGCGAGCACGCCGAGCACGACCAGGATCACCAGCAGCCACCAGGACACGGTGCCGGCGAACGTGCCGACGGCAACCACGCCGATCATGAGCCACAGCCCGGGCAGCCCGAACGGGATGACGAGCAGCCCGGCCAGCATGATGGCCAGACCCAGCAGGTTGAGAAGCATGTCGGCCGCGCCGCCTTGTTCGTGCAGTCCGCGTTCGTTTAGCTTCCAAGCTATGAAAGAGCGACAGTTCCCCGCCATGAACCGCGGTCGGCGATGAGCGCGCCGGCGCGCGGCGCGAGGGCGCGCTTTTCCGCGGCGGTCTCGGTCGCCGACGAGCGCATCGATCTGGCGGAGGCCGCGCTGCTGATCGCGGCGCAGGAGTATCCCCAGCTCGCGCTCGAGCCGTATCTCCGGCGCCTCGACGTGCTCGCCGAGCGGGTGAACGATCGGCTGTCGAACGAGACCGCGCCGCCCATCGTGCTCCAGGAGCTGACGCGCGTGCTCTTCGAGGAGGAGGGGCTGCGCGGCAACGAGGCGGCGTACTACGATCCGCGCAACTCCTTCCTGAACGATGTGCTGGACCGGAAGCTCGGCATCCCGATCAGCCTGGGAGTCGTCGTGCTCGAGGTGGGACGTCGACTGGGACTGCCGCTCGAGGGGCTCGGCTTCCCGGGCCACTTCCTGGTGCGCTACCGCGGCGAGGCGATGTCGCTGCTGATCGATCCGTTCGATGGCGGCCGCATCCGCTTCGAGGACCAGGCGCAGGAGCTGCTCGACCGGGTGTACGGCGGCATGGTGCGCCTGAAGCCGGAGTTCACGCGGCCGATCGGCCGGCGCGACATCATCGAGCGCATGCTGCGCAACCTGAAGGGCATTTACCTGAACGCGAAGGATGACCACCGCGCGCTCGGCGTCATCGAGCTGCTGCTGGTGCTCAAGCCCGAGGCGCGGCAGGAGATCCGCGACCGCGGCATCCTGCTGGCTCGCATCGGCCGCTACGACGAAGCGATCGAGCAGCTGGAGCTGTACCTGGTGCGCGCGCCCGGCGCGACCGACGCGTCGCGCGTGCGCGAGTACATCCTGCGGCTGAGCGAGGCGGCAGACCGATGATCGCGCCGACCGCGGAGTACACGGTCGCGCGCTCGGGCGCCGCGCTGGTCGAGCGCGACGATCGCGTGCAGCTGCGCGCGCACGGCCGCGATCCCGTGCGCATGATCCAGGGCCTCATCACGAACGATCTCGAGGGCGCGACCATCGGCCGCGCGGTCTATGCGTCGCTCCTCACGCCCAAGGGGCGCATGATCGCCGACCTGCGCGCGATCCGGCAGCCGGACGGCTCCGTGCTGCTCGACCTGGACGCGGGCGCGCTCGAGGGCACGCTCGCGCACCTGAAGAAAATGGTGCCGCCGCTCTTTGCCCGTTTCGAAACGCCGGCCCCGCCGCTGCGCGTCCTCGGCGTCTATGGTCCCGCGGCCGCATCCGTCCTGCGCGACGCGCTCGACGTCCAGGTGGACGACGACGAGCCCGAGGATCGGGCGGTGCGCGGGGTGGCGCACGGCGCCGACTTCCTGCTGGTCGCCACGCGCGAGGCGGGCGTGTCCGGATTCGACGTCTTCGTCGCAGCCGAGGACGCGGCGGCGGTCGGCGCCGCGTTGCGCGACGCGGGCGCGCGCCCGGCCAGCGCCGCGACTCTCGACGTCCTGCGCATCGAGGCCGGTCGGCCGCGCTGGGGCGCCGAGCTCGACGCCGACCGCATCCCCCTCGAAGCAGGGCTGCTCGAGCGCGGCATCAGCACCACCAAAGGCTGCTACACCGGGCAGGAAGTCATCGTCCGCATCCTGCACCGCGGCCACGTGAACTGGCAGCTGCGCGGGCTCCTGCTCGGGGCGGCACCCGCGCCGGCGCGCGGCACGGAGCTCGCCCTGGACGAGGGTGGCAAGACCGTCGCGCGCATCACCAGCGCCACGGCATCGCCGGCCCTCGGGCAGACCGTCGCTCTCGCCTATGTTCGGCGCGAGATCGAGCCGGGGACGGCCCTCCGGATGCAGGACGGCACGGCGGCCCGGGTGGTCGCGCTGCCGTTCGACACCAGGGAGACGACATGAGCGTCCACGTGTTCGTGTACGACGACCGTCTGGACAGTGCCGATGCCGTCCAAGAGTCCGTGTGTGCAGCGACTGTGCAGGGCACGCTGTTCGACCTGGAAGGCGTAGGCGCCGCGCTCCTGCTCTCGGGCCAGGACAGGGTCGCCGGCGAGGTGCGGCGGGTGTCGCCGGACGCCCTGGACACTCTCGACACGAGCGCGGGTGTGCAGGAGGGGTTGTACAGGCGGGTAGGTGTGCAGGTCGGTTCGACACCCTGCTGGACATGGGTCGCCGGACCGGCGCTCGCGCCCCTGCTGGTTCCCGAACGGCGCGTGCGGCAGGGTCGGCGGGAGGAGGCGTCATGACACGGTGGATCGGAGCAGCGGACATGACACGGTCGAGCGGAGCAGCGGGCATGACACGGTTGCGCGGAGTGCTGGTGCTGGCGGGCGCACTCGCGCTGGGCGCCTGCGAGGACGTCACGGATCCGGACAGCGTGCGCGGCACGTGGGAGCTGACGGCGGTCGACGGTGATCCGCTGCCGGCGGTGATGTTCGACGGCGAGACCCAGTTCGGCCACCTGGTCGCGACGGCGCTGTCGGGCTCGCTGACGCTGGAGGAGATCGACTACACGCAGCGCATGGCCGTCGACCTGGTGCTGGACGGCACGCCGCTGGGGGACGACCAGGTCGTCATCACGGGGGAGTACACGGTCGACGGCCAGCTCCTGAGCTTCGAGCCGGACCGAACCGACTATCCCGACTTCACGGGCACGCTCCAGGGCGGGGTGCTGACGACGGTGGAGTTCGATCCGGAATTCGGCGAGCTGTCGCTGCGCTGGGAGCGATGACTCAGCCGTATACCGTATACCGTATACCGTATACCGTATACGGGCTACGGGCTACGGCCTACGGCCTACGGCCTACGGCATCGAGGTCTGGCCAGCGGAGGCAGGCCGGACTTATCTTGTCGGGATCCACAAATCTCCCCATAAAGCCTGCCATACCGAATCGCGGGGGCGCGAGTGAACGAGACCGACCGGCATCACGCGGCGAGGCCCGACCCGAAACGCATCCGCATCGTGCTGCGCGACCACGCGCTGCTCGAGGCGCGGGTGCACATCGCGGGTGGCCAGTTCCTGATCACGTTCCTCGCGGGACGCAAGCGCTACATCAGCCTCACCGACTCGGTGTGGATGGCGACGGAGGAGCCGGTCGACTACATGCTGCTCAAGGTCGACCGCATCCTGTGGGTGAGCTCGCCCGACCAGCAGATTCCGCTGATGAACGTGCTGGGCGCGACCGCGCCGAAGCAGGTCGAGATCTCGGTCGAGGGCGGCCTGGTCATCCGCGGCGGTCTCGCGCTCGGCGCGCGCCAGCGGCTGAGCGACTACCTGGCCACCGCGCAGGAGTTCATCCCGCTGGCGAACGCGATGGCACTGCCGCGCGAAGCCATGCTCGGCGACATCGCGCTGAACCAGGACTCGATTCGCAGCATCCGCGAGATTCGCGCGTCGCAGCGGCCGGAAGAGATGGCCGCTTCGCTGGAGGCAGACGCGTCCTGATTTGAACGACGACTCCGCGCGCGCGATCCGTGCATTCGCGGTGGAGTCCTCCTCACGCAGCCCCGCTTCGTTGTTCGTCGCGGAGTCCACTTCCGATTCGGCCTACGCTGCCCGGCGCTCGAAATCCTCGCCCGCGCGATTCGTTTCGATCCCGTCGATCCACTTCCATCTCGATATGGCCATCGCCGCGGGCCTGCCGGGAAAGTCGCGGCAGGGCAAACCGACACGTGTGCCCGACATCCGCCGAATCGAAATCCGCCTGAATCGTTGAAGTCACACGTGAATCAATCGCTTCCCATGATCGAGCTGGACGGCGTGAGCAAGTCGTTCGGCGACAAGCACGCCGTCGCGGGACTCGATCTGCGCATTCCGCGCGGCTCGACGTACGGGCTGCTCGGGCCGAACGGCGCGGGTAAGACCACGACGATCCGCATGCTGCTCCAGATCCTGGAGCCGGACGCGGGCGAGATCCGCATCGCGGGCGAGCCGGTGACGCGCGACATCCTCGATCGCGTCGGCTACCTGCCCGAGGAGCGCGGCGTCTACAAGCGCATGCAGGTGGGCCGTCTGCTCAGCTTCTTCGCGGAGACGAAGGGGGTGAAGCCGGCCGACTCGAAGCCGCGCATTCGCGAGTGGCTGGAGAAGCTGGACCTGATCGACCGGATCGACGCGCGCGTGCAGGAGCTGTCGCAGGGGATGCAGCAGAAGCTGCAGTTCATCGGCTCGATCCTGCACGCTCCGGACATCCTCATTCTGGACGAGCCGTTCAGCGGGCTGGACGTGATCAACCAGCAGGTGCTGAAGGACATCGTGCTGGACCTCAAGCGGCGCGAGAAGACGATCGTCTTCTGCACGCACATGATCGACCAGGCCGAGCGCGTCTGCGACCACGTCTGCATCCTGGCGCGCGGCGAGAAGGTGGTCGACGGTCGCATCGCCGACGTGAAGCGCGAGCACGGCGGCATGCACGTGCGCGTCGGCTTCGAGGAATGGAACGCCGAGGCGGTGAACACGGTGCGGCGCGCGGCGCAGGTCGAGAGCCTGCACGAGCACGGGCACGAGCTGGAAGTGACGCTGCGGCAGGGTAGCACGCCGCATCAGCTGCTCGAGCACCTGATGCAGCAGCGCGTGCGGCTGGGCACGTTCTCGCGCATCGAGCCGTCGCTCGAGCGCATCTTCATCCAGCGCGTGGGCGCGACGCCGGAAGAGATGGCGGCGCAGTACGCGCGCAGCGCCGAGGAGAAGGAGAACGAGCGCATGCGCGCGGCCACGAAGCCGCGCCGCTCGCTGTGGAGGCGCGGATGAGCACGTCGAAGACGTGGGCCGTATTCAAGCGCGAGTTCACCGAGCAGGTGCGCACCAAGATGTTCATCATCGGCACGCTCTTCGGGCCGGTCATGATCCTCGCGCTGATGTTCCTGCCGCTGCTGTTCCTGCGCGCGGGCGGCGGCGGTGAGCGCGACATCGTCATCGTGGACGCCACGGGTACGGAGCTGGGACCGGAAGTCGCCACCGCTCTCGCCGTGCCGATGATCGCAGGCGGACAGGGCGGCCCCGTGGGGCCGGGCGTCTACCACACC
>DATKDR010000070.1:0-3184 GCA_035512635.1 Longimicrobiales bacterium | reverse complement strand
CCGGGTGGCACGAGCGACGCCGAGGCGTGGATCCTGTCGGTGCTCGCGAAGCGGTCCCGCCTGGCGTTCGAGTTCGGAACGTGCACGGGCAAGACCGCCTATCTCTGGGCGCGAAACATGCCCTCCGACGGGCGCGTGGTGACGCTGACGCTGCCGCCGGAGCGCGTGTCGGAGTACTCGCGCGCGACCGGCGACGATCCGGTGGACGTCGAGTTCGCGCTCGCGGAGTCGCGATTCACCTCGTTTCGGTACACTGGCACCGAGGTCGAGGACCGGGTGGCGCAGCTGTTCGCCGACAGCAAGACGTTCGACGAGTCGCCGTACGCCGGCCAGTGCGATCTGGTCTTCGTCGATGGCTCGCACGCCTACTCCTACGTCGCCAGCGACTCGCGTAAGGCGTTGCGCATGGTCAGGCCTGGCGGTCTGGTACTCTGGCACGACTACGATGGATCCCGGCGGCACGACATCGGCGTCTTTCGGCTGCTCAACGAGCTATCGCGGGAGTTGCCGCTGGTGCACGTGGCGGGCACGACCCTCGTCGCCTATCGACGGCCGGAGGCCTGACGCGTGCGCGTCGTCGTCCAGCGTGTGTCGCGCGCCGAGGTGCGCATTCGAGACGCCGGTCGTGCGCCGCGCGTTGCGGGCCGCATAGGCCGCGGGCTGGCACTGCTCGTGGGCTTCGCCTCCTCCGATGATGAGGCAGTCCTCTCCTGGATGGCTGAGAAGATACTCGGACTCCGGGTGTTCGCCGACGCGGAAGACAAGATGAACCTCGCCCTTGCCGATGTGGGCGGCGCACTGCTCGTCGTCTCCCAATTCACGCTCTACGGAGCCGTGGAGCGCGGACGGCGGCCGAGCTTCGTCGATGCGGCGCGGCCGGAGATCGCCGTTCCTCTCTACGAGCGTTTCCTGGCGCTGCTGCGCGTTGGCGGAGTGCCGGTAGAGACGGGCGACTTTGGCGCAATGATGGATGTGGAGCTCGTGAACGACGGCCCCGTCACGCTTCTGCTGGAGCGGTAGGCATGCGCGTGATTCTCGCGTCATCGTCGCCCCGCCGGCACGAGCTGCTGACGATGATCGGCATCGCACACGATGTAGTGCCGGCGGCCATCGACGAGAGCCTTGTGCCCGGAGAGGCTCCGATCGCCTACGCGGAGCGGCTGGCGCGCGAGAAGGCGGTGGCAGTGGCGGCACACGCCGGCGACGCGGTCGTCATTGCCGCCGACACGGTGGTCGTCGTCGACGACGTGGTGTTAGGCAAGCCTCGCGATGAGCAGGAGGCGGCGGAGATGCTGTGCCTCCTGTCGAATCGCTCTCACATCGTGCACACGGCGGTGGCTGTTCGTCATCGAGAATTGGAGCGCTCGGCGGTCGAAAGCCCCGTCGTCACTTTCCGCCCGCTCGAGACCGGGCGGATCGACTCCTACATCGCGACCGGCGAACCGATGGACAAGGCCGGTGCTTACGGCATCCAGGGCTACGGCGCGACCCTCGTCTCGAAGATTGAAGGCGACTACTTCGCCGTAATGGGGCTGCCGCTTCACCGGCTGATCCTGCTGCTCGAGAACGTGGGAGTGGAGTACCGCTTCGCCGGCCTGCGGGTCCGGGGAGTTGCCTGACGAGTGGCGAACCCGTTTCTGAAGCGGCTGGAGCGAGCCTGGAAGGCCGCCTGGCTTCGCGGGCTGGCACGTCTGCTCCCCCGCGGCGCCGGCGCCCTGCCCGATTGGAGCGCTCGCCCCCACCGCGTCCTGTATCTGCGCTACGACCGGATCGGCGACATGATTCTCGCCACGCCTCTGATTCGCGCCATCGCGCGATCGCATCCGCGGATGACCGTCGACGTTCTCGCGTCGGCAGGCAACGCGTCGATCCTGGAAGGGAATGGCGACGTCGGCAGCGTGGTGCTGTTCAACCGCAAGAGCCTGACGTCGTCCCTGCGCGCGTGGCGCGCTCTTCGCCGTGCGCGATACGATGCCATCGTCGACGATCACGCGGCGGTGAGCACCCCTTCGCTCACGCGGGTGCTTCTAATGCTCGCGTCAGGCGTGCGGCACCGGATCGGGGTAGCCGGTCTCGCTAACGAGTTCATCTACACGCATGCCGTGCCGCCGCCGCCGCCGGGGCATCAGGTACAGATGGCTTCCGTCGTCGCGAGCGCCTTCGGCGTCACGCCTGTCTGGTCGGAGTGGCGCATGCGCCTGTACCCTACCGGGGAGGAGCGCGCGTTTGCGACCGCGCGCTGGCGCGAGGCCGCCGAGCGGTGCGAGGTGGCTGGGCGGCGACTGCTGGTGAACGTATCGAGTCACGACCCGCGCCGACGGTGGACTGACGAGCGGTTGATCGAAGCGATACGGAGGATTCGCGCGCACGATCCCCGCCTTGTCGTGCTGGTCGTCGGCACCCTTCACGACTCGGCGTCGGTGATGGCCATTGCGGCGACAAGCGGGGCGGCTGGTCTCGAGCGGTCTTCACTTCGGCAGCTGCTGTCCCTGGTTGAAGCCGCCGACATGGTGCTCACGCCGGACACGAGCGTCACGCACGTCGCGTCGGCCTTCGAGGTTCCCGCGGTCGTCCTGATCTCGCGCACGAATGCACCGATGTTCGGCCCGTGGCGCGTGCCGCACCGGTTGGTGTGGTCCGACGGGGGGACGCTCCGCGGCATTCCGGTTGACGAAGTCGTAGCGGCAGCCACCGACCTTCTCGAGGGCATTCCCGAGCGCGCCGCGCGCGTTCGTTCGAGCGAGGTATCACCCTCGGGAGGCGGCGCTTAGGTTACGGCCACATGACGGCCCACTCATCGCCGAAGCCTCGCCTCGCGGAGGCGGGTCCGGATCGCATTCTCGTGGTACAGCTTCGGCGCCTCGGCGACGTAATCCTTGCGGCGGGGATCCTCGAAGACCTCCGACGGGCCTTTCCGGGGGCGCGCATCGATTTCCTGTCGTCGGCGGTGGGGGCCGACCTGCTGCGCCATCATTCGCTCATCGATGAGGTCATTATCCACCGGCGACACAGTTTGCGTGAGATCCTGCGACTGCGGCGGCGCGCGTACGACTGGGTCATCGACGGGCAAGGCAGTCCCACGACGGCGCGCCTGGCGTGGCTGTCGGGGGCGCGGGTCCGCGCCGGTTGGGCCGTGCGCGTGTGGAGCCGCATGTACACGCACGTGGTGCCGCGCTCGGGGTTG
>DATKDR010000069.1:0-2976 GCA_035512635.1 Longimicrobiales bacterium | reverse complement strand
GCACGAGATCGGCGGACACCGCCGCGCCGGCACGGTTCAGGCGCGTGTCTGCGGCGATCGGCCGGTCCGGGTCGGTCGCCATCGCCAACCCAGGCGGAGAACGCCTTTGAGTGTGAAGATCCTGGTCGTCGACGACGACGCGGCCATCCGATCGACGCTCGCCGACATGCTTGCGGAGGACGGCGCTACGGAGGTCGAGGTCGCAGCGAGCGCCGAGGAGGCGATCCGCGTGCTCGACGGCTCGGCCGCGCCCGATCTCGTGCTGTCCGACATCCGGATGCGCGGGCTGGACGGAATGGATCTGCTGCGCTTCGTCCGCCAGCGTACGCCCGCCTCGAAGGTCGTTCTGATGACGGCGTACCACGACGTCGGCACGGCGGTCCGCGCGATGCGCGAGGGCGCGTCCGACTTCCTGTGCAAGCCGTTCGACCTGCATTCGCTGAGGGCCGTCCTGGATCGGCTGCTCGAGCGCGACGCGCCGGGACAGCTCGCCCCTTCCATGACGGACCCATCGGAGACGGCGCCGGCCCGGGTGGCGGCGGTCGCGCGGCCCATGCTGCTGGCCGGTCGCTACGCGCTGGAGACGGAGGTCGGTCACGGTGCCATGGCCGTGGTGTACCGCGCGCGAGACCGCAGACACGACCGCGACGTCGCCGTGAAGCTGTTGCGTCGCGAGGTCGCGCTGTCGCTCGGTGTGGATCGCTTTCTCGAAGAGATCCGGATCGCGGCACGCCTGCACCATCCGCACATCCTGACGCTCATCGATTCCGGTGAGCTGAACGGAGCGCCCTACTTCGTGATGCCCTTCGTCGCGGGCCTCTCGTTGCGGCGCTGGTTGCTCGAGCATGAACGCATGGCGGTGGTCGATGCCGCGGCGCTGCTGCGGGATGTCGCGGACGCGCTGGCTGCGGCGCACACGGCCGGCATCGTGCATCGCGATGTCAAACCCGAGAACCTGCTGCTGTCCGGACGGCACGGGTGGGTCGCGGATTTCGGCGTCGCGAAGGCACTGGGCGGCGCGGCCGCGGTCGGCAGCACGCTGACCGGGGCGATGATCGGAACGCCGGTCTACATGGCACCCGAGCAGGCGTACGGCGATGACTGCGTGGATCCGCGCGCGGACATCTACGCGCTGGGCGTCGTCGCGTACGAGCTGCTGTGCGGCGAGCCGCCGTTCAACGGAACCAACGCCACCGCTGTCCTGGCCGCGCACCTCACGGCCGAGCCGCCGCCTCTGCGTGCACGCCGGCCCGATCTTCCTTCGGGCATCGAGGACGTGGTGATGAGATGTCTGGCAAAGGATCCGCGGCACCGCTGGCCGGACGCCGCCAGCCTGGCGCGCGGGTTCGGCAGCTTCGCTGTGGAGGCCGGATCATGAAGCCGATCGCGCGTGGGAGGCGAGCGTGACCCGCTCGATCCTGATCGTCGACGACGATGCGCGCATCCTGACCGCGCTGTCGGAAGCGCTCGCGGACGAAGCGACCGACGTGCATACCGCGGCCAGCGCAGAGGCGGCACTCGCTGCCGTCGGCGCGTCGTGCCCCGACGTCGTCCTCTCCGATCTGCGGATGCCGGGGATGGACGGCATCGAGCTGTTGCGGCTGCTGCGCGAGCGGGCCGCATCGACGGACGTCGTCATCATGACCGCGTACCAGGACCTGCCCACCGTCGCTACGGCGATGCGCGAGGGTGCGCAGGATTTCCTGGTGAAGCCGCTCGACCTGCACCAGCTGCGCCGGCTGCTCGACCGCATCTTCGAGGACAGGAAGACACGCGAGCGAGCGCGCCGCAACGCGAAGGCGACGCATGCCACCGTGTCGGAGCGGCTGGTGGGTGAGGACCGCCGGCTCATCGAGATCTTCAAGCTGGTGGGACGGGTCGCGTCGTCGCGCAGCACCGTCATGATCCGCGGCGAGAGCGGGACCGGCAAGGAACTGATCGCCCGTGAGATCCACGGCGGATCGCCGTATGCCGATGAGCCGTTCGTCGCGGTCAATTGTACGGCGATGCCCGAGGCGCTGCTCGAGTCGGAGCTGTTCGGTCACGTGCGCGGCGCATTCACGGGCGCGGCCAGCGACCGGCGCGGCAGGTTCGCGCTGGCGGGCAGGGGCACTGTCTTTCTGGACGAGATCGGCGACACCTCCGCAGAGTTCCAGAGCAAGCTGCTGCGCGTGCTGCAGGAGCGCGAGTTCTATCGCGTCGGCGCGGAGCGGCCGGAGCGAACCGAAGCGCGCGTGATCGCCGCGACGCACCGCGATCTCGAACGCATGCTCGCGGCCGGCGAGTTCCGCGAAGACCTCTATTACAGGCTGCGCGTGGTCGAGATCAAGCTGCCACCGCTCCGCGACCGGCCGGGCGACGTGGGCCTGCTCGTGCAGCACTTCATCGCGAAGGCGAGCCGCACCGCCGGCCGCGGTCCGCCGGTTCTCACGCCCGCGGCGCTGGACCGGCTGCTCGCGCATCCGTGGCCGGGCAACGTGCGCGAGCTGGAGAACTGTGTTACGCGTGCCGTGCTGACGGCCGCTGGCGACGTGATCCGGCCCGAGCACATCGAGCTGGTCGAGCGGCCGGACACGGAGCCCGGCGCCGACATGACGCTCGCGGAGGCCGAACGCCGGCACGTGAACAGGGTCCTGGAAGCGACGGGCGGGCACAAGTCCAGGACAGCCGAGCTCCTCGGCATCTCACGGCCGCGCCTCGACCGCCTGATCGAGAAACATCGGATCGACATGCCGGGCTCCCAGGAAGACGAGGCAGGTTCGGCATGACTTCGTTCGTACCGTCCTTCCGCGCGCGCATCCTGTTGCTGGTGCTCACGGTCGCCGTTGTGCCGATGGTGCTGCTCGGACTCTGGCTGACCAGGAGCGCCGCCCGCTCCGTCCAGGAGTGGCTGACCGGCGAGCTCGAGGAGACGCTCGACCGCACAGTAGCCCGCATCGGCAGCAACTGGCTCAAGCAGCGTTCGGATCTGCTGTT
>DATKDR010000068.1:0-2287 GCA_035512635.1 Longimicrobiales bacterium | reverse complement strand
GCACGTCGGCGCCGGTCGCTACCGCGACCGCGTACGGGCCCAGCGGCTCTTCGAGCGATACCTGGAGGCCGAGCAGAAGCTCTACTCCGCGTGGCTGACGCTGCCGCGCCTCGAGTGGGCCGCATACGAGCCGCAGGCGCGTAAGGTCTTCGAGATCTCACGCGAGCTGGCGTCGCTGTGGGAGCCGGGCTGGCACGAGCTCGCGGTCGACTCCCTCTACGACGGCGAGATCGGTGGCGCGTACGAGCCGGTCATGCGGATCGAGGGCGAGTACGCGTCGTTCGCGCACCTCGAGACGCTGTACCTGGGCGCGCTCACCGAGGGCACCAAGATCGCGACGAACACGCGCGACGTCGTAGCGGCGGCGCGCGGCAAGCCGGTGATCATGTTCGGCGCGCGGCACCAGGCGCAGGAAGGCCAGGCCGGCTCCGGCTACGCCGCTTACATCGGCGGCGCGGTGGGCGTCTCGACGGACGAGCAGGGCGAGTGGTGGGGCAGCAAGGGCCTCGGCACGATCCCGCACGCGCTCATCGCCGTGTACGGCGGCGACACGACGGTCACGACCCTCAAGTTCGACGAGCACATCAACCGCTCACCCGAGCCGCTGGGCCACCTGACCGCGCCCGGCACGCCCGAGGGTCACGTCAACGTCACCGCGCTCGTCGATTTCCAGAACGACGTGGTCAACACCTCGCTCGGCGTCGCACACGCGCTGGGCGGACGGCTCTGGGGCGTGCGGGTCGACACGAGCGAGTCGATGGTCGATCTGGCCATCGTGCGCGAGCTCGCCGAGAAGCAGGGCCGCGCGCAGCCCGAGGCGCGCGGCGTGACGCCGCGGCTGATCGAGCTCGTGCGGGAAGCGCTCGACCGCGCGGGCTACCGGCACGTGAAGATCGTCGCCTCCGGCGGCTTCAACGCGGACAAGATCCGCCGCTTCGAGGAGCTGGGCGTGCCCGTCGATGTCTACGGCGTCGGCTCTGCGCTCGTGCACGGCACGACGTTCGATCACACCGCGGACATCGTCCGCGTCGAGGGCCGCGACGCCGCCAAGGTCGGCCGGGCGTTCATCCCATCGGAGCGGCTGCACCGCGTGGACTGGGGCACTCTCGTCGAGGAGAGCGAGCTGGCCCCCCGCGCGTGAGTGCGCTCGACCTCGCGATCGTGATCGGCGGCCTTGTCATCGCCGGATCCGCCAAGGGCCTCATCGGGATGGGCCTGCCACTCATCGCGACGCCGATCCTGGCGGGCGTGTTCGGTCCGCGCGACGCCGTGGTGATCGTCGCCTTCCCCATCCTGGTGGCGAACACGCTGCTGCTGGTGACCGGCTGGCGTCGGGTGCCGGCGCTGATCGGCGGGATCGTGCCTGTCCTGGTCGCCGGGGCCGTCGGCACGGTCGTCGGCGTCTCGCTGCTGGCGCAGCTAGACCAGCGCATCTTCGCGGTCCTGATCGCCGCGATGGTCGCGGTCTTCCTGCTGCGCGGCGAGCGGCTTCTCGGCAGCGACCCGGCGGCGCGCCGCGCGCGTTTCGCGGGCCCGGTCGTCGGGTTGCTCGGCGGAGGACTCCAGGGATCCACCTCCATCGCCAGCCCCATCGTCGGCGGGTACTTCCACACGAGACGGCTTTCATCCGGCGACTTCGTGGTCGTCCTCGCCGCGCTCTTCCAGCTGAACTCGCTGGTGCAGATCGGCGGGTTCCTCGCCTACGACCTGCTGACGCCGGATCTCCTCGCGCTCGGGATCGTCGGGATCATCCCGACGCTTCTCGGACTCATCGCCGGGATCGAGCTGCGCGGCCGCATCAGCGCGGAGCGCTTCCGCCAGGTGATCGTGGTGATGCTGGTGCTGAGCGTCGTGAACCTGCTCTGGCGTACCTTCGTGGCCTGAGGCCTGCAGCGCGCGACCGTGGAGGTGAGGAGATGGCGAAGCTGTTCATCACGACCCTCGTGGGCGCGTCCGACCAGACGCGAGCCAGCATCCCGTTCCACCTGGCGGCGAACGGCGCGGCGAAGAACGGCGTCGAGACGTCGGTCGGCCTCATGGCCGACGCGAGCGAGCTCCTGAAGCCGGGCGTCGTCGACACGATCCGCGGCATCGGCGTTCCGCCGCTGAGCGATCTGTTCGAGGGCTGCCGGGCGGGCGGCGTCCAGTTCTATGTCTGAAAGGGCTGCGCGGAGGCCCGTGGGGTCTCCCAGCAGGATCTCGACCGGGTCGGCGCGACCTTCATGACGCCGCCCGACCACGCGCGCATGGTCATGGAGGCCGACCGGAACCTGTCCTTCTAGGCGGA
>DATKDR010000067.1:0-3042 GCA_035512635.1 Longimicrobiales bacterium | reverse complement strand
CCAGTCCGTCGCGGCCGCGGTGCGCGCCTCGGCGTGCACGGCCGCGATCGCCGCCTGCAGCGTGTAGGGGCCGATCCGGCGCGACGCCAGCGCCCGCTGCACGAGCGCCAACCCCTCGGCGATCTGATCCCGATTCCACCGTGACCGGTCCTGGTCGTCCAGCAGGACCAGGTCGCCCGACGGTCCGGCGCGCGCGGCGCGCCGTGATTCGTGCAGCAGCATCAGCGCCAGGAGTCCCATCCCTTCGGGCTCCGGCAGCAGCTCGACGAGCAGCCGCCCCAGGCGGATCGCTTCGCCGGAGAGATCCGAACGCGTGAGCGAGGCGCCCGACGACGCCGAGTATCCCTCGTTGAAGACGAGGTAGACCACGTGCAGCACGATGTCGAGCCGGTCGGGCAGCTCGGCGCGCGCCGGCACCTGGTAGGGAATGCGCGCATCGCGGATCTTTGCCTTCGCGCGCACGATGCGCTGGGCGACCGTGGGCGCCGCGGTCAGGAACGCGCGCGCGATCTCTTCCGTGGTGAGGCCGCACACCTCCCGCAGCGTCAGCGCCACCTGGGCCTCCGCCGACAGGGCGGGGTGGCAGCACGTGAAGACGAGCCGCAGCCGGTCGTCCTCGACGTCCTCGCGATCCATCGCGGCGGCCGTCTCCCCCGCGCCCGCGTCGAGGCGCTCCGCGAGCTCGGCCAGCGACGCGTCGAAGCGCGTGCGGCGGCGGAGGCGGTCGATGGCCTTGAAGCGGCCGGTGGACACGAGCCACGCGCGCGGATTGGCGGGCGCGCCGTCGCGCGGCCAGCGCTCCACCGCCTCCGCGAAGGCTTCGTGCAGCGCCTCCTCGGCGAGGTCGAAGTCGCCGAGGAGGCGGATGAGCGTGGCGAGCACCCGCCGGGAGTCGGAGCGGTAGACCCGGTCGACGAGCGCGCGCGCGGTTCCTTCGTCGCTCACGAGCGCGCGCCGCAGGCTATGGGCGCCTGAGCTCCGCCATCGGCCGCACCTCGACGCTGCCGAGGCGCGCCGGCGGAAACTTCGAGGCGACGCGGATGGCGTCGTTCAGATCCCTGGCCTCGATGATGCTGAATCCGCCCAGCTGTTCCTTCGTCTCGGCGAAGGGGCCGTCCGTGGTGGACAGCGTGCCGTTGCGCACCCGTATGGTCATCGCGGTGTGGGCCGGTTCGAGCGGCGCGGAAACGATGAAATGGCCGCTCTTGCGCAGCTCCTCGTCGTAGGCGACGTGCTCGCCCACCAGGGCCTCGAACTCGCTCATGGGCAGGGCGCCGATCTTCTTCTCCTCTATATAGAACAGGCACAGGTAATTCATGGCGTTCTCCTGGTCATCGAAATGGGGTCCACGCCAGATAGTCGTCCGAGGGACCCGGAATCGACGACCGGGCTCGCGCAGCGTCTTTCTGGAATCGGGTGTCGATTCCGTGCTGGCCGTTCGACTATACAGCGAGACAGCGAGCCCATATGATGCCGGCCAAGTCATGAAGAATCCGGAGGAAAGCATGCTCCAGCTGATGCAGCCGCTGCCATGAAGCTCTTCTACGGCTGGGTCGTCGTCGCGGTGGGCATCGTCATCACCTGCGTCGGCTTCGGCGCCATGCTCACGCTCAGCATCTTCCTCCAGCCCATGGCGGAAGCGATGGGCTGGTCGCGCACCGGGATCGCGGCGGCCGCGACGCTCAACTTCCTCTGCATGGGCGTGGGCGCCTTCATGTGGGGCGCGCTGTCCGACCGGTACGGCACACGGACGGTCGTCCTGTGCGGCGGCGCCCTCCTCGGCCTCGGCATGGTCCTGGCGAGCCGGGCGAGCACACTCCTGGAATTCCAGCTCCTGTTCGGGGTGATCGTCGGCATGGCGTCGGGGAGCTTCTACGCGCCGCTGACGGCGACGACGGCGAAATGGTTCACGCGAAATCGCAGCCTCGCCGTCGCGCTGGTGTCGGCGGGGCTGAGCGTCGGCTCCACGGTGATGGCGCCGCTCTCGCGCTGGCTCATCTCGACCTATGACTGGCGCACCGCGATGCTGGTGATCGGCGACCTCGTGTGGCTCGTGATCATTCCGGCCGCGTTCCTCGTACGCAACCCGCCGCGGGCGGCGTCGGCGGCGGTGCCGGGCGCCGCCGCGCGCGGCGGCCCCGATCTCACGATCGCCCAGGTGTTGCGCACGCCGCAGTTCGCCGCCATCGCGCTCACGCACTTCGCGTGTTGTGCGGCGCACTCGGGTCCGATCTTCCACATGGTCACGCACGCGATCGACCGCGGGGTGCCGGCGATGGCCGCCGCCACCGTGCTGAGCGCGGCGGGTCTCGCGTCGCTGAGCGGCAAGATCGGGTGCGGAATCTTCGCGGACCGCGTCGGCGCCAAGCGAACGCTGCTGGCCGGCCTCGCACTCCAGGCGGCCGCGATCAGCCTCTACCTGGTCACGAGCGGGCTGGGAACCTTCTACGCGCTCGCGCTCGTCTTCGGCTTCGCCTACGGCGGCGTGATGCCGCTCTACGCCATCCTCGTGCGCGAGCACTTCGGCGAGCGAGTGATGGGCAGCGCCTTCGGCGCGGTGTCCCTCGCGGCCACGCTCGGCATGGCGCTCGGGCCGTGGATCGGCGGCGCGCTGTACGACGCGGTCGGCAGCTACGCGTGGATGTTCATCGGCTCGTCCGCGATCGGGCTCGGCGCCGTCGCGATCGCGCTGACGTTGCGGGCGCCCCGGGCGCTCGGCGCGCCGCTGCTCACGCTGCGCGCGTCAACGTCATGACCACCAAGCTCAGGAAGGAGTCAGGGATGAGTGGGGTACGGGTACTGGTCGGGACGCGCAAGGGCGCCTTCGTGTTGACGTCGGACGGAAAGCGCGACCGGTGGGACGTCAGCGGCCCGCACTTCGGGGGCTGGGAGATCTATCATCTCAAGGGATCGCCCGCCGACCCGAACCGGCTGTACGCCTCGCAGTCCAGCAGCTGGTTCGGCCAGGTCATCCAGCGCTCCAGCGACGGAGGCAAGTCGTGGGAGACGATGGGCAACAAGTTCGTGTACGACGGCGTGCCC
>DATKDR010000066.1:0-2162 GCA_035512635.1 Longimicrobiales bacterium | reverse complement strand
GCAGGAGCTGAAGCAGAAGGTGCTCGACGAGCTGGAGGGCGGCGCGCGTAAGTTCCTGATCGACTTCTCGAGCACCGGCTACATCGATTCGTCCGGCCTCGGCGTGCTCGTCAGCCTGTCGAAGAAGATCCGCGAGCAGAGCGGCGAGCTGCGGCTGGCCAACCTGAACGAGGATCTGCGCACGCTGTTCGAGCTGACCAAGCTCGACACGCTCTTCCATATCGCGTCCGACCGGCAGGAAGCGCTGTCGTCGTTCTGAGCGGCTACCCGGGCGGCGGCGGCTCTGGTGGCGCCCGGCACGGGTGCGCGGCCGTCGCGCCGCGCTTTCCGTACGAGCGGACCCTGCTTATCATTCGGGATGCAGCTCGACTACGTACTTGAACTGCCCAACGATCTGCGTGCGATCGAACGGTCAGTTGACTATCTGACGGACAAGGGGCGGGAAGTCGGCTTCAACGACGACCGCCTTCGTCTCAACTTCCGGGTCTGCCTGACCGAGGCCCTGGCGAACGCCATGCTCTACGGCAACTGCCGGGACCCGCGCAAGCGCGTGCACGTGAAGGCTCACCTGACCCCGGACGAGATCAGTGTGCAGGTCACCGACGAGGGGCGCGGCTTCGATCCGGACACCGTCGTCGATCCGACCCTGCCGTCGAACCGCGTCCGCCCGGGCGGCCGCGGCATTTTCCTGATACGACAGCTGATGGACCGCGTCGAATTCAACGACCGCGGAAACTCCATCACCATGATCCTGCTGAGCTCCAGGTGAACGCAACAGTGCTCGCCGACATCTCGCCACTGCCCGAGCCGGTCGTGGCGCTGCTGGATGCTTTCCTGGCTGGGCATCCGGGGGCGGAGCTGCGCGTATGGGCGGAGTCGGAGCAGGACGCGGTATGCCTGTACCCTGACGGCGACGCCTCGCCAGAGCCATGGGAATCCGCGCCGCGCAGGCACATCGATCATACCGAGGCGCCTCCGCTGTTGCTTGAGGTGCGCGGCCTCGATGACCTGCCGGAGCTGGCCGACTTCCTGATGATGTCGCTCGCGCAGGTGCTGCACCACGAGCGCGAGGCGCGCTCGGCCGCGCGCGAGCTGACGGAGCGGTACGAGGAGATCAACCTCCTCTACTTCATCAGCGAGATACTGGCGTCCGTGCTGTCCGTGCCTGACGCCGCGACGCGGATCCTGGCCGAGGTCGCGGACGTGCTCGGCGCGCGCCGTGCCGCGCTCTGGGTCTACAGCGCCGAGGACCGGCGGCTGCACCTGGCCGCTGCTGTCGGCGAGGACGGCCTGAAGGGGCCGATCGAGGCCGACAATGCTGAATCCGCCACGGCCTGGGTGTTCCGCGAGCGGCAGCCGCTCAACCTCGAACGCGGCGCCGTACTGCCGGACGTGCCGCGCATCGAGCAGCGGCCATCCAGCCGCGAGGCGTTCCTGTCCGTGCCGATCAACTACACGCCGCCGGCGGGCACCACGCGCACGGTCGGCGTCATCACGCTGGTCGGCCGCCGTTCGAACGTCCGGTTCAGTGCGGGCGATGCGCGCCTGCTCGCCGCGATCGCGAGCCAGATCGGTGCCGCGCTCGAAACGCAGCGGCTCGTGCGCGAAAGTCTGCGGCAGGAGCGGCTCATGCGCGAGCTCGAGCTCGCGCACGACCTTCAACTCAAGCTCCTGCCCGATCCCGATGCGTTCGAGGGGCCGCCGCAGGTCGCCGCCCGCTGTCTGCCCGCCGATTCGGTCGGTGGCGACTTCTATCACCTCTTCCGTCTGCCCGGTGATCGCGTCGGCATCATGATCGGCGATGTCTCGAGCCACGGGTTCTCGGCCGCGCTCATCATGGCGCTCACCATGAGTGCCGTGGCGATCTATGCTCAGGAGTCCGGTCCGCCCGCAGAAGTAATGCGTCACGTGCACCGCGCTCTCATCAAGGAGCTGGAGTCCACCGAGATGTACCTCACGCTGTTCTACGGCGTGATCGATGCCCGCGCCGGTCACATCGTTTACGCCAATGCCGGACACCCGCACGCCTTTCACATTGCCGAAGACGGTACCCGTACCCGCCTCGGCGCGACCGCGCCGCCGCTCGGCATTGCACAGATGGGCGATTACGGCGAGGCCGTGATTCCGTGGGGAGCCGACAACAGCCTCATCTGTCTGTTCAC
>DATKDR010000065.1:0-2397 GCA_035512635.1 Longimicrobiales bacterium | reverse complement strand
AGCGTCAAACGGGCGGTCGCCGATTACATCGCCGGCATGACGGACGGCTACGCCCTCGACACGTTCACCAGCCTGTTCATCCCGGCCGCCTGGAGCCATCTCTAGACCGGACGGGCCGCCCACTTGCCGTCACGTGAGTGTGTACACCACCCCCGTGCTTCGCTCGTGGTGTGTAACAGGCATGCAACTTGCGGGCTGGGCGAAGCGATGAGGGAGCTCCAGCCTGCCACGTCGGCCGTAAACCGCCACGCCGTCCAGTTCTACGAGCGCGAGTCGTACCTGCTGGACAGCGTCAGCGACCACATCAGGTCGGCCCTCGGCGCGGCGAGCGCCGGCATCCTCATCGCGACACCGCAGCACCGCGACGGCGTGGCCCAGCGCCTGACCGCTCGCGGCCTCGACGTCGCCGGCGCCCAGGCGCAGGGACGCTACGTGGCGATCGACGCGCGCGACACGCTGACCCGCTTCATGGTCGATGGGTGGCCAGACCCGGCGCGCTTCGACGATACCGTCGGGGCGCTCATCACAAAGACGCGGGAGCGAGCCGCACAGGTCCACGCTTTCGGCGAAATGGTCGCGCTCCTGTGGGCCGAGGGGAACCGCGACGCGGCGATCCGTCTCGAGGAGCTGTGGAACGAGCTCGCGACGCGCGAGCCGTTCGCCCTGCTGTGTGCGTATCCGATGGGGGTGTTCCGCGACACCACGCAGGTGAAGCCGTTCAGCGACATGGCGGCGATGCACTCGCACGTGGTCCCCGCCGAGAGCTACATGGCGCTCGACGGTGATGCGCAGCTCCGGGTGATCGCGCAGCTTCAGCAGCAGGCCGCGGCGCTCGAGGCCGAGACCATCCAGCGCCGCCACGCGGAGGCGGAGCTGCGCCACAAGATGGAGCAGCTCGCGGAAGCGGGCCGGCGCAAGGATGAGTTCCTCGCGATGCTGGGACACGAGCTTCGCAATCCGCTCGCGCCGGTGACGACGGCGCTGCAGCTGATGCGCCTGCACACCGACGAGCCGCTCCGCGTGGCGCGCGCCCGCGAGACCATCGAGCGTCAGGTGGAGCGCATGACACGCCTCATCGACGATCTGCTCGACGCCTCACGGATCACGCGCGGCAAGATCGAGCTCCGCCACGAGGCGGTCCTCCTCTCGTCGCTCGTAGCGAGTGCGATCGAGGCCGCACGGCCGGCCATCGACGAGCGCGGCCATCGACTGACGCTCGACCTGCCCGACGAGCCCATCACGCTCAGCGCGGATCCCGCGCGCCTCGAGCAGGTGCTCGCGAATCTCCTGAACAACGCCGCGAAGTACACGGACGTCGGCGGCCTGATCTGGCTGCGGGCGTTCGTCCACGCGGGGGATCTCGTCGTTTCGGTGAAGGACGATGGCGCGGGACTCACGCCGGCGATGCGCGATCAGGTCTTCGACCTCTTCGTGCAGGGACCGGAGGTGGCCGCGCACGCGCGCGGCGGCCTCGGGATCGGACTCACCTTGGTCCGCCGTCTGATCGAGATGCACGGCGGCACGGTCGAGGCGCGCAGCGACGGGCCGGGGCGGGGAAGTGAGTTCGTCGTCCGGCTGCCGATCCGCCCGGCGTCGCAGGCGGCGTGGAACGGCCATCCAGGTGACGAGGCACTGTCCGCGGTCCCGAAGCGGCGGATCCTCGTGGTCGACGACAACGTCGATGCCGCCGACGCGCTCGCCGAGCTGCTCCGCGACTACGGCCACGACGTGCGCGCCGCGCACGACGGCCCGAGCGCGATCGAGCAGGCCGGCCTGCATCAGCCGGACATCGTGCTCCTCGACATCGGCATGCCCGGACTCGACGGTTACGAGGTCGCACGGCGGATGCGCACCGAGCTCGGGCTGAAGGCGACGCTCGTCGCTCTCACCGGATACGGCGAGGCTCGCCATCGCCGTCTGTCGCGCGCGGCCGGATTCGATCAGCACGTGACGAAGCCGGTCGACATCCGCAAGCTGGAGACGCTCCTCAAGCTTCCGAACTGACGACGTGCGCGCCGCCCTGGGGCGGCCGGTAGCGAGTGCACGCAACGCCCGACCGCTAACGTTGTCGCAATGCCGGGTGACTTCGACCTCGTGAAAGAGCGCGTCGACATCGTCCAACTCATCGGCGAGAGCGTTCCCCTGAAGAAAGCCGGTCGAGGCTATGTGGGGCGCTGCCCGTTCCATCTCGAGAAGACCCCTTCGTTCCACGTCGACCCGGAGCGGCGCACCTACAAGTGTTTCGGATGCAGCGAGGGAGGCGATGTCTTCACCTGGCTCGAAAAGCAGAGGGGTCTCTCGCCGGCCGAGGCGCTCAGGGAGCTCGCCGATCGCGCCGGCGTCGAGCTGACGCGGCGCGCGCCGGAGGAGCACAAGTTCGAGGAGCGGCTGCTCCAG
>DATKDR010000064.1:0-28968 GCA_035512635.1 Longimicrobiales bacterium | reverse complement strand
CGTGTCCAGCAGAGACGCGATAACGAGTGCGGATGGTAGGGTCGCGTGCAGGTCGGCTTCGTCGCGACAGAAACCACGGTGGCGTCACGCGCCGCCATTGACGGAGAGGCCCTTCTCATGGTAGGGCATTTTGCCCTATGTTCCGGAAGACGTGCGGCAGCGATATTTATCTCTTTTGCCAATCGCTCATGGCCCCTCAGGAAGTTGGTTCGTTCGGCATCGAGCTGCCGAAGGATCAGAAGAACGTCACGATCCGGACGAACGTAGGCGAAGTCACGCTGACCAACCTGCAGAAGCCGTTCTGGCCGGAGCGCGGCATCACGAAGGGCGAACTGCTCCAGTATTACGCTGACTTGGCGCCCGTGCTGCTGCCGCACCTCGCCGAGCGCGCGATGGTGATGAAACGCTACCCGCACGGCTGGCAGGGCAAGTTCTTCTTCATGAAGCGCACGCCAGACCACGCGCCCGACTGGGTGCAGACGTGCCGCATCGAGCACGGCTCGGGCAACGTGATCGACTTCCCGCTGGTCAACGACGTCGCCACGCTGCTCTGGGTCATCAACCTCGGCTGCATCGACCTGAATCCGTGGTACTCGCGCTGCGACGACACCGACCGCCCCGACGTGCTGCACTTCGATCTGGACCCGGTGCCGCCCGCCGACTTCACCGCGGTGCGACGGACGGCGCTCATCGTGCGCGACGCGCTCGAGTCGCTCGGCATGCCGTCGTACCCGAAGACGACGGGCTCCAAGGGCATTCACGTCTACGTGCCGATCGTGCGCGGCCCGACGCAGAAGGAGGTGTGGACCTTCGCCAAGTCGCTCGCGCAGGTGCTCGATCAGCGCCACCCCGACGTCATCACCGCGCAGTACCGCATCGCCAAGCGCCCGGCCGGCCGCGTGCTCGTGGACTACAACCAGAACGCGTGGGGGCAGACGCTCGCGAGCGTCTACTCGGTGCGTCCGAAGGCGGTCGCGTCCGTGTCCACGCCCGTCACCTGGGACGAGGTGGAGGACGGCGTCGAGATCGACGACTTCCGCCTCGACAACGTCCCCGATCGCGTCGCGAAGCTGGGCGACCTGTGGAAGCCGCTCACGTATCCGACGAAGGGGCGTTTCCGGCTCGAGTCCGTGCTCGAGCAGCCGAAGAAGAAGCAGAAGCGCGCCGGGAAGAAGACGTAGCGGCGCATCCGTCGACTCCGTGACTCACGAATGAGCCTGCCGATCGAGCCGCCGTTCCCTCCCATGGAGGCCAATACGCGCGCGAGCCTTCCCGCGGACGACGGCTGGCAGTACGAGCCGAAATGGGACGGCTTCCGCTGCGTCGTCTTCCGCGACGGCGGCGACGTGCACCTCCAGTCGAAGTCCTGCAAGCCGCTCGAGCGCTACTTCCCGGAGATGGTCGAGGCGGTCGCGGCGCTCAAGCCGAAGCAGTTCGTGATCGACGCGGAGATCGTCGTGCCGGTGAACGGGCGGCTGTCGTTCGACGATTTGCTCCAGCGCATCCACCCGGCGGAGAGCCGCGTCCGCAAGCTCGCGCGCGAGACGCCCGCGTCGCTCATCGTCTTCGATCTGCTCGCCACCGGCGCGAAGACCGATCTGCTGGCGCGGCCGCTCGCGGATCGGCGTCCGCGACTCGAGGACTGGACGGCGAAGTACTTCCACGGCGCGTCGTCGCTCGAGCTGTCGCCCGCAACGACCGATCTCGAGGTCGCGGAACGCTGGCTGAAGGAGCTGACCGGCGTCGACGGCGTCGTCGCCAAGCGGCTCGACCAGCCTTACGTCTCCGGCGAGCGCACGATGGTCAAGGTGAAGCGCATGCGCACCGCCGACTGCGTCGTCGGCGGATTCCGCTGGTCGTCGAGCTCGGGGAAGGGGAAGGCACGCGCGCTCGGCTCGCTGCTGCTCGGGCTCTACGACGACGACGGGCTGCTCCACCACGTGGGCTTCTCCTCCGGCTTCTCGAACCAGGAGCGCAAGGACCTGGTCGCCATCGTCGAGCCGCTCATGGGCCCGCCCGGCTTCACCGGCAACGCGCCCGGCGGACCGAGCCGCTGGGCGACCGAGCGCTCCGCCGAATGGGAGCCGCTGCGCCACGAGCTGGTCGTCGAGATCGAGTACGACCACTTCACCGGCGGCCGCTTCCGACACGGCACCCGCTTCGTGCGCTGGCGTCCCGACAAGGCGCCCGAGCAGTGCACGTTCGAGCAGATCGAGCGCGAGGGTGGGTCCATCGAGGCGATCGGGATGTAGGCTCCCTCGGCGAACGGGGCCAACTGCCGAGCACGAGCACGATCCACGAGCACGTGCACGAGTTTGAGCGGGCATTCGCGCGCGTATCCGGCTGCGCCCCGTCAGCCGGAGGGCGTTCCTGAACCTGAACGTTCGACCTGAACGTGCTCGGCTGTTTTCCTCACCTCACCTCACCTCACCTCACCTCGTCCCCATCCAGCTCGCAGCCGCATCCGCCAGCTCCTCGAACACTTCGTCCGCGGTGCGGCCGGATCGCTTGAGCACGGCGAACGAGTGGTCGCCGCCTTCGACGACGTGCAGCGTCGCGCGGGCGCCGAGCTCGTCCGTCACTTCCCGCATCAGATCCAGGTCCGCCAGCGCGTCGCGCGTGCCCTGCAGGAACAGCATCGGGATGCGCACGTCGAACAGATGCGCGGCGCGCTCGCGGCCGGGGCGGCCGGGGGCGTGCAGCGGAAAGCCGTGGAAGGCGAGCCCGCGCACGCGCGCGTCCGGCTTCTTCGCCATCGCCTGCGACGTCATCCGCCCGCCGAACGACTTCCCGCCAGCGAACAACGGCAGCTCCGGCGCCTCGCGCGCGGCGGCATCGATTGCAGCGCGCACGGTCGCCTCCGCGATGCCCGGCGGATCGACCCTCTTCTTGCCGGCTTCCAGGTAGGGGAACTGGTAGCGCAGCGTCGCGACGCCCCACTCCCCGAGGTCGCGCGCCACCCGCTCGAGGAAGGGATGCCGCATGCCCGCTCCCGCTCCATGCCCGAGCACGTGGATCGCCTTCGCCCCGTCCGGCAGGAGCAGCAGCCCCGACACCTCGCCGACGGTGTCGCCAACGCGGATCCGGATCTCTTCAAACATGAAGGAGCTCGCGAAAAAGGATTTCGTCAGACAATGGATACAGGCCGACGTTCGTGCACGTGCTCGTGGATCGTGCTCGTGCTCGGCAGGTGGCGCGCGCTATCGATCCAGCGATGCCAGCCGCCCCAGCGCGCCGAGCAGATCCGCCTCCTGGTCCAGCACCGGCAGCATGGGGTCGGCTTTCATTCGAGATAACCTGCGCGGCAGCGTCTTGATCGTGTAGTCGGCAAGCGACAGCCCTGCCTTCACCTCGCTCCAGCGCAGCGGTGTCGACGCGAGCGCGCCCGGCACGGGCCGCGCGGAATACGGCGCGACCAGCAGCTTGCCGTGTCCGTTCTGGAGGAAGTCGACGTACACCCTGCCCGCTCGCTTCGCCGGATTCCGCGCGACCGTCGCGATCGCCGGCATCCGCTTCACGACCGCGCGCGCGATCAGCTCGCCGAGCTGCTTCGACTGGTCGTGCGTCAGCCGCCGCGCCAGCGGGATCAGCACGTGCAGGCCCGTCGATCCCGTCGTCTTCACGTACGCAGGCAGGTCGATCGAATCGCACAACTTCTTCAGCCCGCGCGCGATATCGATCACGTGCGCGAACGGCGCATCCTTGGGGTCCAGATCGAGGATGCACCAGTCCGGCTGCTCGAGTGCCGGCACGCGCGACGCCCACACGTGGATCGGGATCGACGCGCTGTTCGCGACGTACAGCAGCGAGTCGACGTCATCGAGCACGAAATAGCTGAGCTCTCGCTCGGAGCCCTCGCTCCACACCTTCTCGCGCCGCAGCCACTCGGGCGCGAAGCCCGGCGCGTCCTTCTGGAAGAACGACTTGCCTTCGATCCCGTCGGGGTAGCGCGTGAGCACGGCGGGCCGGTCGCGCAGGTACGGCAGCATCCAGTCGGCGACCGCCCGGTAGTACTCGATCAGATCGCCCTTCGTGTAGCCGTCCGCAGGCCAGAACGGCTTGTCGAGACTGCTGAACGCGACGCGCGAGCCGATCTCGGGCTCGACGCTCTCTTCCTCCGCTTCGTCGATGCCGAGCTCCGACTCGTCGACCACCTGCGTGACGCGTGCGTGCTCCGGCAGCATGCAGTCGCGGGGACTCTTGTCGTCGCGTTCGCCGACGAACACCGGATGCCGCAGCAGTGTCTCGTCCGTCATCTCGCGGTAGCGCACCTCGACGACGATCGTCGGTTCGACCCAGGTGTGCTCCTTCGACAGCGGCGCGCCGTCGGCGGCGGGCTGGTCGATCACGCTCGCCTCGAGCCGCTTCATGAACGATCGGATCTGCTTCTCGTTGAAGCCGGTGCCGACGCTGCCTACGAAGCGCAGGACGTCGCCTTCATACGCGCCGAGCAGCAGGGCGCCAAAGCCGCTCCGCGATCCGCCCGGCGCGGTCCAGCCGACGACGACGAACTCGTCGGTCGGGTCCGACTTGATCTTCAGCCAATCCTTCGAGCGCCCGCCGCGGTACGCCCCGTCCGCCTTCTTCGCGATGATGCCTTCGAGCCCCATGCGCGCGACGCTCTCGTAGAACGCCGTACCCTGCTCCTCGATGTGCTCGGAGAAGCGCAGCGTCCCCGCGGACGGCAGGATCTCGCGAAGCAGCTCCTTCCGTCCGATGAGCGGCAGCGCGCGCAGGTCGTACTCGTCGAAGCCGAGCAGGTCGAAGCAGTAGAGCGTCGCCGGATGCTCGACCGACTTCCGGCGCGCGTCGATCGCGCGGTGGAGCTGCGCCCTTTGCTGGAGCAGCTGGAAGCTCGGCATGCCCGCGTCGTCGTGCACGACCACCTCTCCGTCGATCACGAAGTGCTCGTATGGCAGTCGCTCGACGGCGCGGGCGATGTCGGGGAAGACGCCGGTGAGGTCGCGGCCGTTGCGGGACAGCAGTCGCACGCCGCCCGCGTCACGGCCGGCGAGGAGCCGATAGCCGTCGTACTTCAGCTCGAACAGCCAGCCCTCGCGCGTGAACGGCTCGGCTCCCGCGGTCGCGAGCATCGGCTGCACGTCGCGGGCGCCGAGCGGCTTCCGCTTCGCGCCGAGCTCCGCCAGCTCCTCGAGGACGCGATGCCGCGCGTGCTCGCCCGACATCAGCTCCTCGAGCGTGAGGCCGCTGAACACGGAATCCTCGACGAACGTGTCCGGACCGGTGCGCTGGAGCCCGTCCCGCTCCTTGATCAGGAGCCATTCCTTGCCGCTTTCGCCCTTGATCTTCACGAGCGTCCAGCGGCCGCGCAGCTTGTGGCCGCGCAGGTCGAAGAGGAGCTTCCCCTTGTCGAGGCCCGCGCGCATCTCCTCCACGGCGCTGTATGTGCCGATGTCCCACACGATGACCGGCCCGGCGCCGTAGTTCCCCTCCGGGATGACGCCCTCGAACTCCGCGTACTCGAGCGGGTGGTCCTCCGTCATCATCGCGAGCCGCTTTTCCGCCTGGTCGTACGACGGCCCCTTCGGCACCGCCCAGGAGAGCAGCACGCCGTCCAACTCGAGCCGGAAGTCGTAGTGCAGCCGAGTCGCGTCGTGCTTCTGCACGACGAAGCGGAGGCGGCCCGGTGCGCTCGCGCCGACGACGCCCGCGGGTTCCGGCGTCGCGCCGACCCTCCGCTTCGCGTGGTACTCGGAGAGATCGCGCGGCTTCGGGGCCCGCGCGGCGTCACGCTTCGTCGTTTTCTTCGCGTCGGCGCGCTGCGTCGTCGTCTTCGCGGCCCCGCGCTTTCCGGGTGTCATGGCGTGGAAGGGAAGGTCGCGCCGCCTAGCGTGCAACCAGCGAGCGCATCAGGAACCAGACGTTCGCCGGTCGCTCGGCGAGACGACGCATGTACCACGCGAACCAGGCGTCGCCGTAGCTGATCAGGATGCGCAGCGGGACGCCGGCTTCCGCGAGCTCCCGCTGCGCCGCCGGTCGGACGCCGTACAGCATCTGGATCTCGCAACTCGGCACGCGGCCGACGCCCGCCTCGCGCAGCAACCCGATCATCGCTGCGTCGTGCGTGCCGAACGCGTACCGTGGCGCGACGACCACGCCCTCCGCCGAGACGGCCGCTTTCCGCGCGTGCTCCAGCATGCGCGCCGCGAGACGCAGGTACGCGGCGTCGACGTCGCTCTTCCGCTCGTATGCGATCGACGACGACTCGAGGTAGGCGCCCTTCACCAGTCGGACGGAAATCCCCGTCGGCAGGAGCTGCTCCAGGTCGGCCTCGGTGCGCCGCAGATTCGCCTGCACACAGACGCCGACGCCGGCGGTGCGTGAACGGGCGCGGCCGGCGAGCGCGAGCGTCGGGTCCGTCCAGCGGCTCCCCTCCATGTCGATCCAGAGCTTGCGGCCGCTCGTCTCCGCCGCACGCGCCAGCTCGAGGACGATCCCGTCGACCAGCGACGGATCCACCGAGATGCCCAGGTGCGTCGGCTTCACCGACAGCTCCGCGTCGACGCCGCTCGAGGCGATCCGAGCCGCCGCGTCCCGGTAGTGCGTGGCCACGGCCCGCGCCGCCGCCGGGTCCCGCACCTCCTCGCCCAGCAGAGTGAGCACCGTCCCGACGTTCCGGGCCCCGAGCCGGCGCGCCGCCGCGAGCGCATCGTCGAACGTCTCGCCGGGCATGAACCGCCGGACCGCGCGGCGCGCGAAGCCGTAGCGCGGCAGTCGTCCGGCCAGCCAGTCGTTCTGCGATGCCCACAGGAATCCGCTCCTGAGCAGTGCCATGCGCCTCCGAATCGGGAACTGAAGCTTCCACGTCAACGTAAACGGCAGTTACGGCTCTCGCCCGCCCGCGACGTTCGCCGACAGCCCGGCGGGCCGGCACGTCGAGGTTGATCCGGCGGCCGGATCGGTCGTATATAAGGTCGCCTAAAGCAGTTTCTCAGCCCACGTGCCCTAAACACCGTCCCGGTAAGGAAGCCGAGGCCCCATGCCAGCTAGAGCCATCGGAAACGCCAGCATCTCGTTCGGACTCGTCTCCGTGCCGATCAAGATGTTTTCGGCCGCGGATACCACGGCCGCCATCGGCTTCAACCTGATCCACAAGGACTGTGGCTCTCGCCTGAAGCAGAAGTACATCTGCGCGAAGGAAGGTGTCGAGGTATCGCGCGACGAGATGGTGAAGGGCTACGAGTTCGCGAAGGACCAGTACGTCCTCTTCACGCCCGACGAGCTGAAGGCGATCGAGGCGAAGAGCGACAACCAGATCGAGATCGTCGAGTTCGTGCCGCAGGACAAGGTCGAGCCCGTGTATCTCGACAAGCTGTACTACCTCGGGCCGGACCGCGGTGGCGATCGCGCCTATCGGCTCCTGGCCGCGGCGATGCGCGAGACGGGGCTGTCGGCGCTCGGCCGCTACGCCGCGCGCGGCAAGCAGTACCTCGTGCTGCTGACGCCGATGCAGGACGGCATCGTGATGCATCAGCTCAACTACGCGGACGAGGTGCGCCCGTTCTCGGAGGTCGGCGTGCCGGAGGGCGACGTGAAGAAGGACGAGCTTAAGCTCGCGATCCAGCTCATCGACCAGATCCGCGCCGAGGACTTCAAGCCCGAGCAGTACAAGGACGAGGTACGAGCGCGCGTGCTCGAGCTGATCGAGCGGAAGATCCAGGGTGAGGACATCACGGAAGCGCCGAGCGAGGCGCCCCAGACGCAGATCATCGACCTGATGGCGGCGCTGAAGGCCAGCCTCGACCGCGGCGGCAGCAAGGAGCGGAAGCCGGCACGCGCCGCCAAGAAGGCCGCAGCGGCACCGGCCGAGTCCGGCCAGCGCAAACGGAAGAAGGCGTCCGGCTCCTGATTTGAGCTACAGCACCCGCGAGGTGGCGCGTCTGCTCGAGATGCCCGAGCACGAGGTCCGCGCCTACGCCCGCGCCGGTTTGATCGAGCCGGAGCGCGGCCCTCGCGGCGCCTACGTCTACACCTTCCGCGATCTGGTCCTGCTGCGCACGGCGCGCTCGCTGGGCGAGGCGCAGGTGCCGCACGCCCGCATCCGGCGCACGCTCGAGGATTTGCGCGCCCGGCTGCCCGGCGACCGGCAGCTCTCGGAGCTGCGCATCCGCGCGGTCGGCGACGAAATCGTCATCGACGATGCAGGCTCAACCTGGAATCCGACATCCGGGCAGATTCAGCTCGACTTCGAGGTCGCCGAGCTGTCGTCGCGCATCCGGCGCATGCCGCCCCGTACGCCGCCCGAAGCCGTCCCCGAGCCCGGGTCGCGCGACGCGGAAGGCTGGTTCGAGCGGGGCGTGGATCTCGAGGGGACCGACGGCGAGCAGGCCCGGCGCGCATACCTGCGCGCGATCGAGCTGGAGCCCGATCACGCCGATGCGCTCGTGAATCTCGGCCGGCTCCTGCACGAGCGCGGCGACGTCGCCCACGCGGCCGAGCGCTACCGCCGGGCGCTCGCCGTCCGTCCCGGCCACGCCACCGCGGCGTACAATCTCGGAGTCGCGCTCGAGGACCTCGGCCGCCTCGATGAGGCGATCGACGCCTATCGCGCCGCGCTGCGCGTCGATGACTCCCTTGCCGACGCCCACTACAACCTCGCGGGGCTTTACCAGAAGACCGGTGATCGGCCGGCCGCGCTGCGGCACCTCAGGACATACCGCGCTCTCGCGGGCGGCGATCGCTGAATCGGGGCCCCGGCTCCGAGTCTGTCACACGGTCCGCCGACGAGCTAACTTGCCCATGCGACGAGGCGCCGAGCGGCAGCCTCGCAACGACTCCTCCACGCCCGACAGCTTCAATGCGTCTTTCCAGGTTCGACTTGCTGCATTGCACGCGCTCGCTCGCAATCCTGTTGGCGCTCACGGGGATGGTCGCCTGCGCGGACGATCCAATAGAGCCCGAGTCCGAACCGCTGCCTCACGTTGCGAGTGCCATCGTCCTCGATTCGGACGGGCCGATCTTCCGCTCGCTGCATGTCGAGCTCGTCGAATCCGCCGCGATAGAGGTGTTCTACGCCCCGGCAGCGGGTGGGCGGGTGTTGCGAATGCGGAGCGAGGGCTCGTCGATCAGCCACGAGATCCTGCTGCCCCGCCTGCGCCAGTCGACGGATTACGCGTATGCGGTGCGCGCGATCGACGCGACGCGCGCATCGGACTCGATCTTCCGCGGCACGTTCGGAACCGGTCCCCTGCCGGCCGAGCTTCTGGGCTTCGAGTATTCCGTGAGTGGTACCAGCACGTTCCCGCTCATGATGATCCCCTTTCGCAGCACCTCGCTCGGCTGGGCCGGACAGGTCGCGATCGACTCCGATGGTGCCATCGTCTGGTACATGGAATCGGCAGGCGGCACGCTCGTCGCCGCGCCCGTTCCGGGCACGCACGACATGGTCTTCATCGAGAACGGATTCCCGAGCGACGGCGGACGCAACGGCATTGTACGCGTGAATCCGGATCGCGAGGTCATCGCGCTGCTCGAGCGCGGCACCGGCGATTTCGGCCAGATCCATCACGACATGACAGCCGTCGACGACGATCGCGTCCTCTTCCTCGCCTACGACACGATGACGGTGCGCGACACGGTCGTCACCGGCGAATCGATCTGGGAGTGGAACACCACGACCGGCGCCGTGGAGAAGAAATGGAGCGCCTGGGATTTCATCGACTGGGACACGGAGCGAAATCCGACGGCCGCCCCGAGCGCCTGGCTGCACGCCAACTCGATCACCATCGGACCTCGCGGCAACGTCGTCGTCTCGTTCCGTTCCATCAATCAGGTGATCTCGATCGCCTCCGACTTCCAGTCGCTCGAGTGGCGCGTCGGCGGCCCCGGGGCGACCGTCGCAACCTCGATCGAGGATCGCTTCATCAGTCAGCACAGCGCCTGGGAGCTGCCGGGCGGTCACCTCCTGCTCTTCGACAACCAGGGCGCAGGCCCGGCCGACGACCATTCCCGCGCTCTCGAGCTCCAGATCCAGCAGGACACCGCCTGGATGGTCTGGCAGCACGATCCGGAGCCGCCCATCTCCGCGCCGCTTCGGGGCGGCGTCTACCGCCTCGCCAACGGCAACACCGCCACGATCTTCACGGCGCTTCCCTTCGAGGTGCACGAGACGACGCCGGATGGCACCGTCATCTGGACCATGACCGGCGACCTGAGCTTCACCACGACCTTCCGCGCCGCCCCGTGGTCGGGCATCGCCGGCGAGGTCGAAGTCGAGGCGATGCCGTGAGAAGGTGAGGTGAGGTGAGGAAGGGAAGGACTGCGCCTCACCTCACCTCACCTCACCTCACCTCCACCTCACCTCACCTCCTGTTCGTCACTTGACGAACAGCATGTCCCGGTACGTCGGTAGCGGCCACAGGTCGTCGGGCACCACCTTCTCCAGCTTGTCGGCGACCGCGCGCACGGCCGCCATCGCGGGCACGATGTGGTCGCGCATGTGGTGCGCCTTCGAGTGCACGTCCTCGCCGCCGAGCTCCGCGTTCTGCCGCACCAGCTCCGCGATGGCGTCGGTCAGCTCGTCGATGAGGCCACTGACCTGTTCGACGGTGCGCTTCACGCCGCGCGGCTCGACGCCGATCGACGTGGCGCGCTCGGCCGCGGCGACCAGATCGTTCAGGTAGCGCACCGCGCCGGGCAGGATCATCGACCGGGCCATGTCCGCCGTCGTCTCGCCCTCGATGTTGATGGTCTTGAAGTACTGATCGACGACGACTTCCTCGCGCGATTGGAGCTCGCGGCGACTCAACACGCCGTATTTCTCGAACAGCGCGATGTTCTTGTCCGCGGTGATGTTGTCGATTGCGTCGAGCGCGTTGCGGATGTTGAGCAGTCCGCGACGTGCCGCTTCCTCCTGCCACTCCTGCGAGTAGCCGTCGCCGTTGAAGACGATGCGCTTGATGCGCGGTGTTTCACGCGCGAGCAGGATCTGCATCGCGTCCTCGAGTGATTTCCCCTTCTTCATCTCGGCGTCGAGGTCGGCCGCCAGCTCGTCGATCGACTCCGTGACGACCGTGTTGAGCACGGTAGCAGGCCACGAGATCGATTGCGATCCGCCCAGCGCACGGAACTCGAATTTGTTCCCGGTGAAGGCGAAGGGCGACGTGCGGTTGCGGTCGCCCGCGTGCTTCGGCAGTCGCGGCAGCACCGGCGCGCCCAGGCCGAGCAGTCCGCCCTGCTTGCTGTCCTTCGCGCGGCCCGACTTCTCGAGTTGCTCGAACACGTCGGTGAGCTGGTCGCCGAGGAACGCCGAGATGATCGCGGGTGGCGCCTCGTTCGCGCCCAGCCGGTGATCGTTGCCCGCGTACGCCACCGTGGCGCGGATCAGGTCCTGGTGACGCTCCAGCGCGCGCAATACCGCAGTGCAGAAGAACAGGAACTGGATGTTGTCGTGCGGGTTGTTCCCCGGCTCGAGCAGGTTCTGGTCGGCCGTTCCGATCGACCAGTTGAGGTGCTTGCCGCTCCCGTTCACGCCCGCGAACGGCTTCTCGTGCAGCAGCGCGGCGAGGCCGAAGTCGCGCGCCGTCTTCCGCATCACCAGCATCATGAGCTGCTGGTGGTCCGCCGCCAGGTTCGCGTTCTCGTAGATGGGCGCCATCTCGTACTGCCCCGGCGCCACTTCGTTGTGCCGTGTCTTCACCGGCACGCCCAGCCGGTACAGCTCCCGCTCGACCTCCATCATGAAAGCGAGCACGCGCTCCGGAATCGAGCCGAAGTAGTGATCCTCCAGCTCCTGCCCGCGTGGCGGCTTCGCGCCGAACAGCGTGCGACCCGTCGTAACCAGGTCCGGACGACGGTAGTAGAACTCCTCGTCGATCAGGAAGTATTCCTGCTCCGGTCCGCACGTCGCGATCACGCGATCCGCGCTCACCCCGAACAGTCGCAGCGCACGCCGCGCCTGTTCGTCCAGCGCGTGCATCGAGCGCAGCAACGGGATCTTCGTGTCCAGCGCCTCGCCGCTCCATGACGCGAAGCCCGTCGGAATCGCCAGGTATGGACCGGCCGGCGATTCGACGATGAACGCCGGCGACGTCGGATCCCACGCCGTGTAGCCACGCGCCTCGAACGTCGCGCGCAGGCCGCCGCTCGGGAACGACGACGCGTCCGGCTCCCCCTGCACCAGGTCCTTGCCGCTGAACTCCGCGACCGCTCCGCCTCCCTCGTTCGGCGTGATGAACGAGTCGTGCTTCTCTGCCGTCAGACCCGTCAGCGGCTGGAACCAGTGCGTATAGTGCGTCGCCCCGTGCTCGACCGCCCATTCCTTCATCGCGATCGCCACCGCGTCCGCCACCTCCGGCGCCAGCTCCATCCCGCGCTCGATCGTCGCGCACAGCGCCTGGTATGCCTGCTTCGGCAGCCGCGCCTTCATCTCGGCCATGCCGAACGTGTCGGCGCCGAAGATCTTCTCGATGTCCATCCCGGCGCCCATTACGGGCGGCGCGCCGTTCATGGACTTTCCGGCCGGCGCGGGATTCCAGGACCGGGCTGCGGCGAGGCTGTCGAAGCGGGAGGTGCGGGTCGGCATCGTTTTGACCTTGGTAGAGGGGGAGAAGTCCGGGTTTCCCATTCCGCATGGACCGTACGCGTCGTCCGCCCGGCCGTGGCGACGTGGCAAGATAGAGCCGCCCGCGCGCATCGTCAACGAAAAAGGCGACAGTTGGCACTAATGCTGGCCATTCTGATCCGGTTCTGGTCGAAATGGCGCGAAACGTCACGATTTTAGACGACAACAGGCACGCGGGACGTTCACCCCGCGACTGGCCCGACGCGCCGATCGCCGCCCGCGATTCCGCCCCGAACACCCGCTGGCGCGCCCCCGGTATCCCCGCGAATTTGGGAGAGCAGCCGAGCGCGGAGCAGCCGACCCCCGACATCCGATCGCGTCCATGACACCCAAGGCCCGGCTACGCCCCGGTACGCCCGACGATCGTGCCGCCGTGGTGGCGCTCGTGGAGTCGGAGGGCCTGTCGGCGGACGGTATCGACGCGGGCCTCGCCGGCTTCGTGATCGCGGAGGAAGAGGGCCGGGTGATCGGCGTGGCCGGCCTGGAGCGGTACGGGGCATTCGGTCTGTTGCGCTCGGTGGCGGTGGCCGGGGACCGACGGGGCCTGGGCCTGGGCGCGCGGCTGACCGGGGCGGTGATCGAGGATTCGCGCCGCCAGGGCCTTGCGACCCTCTACGCGCTGACCACGACCGCCATGGCCTACTTCCCGCGCCAGGGCTTCGAAGCGATCGAGCGCACGCGGGTGCCGGAGGCGGTGCGCGCGTCCGCCGAGTTCACCGCGATGTGCCCCGCGAGCGCGATCGCCCTGGAGCTGCGGCTGAGCCGGTAATCGGTAAACGGTGATCGGTATCCAGCCTGCCGCGACCGGGATACCGCCTGCCGGATACCGCCTACCGAATACGGCCTACCGTTTCTTCACTGCCAGCAGCAGTCCGTCGCGGATCGGCACGATGGACGCGGTCCAGTGGTCGCTCGTCGTAACGCGTCGCGTGAGTTCACGCACGCCGGCGGTCGCGGGCGAGTCGTCGTCTTCCTCGAAGATGCGGCCGTGCCAGAGGAGGTTGTCCGTGATCAGGACGCCCCCGGGTCGCAGCTTTTCCTCGATGACGTCGAGGGCCGCTGGGTAACCTTCCTTGTCGATGTCGTTGAAGACGAGGTCGACGAAGCCGCGGGTGCCGCGCAGCATTCCCACCGCCTCGCCGACGTGGTACTGCACGATGTCGCGGTAGCCGAGCTTGTCGAGATGCTCGTGCGCCTGGTCGGACAGCTCCTTGTCCCATACCACATGATGGACGGTGCCGCCGCCGTTCTCCTGCACCGCTCGCGCGAACCAGGCGGTGGAGTAGCCGAAGCCCGACCCCAGCTCGAAGACGCTGCGCGCGCCGATCATGCGCGCGATGAGGTAGCAGAAGTGGCCGGCCGCGGGCCCGATGATCGGGAAGTCGGTTTCGGCGGCGTGGCGCTCCATCTCGACCATGCGCTTCGGCCGATCGGGCACCAGGCGATCCAGGTGCTCACCTACGCGCGGGTCGATCAGGTCCATGGCTCCACCTCCTCGGCGATGTGGTCGATTTCGTCCGCGATCATGCGACGCTCGCGCGCGAGGCGCTCGAGCAGGTCGCTGCGATGGCCGACGCGCAGAAAAAGCGCCGCGTCTTCGCGCACGCGGCTCCAGCGGTCGAACCAGGCCACGGCGAAGACGCCGAGAGCGGGCAGGGCGACGGCGGCCGCCAGCGCCCATACGGCGCCGCCGAGCCAGGCTGCCAGCGCGATCCAGATCAGCCACATGGCCGGGAAGGCGATGACCGCGGCGGACAGCTTCCACGTGGCGATGCCGTCGTGCGGCGGTCGCACGAGCGCGACGACCGGCCGCGGGGCGAGGTAGGGCAGCAGCCAGGCGGCGGTGCCGAGGATGGCGAGCGGCAGTCCGAGCGCGAGCGGCAGGATGTCGGTCACGACGTATCGGCCGACCGTCGCCGGCTGATACCCGGGCGGCACGTCGGCCTCCTCTCCCGCTCCCAGTCGATGCGTCGTGCGACGGTACGACTGGACGGCGCGCGTGAGCCGGTCGTGGCGCGCCGGATCGTGCGCGCGCAGCCAGGCGAGCCCGGCGGCGAAGCGGCGCAGACGCGGCAGCCGCTCGCCGAGACCCTCCCGTTCGCGCCAGCCGGCGTGGCCGCGTTCGCGCGCGTAGAGCCGCTCCGCGCTGTCGATCAGCTCCATGTCTTCGGACCGGCTCAGGTTCAGCGTCACGGCCTCGAGCCGCCGCGTGATCTCGGCGGTCAGCTCGCGCACGGCCTCCTGCGGCTCGATCTCGTAGCGGCCGCGCAGGTCGGCGATCGCGAACGCGTCACCGACGACGGCGATCGCGCGACCCCGGAAGAACGGTTTCCGCGTGTACGTGAGGCCGAGCGGCAGGACGCGCAGGCCGAGCTTCCAGCCGGCGTCCGCCTCCGCGCGCAGCGCGATGCGCGCGGCGCCGGTGCGTAGCGGCGTGAGCGATGGACCCGAATGGCTCTGCCCCTCCGGATAGATCTGGATCGCCTCGCCCGCGTGCAGCGAAGCGACCGCCGCGTCGAACGTGCGATCGTTGTTCGCCATCAGAGCGGCGTCGTCCTGCCGGCGATAGACAGGCAGGCCGCCCAGGATGCGCAGGAAGGGGCCGATCAGCGGATGCTCGAACAGCGGCGCCTTCGCGAGCGGCCGCGCGTGGCGGTGTGCGATGCGGAAGACGACGAGCGGGTCGAGCAGCGCGTTCGGGTGATTCGCCGTGATCAGCAGAGGGCCGTCCGGAATCGGACCGCCCCGACGCTCCAGCTCGTAGAACAGCGCGGCCGTGCGGCCGAGGGCGTTGCGGACTGCATGTGCGATCATGCGGATGCGGCAGGTGGTGGGTACCCCGCGGACTCCCCGACTTGCCAAGCTACCGACAGTCCCGCCTACTGCCTACTCAGTACCGCCAACCGATTCCGGATTCCGGATTCCGGATTCCGGATTACTGACTACTGACTAGTGGTTATGCCGAATCGGCTACTCGAGGGACTGCGACGATTTCGCCGCGAGGATTTCCCGGCCTATCGGGAGCATTACCAGCGTCTGGTCGAGGAGGGGCAGAAGCCGACGACGCTGTTCATCGGCTGCTCGGACTCGCGGGTCGTGCCCGACCTGATCACCGGCGCGATGCCGGGCGAGCTCTTCATCGTGCGGAACGTCGGCAATCTGGTGCCGCCCTTCGAGGCCGACGCCGGCTACCACGGCGTGTCGGCGGGCATCGAGTTCGCCGTGCTCACGCTCGGCGTCACCGACATCGTCGTCTGCGGCCACACGCACTGCGGCGCCATCCGCGCGCTGTACGATCCGCCGAACGCCTCCTCGCCGCACGTCACCCGCTGGCTCGAGCTCGCGCAGGAGGCGCGACTCGACGGGCCCGTCTCCGAATCGATACTCCGCCGCACCGAGCAGCGCTCCGTCGCCATCCAGCTCGAGCGACTCCTGACGTTCCCCATGGTCGCCGAGCGCGTAGAGCGTGGCGAAGTCTCGCTCCACGGCTGGCACTACGTCATCGAGGAGGGACGCGTCGACGTGCTCGACATCGAGGCCGGCGAGTTCCGCCCCGCCTGAGCGATCCGCGCCAGACGGCTCTCGAGAGCCTCCTTCACCGAGGGCCACTCCGGCGCGAGCACGGAAAAATAGATGGTGTCGCGGATTCGACCCGATTCCGTGACGGCATGAGCGCGCAGCACGCCTTCCTCCGTCGCGCCGATGCCCAGCAGCGCCTGCCTCGACCGCTCGTTCAGCACATCCGTCTTGAATTCGACGCGGTGCATGCCGAGGCTCTCGAAGGCATGACGCAGCATGAGGTACTTCGTTTCGCTGTTCACTGCCGTCCGCTGCCACGCCCTCGCTACGAACGTGTAGCCGATTTCCAGGCGACGATGCGCCGGCTCGATCGCGTGGTAGCGCGTACTGCCGATCACGCGTCCGCTCGCGCGCTCGACCGTGACGAACGGATAGCCGGTGCCGCGCGCGTGCAGGGCGAGCGCATTCTCGACGTAGCGCCGCATGTCCGCCGGCGTGCGGACGTTCGATATCGTCCAGCGCCAGAGCTCTGGGTCGAGGCCCAGCTCGCAGAGTGCGGCGATGTGCTCGATCGTGAGCGGCTCGAGCCGCACGATCGAGCCTTCCAGGATCAGAGGCTCCGCGGTCCAGCCGGTCGCTGCCGTCGGATTCACGCGTAGCGACTCAGCAGCCATCGCGCGTGTTCACGAGCGCGCCGGCGTTTCCAGGTCTGCACGCGTCACGATCTGCTCGATGACCGCGATCGCCGCGGCGAGCGCGCGCCCGTCCGCGTCCGCGTCGGGATCGAGCGCGGTGACGGCAGCCGCGGCGAGCGGCGAGTGCGACGCCACCGCGTCGACGCAGATGAACAGGTCGGGCACGGTGAGGCCGCCCGCCGCGGCGTATTCGTTGACGCGGGCTTCGTCCGGATCGAGCACGTCGAGGTCGACGTGCACGTATGCCTGGTCGACCCCCGCCGGCCAGCTCTCTACCGCCGCGGCGAGCTGCTCGTTGATCGCGGCGCCGGGTGCGATCAACCGCACGCCGCTGCCGTCGAGGAGCTTCCGCTCGCCGTCGTCCAGGTCGCGCGCTCCGATCAGCGCGACGGTGTCCTCCGCGACCGGCGCGAAGCCGGGGATGCGCGCGGCTTCACCCACACAGCAGCAGCCGGTCAGCGTGGCGAGCGACATGCCGTCCAGGAATCCGCTCACGCTCGTCTCGGGCGTGTTGTAGTCGCCGTGCGCGTCGAACCAGACGACGCCGGTCGCGGCCGCGTCGAGTCCCGCGATGGTGCCCAGCGCGCTGTTGCAGTTGCCGGCGATGACGAGCGGGAAGCGACGCTCGTTCGTCGCGCGGCGCACGGCAGCGGCGATGTCGGCCGCGAGCAGGTAGGCGGAGTGGGCATCGCTCGACGCGTCCGACGGCAGCTCGATGTCGATCCGGCGCACGTCGTGACCCAGGTCCCGCAGGCGCTCGAAGAGGCCGCGCTCCGCGAGCCGCAGCGGTCCGGCACCCATGCGCCAGCCGCGCCGGCCGCTGTCCCAGGGGACGAGGACGACGTCGATGCCCCCGCGCCGGGTCATGCCGCCACTTCCGGTGTGCCGTAGAACATCCAGCTCCGAACGGCGGGCGCGTGGCCGACGATGGCATCCAGTCGCTCCGGCAGGCATTCGGGGCGCAGCAGCATGGCCGTCACGCGCGTGTGTCCCTCCAGGATGACGAGCGGCGCATTCACATCGGGCGCAACCAGGATCGGCGTGCCCAGGGCTTCACCCGCGCAGATCCGTTCGGCCACGGCATGGAACGCGTCGTTGGGCCTGTCCATCGCCGTGACGCCCGCGCGGATGCCTGCCGCCGCCCGCGCGGGCGACCGGCTTCCGGCGGACAGCTCGTTCCAGTACGGGTAGTCCATGTAGCGCACGTTGCGGAGCTCGTCTGGCTCGAGCTCGACCCGGCTCCACTCGATCCCGTCCGGCAGGCTTTCCAGCAGCGGAGCGGAGCCTCCGACGCCCCGATACGCGTGCAGCAGCGTGGCCCTATAGGCGTTGTCGGCCCCGTTCGTCGTGTCCGGGTGCTCGATGACGTCGACGTCGCGACCGTCCTGTTCGAGGCGTGCGCGCACTCGCGCACCGAAGCGAGGCGACCCCAGCTCGCCCCGCAGGAATTCGGCGATCACCTCCGCCTCGTCGACCCTGCCGATCACGCGCAAGAGGGGCTCCGGTATGCGGTATCCGGTATCCGGTATTCGGTATCCGGTATCCAATATCCGATAATCCAGTATCCAGTATCCAGTCTACGGTCCACCGTCTACCGTCTACCGTCTACCGTATACCGTATCCGTATACTGGATACCGGATACCGGTTTACGCGCCTAGTCCGGCTGGATCTGCCCGCGGATCTCGCCCGGCGGATTCGCCACCGTGTGCACGTTGACGTACGAGCGGCCGTTGCGCATCAGCACCAGCACCGAGTCCATCGAGACCGTGCCTGGATTGTCCGCCTCGGTGAAGGTGTCGCTCGTGAGCTGCCCGTTCACCTCTCCCGTCCCTCCCTGGGGTCCGGCGAAGAGCGTCACCAGGACACCGGCCGATTCGCTCGTGGTCGCGGGTCCGTGGATATGGGCCGCGAGTACACCCGTGATGTCCGCAACGTCGATGGTGTAGGACACCTCGTCGGCGTCGTCATCGAACTCGAAGCGGGCGGTGCCCGTGGCGCTGGTCACCACCTGTACCGGAGGGACCTCCGCGCCGACCGTCATCTCGGCGATGAAATCCTCCCCGGTGTCGATCGGATCATCGTCGTCACACGCGGCGATTGCTAGCACGATGGCGGCCGCCGCGGCCGCCTGGACCCTGGTCATGGCTCCTCCCTGGAAGCTGTGGGCTGAGAGACGTCGATCCTTCGTCGCAAACCGCGAGCCGGGCGCCGCATCCGCGCCCGTTTCGCCCTCCCGGAGACGGACTGACGCCATGACCGGCCTCATAGCGTCAGATCGTATCGCTCCTCGACGACCTCCGCGCCCCAGCGGGCGGCGGGTATCTGCTCGGTCAGGCGGAAGCCCGCTGCCGTGTAGAGGTGGGCGGCGGCATCGAGGCCGGTGACGGTCAGGAGGTAGACCCGCCGGCGGCCGGTCGCGCGACAGAAGGCGAGGGTTTCATCGATCAGGCGCCGGCCGATGCCCATGCCCCGGGAGTCGGGCTCGACCAGGAACCAGCGGAGCTGCGCGGCGTCCGCCTGGCCGGAGACGATGGCGATCGAGCCGACGATTCGTTCCCCGATCTCGGCCAGCCAGAGCCGCTCGCGTGCCGGATCGTGGTGCAGACCGAAGGGCACGATGGTCTCGGCGACGTAGGCTTCGAAGCGGTAGTCCCAGCCGTACTCGCGGGCGTACAGAACGCCGTGCCTGTGGACGACCCAGCCGATGTCGCCGGGCCGCAGCTCGTGTCGCAGCGTGAAGGCAGTCGACGTCACAACCAGCGCCGGACGCGCGCACGGTAGGCGCGGTACTCGTCGCCGAATCTCGCCTCGAGGTAGCGTTCCTCGCGCGCGACCACCTGCGTGCGTATCACGACGAGAACGAGCGGCAGCAGCAGCAGGGCCCAGGGCAGGTCGAAGAGCAGCGCGACGCCCGCGTAGAGGAGCGTCATGCCGAGGTACATCGGGTTGCGCGTGAAGCGATAGGGCCCGCGCAGCACGAGCGCGGCGGTCGGGCGCATGGGCAGGGGATCGACGCCGGCCCTGTGAAAAAGGCCGAGCGCCGAAGCGATGAGCGCGAGGCCGGCGATGCCACCTGCGAGCGCGAGCGGATCGGCCCAGGCGTCGTCGAAACCCGGCAGGCGCCACAGCCGGCCGAGCAGCCAGCCGATCAGGATCCCGGCTGCGTACGGCAGCGGAGGCGGGAAGCGGACGCCGGACGTCGTCTGATCCGGCGGCGGCGGCATCGCCGAGGGGCTCATCTCAGTCGACGTAGTAGTCGAACAGGATGCGGTGCACGCGACCATCGCGGAGCTCGAACGTGACGGGCAGCGGGACTTCGCAGGTGAGGCAGTCGTATTCGAGCAGGTCGAAACGAGCGGCCACGGGCTCGCCGAGGAGCGCGCGCACCGAATCGACCGGCGTGCCGATGCCCGGCGGCGCATACCGCAGGTGCCGATTGCTTCGGATCACGGCCAGATCGAGCAGGTCGCGGTCCGCCTGCGTGACCACGTAGAAGACGTAGCGGGCGTCGGGGTAGTGGAGCGTGACGATGCTGTCGGTGATGCGCGGGTCGTGACGATTGGTCACGGGCTGCGCCTCGATTCGCTCGGGCGCTCCGAGCCGCCCGACCGTCTGCGCGCGATCCAGACCCGCCGCCAGCGCGCCCTCGCGCACGTACGTTTCGAGGGGGACCGGACCGGTGGCGGGCGGATACTCGACCGGCTGCCCGAGCGGGCCGCCGCTCGTCTCCACGGATGTGCCGCCGCCGCAGGCGAGCAGCGCGAGGCCGGCGAGCGCGAGCCCTGCGACGCGCGCCGTCACTCGCCCACCGCGCGCAGATAGCGCCGACCGACCTGGATCAGGCGCCGATCCCGTTCGTCCGCGGGGCGTGCCAGCTCCTGGTCGATCAGCCGCTCGACGTGCTGGGCGAGCGCCGCGTCGCCCCAGCGGTAGCCGGTCGCCTCCTCGGCGTCGCGCGTGTGCCCCTCGCGCGCGCCTTCCAGCATCGCGAGCGCCGCGGCCCCGTCGAAGCCCGGATCGTCCGGTGCGGGCAGCGTGAAGCGCGGCCCCTCATCGGGGCCGGCCGCGTCCTCGTTCACGAACGCGCGCGACATCACGTCTTCGAGTGCAGGCCCACGCGATTCCCCTCCGTGTCCTCGAGGAAGGCAACGAAGCCGAATTCGCCGATCGCGGTCTTCCCGCGGAAGAGCCGCCCTCCATTCGCCTCGACGCGTGCCACGACGGCGTCGATGTCGTCCACGGAGAAGTAGAGCAGCGCGCCCGCATGCGACGGCGTGTACATCGTCGGGTGATGCACCAGCGCGCCCGTGGCGTTGGCCGCCCCTTCCTCCATCGGGAAGAAGACGAAGCGCAGATCGCCAACGTCGAACGGCTGCATCTCGATGTCGAACACCGCAGCGTAGAAGCGGTGCGCGCGCTCGAGATCGAGCGTCGGGATGTCGAACCAGTCGATCGGATGCGTCCCCGCGAGCATCGTCATGCCGACCTCACTTTGCGGCGGGCAGCGTCAGCGTCAACACGGCTCCTTCGCCCGCCTCGCTCGCCGCCGTCAGCTCGCCGCCCATCGCGCGGGCGAGGTCGCGGCTGATGGCGAGGCCGAGTCCGGCTCCCTCGTGGTGCGACGACAGCGTGCGACCCACCTGCACGAACGGCTCGAAGATCGATTCGAGCTGATCGCCAGGGATGCCCATGCCGTTGTCGCTGACTGCGATGCGCACTTCGTCGCCGGCCGGCAGGGAGATCTCGATGCGGCCGCCCGTGGGCGTGAACTTCACGGCGTTCGTGATGAGGTTGAGCAGGATCTGCTCGACTTTCGAGGTATCCGCGCGAGCGCGAACCGCATCGGGCGTGTCCGGCCACTCGACCTGCGTACTCTTGGCGGCGGCCAGCGGTTCGATCATGAGGCGCACCGCGTCCAGCGCTTCGCTCACCGGGAAGTCGACGATGTCATAGCTGACCGTACCCGCCTCCAGCCGGCTGAAATTGAGCAGGTCGTTGATGATGCCGAGCAGGTGCTGCCCGCTCTTGCGGATGCGCCCCAGGTCTTCCAGCTGCCGTTCGTTGACGGGCCCGCGCAGTCCCTGTTCGAGTAGCTCGACATAGCCTGAAATGGCGTTTAGCGGCGTGCGCAGCTCGTGGGACATGGCGGCCAGGAACTGGCTTTTCGCGCGGTTCGACGCCTCCACTTCCGCGATCCGGCGTGCGTTCTCGATCGCCTGCTGGTGCGCCGCGTGTCGCTCCGTCAGATCGCGCGTGACCTTGCCGAAGCCGAAGACTTCACCCGTCTCGTCGCGCAGTGCCGTGATCACGACGTTCGCCCAGAACTGCGTGCCGTCCTTGCGAACCCGCCAGCCCTCGTCCTCGAAGCGCCCCTCGCGCCGCGCGACCACCAGCTCCATGTCGGGCTTGCCCGCGCGCACGTCCTCCTCCGGGTAGAACGTCGAGAAGTGACGGCCGATGATCTCCTCGGCCTTGTACCCCTTGAAGCGCTCGGCGCCCGGGTTCCACGTCAGCACGTGACCGTTCGCGTCGAGCGCGAAGATGGCGTAGTCCCGCACGGCCTCGATGAGCAGCCGGTGAAGGTCGGGATGCTGCTGCGCTTCGACCTGCACATCCTCGCGCCGATTCTGCTTCATGTTCCTTCGCGCGTTACGGTTCGACACCCGTATTGCAGCCAGTCCCAGAAGGCGTCGCAGCTCCCCACGATGCGATACTCCGCGCTTCGGATTTCCGGAAATCGAAACACGGTGCCGTTCAACTCCGTCAGAAGCAGCGCACTGCCGGTCGACGAGCCGGCGTTCGGAATGATGGCGCGCAGGTCCTCGAAGTCGACGACCGCGTGACCGTCCGTGTCCACCGCAACGGAGCGGAGCGAGCGGGAAGTCTTTTCCGAAAACCAGGACTCGATGCCTTCCGCTCGCTCCTGCGGAGTAGGGCCCGCGAGCAGTGCCTCGAGCGCCGAACGGAGGGGCTCGTCTGCCCGCGCCGCCGGGCGACGCAGCACCACGGGCGCCTCCGCGCGCGTGAAGACGACATCGACCGAGTCGACGGCCGGCTGGCTCGAAAATTCGATCCGGGCCGTGTCGCCGGCAACCGCCGGCTCCGCGGCACGCCTCTCCTCCACGTCGCCGCACGCCACGAGCACCAGCGCGAGCGCCGCCATCGGCCGAGCACGTTCACGTCGAACGTTCACGTTCACGTACGGACGCGAATTTCTCTCGCGAGCCAGCTGCCCGGGCCAGGGATGGCGCCGAATCATTACGGCTGGAGCTCCATGACGATCGCCGAGTGTGGAGCGAGCGTGACCGTGCCGCCCTGCTGGACGCGCCCGGACAACAGTTCGCGAGCCCCGTCGACGCGGGCGTCCGTCACCCTGAATTGCCGCGACTGCGTGCGCGGATTCACCAGCACCACGGCATTACCGCGGCGATAGGCAATCACGTCGTCGGGCGCATCCGTCGCAAGCGCGCGCAGCCCGGTCCCGATGAAGGATGGGTGACTGCGGGCCAGCTCGATCACGCGCCGGTAGTACGCCCGTGCCTCGTCCCCACCGTCCCGGCTCCAGTCGATCAGCTCGCGCTCGAACAGTCCCAGCTGCTGCGGGCTCTCGACCTCCTGCCCGTTGTAGAGGAGTGGCGTGCCCGGCAGCAGCGCGATCGCCGTGAAGGCCGCGCGCGCGCCGGCGGAGCCGCCGAAGAGGACGACCGGTGGCTCGTCCCACGCGGTTTCGTCGTGATTCGTCGTGAATCGCAGCCTGCCGCCGTCGGGTACGGCGGCCGACTCGCTCAGCTCCCGCTCGATCAGCGCGGACGCCGGCTGCTCGCCGCGCCACACTTCCTTCAGCGTGTGGTAGCCTTCCCAGCCGTACGTGAGGTCGAAGCCGAGCTCGTGCATGCGGGCTTCGCCCGCCTCGGCGAGGAGCAGCTCGGCGCCCGCCGCGCGAAGTCGGGGCAGCGCCTCGCGCCAGAAGTCGTCGGGCACCATAGCGGCCACGTCTACCCGGTAGCCGTCGATGTCGAACTCCTCGAGCCAGTATCGCATCGCCTCGATCATCGCCCGCCGAAGAGCCGGGCTGCCGTAGTTCAGATCGGCGACGTCTGTCCAGTCGGTGGAGCTGCCGTCGTCGTTCAGCGGCTCGGTGATCTCGCCGCTCGCGTCGCGCGTGTACCACTCGGGATGCTCCCGCAGCCAGGCATGGTCCCACGCCGTGTGGTTGGGCACCCAATCGATGATCAGCTTCATGCCCCGCCGATGCACCGCGTCCACCAGCGCGCGGAAATCCTCCGCGTCGCCGTAGGCCGGGTTGATCGCGCGGTAGTCCCGCACCGAGTACGACGATCCCAGCGTCCCCTTCCGGTTCACCTCGCCCACCGGATGGATCGGCATGAGCCAGACCACGTTCGCCCCGGTCGCCTCGATCCGGTCGAGTCCCTGGATCAGTCCCCGCAGATCAGCCGACGGCGAGAAGTCGCGGATGAACACCTCGTAGATCGAGCTGCGGTCCTGCCACCGAACCTCCTCGAGCGCGGCCGCCGCTCCACCGCTCGGCCGCTCGGCGGCCGGAGTGGCCGGCGCGCAGGCGAACGCGAGGGACGAGACGACCAGCAGTGCTGCACGCCGAGGCATGCACCAGAGAATGCGCGACATGGTTTCCAGCAGCTCAGGGGCGATCGAGTCACCGAGATGAGGTGTCCGAGTGCAGAAATAGCGCCGCGGCGTCCGATCCGCGACCGCGCTGCGCCCGCCCCCCGCGCGCGCGCGCGAGCACGCGGGCGCGGTCCTCCGGGCCATCGGGCGGGCCATCGGGCTTTGGGCTTGGGGCGTGGGGCTTGGGGCTTGGGGCCGGCGACTTCGGGCTTTCGCGCAATGCCGTCCCCAAACGCCCAACGCCCCCCGCCCAACGCCCAATGCCCCACGCCCAACGCGTGTGACCATCGGCGGGGCTCGCTCGTCCACAGATGAAGGGACACGATCATTCATCGAACAGGAGAAAGGAAATCGTGCGAGTTGCGACGACGATCCTCATGATGCTCTTCGCGCCGGCCCTGCTCGGCGCTCAGCAGGCGCAGGCGCAGGCGAGCGGCACGGCAAGCGCCTCGATCGAGGCGGGCGGCTCCGACGCGTCGGTGGTGGCTACCGGCGATGCGGCGGTGGACGCGCGCATCCAGCGGGCGTTCAGCCGCGCGGAAGCGGAGGGTATGAGCACGACCGGACTCGAGAGCCGTGTGCGCCTGGGCGCGGCGCGCAGTGTGGCCGCGACGCGCATTGCGACCGTGGTCGAAAATCGTGTCGACGCGATGATCGAGTCGCGTGATGCGCTGCGTGCGAGCGGTGCGGCGCACAGCGCGACAATGGTGGAGCTCGGTGCGGACGCGATCCAGAGCGGCGCGCGCGCGTCGCAGGTCGCGGAGGTCGCCGCCGGTTTCGCCGGCGAAACGGGTCCGCGGGCGCTCGCCGTGCTCGGCATCCTCGCCGCCGAGGGCCGCATCGGCCCGAACGTGATCGCTTCGGTGAGCAGCGCCCTCGAAACGGGTGCCGGCGCGAGCGGTAACGCGGGCGCCGAGGCGTCGTCCGTCGGCTCGAGCGCCAATGCCGGCGCCTCGGCCGCGGCGGGCGTGGCGGGTGCGGCCGCGTCCGCGGGCGCAACCGCGTCCGGCGCTGCAGGCGGCATTCTGCCTCGCTGATCTCGTTCCGAGGCCCGCGCGAACAGGGGTGGCCGGCACAGCCGGTCACCCCTTTCGTTCGTCCGCTAGCATGCGCCTGGAGCACGCGTCCGCGGACGCGTGCGTGCGTGCATCGCGAACAGCACCATCGACGACGCGCGCCACACGAAATCGTGCGCGCGCGTCGATGCGCTCGTGGAATTTCGATGCGGCGAAGGACCGTCGACGGATCCGCCCGCTCGATCCGCCAAAGAAAATGCTGGCGCTCACGCTCGCGTTGTTTCTATCTTCGACCTCGTAGCGGGACGCTACAACAAACCAATCATTCGGAGGTGCGACGATGCCCGGTCCGAAGAAACCCGCCCGCAAGGCGAAGAAGGCGAAGCGAAAGACGGCGAAGCGCAAGGCGACGACACGCACGCCGGCGAAAAAGGCTGCGAAGCGTCGTAGCGCGAAGAAGGGCGCGAAGAAGCGCGGGAGGAAGGGCGCCAAGAAGCGCGCACCGGCTCGCAAGACGGCCGCGAAGCGGTCGGCCAAGAAGGGCAGGAAGGGCGCGAAGAAGGCCCGCCGCAAGGGCGCGAAGAAGGGCGCCAAGCGGGCGAAGAAGAGAAGGTAGTTGTAGGAGCAGTACCCTGGGCGCCGTGTTCCCGTCCCGCGGCACGGCGCCACAAGTTTGCGGAGCAGTCTGTCCGCGCGAGAACGACCGGTCGGCCGAGAGGCCAGCCGGTCGTTTCGTTTGGTCGCTCGTCGCACGCCGCCGCATTTCGTCCCTGTCGGCGGAATGTCGTCCCCGGCCCGTGGACACGGGCTCGGCAATGCGTCACCATCCGGAGCCCCGATCCCGCGCCCGACCCGGACCGGCGAAGTGAAATGCGGCGGCGGGCATCCCTGGGGGCTCCCGGCGCATCCAAGGAAAAGTCCGGGCACGAGGCCCGTACGCCACCCGTTCATCGCGACGGCAGCACATGCAACAATCGTTTGCTCGCACCATGCTCTCGCTCATCGCCCTGGCCTTTCTGCCGGGCGCGCTCGTCGCACAGCAGGGCGCATCGCCCGGCGGTCGTCCGGGACAGGGGCCGCCGACGGCGATTTCCGGACAGGTGCGGAGTGTCGACTCGGACGCCACGCTCTCGGCCGCGAGCGTCGCGATCTACAGCGCGCGCGACTCCGCGCTCGTGACCGGGGCGCTGACGGACGATGCCGGCCGCTTCATGGTGCCCGGCGTCATGCCGGGCGGCTACTACGCGCGCGTGAGCTATATCGGCTACGAGACGCTGATCGTCGATTCGATCCGGATCACGCCGGCCGCCCCGCGCCTCGACCTGGGCGTGCTGCGCATGGCGGTGTCCGCGGTGCAGATAGAAGGCCTCACCGTCGAGACGGAGCGCGCTGCCGTTCAGCTCGCCGTCGACCGCACGATCTACAACGCCCAGCAGATGCCGGCGGCCGCGGGTGGCAACGCGACGGACGTGTTGCGCAACGTTCCGGCGGTCGAGGTCGATATCGACAACAACGTCAGCCTGCGCGGCAACTCCAACGTCGCCATCCAGATCAACGGCCGGCCGGCACCCATGCGGGGCGAGGCGCTCAAGAACTTCCTCCAGCAGCTGCCGGCGGCGATGGTCGAGCGCGTCGAAGTGATCGCGAATCCATCGGCGCGACACGATCCCGAGGGCATGGGCGGCATCATCAACATCGTGCTCCAGCAGAACGCCGATCTGGGTCTGTCTGCGGGCATCAATGCCGGGGTCGGCTCGGGCGGGCGCTACAACGCGTCGGGCAACGTCGGCTGGCAGTCTGGCCCGCTCACACTGACCGGCAACTACGGCTTCAGGGCGGACGAGCGGGAGCAGGACGGCTTCTCCTTCCGCACCAACCTGTATCCGGACACGATCACCTTCTTCGATCAGGACATCGGCGGCGAGCGGAGCATGGGCGGCCACAACGCGAACCTGGCCGGCGAGTGGAAGTTCGACGAGCGGAACTCGATCAACAGCTCGCTCGGCCTGAACGCGTTCGGCTTCGAGAGCGACGGCAGGAACGCCTACGCCGATTTCCGCTGCGCCGACGCGGCCGCCGACCCCTGTCCCGACGCCGAGCGCGTGCTGACCCGCGAGTACGACGTGCTAAGCGCACAGGAGTTCTCGAACCGGGGCCTGGACGCGGTGCTCGGCTATCGCCATACCGTCGAGCCGCAGAGCAACGAGATTCTGTCCGAGCTTCGCTACAACTTCTCGCGTGAGGACACGCCGAACGAAGTCGAGCGGAATCCCGGCGTGGGGGACACGAGGGAGCATCGTCTACAGGACGTCGACTCGCACCAGGACGAGAGCGAATACGTCGCCACGCTGGATGTGATCCGGCCGCTCACGTCGACCCTCAAGCTGGAGACCGGCTACAAGGGCACGCTCAGAAGGCTCGACAGCGAGTACGAGTCGAACATCTTCCTCGGCGATCCGCTCGCGCTCCAGGTGGATTCGACCACCGTCAACGACTTCCTCCACGACGAGGCCGTGCACGCGGTGTATGGCGTGCTGTCGCAGGACTTAGGCCGTTTCGACGCCCAGGCGGGCCTGCGCATCGAGCGCACCGATACCGACTTCGAGCTGCGCGGCGACACCGCCGACACCTTCGAGAACGGCTATACCAGCCTCTTCCCGAGCGCTTCGCTGCTCTACGACGTCAGCGGCGACGGCATGCAGTCGCTGCGCGCCAGCTACTCGCGGCGTATCCGCCGGCCGAACGAGCGCTTCCTGAACCCGTTCCCGTTCATCGAGGACGAGTCCAGCATCTTCAGGGGCAACCCGGAGCTGGGCCCCGAGTACACGGACGCGTTCGAGCTGACCTGGGCGCGCACGGCCCAGTGGGGCACGCTCCAGCTCACGCCCTTCTATCGCCGCCAGACGGACATCATCCGCCGCTTCATCGACACCAGCGATCCGGGAACCCGGGTCACGTCGTTCATCAACGCCGATGAAAGCGACCAGTACGGCGCCGACGCGACGACGTCGCTGCGGACGGGACCCTTCAATGGCTTCCTGAGCCTGAGCGCCTACCAGCAGTCGACCGACGCGAGCAACGTCGAGGCCGGCCTCGGCAGCGAGACGTTCACCTGGAACGCCCGGCTCAGCCTCGGCTACAAGCTCACCGAGTCGACGAGCCTCCAGTACTTCCACTTCTATCGGGGCGCGCAGGAGCTCGAGCAGGGCCGCATCTCGGCCTTCGAGTTCTCCAACGCCGCCATCCGGCAGGAGCTGTTCGAGAACGCCACGCTCACGCTGCGCGTCATGGATCCGTTCGACCGCATGGGCTTCTCGTTCCATACCGAGGACGAGAACCAGATCCAGGACACCGAGCGCTCCTGGGGCGCCCGCGCCGTCTTCCTCCAGTTCAGCTACAGCTGGGGACAACAGCCGCGCATCCGTCAGGCGCGGCCCGAGGACACGCAGGGCCAGCAGCCGGATGCGGACGTCGGCATCCAGTAGCGGCGCCGCGGCGCCGCGGCGC
>DATKDR010000063.1:0-2502 GCA_035512635.1 Longimicrobiales bacterium | reverse complement strand
GGACTCGATCGCCGAGTCGCCGCTGATCGAGGGACGGGTCGCGGGCATTGCCGTGGCGGTCGTGCGTGGCGCGGACACGCTGCTCATGAAGAGCTACGGCAAGGGCGACCTCGAGTGGAACGCGCCGCTCACCGACGACGCGGTCTTCGAGATCGGTTCGGTCACCAAGCAGTTCACCGCCGCGGCGATCCTGCAGCTCCGCGATGAAGGGAAGATCGACCTCGATGCCGACATGGCGCAGTACCTGCCGGACTTCGATACGCAGGACCGCCGCATTCCCGTCCGGCGGCTGCTCGACCACACGTCCGGCATCCGCGGCATCACCGAGATGGAGGAGTTCGCTTCGATCGTGATGGAGAGCCTGCCGCGCGACACGCTGCTCGACCTCGTCGCGGCGAAGCCGTTCGACTTCGAGCCGGGCGAGGCACTGATCTACAACAACTCGGCGTACATCCTCCTCGGTCACATCATCGAGAAGGTGACCGGCACGAGCTACGAGGACTACGTCGAGCAGCAGCTCTTCGCGCCGCTCGGCATGCACCGCTCGAGTTACTGCTCGAACACCGACGTCGTGCCGCGGCGTGCGCACGGCTACTCGCTCACGCCGCAGGGGCTCGTGCGGGCGTCGTACAACAACCACACTTGGCCCTTCTCCGCGGGGTCGCTGTGCTCGACCACCGGGGACCTGATCACCTGGCTGAGGAAGCTGCACGGCGGCGAGGTGCTGCCCGAAGCGTCGTATCGCGACATGATCACGCCCGGCACGCTGAACGACGGCACAGCCGTCCGCTATGCGATGGGGGTCGGCGTGAGTCCCGATCCGCGTGGCCGCGCCTCGATCGGTCACGGCGGCGGCATCTCCGGCTTCGTCTCCGACACCCGCTACTATCCCGAGGAGGATCTGTACGTCGTGGTGCTCGTCAACACGACCGGCAACCTGTCGCCGGCGGCGATCGCGCTGGAGATGGTCGATGTGCTGCTGCCGCCGCAGCCAATGGCGAGGCGGGCGTTCGAGGGCGACGTCGCACCGCTCGTCGGCGAGTACACCGGCCCGACGCGCGGCCGGATCTCGACCGCGACGGTCACGGCCACCGCGAACGGCCTGGCCCTGTCGATGAACGGCGGCAACGCGGCTCCGCTCTCATGGGTGGATGACTGGACGTTCAGCGCGGGCACGCGAATCGTCACGTTCGAGCGGGAGGGCAACAGCGGTCCTGCCACATTCGTGCGCATCGACGGCGGCGGCAGCCACTACGTGATGCGACGGACGGGCGGCTGAAACGTCAGGGAGCCCTCAGCGCGAGGATCGGATCGGCGCGCGTAGCGCGGCGCGCCGGCAGCCAGCAGGCGAGCGCGGCGGCGCACAGCAGCACGCCGGCGACGGCCGCCAGTGTAACCGGATCGGCGGGCGCAACGCCCCACAGCATGCTGCGCAGGAATCGCGACAGCGCGAGCGCGGCCGCGGTCCCGAGCAGCAGTCCGAGCGCGGTGAGCCCGATCCCGTTCCGCAGCACCCCCGCCGCCACGCTGCGCGGCGCCTCGCCGAGCGCGAGGCGGACGCCGAACTCGCGTGTGCGACCTGCGACGGAGTAGGAAAGGACGCCGTACAGGCCGATGCTGCCGAGCACCAGCGCGAGCGCCGCGAACCCGCCCAGCAGCACCGTGATGAAGCGACGTCGCGCGAGGGTGTCCGCGTAGAAGTCCTCGATGAGACCGATCCGGTGAATCGGGAGGTCGCGGTCGAGCGACCAGACGGCCTCCTCGAGCGCGCGTGTGTGGGAGAGCGGATCGGGGCCGGCAGTGCGCACCAGCAGGGTCATCCAGCTCATCCAGCCCCACGGCGCCTGCTCGTACGGGAAGTACCATGCGGGCCGGACCGGCTCCTCCAGGCCGTGGTGCCGCGTGTCTCCCACGACGCCGACGATCTCGATCCAGGGCTGGTCCTCATCGCGCCGGACGCGGGCGCCGACGGCATCGCCCGACGGCCAGAGCCGCTCCGCCATCGTCCGGTTCACCATCGCGACCGGCGGCGCGTCCGAGCGGTCGCGTTCGGTGAACGTGCGCCCTGCGAGCAGCGGAATGTCCAGCGCGTCGAAGTAGCCGGGCGTCACGGGCATCAGCGTTGCCGGCTCCTGCCGTGGATTGGGTCCCGGTCGCGGCCGCCCCTCGATCTCGAAGCTGAACGTGTTGTCGAAGCCGATGACGGGCGGCTCCGTCGTTCCGACCGCCGCGATGACGCGCGGGATCTGCCGTACACGATCGAGCAGCGCGGTGTAGAACGCCCGCTGCGGCACTCGTCCGTCGTACTTCGAGTACGGCAGGTCCAGCGAAACGGCGATCAGGTTCTCCTCATCGAAGCCCGGACTCTGCGCCTGGACCTGGATCAGGCTGCGGATCAGCAGGCCGGAACCCACCATCAGCATCACCGAGAGCGCGACCTCTGCAACCAGCAGCGCGCTCCGCACGCGCAGCGTGCGTCCTCCGCTCGTCGCACCCTGAGCC
>DATKDR010000062.1:0-30736 GCA_035512635.1 Longimicrobiales bacterium | reverse complement strand
CGCGGGGGGGCGTTGCGCGCCGGGCGCGGGGCCCGCGGGCCGGCACGAGCCGACCGCGCCGAAGGCGAGCAGCGCGAGCGCGGCGACCCGGGCGCACCGGGTCCGCGCGGCCACTCGAGGCTGCCGTGGCGACCGCGGAGGCACGCTCATCCGACCGCTTCCACGAGTGCGCCCGCGAGCGCCTGCGCGACGAAGTCCACGTCGTCCGGCGTATGCGCGACGGAGAGGAAGCACGCCTCGAAGGGCGACGGCGGCAGGAACACGCCGCGGCGCAGTGCAGCGTCGAAGAAGCGGGCGAAGAGCGCGCGATCGACGGCGCTCGCCTGCTCGAAATCGCGTACGGGACCCTCGACGAGGTGCAGGCCGAACATGCCGCCGACCGCCTCGCCCCAAGCGGGCACGCCGAGGGTGCGCGCGCGGTCGAGGACGGCGTCGACGATCTGGCGGCCCGACGCCTCGAGGGCCGCGATCGGGCGGGACTCGCGCACGTACAGGAGCTGCGCGATGCCGGCCGCCATCGCGAGCGGATTGCCGGACAGCGTGCCCGCCTGGTAGACGGGGCCGCTGGGCGCGACGCGCTCCATCAGCTCGCGCGACCCGCCGTAGGCGGCGGCCGGCAGCCCCCCGCCGAGTACCTTGCCGAGCGTGGTCAGGTCCGGACGCACACCGTAGCGCGCCTGCGCGCCGCCCTCCGCCACGCGGAAGCCAGTCATGACCTCGTCGAAGATGAGCAGCGCGCCGGCGTCGTCGCACAGCCGGCGCAGCCCGGCCAGGAACCCGTCGGCCGGCGGGATGAGCCCGCCATTGCCGACGACGGGCTCGACGATGACGCAGGCGATGCGGTCCGGATGCGCGGCGAACAGCGCGCCGACCTCGTCGAGGTCGTTGTAGCGCGCGACCAGCGTGGCGGCGGCTACCGCGGTGGGCACGCCGGGCGAGTCCGGTAGGCCAAGCGTCGCGACGCCGCTGCCGGCCTGCACCAGGAAGGCGTCGGCGTGGCCGTGATAGCAGCCCGCGAACTTGATGATCAGGTCGCGGTCCGTCGCCGCGCGCGCGAGACGCACGGCCGACATGGTCGCTTCGGTGCCGCTGCTGACGAAACGGACCATCTCGACGGAGGGCACCAGCTCGCGGATCAGCTCGGCCAGCTCGACCTCCCGGCCGGAGGTCACACCGTAGCTCATGCCGCGATCCGCCTGCTCCTGCACCGCCGCCACGATCGACGGATGCGCGTGGCCGAGCAGCAGCGCGCCCCAGCTCATGACGAGGTCGACGTACTCGCGCCCGTCGACGTCCATCAGCCGCGAGCCCGACGCGTGATCCACGAAGAACGGCTTGCCGCCGACGGCGCCGAAGGCCCGCACCGGCGAGCTGACGCCACCCGGCATCACGCGCAGTGCCTTGCGCCGCAGCTGCTCGCTGCTGCCCGCCGCGCTGCGCGTCATGTCGGCGCTCACGCGACCCGCTCGCCGATGAGGTCGTCCTCGAGCGCATCGACGATGCGTACGTCCAGGAAATCGCCGGGCCGCGCGGCGCCGGCCCCGCGCACGAGGGTGACGCCATCGACTTCCAGCGCCTGGCCGGTGGTGCGGCCGACCGCCGAACCATCGGCCTCGATCCGGTCGACGAGCACGCGCACGGTGCGGCCCACGTGCCGCTCGTTCCGCTCGAGCGAGATGCCGGCCTGCACCTCGAGCAGCCGCTCCAGGCGCTCGCGCTTCACGGCTGCCGGCACCTGGGCCTCCAGCGCGGCGGCGCGCGTGCCCTCCTCCTTCGAGTAGGTGAACGCGCCGACGCGGTCGAAGCGCACTTCCTCGAGCAGCGCCAGCATGTCCTCGAAATCCTCGTCCGTCTCGCCCGGGAAGCCGACGATGAGCGTCGTGCGCAGCGACAGGTGCGGAATGCTGTCGCGCAGCCAGCCGACGCGCTCGCGGATGGTCGCCTGCCGCTCCGGTCGCCGCATGAGCGTGAGCATGCGATCCGAGCCGTGCTGAATGGGCATGTCGAGGTATGGCAGCAGCCGCGGCTCCGTCGCCATCAGCTCGACCAGCTCGCGGCTGATGCCCGACGGGTACATGTAGAAGAGGCGGAGCCAGGGGACGTCGGTCTCGGCAAGCAGCCGGCGCAGCAATCCGTCGAGCGATGTCGGGTGAGCGGCGACGCCGGACGGTATTCGGTCGACGGTAGACGGTATACGGTCTACGGTCGACGGCTGACTACCGACTACTGACGACTCGATGCCGGCCATCCCGACAAAGGTCGCGCCCACGAAGTACTCGCCAGGCTCCGGAAGACGGCCGCGCGCGACATCCCGGCCGTACCATGTCGTATCCTGGCTGACGATGTTCAGCTCGACGACGCCCTGCGCCGCCAGCTCGCGCGCCTCGGCGACGAGCAGGTCGGCCGGCGTCGAGCGGAACTTGCCGCGCATGAGCGGAATCGCGCAGAACGCGCAGGTGTGGTCGCAGCCCTCGCTGATCTTCAGGTAGGACGTGTGGCGCGTGCGGCTGCTGAGCACGCGCAGCGGGCGCTCCATGACGGGCACGTCGCGCTCGTGCAGCAGGCCGCGGCGGCGCAGCTCGGGCACCAGCCGGTCGGCGTCCGTGAGGCCGAGGAACAGGTCGACCTCGGGCATCTCCTCGGTCAGCTCCGCGCGGTAGCGCTGCACCAGGCAGCCGGTCGCGACCACCGCGCGCACGCGCCCCGCCTGCTTCAGCCGAGCCGCGTCGAGGATCGCCTCGATCGACTCCTCCTTCGCCGCCTCGATGAAGCCGCAGGTGTTGACGACGACGACGTCGGCGTCGGCGGGATCGGCGCACAGCGTCGCCCCCGCGCCCAGCAGGTGCGCGAGCAGTCGCTCGCTGTCGACCGTGTTCTTGTCGCAGCCTAGGGTGACGAAGCCGACGCGAACCGTGCGCGTAGCGGAGCCGGCGGCCAGGGACGCGAGCTCCGCGGCGCGCGACAGGTCGGCGGTACCGAGCACCGGCAACTGACGGCGCGGCGCGAGGCCGCTCGACCTCGCCTCAGCCACGCGCCACCACGTGCGCCCCTTCGGGCGGGGTGAAGCGGAACAGCGAATCGGCGACGTCGGCGCCCGGCGTCAGGTTGCGCAGCAGGAAGCGGCGGATGACGCCGTTGTGCTCCGTGATCTCGAAGCGACGCACCAGGTGATCGCGCCGGTCCACCCAGACCTTCAGCGAGCGGAAATTGCCCGGCTCGCGCGGCGTCAGCACCAGTACATCGGCCGGGCGGCCGCCCACGCTCGCCTCGCCGAGGAGCGTGGCGTCGAACCGGCGCGTCGGGTCACCGAGGAACTGCGCCTGGAGATCGACCGCCCCCGCGCCGCCCGCCCCCGCGCGCATGCGGATCACCTGGCGCTCGTCGACGCTCGGGTAGTAGACCCAGATGTAGGTGCCGTCGCTCACGATGCGGTCGCCCGCGGGCTGGCTGAAGCGCATCAGGAAGCGGTCTGGTCGTGCCTGGAAGATGGTGCCGCGGCTCGTGGTGGTGCGGCGCAGCACGGGATTCTCCGTCGTCTGCTCGAAGTCGGCGCGCAGCGTGCGCACGTCCGCGTACGCATCGGCCGCTCGGGCCAGGATCGCGTCCGCCGGCGTGACCGCCGCGCCCACGTCGCGGCCGCTGCCGAGATCGTCGCCACCGGGTGGACCGGACCCATCGCGCGCGCTGGACGGCGGCGGCGCCGTCGGGTTCGTCGCGCCGCCGGGCGCCGCTCCCGGCCCGGCTTCGGGCGTCACCCCCGGCGCGATGGCGCCGCCGCCCGGACCCGGCGCGCCCGTGCTGTCCCCCGGCTCCCCGGCCGCGGCGGGATACTCCCCGGTGGCGCCGGCCGGAGACAGCGATTCGATCGCGTCGGTCTCGCCCGCGCCGTCGTCGGTTGCGTCGGAACACGCCCCGAGCACGCAGAGGGAGAGCGCCAGCAGGAAGACGCGGCGAGCAGGCACGAAAGCGAAGGACACGGTCGATATCCCGATCAGGTTTGCACGGTGTGGCATGGCTGCCCGTGGCCTCTTAACCCTCGAAGGCATCGCTCGATCCGTCGTCGATCGCGCAGATCCGGTCGAGCTGGTCCATGCTCACGAGCACGTCGCGCGGTCGGGATCCCTCGGGCGGCCCGAGCACGCCCGCGTGGTGGAGCTGATCGACGATGCGCGCGGCGCGGCCGTAGCCGATCTTCAGCCGGCGCTGGAGCAGCGACGTCGACCCCTGCTGGTGCTGCACGCAGATCTCGGCGGCCTGGCGGAAGAGCGCGTCGCGCTCCTCGAGCACGGCGTCCACGCGCTCGCCCGCGAGGTCCTCCTCGTGCGAGCGCACCAGCTCGAGGATGTCGATCTCTTCGCCCTCCGGCTTCGTGCCCGCCTGCTGTCGGTACCAGTCCATCAGGCGCTCCGTATCCTCCGTCGACAGGAACGCCCCCTGGATGCGCACCGGATCCGAACGGCCGGGCGGCAGGAAGAGCATGTCGCCGTTGCCGAGCAGCGCGTCCGCGCCGTTCTGATCGAGGATCGTGCGCGAATCGACCTTCGAGCTGACGCGGAACGCGATGCGGCTCGGGAAGTTGGCCTTGATCAGGCCGGTGATGACGTTCACGCTCGGACGCTGCGTCGCGACGATCAGGTGGATGCCGATCGCGCGCGCCTTCTGCGCGAGCTGCGCGAGCGGCCGCTCGATCTCCGCCTGCACCGACAGCATCAGGTCCGCCAGCTCGTCGATGATCAAGACGACGAACGGCAGCGGCCCCTCGTCGTAGACCCAGCGGTCGGGATCGTCCTCGAAGCCGTGCGGCTCGACCGTCTTGAGCGGCCGACCCTGCTCCAGCCGCTTGTTGAACTCCGACAGCGAGCGCGCATTGTTCTTCGACAGCAGCTCGTAGCGACGCTCCGTCTCGAGCACGGCCCACTTGAGCACCATCGCCGCGTCCGACGGGTCGGTGATCACCGGATGCCGCAGGTGCGGCAGGTCGCCGTACATGCTCAGCTCGACCATCTTCGGGTCGATCATCAGCAGCCGCAGCGTCTGCGGCGAGTGGCGGTAGATCAGGCTCGTCACCACGGTGTTGATGCACACCGACTTGCCCGAGCCGGTCGCGCCCGCGATCAACAGGTGCGGCATGCGGCTGAGATCCGCGACGTAGGCGTCGCCGCCGAGATCCTTGCCCAGCGCGAGCGGCAGCAGCCCGCGGTTCTGCTGGAAGGCGGGCGCGGCCAGGATCTCCCGCAGCGATACCACCTCCGGCTCCGGATTCGGCACTTCGACGCCGACTGCGCCCTTCCCCGGGATCGGCGCGACGATGCGCACGCTGGGCGCCTTCAGCGCGAGCGCCAGATCCGCGTCGAGCGCCGCGATGCGGTTCACCTTCACGCCCGGCGCCGGCACGACTTCGAACTGCGTGACCACGGGTCCCGTCGTGCGGCCGCCGATGGCGCCCTCGACCTTGAAGGTCCTGAGCGTCTCGATGAGGATCGCGCCCAGCCGGTCGAGCTCCTTCTCGCTCAGCTCGTGATCCTTCGGCGGCGCGTTGCTGAGCAGCGTGATCGGCGCGAGCTCGCCCGAGTGCGGCCGGCCGAACTCCTCGAGCACCGACTCCCGTGCGGTGGTCTTCTTCCTCGACTTCTTCGCGGGACTCGCGGACGTCGCCGCGGCAGGCTCCGGCGCGAAGTCGTCGTCGTCTTCCACACCGGCTTCGAGCTCCGGTTCGAGACCCGTCGCCGGGGCCGCACCGATCACGTCCAGGCCGGGCGTCTCGCCCGTGCGTCGGCCGCGCCGCAGACGGCCCAGCATGCCGAGCCCCGCCGCGCCCGCGGTGCGTGCGGGATTCCAGCCGATGGTCGCGATGCTCAGCGCGGCGAAGAGGACGAGCAGAAGCAGCGAGGCGCCGAGCCAGCCCAGCAGCGCGGCGAGCGGCATGGCGACGGCCGAGCCGAGCCAGCCCGCGCCCGCGGGTGACGCGGCGAGATCGGCGTCGGTCCAGCCGCGCGTGAACGCCACGGCGAGGAAGGCGGGCAGCAGTATGGCCGAGCCGGAGACGAGCACCATCAGGCGGGCCGCGCGCGGCCGCTCGAGCCAGCCGAACAGCGTCGCGCCGGCGAGCGCCGGCAGCATGACGAGCAGCGGCAGCCCGCCACCGACCAGGGCGTAACCCGCGCGCGCGAACGCGGCGCCGAGCGGCCCCATCACGTTGCCCGTCGGGAACCAGCCGGTCGCGCCGAGCGCGCGCACCGGCAGCAGGCTGAGAGCGAAGAACAGGGCGAGCGAAAGCAGGCCGAAGCCCAGCAGCTCCCGTCGCCGATCCGTTGTGCCCATGGACACCGTCGTCAGAAATGCCTCAAGCGGTGATGCGTCGGTCCTCGAGTCGGGGAACGACGTCGAGCTGGTCCACGCTGGCGCAGTAAACGAGGTCGTGCTCGTGGCCGATCTCGATGAGCTGACGTCCCGCGATCGTGTCGCGCATCATCGCCTCGAGCTTCGCCTCGTAGCGCTTCGCCAGCGCGAGCGACGCGATCGCGCCGTCGTTCAGCTCGCCCGACTTCGAGCGTCCGCCGACCAGCCGCTCCACGAGCATGCCCGCGCACACCGCGTCCTCCAGCGTGAAGCCCTTCTCGCGTCCGGCGCAGACGATCGTCACCGCCGGCTCCTCCGCGATCGAAGCCGCGACCGCGGCGAGGTTGAGGTACGACACCGACAGCGTGCGTCTCGCGGCCGACGCCGCCACCAGCGCGGGCGTGCCGTTCGTCGTCGCCATCACGAGCGTCCGGCCCCCGACCGCCTCCGCCGTGAACTCGAGCGGCGAATTGCCCAGATCGAAGCCCTCGATGCGCGCGCCGCGCCGCTCGCCGCACAGCAGCACCTCCCGGCGGTCGAGGTTCTGGCTCAGCCGGAGCGCGGCCTCCGTGCTGCCGGCCGGATAGATCTCGCGGGCGCCGCTCGCGATCGCCTGCGCGATGACGCTCGTGGCACGCAGCACGTCGGCCACTACGGCGACGTGGTCGCGGATGTCCGCGCCCGTCAGCTCCTCGGGTGTGAAGAAAACCTGCAGCTCCACTACGCGGCGGCCCTCTCCGTCATCCAGCGGTCCAGGAACTTCGTATCGAACTGGCCGGTCTCGAACGCGCGCGTACCGATCAATTCGAGCAGAAACGGAATCGTCGTATGCACGCCCTCGATGATGTAGGACTCGAGGGCCAGCTTCGTGCGCGCGATCGCCTCCTCGCGCGTGTTCGCGTGCACGATCAGCTTGCCGATCAGCGAATCGTAGTGCGGCGGCACGCGGTAGCCCGCGTACGCGTGCGAGTCGACGCGCACGCCCGGGCCGCCGGGTGCATGGTACATCGTGATCTCGCCCGGACTCGGCGCGAAGTTGCGCGCCGGGTCCTCGGCGTTGATGCGGCACTCGATCGCGTGGCCGCGCAGCTTCATGTCGATCTCCGGCACGCTCATCGGCAGACCGGCCGCGATGCGGATCTGCTCCTTGATCAGGTCCACACCCATCACCATCTCGGTGACCGGATGCTCGACCTGAATGCGCGTGTTCATTTCCATGAAGTAGAAGCTGCCGTCCTCGTCGAGCAGGAACTCGATCGTGCCGGCGCCGTGGTAGCCGATCGCCTTCGCCCCCTTCACCGCCGCCTCGCCCATTCTGGCGCGCAGCGTCGCATTGAGCGCGGGCGAGGGCGACTCCTCGAGCAGCTTCTGGTGTCGCCGCTGGATCGAGCACTCGCGCTCGCCCAGGTGGATGACGCGGCCGTGCGTGTCGCCCAGCACCTGGATCTCGACATGGCGCGGGCGCGCGAGGAACTTCTCTAGGTACACCGAGTCGTCGTTGAACGCGGCCTTGGCCTCGTTCTGCGCCGCCTGGAGCTCGCGCGCGAACACCTCCTCGTCGCGCGCCACGCGCATGCCCTTGCCGCCGCCGCCGGCCGCCGCCTTGATCAGGACCGGAAAGCCGATGTCGCGCGCGATGTCGAGCGCCTCGTCGCCGCTCGTGACGGTCCCCGGGCTGCCCGGTACGGTCGGCACGCCGACGGCCTGCATGGTGCTGCGCGCCACCGCCTTGTCGCCCATCCTGCGGATCTGGTCGGCGGTCGGCCCGATGAAGACGAGGTTCGAGCGATCGCAGATCTCGGCGAACTCGGCATTCTCGGCGAGGAAGCCGTAGCCTGGATGGATCGCGTCGGCACCCGTCACTTCGGCCGCGGCCAGGATGCGCGGAATGTTCAGGTAGCTCTCGCGCGCGGGCGCCGGGCCGATGCACACGTCCTCGTCGGCGAAGCGGACGTGCAGCGAGTCGCGATCGGCCTGGCTGTAGACGGCGACGGTGCGGATGGCGAGCTCGCGGCAGGCGCGGATCACGCGCAGCGCGATCTCGCCGCGATTCGCGATCAGGATCTTGTGAAACACGTCGCTACTTCGCCGGCTCGATCAGGAACAGCGGTTGACCGTACTCGACGGGATCGGTGTTCTCGACCAGGATGCCGCGGATGGTGCCATCGATCTCCGCCTCGAGCTCATTCATCAGCTTCATCGCTTCGAGGATGCAGAGCGTCTGGCCCTTCCGTACCTGACTGCCGATCTCGACGTACGGCGGCGCCTCGGGTGAGGGGGATCGGTAGAAGGTGCCGACCATGGGCGAAGCGATCTCGATCACGTTCTCGTCGCGCGCAGGCGCGGCCGGGCCGCCCGACGCTGCGCCATGGCTCGGGCCTGCGGCTGCGGGCGCGCCCGACGGGGTGGCCTGCGGCACGCTGTACACGTGGGTCGGCTGTGCGCCGGGCGACGGATTCGCGGGCGCGGGCGGCGGCGTTTTCGAGACGCGGATGCGCGTGCCGGCGCGGGTGATCTCCAGCGAGTCGATGCCACTGTCGTCGATCGCGTGGATCAGTCCCTGGATGAACTCGAGATCGAGCATCGCGGACTGTGATCCCTTCCTGCGCGGCTTTCGCCTGGGTTCCGGATCCATTCAGTGGCCTCGTCGCAAGTGAAAGACCAGCGCCCGGAGGCCCAGCTCGTAGCTGTGCGCCCCGAAGCCGCCGATCGTGCCGAGCGCGCGCGGGGCCAGCAGCGACTCCCGCCGGAAATCCTCGCGCGCGTGAATGTTCGTCAGGTGGACCTCGACGAAAGGTAGATCGACCGCGAGCAGCGCGTCGAGGAGCGCCACGCTCGTGTGGGTGAAGCCGGCCGGGTTGACGACGAAGCCCTCGACCTGCGCGGCCATGCCCTGCACCGCGTCGATCAGCTCCCCCTCGCCGTTCGCCTGCACCGACCGGATCGATGCCGACAGCTCGCGCGCGAGCGCACGGAGCCGCTCGTCGATCTGCTCCAGCGTCGTCGTGCCGTAGATCCCGGGCTCGCGGCGTCCAAGCAGATTGAGATTCGGTCCGTGCAGGACCCCGATGTTCAGCGCTTCAGGCTCTGGAGCCACGTGCGGAACATGTCGATGTCCTCGTCGTCGTCGCCGGCCTCACCCTCCGCGCCGGCCTGCGGCTCGGGCTCGGGGGGCCTGGCGGGCTCCGGCGCCGGAGCAGCGGGCTTCTGCGCAGCAGGCGGCGTCGCGCTCAGCTCCGCGAACGGATCCCACTCGAAATCGTCGGCGGGCTCTGATGGCCGGGATGCGGCAGCCGGCGGCGCCGGTGAGCCCGGCGTGGCCGGGGCTTGCGACGCGGGAGACGGCGTGGCCGGGGCTTCCGGCGCGGGAGGCGGCGCGGCCGGTGACGCCTCCGCGAACGGATCCCACTCGAAGCCGGGACGCGCGGCCGACTCGCTGAAGAGCGCGTCGATGTCGTCCGCCGACGACGCGGTCGCGGCGGCCTGCGGCTCGGCCGGCGGCGCGGGGCGCGCGGGCGGCTCCGGCGGCTGCACCGGCCGCGCGGGAGCCTCCGCCGACGGCACCGGGCGCGCGGGCGCCTCCGCCGGCGGCGGCGTGGAAGCGAGCAGGTGATCGAGATAGTCGCCGATCGTCGACTGCTCCGTCGGCGACTCCGGCTCGGCCCAGCCGAACGGGCTCTCTACATCGGCCGCTGCGCCTGCGCCGCCGGTCCACGCCGACTCGACGCGCTCGAGGTCCTCGCTCCCGCCCGAACCGGCGGCGGGGCTGTGAACATCGCCGCCGCCGATGGTCTCGAGGCCGAGATCGTCGGGCGACGCGAGGTCCGGCTCCGCGCTCGCGGCTTCCTCCCAGGGCGGCGCGCTGAAGGCATCGACGTCGGCGAGGCGTGGCAGCGCGAAAGAATCCGCCTCGGGCTCCGGCTCGGCCGTGGCCCCGACGCCGGCCGTGGCCCCGCCGCCGGCTGCGGCCTCGGCGCCGGCCGCGGCCGCGCGCGCCGCCTCCAGCTTCGCTTCCAGGCCGGCGTCGCCCGTTCGGGTCTCGAGCAGCTTGACGTAGACTTCGGCCGCGCGCTCGTGCAGTCCCTGCTGCGCATACAGATCGCCGATGGTCTCGGTGATCACCTCCGTCCCGCCTTCCGGCAGGTCCGCGCCGACTCCATCGTCGTAATTCTGCCAGAGAGAATCGAAATCCGCCTCGCCGTGCCCGCCCGCAACCGGCGAGGCCGACTGCGTCACTGGCGGCGTGGCCGGCGCGGGCGCGGGCTCGTCCGCCGGCGCCGTGGGGATGGGCGTCGCGTCGCCGGCGATTTCGTCGATGCCGGGCAGCCCGAGATCCTCCGCCGGCTTCTCCACCGGAGCATCCTCGGCCGGAGGCAGAGTGAAATGTCCGCCGAGACCGGAGAGATCGACGACGGCGTCCGGCTCGGTCTCACCCGCCGGCTCGAACGCTCCGAGGCCGGCCAGCGCGTCGGCCGCACCGGCCTCCGCCGCGTCGGCTTCCTCCGGCTCCCTCGCGCCGCGGGCAGCCGGCTCCGCCGACTGGAGCGCATCGAACAATGCCTCCCTGCTCCCGATGCCGGGCTCGCCGTCTGCGAGGCCATGCTGCGCCGGCTCCGCGCCCAACGAATCGGGCGATCCGGCGAGGTCCGTCGGCTCCAGCCTCCCGCCGAGGCCCAGGTCCGTGTCGCCCGTGCGGCCGGAGCCAGGCGCGCTCCATGGCTCCTCCAGCGCGTCGCCTTCGGCCTCCCGCCCGGCGAGCGGTTCTCCGGCCAGGGGTTCGCCGGCCAGCGGCTCTCTCGCGGGCGGCTCGCCGGCCAACGGGGCGCCGATTTCCTCCGGCGGCGCGGTCGTCTCCGGCGTCGGCAGCGCGGCTTCACCGTAATCGGCCGCCGCCTCGAGCTCTTCCGGCCGATCCGGCTCGAACGGGGGCGCGATCTCATCCAGCCAGCTTTCGGTCGCCTCGGCGCCGGCTGCGGCCTCGTCCATGGCGGCCGCGGCCGCCTCGATGGCGGGCGCGGCCTCGGCCTCGTCGCTGGTGGTTCCGGTCTCGTCGCTGGCAGGCGCGGCTCGTTCGGCGTCGGATGCGGTCGGCTCGATATCCAGACCGGCCGCGTCGACATCGGGGCCGCCCTCGTCGACGGCGGGGCGGTTCGACTCGATGACGAAGGGCAGGTCCTCGTCCGCCGCCGATGGCGCCGGGGTTCCCGCCTCGAGCTCGGCGATGCGAAGCGCCGTCTGCTCGTCGGAGGGATCGATCGAGTTGAGCTCGCGATAGTAGCGCAGAGCGTCCTGCTTGCTGCCGGCGGCGTGGGCGATGTCGCCTCGCGCGCGGAGCGCGACCATGTTGTGCGGATCCAGCTCGAGCACGCGATGGAACGCCTCGTCGGCACCCTTCGGGTCGATGAGGTCGAGCAGCACTCGCCCGAGGACGACGTGTGCGCTGGCGTAGTGCGGGTGTCGCTGCAGTCCCTCATGGAGGACCTCGCGCGCCCTCTCCAGCTCGCCCCGTTTGCGGCACGCCTCTGCCAGATGGGCAAAGACGCGACCTGCCGGGTTGGCGGCGTGCATCGCCTCGAGCCGGGCTATTTCGTCACGATACGCCATGCCGCTGCTCCAAAGGGGATCGCCGGATGGACTTAGGCGGTCGGTGAGGGTCGGAAGATAGGGCGACGCCGCGAGAAGTGTCAACGAAACCGGCTGTCTTGAAAGGAGTTGCCGAAAAACTTACCTTCCGGGACTTCCAAATCCCTACCCGGACCAATCCGTCGACGAGATGCAGCGAGTGAGGAATAGCGCCCCATGATGCGCCAGATGCGGGAAAACACGAAGTGGATCATGCTGATCACGGCGCTGGCGTTCGTCGGCCTCATGGTCTTCGAATGGGGCATGGACATGAGCGGTCAGAGCGGGGCGCAGCTCCAGGGCGGCGAGATCGGCAGCATCGATGGCGAGCCGATCACGTTCGAGGAGTACGACCGCTTCTACCGTGAGCTGTACCAGCGGCGTCAGGCGGAGACGCAGGAGCCGATCAGCCCGGCGGAGAATCGCGAGCTGGAGGACCAGGCGTGGGAGCAGCTGGTCACGGATCGTCTGCTGCGCCGCGAGCTGAGCCGCCTGGGCATTCGCGCGACCGATCAGGAAGTGCTGCAGGCCGCGCGCTACGCGCCGCCGCCTACCTTCGCGTCGAACGCGCTGTTCCAGACGGACGGCGAGTTCGACTTCGACAAGTACCACGCCTTCCTGTCGTCGCCGATGACGGACCCGGCGCTGCTGGCGGAGCTCGAGGCATACTACCGGGACGTGATTCCGCGGAACCGGCTGTTCCAGCGGGTGGCCGCGGGCATCTACACGCCCGAGCCGGAGCTGTGGCGGATGTATCGCGATCGGAACGAGACGGCGAGCATCCGCTACGTCATGCTGGAGCCGGCGCGCGTGGTCCCCAATGCCGCGGTGACGGTGACGGAGGAAGACATCAAGGCGTACTACGAAGCGCACCGCGAGGATTTCCGTCAGGACGCGCGCGCGCAGATCCGTTACGTGACGCTGGATGCGCGTCCCGGGACGGAAGACAGCGCCGCGGCGCGCGATCGCGCCTTCGACCTGCGCCAGCAGATCGTGGAGGAGGGGGCGGACTTCGGCGAGGTCGCGCGCGTCGAATCGGCGGATCCCGCATCCGCGAGCCGTGACGGCGATGTGGGGCTGGTGCGCCGCGCCGACCTGCCTCCTTCGTTCGCCGAGACCGCCTGGTCGGTTCCGATCGGCCAGGTCAGCCTGCCGGTCGAGACGCAGTTCGGCTTCCATCTCGTACGCGTGCGGGAACGGACCGACAGCACGGCACGCCTGAGCCAGATCCTGATCCCGATCGAGCTGACGCGCGAGCACGAGGACCTTATCCTGACGCGGGCCGATTCGCTCGAAGTGCTGACGGAAAACTTCACGCTCGAGCGGGCCGCGCAGGATCTCGGACTGGCGGTTCGCGAGGCGAACGTCACCCGGGCACAGCCGTTCGTGCCGGGCGCGGGCTCGCTGGACGACGGCGTCTACTGGGCCTTCAACACCGCCGAAGCCGAAAGCGAGATCAGCCCGCTGTTCGAGGCCGACGGCATGTATTACGTGATCGAGCTGGTGCGGCGCACGCCCGAGCGGGTGCCGCCGCTCGAAGAGGCGCGCGCGGCCATCCGTCTGCGCGTGCAGGCGCAGAAGAAGCTCGAGCGCGCACGCCTAACCGCCCGCGACATGATCGACCGCGTTCGCCAGGGCGCGACGCTCGAGGACGTCGCCGCCGCGCACGAGCTCCAGGTGCAGGAGGCGGGACCGTTCACGCGCGTCGACTTCGTGCCGGGCATCGGCCGCGCGAATGCGGTCGTGGGCGCCGCGTTCGGCCTCGATCGGGGCAAGGTGAGCGGCGTCGTCGAGGAGAATGACGCGCTCTACATCGTCCAGCTGATCGAAAAGTCGGAAGCCAGCCGTCGGGAGTGGGAGGCGCAGAAGGATCAGCAGGGGCGCATGGTCACGGCCGCGCTCGAGGAAGCGCGCATCCGCCAGTTCATGGAGGAGCTGCGCACCAAGGCGGAGATCCTGGATCGCCGCCAGGAAGCGCGCGCGGCGGCCAACGCGCCGCAGACGCCGACGTCGCCTTTCTTCTAGGCGCTAGGCGCTAGGCGCTGGGCGCTAGGCGCTAGGCGCTGGGCGCTGGGCGCTGGGCCGTGGCCGCTGGCGCTAGGCTGTCGCTGCCGGGCTTCGACTCGCAATCCGGAACGTTGGCACATCCTGCTATGGGCTTTGCCGCGGTGATGCGCAGATTGGGGCATGCGCGACTACCACAAGCTCGACGTGTGGGTGAAGGGGCACGCCCTTGCCCTGGACATACACCGATTGACGCACGCATATCCGCGGCGGGAGATCTTCGGACTGGCGGCGCAAATGCGGGGAGCGGCGCGGTCGATCCCGGCGAACGTCGCCGAGGGATGCGGGCGGGATTCCCGGAAGGATTTCGCTCGGTTCCTGGACATCGCCTCCGGGTCCGCGAACGAGTTGGCGTATTATGTGGAGCTGAGCCGCGATCTCGGGTATCTGATGCCTGACGAGTCCGCCCGGTTGACCGACCGAATCTCCGAAGTCGGGCGGATGCTCGTCGGTCTCCGTGCCACCGTCCGCCGGACACCCTGATCCCCAAAAAAACAAGCGGCCTACCGGAAGTCCCAGCAGGCCGCTGAGCCTAGAGCCTAGAGCCTAGAGCCTAGAGCCTAGAGCCTAGAGCCTAGAGCCTAGAGCCTAGAGCCTAGAGCCTAGAGCCTAGAGCCTAGAGCCTAGAGCCTAGGCACTGCCAGGCGGCTCGCTCCGCGTCTCACCCGTCGGCGCCGAAGGGACGTCCTGCGGCGGCGGGGCGGCGGGCCGATGCAGCTCCCGCGGCGGCGTCTCGGGCGGACGCTTGATCTCGCCTTCGATGTCGCGGACCGACGTCTTGAACTCGCGGATCCCCTTGCCGAGCGCGCCGCCCAGCTCGGGCAGTCGCTTGGCGCCGAAGACCAGCAGCAGAACCGCGAAGATGATGAGCAGCTCGCCGAAACCGAGTCCGAATGGCATGGTGTCCTCCTTCCTTACAGCCAGGACCGCATCACGAGGGCGACGAGCAGGATGCCCACGATCGTGAGTGCATTGAGGTTGATGGTGAGCGGGCCGACCACCAGGCCGAGCGCCACCAGGTCGAGCCCGAGCGGTCCGATGGACGCCGAGACGGCCGTCGTCAGCACGCTGCGGGTCGCGCTTTCCGGCAGGAAGTTCATCACCAGCACGGTCAGCAGCGCGCCCACGAACAGGCCGCCGATCAATGCGACCATCAGGCGCGTGGTGTTGCGTCGTCTCGGGCCGATCATCATACCGTCATGTCCCGGGGTGGTTCCTCCGATCAGCGGTTACGGCCGACGACGTAGGCGACGGCGTCGCGCAGCGCTTCCGTCGCATCGCCGTCGGGCAGACCGACGAGCTCGGCCGCCGCGCGCTCGGCGAATTCCTGCGCGCGGTCACGGGCATAGTCCAGGCCACCCCGGCTGTCGACCAGCGCGACGATTTCCGCGATGGCATCGTCCCGGGGATCCGGATCCGCGAAGAAATCGGTCACCAGCGTGCGCTCCACGCCGCTCAGCCGCTCCAGGGTGTTGATCAGGGGCAGCGTCATCTTGTGCTCCCGCAGATCCTGCCCCGACGGCTTCCCGGTGACCTCTTCGGCGATCGTGTAATCGATGAGATCGTCGGCGATCTGGAAGGCCAGGCCCAGCTGGTAGCCGTAACGCGACAGCGGCTCGCGCCAGCGCTCGTCGCCGATCATCGCACCCATCTCGCACGCCGCGGACATGAGCGATGCGGTCTTGCTCGCGATCAGCCGGAAGTAGTCCTGCTCGCCGAACTCGAGCGCATCGCACGACGTGAGCTGGCGCAGCTCGCCGACGCTCATCTCGTTGGCCGCCTTCGCGAGCACGTCGATCAGCTCGACGCGGCCGAAGCGGGCGAGCTCGGAGATGGAGCGACTGTACAGGTAGTCGCCCATGATGACCGCGGTCTGATGATTCCAGAGCGCGTTCACGGTGGGCATGCCGCGGCGGAGCACGGAGTGATCGACGGAGTCGTCGTGCACGAGCGTGGCGAGGTGTGTCAGCTCCACGACGGCGGCGATGGTCGCGGCGCGCTCGTCGGGCCGCTCGCCGATGCGGTTCGAGAGCAGGAGCAGCGTGGGGCGGAAGAGCTTGCCGCGAGCGAGAAGGAGGTAATCGTTCACCTCCTCGACGGGCCGGAAATCGCTGAGGACGATGCGCCGCAGCTCGTCCAGAACCTGATCCAGTCCGTCCCGGACGGGAGCCTGGATCCGGGACAGCTTGGGGAGGACCGTGCGCAGCATCGACTGTGCGTTCGAGAGCCCGTAAGGTCTTGGAGCGAGAGAAGCTAGGAGCCGTGCCGGTACTTGTCAAAGGCGGCTGAGCCGCTGATTGACGTCGCGGAAGTCGATGTCGAGGCCGAGCACGCGCTCGAAGGCTTCCTTGGCCTCGGCGGTCTGGCCCAGCTCCTCGTAGCAGCGCCCGAGCAGATAATAGACGCCGAGCAGCTCCGCATCGTCGCTGGCCGGAAGCTGCGCGCCGCGGGCGAGCAGCTTCGCCGCGATGTTGTACTGCTCCTTCTGCATGAAGCACTGGCCGAGCTCCTCGTAGACCTTGAGGCGTTCGTTGCCGCCGCGCAGCGCGATCTGGAACTCCGAGATCGCCTCGTCGACGAGCCCCATCTCCTTGAAGGCGATGCCCAGGTCGTAGTGGCTCTCGGTGTCCTCCTGCGGCACGTGCTGAGCGACCTTCGCGCGGAACTGGGTGAGCATGTCGGCGAAATCACGCTCCTCGTCCCCGGATTCGACCGTCTCGGCCACGACGAAGCGCGTCGTCTGCTCCTTCTCGTCCATCAGCATGCCGCCCAGGTCGACGAACTCGGAATCGGCCTTCTTCGCCGAAGCGGGAGCGGCCGGTGTGGCGCGCGACGGCGCGGGTTGCTCCAGTGCGGAGCGCGCGGCCTTGTTCTTCGGATCGATCTCGAGCACGCGCTGGTAGACCGAGTCCGACTTCGCCTCCGCCCCCGTGCGCCGCAGGCAGGCGGCAAAATCGAGGTAGGCCTCGACCAGCCGGACGCGGTCGTCGAGCCGGAACGCGTATTCCACGCGCGCCTGGTGAGCCGAAACCGCGTCGCGGTCCAGCTCGACGAGTGCCCCCGCCACGAGATAGGCGTCCGCGAGCCGATTCGCGTCCGCCAGATTCACGTGCTGCGCGTCCAGCGAGGCGAGCGCCTCGCGCTGCTCGCCCGCCTCGAAGCGGTCGCGCGCCGCCTGGATCAGCGACTCCACGTCCTCTCCCGCAACGGGCGTGGGCGCCTCGGCGGCGATTTCCTCTTCGACTGCCGGCTCTTCCTCCTCCTCTTCTTCTTCCTCCTCCTCCTCCTCCTCCTCGACCTCCGACGCGAGCTGCTCCAGCTCCTCGGCGGCCGACGGCTCATCGACCATCACCTGATCGAGCGTCGCGCCGACGTCGCCCATTTCGGCCTCCTCCTCGACCTCCGCTGCGATCGGCGCCGGCTCCTCCTCCTCGACCGCCGGCTCCTCCTCCTCCTCGATCTCCTCCGGCTCGATCTCGAGCGTCGGCAGCGGCTCGGCCTCTTCCTCGACGTCGATCAGATTGTCGACGAGCATCGGCAGCTCGTCCATGGCCTCGTCCTCGGCGGCTTCCTCCTCCGCCATGTCGAGGCCACCGAAGCCTTCGAGGCCGGACAGCTCTTCCGCCTCGAAGCCCTCCACGGTGCCGATCTCCTCCGTTTCATCGAGGCTGGGCAGGTCGAAGTTAGACGATGCCTCTTCGTCCTCGTCGACGAGGGACGCGCCCTGCTCGATGTCGAGGGTCGGCAGGTCGGCGGCGAGGACCTCCTCCTGCTCGTCGACGCCCATGTCGGTCGACATGAGGTCCGGCAGCTCCATCGCCTCCACCTCGTCCGCGGCTTCGGTCGGCTCGTCCAGTCCCGGAAGGGCTTCGGCTTCGGTCGCCTCCTCCGCCGCCGAGCCCGCGCCCAGGCCGAACTCCTGGTCTACGGCGAGGGTCTCGGCCGCGGGTTCGGCGGGGGGCGGCGCCGTTCTGGCTCCGCGATCGATGATGATGCCCGGCAGATCGCTGGTGTGAGCGGCCGCGGAGGCGTCGGTGGTGAGGGTGATGTCGGCGCCTTCGAGCGCCGGGTTCAGGGCGTAGATGCGCTTGCGCAGCTCCGACACCTTCGCGCTGGCCGACTGCTGGAGGTACTGCGTGTAGGCGAGGCGGAGCTGGGTGACGGCCTCCTCGGTCTCGCCGCGCTGCTCGAGCTGGACGGCGAGCATCTCCCGGATCTCGGGGTCCTCCGAGAGCCCGGCGAACTCCTTGAGCGCATCGAATGCGTCCTGGGTCTTGCCCTGCTTCGCGAGCCGCTCGGCGTACTCGAGGTACCAGCGACGGGCGTCCGTGATGAAGCCCTGCTCGGCGCTCAGCTTGCCGAGCTTGCGGTACAGCTCGAGCCGGTCCGGCTGGTAGCGAAGCGCCTTGTTGCACAGCGCGATTGCGTTGTTGTAGAGGCCCGCCTCGCCGTAGTGGTCGGCCGCCTTCGAGTAGTAGTCGACGGCATCGCTGGGCCGGCCGAGGCGCAGGTAAAGGTCGCCCACGCGATTGTAGAGGCTGAGCTCTGCCTCGCTGGCCTCGTTCTCCGTCGCCTTGATGACCAGGAGGTAGGCGTCGACCGCCTTGCCCCAGTCTTCCTTGCGCTCGAAGTCGCGCGCCTTGTCCTTGAGCCTCCTGACTGAACTCATATCGCTTCCGTGCCGGCGTCCGAGCCGGTTAGGTGCCGCGCCAGTCGCCGCGAGAGCAAACGCCCGCTGTCGGCTTCGATGAGCTGCATGCGATCGGCTGCCCCAGAGAGCACCAGCTCGTCCGGCATCATGCCGATCACTTCCGTCTCCCCCGCCCTGCCACCATGCTCTCGAGCGAGCTCCTCGATCCGTCGGTACACCTCGACCGGCCGGACCGCGCTCAGGTCCTCGATGTTCATCGAGATCTGCACCGCATCACGTCGCGGCAGTCGGAACGCGAGCGCGCGCAAGCCGCGAAAGCCGCCGCCGGCTTCCCGGATCGCGGCGGCGATCGCCTTCGCGTGCGCCAGCTCGAGCCCGTACAGGTACACGTTCCAGGCGAGCAGCAGCGCCCGCGCGCCGATGCAGGTCGCGCCCGCCGTCGGGTGCAGCCCGGGGTGCTGCCACGCGTCCGGCACGAGATCCGGCGCGCGGTCCGTGCCCGTGCCCTCGACCAGCCCCTCGAATCCGCCCCGCCGCAGTGCCGCGAGCCGGCGCCCCGGCGGATTCGACGCCGCGCCGTACCAGTAGATCGGCACGCGCAGCTCGCGCGCGATGCGGGCGCCGACCCGATGCGCGGAGGCGACGGCATCGTCCATCTGCATGCCCGCGAGGGGTACGAAGGGCAGGACGTCGAGGGCGCCGATGCGTGGGTGCACTCCCTGATGGCGACGGAGATCGATGGCCTCGACCGCGACGGCCGCGGCATCCACGACGGCGTCCTCCACGGAACCGGGGTCGCCGATCAGCGTGATCACGCAGCGGTGATGATCGGGGTCCGCCGACCAGTCGAGGACCTCGACGCCCGGCCGCCGCATCGCGGCCGCGATTTCGCCGACGAGCGTCAAGTCGCGGCCCTCGCTGAAGTTGGGCACGGCTTCGAGGACCCGGCGAATCATCGGCTCGAAGATACCGGCGCGCCCTGAGCGTCACAAGCGCGTCAGACGACGCGCTGCCCGCCCTTCCATACGCCCCGGACCAGGTTGACGCCGAATCGATAGGCGATCTCACGGTAATCGGAAGCGGCCCAGACGACCATGTCGGCGGGCGCGCCGGCGCGCAGCGTGCCCCGTCCGTCCTCCAGGCGGAGCGCCCGGGCGCCCCCCGCCGTCGCCGACCAGAGCGCCTCCAGCGGGTCCATGCCCATGTGCGAGCACGCGATCGTCATGACCAGCGGCATGCTAGCCGTCGGGGACGAGCCGGGATTGAAGTCGGTGGCGAGGGCGACGGTCGCGCCGTGGTCGATGAGCTTCCGCGCCGGCGCGTACGCACCCTTGCCCAGGAAGAAGAGCGTCGCCGGCAGCAGCGTGGCGACTGTCCGGCTGCGGGCGAGCGCGCGCATGCCCACGTCGCTCACGCGGCCGAGGTGATCGGCCGACGCCGCGTCCAGCTCCACCGCCAGCTCGGCCCCGCCGGACGGCTCCAGCTCGTCCGCGTGCAGCTTCGGGATCAACCCGTGCTCCAGGCCGGCTTCGAGGATGCGCCGCGCCTCGCTTGCCGTGAAGACGCCCGGCTCCATGAACACGTCGCAGAAGCGCGCGAGCTTCCCGTGCGCGACCGCGGGAATCATCTCGTGCACCACCAGGTCGACGTACCCGCTCCTGCGAGCCCGATAGTCGGGCGGAAACTCGTGCGCGCCCATGAAGGTCGGCACCAGGTCGAGCGGTCCTTCGCCGCCGAGCGTGCGCACGACCCGCAGCATCTTGAGCTCGTCCTCGACCGTCAGGCCGTAGCCGCTCTTCACCTCGAGCGTCGTCGTGCCCATGCGCAGGATCTCGGCGAGGCGGGCGCGCGTCAGCTCGACCAGGTTCGCCTCGCTGCGCTCCCGCAGGTCGGCGACCGACGCGTTGATGCCGCCGCCCTGCCGCGCAATCTCCATGTAGGGGACGCCCCGCACGCGCATCGCGTACTCACCCGCGCGCCAGCGTCCGAACACGGCGTGCGTATGGGAATCGACGAACCCTGGCGTGAGCACCGCTCCGCCGCAGCGCACCCGGCTGGCGTCGGGCCAGCGCTCCTCCAGCGTGGACTGCGCGTCGATCGCCGCGATGCGGCCGTCCTCCACCGCGACGGCGACGCCCGTGCACACCGACGCCGGCTGCGCGCTTTCGCAGGTGACCACCTGGCCGGCGTCGACGAAGAGCGTCGCGCTCATGCGCCGGCTTGCCGCGCGATCGCCGCGAAGACTCCGGCGCGCACCATGTCCTCGAGGGCGCGAATGTCCGGCCCCGGCGGACGATCGGTGCCGAGCGGCGGCACGCGCTCGCGGATCAGCGCGTGCGCGGCCTCTACCCCGGCGCCCGAGCGCAGCGGCCGGTGGAACTCGATCGCCTGCGCGGCCGCGAGCAGCTCGAGCGCGAGCACCGTCTCGAGCAGCGCCACGGAGTCGCGCGCCTTGAGCGCGGCCGCCATGCCCATCGAGACATGGTCCTCCTTGTTGGCGTCGGTCGGGATCGAGTCGACGCTCGCCGGCATCGCGCGCAGCTTCAGCTCCGTGATCAGCGCCGCCGCGCTGATCTGCACCACCATGTAGCCGGAGCTCACGCCCGGCTCGCCGGTCAGGAACGCGGGCAGCCCGGAGAGCGCCGAATCCACCAGTCGGGCGAGGCGGCGCTCGCTGATCGATGCCAGGTCGGCGACCGCGATCGCGAGCAGGTCGAGCGCCTGCGCGATCGGCTGGCCGTGGAAGTTGCCGGCGCTCACGACCCGGTCGTCGTCCGCGAACACCAGCGGATTGTCCGTCACGCTGTTCAGCTCGATCGTCAGCACCTGGCGCACGAAGGCGAAGGCCTGTCGCGCGGCGCCGTGCACCTGCGGCATGCAGCGCAGCGAGTAGGCGTCCTGTACGCGCGGGTCGCCGTCGCGGTGGGATTCCCGGATGCCGGAGTCCCGCAGCAGCCCGCGCAGACGGGCGGCCGACTCGATCTGTCCGGGATGCGGCCGGATGCGCTGGATCTCCGCGTCGAAGGCATCGGGCGTGCCGCGTAGCGCATCGAGGCTCATCGCACCCGCGACTTCGGCCGTCTCGACGGCGCGCTCGGCCGCCAGCAGCGCGAGCGCGCCCACGCCGGTCATCGCCTGCGTGCCGTTGTTCAGCGCGAGGCCCTCCTTAGCCTCGAGCACGACGGGCTCGAGTCCCGCGCGCTCGAGCGCCTCCGCGCCGCTCATGCGCACGCCGTCCACCATCGCCTCGCCTTCGCCCATCAGCACCAGCGCCAGGTGGGAGAGCGGCGCGAGATCGCCCGACGCGCCTACGCTGCCGCGCTCGGGGATGACCGGATGGATGCGGCGATTGAGCAGCTCCGCGAGCGTATCGATGACGAGCGGGCGCACGCCGGAATGACCGCGCGCGAGCACGTTCGCACGCAGTAGCGTGATCGCGCGCGTCTCATCCTCGGGGAGCGGCCGCCCGAGACCCGCCGAGTGGCTGCGGATCAGGTTCGCCTGGAGCTCGCGCAGCCGGTCCGTCGGTATGACCACGTCCGAAAGGGCTCCGAAACCGGTCGTCACGCCGTAGACGACGCGCTGCTCGGCGACCGCGCGATCGATGACCGCGCGTGCGGCCCTGACGCGCTCGAGCGCGGCCGGATCCAGCTCGACGCGCGGCGGCGCGGCGCCCGCCACGCGACCGACATCTTCCAGCGTGAGATCCTCGCCGGTGAGACGGAGCGTCGGTGTCGCGGCGACGCGCGGCCGGGCGCGTTCAGTCATTGCGGCGGCTGCGCTGGTCGTAGGGGACCCTCAGGTCCGGCAGGTCGCTCAGCCGCGCCTCGAACTCGAAGCTGAAGTTGCCGTTCTGCGCGCGCACGATGCTGAAGTCCGCCCGCCAGCGGTGCAGCGCGCGCGTCAGCGTGACTGCATTGTTGAGGAACTCGGAGTCGGTGATGGAATAGCCGGTGTTCCAGCCGACGCTCCAGTTCTCGGTCGGCTGGAAGGCGACGCGCGCCGAGAGCATCTGGTTCTCGTCGAGCCTCTCGTCGCGCGGACGGCGCAGCGAGTAGTTGAAATCGGCGCGCCAGGTGCCCGTGCTGCCCACGCGATTCATTCCGCCCATGCGGCTGGACGGCGCGGCACCCGGCACGATGCCCCGGTCGTCGGTCGACGGCAGGAGCGATTCCGTGTCCAGCGTGTCGAGCGCGGCCTCGCGCGCGGTTTCCGCCTCCCCTTCGCCGCCGATGTCGAGCCAGCGGAACAACCAGGAATCGCCCGTGAGGCCGAAGCTCGCGCCGACCTGCTCGAGGTGCAGATCGAAGGTCCGATCGACCTGCGCGCCGGTGCCATCGGTGATCGGACGGAACAGCGAATGCGAGAAGTTGAGACTCAGGTCCTTCAGCAGATCCGAGGCGACGCTGTTCGTGATCTGCGTCGTCGTCAGTCCCTCCTCGCCGCGTGACGCCGCCTCGAAGTCGTACGCGATCGCGCTCGTATTGATCGACAGGAGCCGGACCGGCTGCTGGCCGGGCAGTCGGCGCGGCTCGTCCGTCAACGCCCGATCGTCCGAGGCCGGATCCCCCACGCTGTCCGCCGCTTCCTCCGCCGGACGCTTGCCCTCGAACGTCTGCTGGAACTGGATGCGCACGGCGTTCGTCGCGCGCGTCGTCTCGCCGAAGATCGAGTCCTGGAGCGCCGACTGCTCCGGATCTCCGCGGAAGCTGTACGACACCGTCGGACTGATGCGGTGGCGGAACCGCTCGAAGGGACCGACGCCCGGCCAGAAGCCGAAGATGTCCGCTTTCAGGGTGGTGCCGAAGCCGAGCGTGACCGGCGCCGTGATCGGCTCGTTGCCGGTCAGCGGCGACTCGAGCACCCGCCCCTGGAGCGTGAGCTGGGGCGTGATGCGCAAGGTTCCGATCAGATCCTGCTCGTAGCTGAGCACCGAGTTCCACGCGAGCGAGCGCGTCGTCTCGGCCGGCAACGCCACCGTCGTGTCCGTTTCCGTCGGCACCGCCGGCTTGCTCTCGAGCCCGTCGTCCTGCGCCGTGATCCCCTGCGAGAAGCCCAGGTTGCCGAAGCGCAGGGCGCTGCTGAGCGTGGCCGACTGCCTGCGGCTATCGCGGTCGGTCGGCGCCGGCGACTCCAGCTCGTCGCGATCCTCGCTGGTCGCCAGATACCTCGTCGAGGCGGTCCACACCAGCTCCTGCGGCACGCCGCCGATGTTCACCGCCGCGAGCATCAGTGCCGGCAGGCGGATGCTCAGGTCCGGCAGCGTCGTGGTCACCCGCTCCGCCATGATCTGCTGATTGCGCGATGCGCCGAAGTTCAGGCTGGCGCCATTGCTGAACGCGTGGCTGAGCGACGCGTTCGATTGGAGCGTCCGATTCAGCTCGTCCGGATTGAACGTCTCCCGCTGCACGAACTCGTTCGACGAGGCGTACTGGCCGTTCACGCGCACGTGCGTACGCTCGCCGGGCTGCCATCCGTTGTCCGTGACCAGCATCAGGCGCGTGCCGTCGGATTCGTAGTACTGCTGCGCGTTCACGTAGCCCCGGAGGAACTGGCGGGTCCAGCGGTAGTCGAAGCGGCCGCGCACCGCGATCCAGTCGCCGCTGCGCCAGTCCATGGCCAGCTCGGAGCCCATGTAGTCGTTGATGGCCCAGAAGACGCCGAGATTGCGGATCTGGCGCCGATGGCGGGAGCTCGTCTGCACCACGTCGGCGATGCCGAAGGATGGATTCAAGAGGCCGCTGCGGCGCCCCTGCCGCAGGCTCTGCACGAGGAACGGCAGCCAGAACACCGGCACGCCGCCGAAATTCAGCGTCACGTCGCGCGCGACCAGGATGCGGTCGTTGATCATCTTGAAGCGCGACGCGTGGAAGTGGTAGTGCGGTACCTCCAGCTCGCAGGTCGTGAACTCGGTACCCGCGCTGTAGATGGCGTCGGAGCCGACCGTGAACACGCGCTCGCCGTGCACGAACCACGTGGCGCTCTGGGTGAACTCGGTGCGCGCGCCCAGCGCCATGCCCAGCCGGCGCTCGGTGTCGTAGCAGATCTGATCGCTGTTGATCGGCTTGCCTTCCCCGCTCAGGACCGGATTGCCGTAGCCGCACACGACGCCGCTCTCGCGGTCGAACGTCAGCATCGAATCGGCCGTGATCGTCTGCCCCTGCCGCTCGAGCGACGCGTCGCCTTCGAGTGCGACGTCACCGCGGTCCGCGTCGAAGCGCGCGCCCGAGCCGCTGTAGGTCGTGACCGTATAGCCTTCGAGCGCGCGCAGCGCCTGAATCACGGAATCCGGCTGGGCCGAGGAGATGCCGCGCGGCGTGATCGCGGGCGTCGCCGGCGCCCGCTGCTGCTGCTCGATGCGCTCCACCTCCCGCGCGTCTTGCAGGCGCTCGGCGCGCTCCGGGATATCGACGGCCGGCTGTCGCTCGCGTACGCGTTCCCGCGCCTGCCGCAGCTCCTCCGGCGTCCGCAGCCGGGGCCTCTCGCGCTCCTGCTCCTCCTGCGCGGCCGCGGCCGACGGCACCGCGACGAGCGACAGGGACAGCAGGACGAGCAGCAGCCGCAGCGGATCACGCATCGGCAGCCTCGGCGAGCATCTCGCGCCGCAGCCGCACACGGCGCCGCTCCATCAGGCCCGACAGGCCGATGCTCAGCTCGTACAGCAGGATGAGCGGCACCATCAGGAAGAGCGTGAGCAGGACGACGTCACCGGGCGTGATGACGCTCGCGACGACCGCGATCAGCACGATCGCATGACGTCGCTTCGACCGCAGCATGGCGGGATCGACGATACCGAAGGCGGACAGAATCAGGATCACGATGGGCAGCTCGAACACCAGGCCGAACGCGAGCAGCATTCGCACCACGAGTGATAGATACGGCCCGACGGTCAGGTTCTGTTCCAGGCTCTCCACCTGGAAGCCCATCATGAAGCGGAGCGTCACCGGCAGCGCCGCCCAGTAGGCGAGCGCAGCGCCGACCGTGAAGAGCACGAGCCCGAGGTAGAACGACGGCACGATCGCGCGACGCTCCTCGCGGTGCAGCGCGGGCGACAGGAACGCCCAGCCCTGGTAGATCATGACGGGGGCCGACAGCAGCAGCCCGACCAGCAGCGCGAGCTTCAGCGTGATGAAGAACGGATCCGTCGGGCTCAGGTAGGCGAGGCGCTGCCCCTCTCCGAGGTACGGCTCGACCGGCGCGATGAGCAGGCCCAGCACGTCGAACTCGGTGACCAGGATGAAACCGGCGATCGCGCCGATGACGAGCGCGATCAGCGCGTACAGGATGCGCCAGCGCAGCTCCTCGAGGTGATCGAGGAACGGCATGTCGCCGGCCGCCGTGGCGGGACGCGGAATGCGGCGTCTCATGGCTTGTTCAGCGGCAGCTCGACCTGGCTGCGGCCCGCCGCTTCGCGCGCCTCGCGCTGGGTCAGGTCGCGCACTTCCTCGGCGAACTCGTCCGGATCCTGGAAATCGCGGTAGACGGAGGCGAAGCGGACGTAGGCGACGTGGTCGAGGGAGCGCAGCCGCTCCATCACCATCTCGCCGAGCAGCCGCGTCTCGACCTGGTCACCGCTCGTGCGCGCGGCCTGGTCCTCGATCGAGTCGACGAGCGCCTCGATCTGGTCCGGCGTCACGGGACGTTTCGCGCAGGGGAGCTCGAGCGAGCGGATCAGCTTCTGCCGGTCGTACGGCTCGGTCGAGCCGTCCCGCTTCACGACCTGCATCTGCCGCTCGACGACGACTTCGTGGGTGGTGAAACGCTGGCCGCAGCTCAGGCACTCGCGACGGCGACGCACCGCACGGCCTTCCTGGCTCGTCCGCGTGTCGACGACGCGATCTTCGGTCTGATGGCAGTAGGGACAGCGCACTGCGTGGCGCTCAGTTGCGCAGCCGCCCCAGTGCCTCCGATGCGGCGCGCGCCTCCTCCGATCCGGGGTAGCCGCGAATCACGCGCTGGAAATACTCGCGCGCCTTCGCGGTGTCGTTGCGATCCCGCGCGATCACGCCTGCGCGGAAGAGAGCGGCCGGCGCCCGTGGCGAGCTGGGGAACAGCTCCTGGACCCGCTCGAACTCGCGCAGCGCGCGCGTCGCATCCTCCTGGACCCAGCTCTCGGCGATGCCGAACTGCGCGTCCGCGGCCAGTCGATGATTGCCGTGCGACGACAGCAGGGCTTCGAACGCCTGCCGCGCCGTGCGCGCGTTGCCGCGCTCGAGCTGCTGGCGGCCGAGCTGATAGAGCTGGTCCGGGTCGTTGCCGCTCGCCGGCGGCGGCGTGTCACCCGGCGGCGTCGCGCTGTCATCGATCTGATCCGCGCGCCGCTCGTACTGCTGCCGCAGCTCGCTGATGCGGCGCTGGCTCTGGCCCGCGAGCTCCTGGATCTGCACCAGCTGATCCTCCATCGATAGCATCTGGCGCGCGAGATCGCCACGAGCGCTCAGGAGGATCTCCCGATTGCCGGAGACCGAATCCATGAGCAGCTCCTGCTGGTCCCGGAGCACGGCGAACAGCGAATCCTGCCGCAGCTGGAGCGCGACGACTTCCGCGCGCAGCTCGCGCAGATCGCGCTTGGTCGCGCAGCCCGCGCAGAGCGGCAGGACGAGCGCGAGCGCGAGGAGGCGAGGCGTGCGCCCCGCCTCCAGGATCGCGCCGGACATGCGGTACAGCCTGGTCATCCGAGAAGCGTTACGGATTCAGCGTACTCTCCCCGGCGATGATCGTGAACTCGGCGCGCCGGTTCTGTGCCCAGGCCGCCTCGTTCGACTCTCTCACCAGCGGACGCTCCTCGCCGAGACTGTTCACCTCGAAGCGGGAAGCGGCCAGCCCGGACGTCGTATAGAAATCCTTGACCGCCTGCGCTCGACGCTGGCCGAGAGCCAGGTTGTACTCGGTCGAGCCGCGCTCGTCGGCGTGGCCGGTGATGCGAAGGCGCACGTTCGGATGCGCGCGCAGCACACCCACCTGGCGCCGCAGGGTCTCCTCGGCCGACGGTCGGATCGCCGACTGGTCGAAGTCGAAGTGAACGCGCTGGGCAATCGTCTCGCGCGCACGACGTGCCTCTTCCATCGCGCGATCGCGGGCCGCGCGTTCGCGCTCCATCCGTTCCGCCTCGGCGCGGCGCGCCGCTTCCGCGGCCGCTGCCTCACGGGCTCTGCGCTCCGCCGCCGTATCCGGCGCGGTCACGACGGGCGTCGGTTCCTCCGGCTCGCCGCCACAGGCGCCGAGGAGGACCGCACCGAGGACCGCAACAACTGCCCAGCGCTGCTGCATCATGGTGTCTCCGTTCCTGAAGAGTGTGGCCCGCAGCCTCAGCGGCTGTCGAGCGCGAGATCCGACGCCCGCACGAGCGTCGGCGACCAATCGGGGACCACTAGGTCCCCGCCGAGGACGACCGGCCTGAGCCGTCCCGACGAGCTGTCGATCACGTACAATCCCCGCCCTGATCCCCGGCGCCCGACGAAGACGATGTGCCTGCCGTCCGGTGCCCAGCTCGGATCCTCGCTCACGCCATCGGCGGTGACCTGACGCACCAGCGCGTCCGGATCGTCCGCATCCGCGACCATGATCTGGAAATTGCCCCGCGATCGGCCGTGGAAGGCGACGAGCGAACCCGTCGGGGACCAGTCGGGGGAAGTGTAGTATCCCGGCTCTCCATAGACAAACGGAGAAATCAGAGCGCTCTCGCCGCCACCCGCCGGCATGACGTAGATGTGGGGCTGTCCGAGCCGGTCGGAGTTGAACGCTATGCGCCGCCCGTCCCCGGAGTAGGTGGGCGAAAGCTGGCGGCCGTGGCCGCCCTCCAGCCGCGTCAGGCAGCAGTGGCGGCGCACGTCGTAGGAGTAGATGTCGGTGCCCGATCCGGCGGCGATCGCGAACGCGACCGCGTCGCCCGACGGCGAGTAGGACGGCGTGATGTTGAGCCCCGGCCGGTTCACCAGCACGCGCACGTCGCCTGTCTCCAGCAGCCGCTCCTGGATCTGGAAGTTGCCCTCGTCGGACACGACGGAGTACGCCACCCGTTGACCGTCCGCCGACCAGGCCGGCGACAGCAGGATGTCGTCGCTCACGGAGACGCGCCGCAGGTTCTCGCCGTCGTAGTCGACGAGCATCAACTCGTAGCGGCCGTTCGTGCGTCGAATGAAGGCAATCGTGCTCGCGGCCATGCCCGGCTGCCCCGTGACCCGCTCCACGATCGCGTCCGCCGCCGCGTGCACCGCCATGCGGAACGCCGGATCGGCCGGCGACGGCAGGCGATAGGTCCATTGCTCCATGACGTTGGCGTAGGTCACGTCGTGCAGCACGACGCGCAGCGCCCACTCGTCGCCCTCCGGCGTCACCTCTCCCGACACCAGGTAGGCGACGCCCAGGTCGTTCCACGGGCCGTACGTGATCGGCACCGCGACCAGACCCGCCGGCGTCGACACCATGTCGAAGCGGTCGCTGAAGTCCAGATCCCGAGCCAGGATCTCCGTCGCCTGCGTCGCCACCACGGCGCCCGCGCCGGCCGCTTCGACCGGACGCACCGCCAGCCGCTGCGCCATACCCGGCGTGTAGATCAGCCCCAGCCGCACGCCCGTCGGCAGCTGCGTCGTGTCGCCCACCTGCGCAGCGGCGGGAGCGGCCAGCGCGAGCAGCGCGGCGAGCCACAGAGTTCGCTTCATTGCGTTCTTCACGGGGTCTGGCGCGAGGGGGTTATCGGCATGTCTACCTGCGTTGCGGCCCGCAGGATCCGTTCTCCCAGGCTCTAGGCTCTAGGCTCTAGGCTCTAGGCTCTAGGCTCTAGGCTCTAGGCTCTAGGCTCTGGGCTCTGGGCTCTGGGCTCTGGGCTCTGGACTCTGGGCTCTGGGCTTCGTCGATTGCGGAGGCGTCGCGCTGCGCGCGACGCAACTAGTGCCTAGTGCCTGGTGCCCAGAGCCTCATTGAGGCTGGAACGAGAAGAGGACCGGCAGCCGATCGCCCTCGAAGTCGTCCGGCAGTCGACCGAACGCGCGGCGATCGCCCGCGGCTTCGATCGCGCCCATCGCCTCGAGATTGAACGCGACGTTGCCGCTCGTGCGGATCAGCCGGATCTCGCTCACCGAGCCGTCGCGATTGATGTAGAAGAAGTATTCGGCGGACGGCCGGCTCGCTTCGTTCCAGCGGAAGAAGCGGTACAGCGTGCGGATGATGTTCTCGTAGTACTCCGGGTAGCGCGCCTGGAGACCCTCGATCTGCACGGTCAGGTCGCCCGAGCCCGCGGCCCGCTCCGGCGGCGTCTCGCGGCTCGGCGTCGGCGTCGCCGGCTGCTCCGGCCGCGGCGCCTCCCGCTGCGGCGCGGGCGATGGCACCGTCTGCTCCGGCTCCGGCTCCTCTTCCGCCGGCGGCTCCTCGACCGCCTCGGGCGGCGTCTGCACCAGCGGCGGCTCGGGCTCGAGGCCCGCGACCAGATCCACCTCGTAGACGCGGAAGTCGACCGGTGCGGGACGAGCCAGCAGCCCGCTCGCGAAGAAGCCGATGAGCAGCACGGCGTGGATCACGATCGACAGCCCGATCGGCAGCGCGCCGGGCCGCTCGCGCCTGCGCGGCGCGCGTCGGAACGTCGTCCGGTAGGTGGATCCACCGCCGCTGGTCGTCACCTCGCGCTCCTCACTCCCGGCGCTCGACCGGAGGCGGCTCGGCGACGAGCCCCACCTCGACCACGTCCAGCCGCTTCATCAGGCCCAGCAGCTCGAGCACGCGGCCGTACGGCACGCCCGCGTCCCCCTTCAGGTACGCGCCGCGCGCGTTGCGCGAGCGCACGTACGCCGGGAACACCTCCTCGAAGTCCTCGAGGGTCGCTACCGGGATCTCGCCGACGAAGATGCTGCCGTCGCGCGTGACGGTGACGATGACGCGATCGTCCGACGTGATCGGCGCCGATTCCGCCTGCGGCAGTTGCACCTCGACGCCGCCCTGCATGATCGGCGCGGTGATGATGAAGATCACCAGCAGCGTGAATGCCACGTCGACCAGACTGGTGACGTTGATCTCCGCCGTCTCCTGGAGACGACCCCGTTTGCGGCTGGCAAGTTCGAGATCCAT